>PBDQ01000026.1 GCA_002717465.1 Chloroflexota bacterium
TACTATTAATTCTGGAAATAACCACTGCAATATAATCAAACGATGTCTTCAAATGATTAGTTTACGCAACACATATCAAACAACGTTCACACTCAAGGGAATCACTGTTAATTAAATAAATAAATCATAGGAAACCCAAATGAAACTTCATGAGTATCAGACTAAACAAATCCTTAAAAAGGCCGGTATACCTGTTCCTGAAGGCCATATTGCTAAAACGACAAGCGAGGCCGCTACAGCTGCGTTCGATATTGGCGGCAAAGTTGTAGTTAAGGCTCAGGTACATGCCGGTGGTCGAGGAAAGGGGGGAGGAATCAAGATCGTGGACAGCCCAGGAGCTGCTGAATCCACAGCCAAAGAAATGTTGGGTAGTCATTTAGTCACTTTTCAAACAGGCCCTGACGGAGTACCAGTTGGAACATTGTTAATCGAAGAAGCCTTAAGCATCACCAAAGAAATATACCTGGGAATGGTGATAGATGGAGCCTCTAAGGGAGTCGTAATTATAGCAAGTGAAGCAGGAGGGATGGACATAGAAGAAATTGCCGAAATCGCGCCAGAAAAAATTATTCAGGTTCCCATAGACCCGATAATCGGAGTGCAACCGTTTATCGGTCGTAAAATCGCATATGAACTAAATTTCCCTCAAACTCTCATCCGGCCCATGACAGGAATCATCCAAAATTTATACAAGGTCTTTACCCAATCTGACGCTTCTCTAATAGAAATCAACCCACTTGTGATAACAAGCGATGATGAAATTATCGCAGCAGATGCAAAACTGGACGTTGACGATGATGCCATTTTTAGACAAAAAAATATTGCTAATATGGCTGACCCATCTCAAGAGGATCCTCTTGAAATAGAGGCAAAATTATTCGATATAAATTATGTAAAACTAGATGGAAACGTCGGTTGTATTGTAAATGGAGCTGGTTTGGCAATGGCAACAATGGACGTTACCAGCGCCGCTGGCGCTGCACCCGCCAATTTTCTAGATATAGGTGGTGGTGCCGATGAAGAGAAAGTCAGTAAAGCTTTAAAAATCGTATTAACTGATAAGAGTGTCAAAGCAGTATTGGTAAATCTATTTGGCGGCATATTAAGATGTGATGTCGCTGCTAGAGGTTTTGTTCTTGCTGCTCAAGAAATGCCTGAGGCTATCCGACCAATGGTAGTTAGGATGCTAGGAACAAATTCAGAGGAAGGAAGAGAAATACTTTCAAAATCAGGTTTGAGCATAAATTTAGTCGAAACACTAGACGAAGCCGCAGATAAAATTCAAGAAATAACAAGATGAATTTGTACACACAAAATACAAAGCCCAAAATATGGAGTATTAAATGAGTATTTTAGTCGATAGGAATACACGTTTGCTCGTCCAAGGAATTACTGGTAAAGAAGGTAGTTACCACGCACAGCGTTCGGCGGAATATGGGGCAAATCTTGTAGCTGGTGTAACACCAGGTAAAGGTGGCCAAACCTTTATGGAAAACGTTCCAATTTATGACACTGTTGACCGTGCGATTGAAGAAACCAACGCAAATGCTTCTCTTATCTTTGTACCGCCGGCATTCGCAGCAGACGCTATAGTAGAAGCAGTAGACGCCGGGATAGAGGTTATAGCGTGTATCACGGAAGGTATTCCTGTACAGGACAGTATAAAAGTCGTACGCTACATTAAGGACAAAAACGTGACTTTAATTGGACCTAATTGTCCCGGAATTATTTCACCGGGTGAAAATTTCAAAATGGGTATTATGCCTGGCCACATTCATACTCCTGGAAAAACAGGGGTTGTTTCTAGAAGTGGAACATTAACCTATGAAGCGGTCAGTCAGTTAACTGACCTATCTATCGGACAATCGACCTGTGTTGGAATAGGCGGCGACCCTGTCTCAGGAGTCACTTTCGTAGATATTCTCAGTAAGTTCGAACAAGACCCTGAAACCGACAGTGTCGTTCTGATCGGTGAAATCGGCGGATCCAAAGAACAAGAGGCTGCCGAATATATCAAGCATCATTTTAGTAAACCTATCGCGGCTCTTATCGTCGGACAAAGTGCCCCTCCTGGCAAACGAATGGGCCATGCAGGAGCAATAATCACAGGATCTGCAGGGAAAGCGTCGGAAAAAGTCAAAGCCTTAGCCTCCGCTGGGGTTTCAATCATTCCAAGTCCTGGAAGTATAGGAAAAACCTTAAAAGAAGCTCTGCTCTAGTCATTCTTCAAAATACTACTAAGACATAAACTAAGTCGGGTAATAATTTAGAACATATGTGTTTACATAGGCACATTTTAATGCTATTCTTTTTGAAAATCCAACTGATATTAAAATCATAATTATTTAAGTTTTTCGTAATTTCAAGGAGAATAACATGCCAAATATAGAGAAAGTAAAAGCCCTTGAACTAGCCATTGACCAAATTGACAAACACTTTGGTAAAGGCACTTTGATGAAGCTTGGAGATTCTCAAGACGTCAAGGTTGACACAATATCAACCGGCTCCCCCTCTTTAGACTTTGCTCTTGGAATCGGTGGTATTCCTAAAGGTCGAGTCACTGAAATTTATGGAGCTGAGTCATCTGGAAAGTCCACACTTACATATCACGTGATGGCAGATGCACAACGTAATGAAGGTACAGCTGCATATATTGATGCTGAACATGCCTTAGATCCGGGATACGCTGCAAGATGTGGAGTAGATGTGGAAAATTTATTGGTTTCGCAACCAGACACTGCTGAACAAGCTTTAGAAATTGCAGAATACTTAGTCAAGAGCAGTGCCGTGGATATAGTAGTTATTGACAGCGTGGCCGCAATGGTTCCTAAAGCAGAACTCGAAGGGGACATGGGTGATTCGCATATCGGTCTTCAAGCACGACTAATGTCCCAAGCTTTACGAAAACTAACCGCCTCAATAAGTAAATCAAATACAGCTGTAATCTTCATAAATCAAATTCGTGAAAAAGTTGGGGTCTTCTGGGGCAGCCCAGAAACAACTCCTGGAGGTAAGGCATTAAAATTTTACAGCTCGGTAAGAATTGATTTGAGAAAAATAGAGTCCTTAAAGCAAGGAACTGACATCGTGGGAAGCAAAGTCAGAGCCCGCGTAGTAAAAAACAAAGTTGCCGCTCCATTTAGAACAGCCGAATTTGACATCATGTTCAATGAAGGAATCAGCCGCGAAGGAGACCTTCTTGATCTTTCTGTAGCGCATCAAATTGTAAAAAAGAGCGGTGCTTTTTATTCCTTTGGGGAAATACAAATTGGACGCGGAAGAGAAAACGCTAAAACTTTTCTAAAATCAAATCCAGTCCTAACAGATGAGATTGAGGATCTTGTACGAGCGGCAACGAATCCCGAACCATTAGAAGATGTGATAATACCTGCTGATGGCGTCACAGAATAAATGACTACTTCTTATGATCCAAATAAAACTACGGAAAGGGCTTTTCTAGAGGCAATTAAATACATATCTTATCGACCTCGAACAGAACATGAAACTAGGACAAAGCTTCTGAAAAGTAACTTTCAATCCAAGGTTGTAGAAACTACCATCACTAGATGCTATGAAAACAACCTTTTAAATGATCATCAATTTGCCACCCTATGGGTTGAAAGTCGCTCAAATTCCAATCCAAAAAGTATTTTCCTAATAAAGCGGGAACTTATGGAAAAAGGTATTAATCGAGAAATATCAACTGCTGCCACCCAATCAATAAGCGACGAACAAAATATCATAAAGGCAACACACAAGAAATCTAGATCAATTCGCCATCTATCAAAAGACCAATTTAATAAAAAACTTACCAATCACCTACTCAGGAAAGGTTTCAACATACACCTTATACAAAAAGTCACGTGTGAAGCTTGGACAAACAGAAATAACAACTAGCTTTCAGCAATTAATTGACAACAAATGGCGTGCCCTTAATATGGATGCTAAAATACCTTTACATGAGTGAAATGTGAAGTGTCTATCCCCATATACGGGAGGTAGTAATTGACGGCAGATATAGTTGGAAGTTTGATCCTAATAGGGTTATTTCTTTTTTTGTCGGCTTTTTTCTCTAGTTCTGAAGCTGCTTTTCTCTCCTTCCAACGCAGCAGACTATCATATTTGGTAAATTCCAAAGTACCCGGCGCAGAGCTTATATCAAACATGATTTCTAACGTTGAGAGGCTTTTAGCCACGATTCTCTTGGGAAACAACTTGGTTAACGTTGCCTTTACTGCAGTTATTACTGCGTTATCAGTGTCAATATTTGGGGAAGGAGCAACCTCCATCTTTGTTGCTACTGTTATAGGTACAGCCTTACTTCTAGTATTCGGAGAAATTATTCCTAAAAGCGTCGCTGTAAGAAAGTCTGAAAGAATTTCTTTTCTTTATGCAAAACCACTAAAAATTATGGAGTTCTGTCTATATCCAGTCGTCCTATTCCTTCAATGGTTATCAAATACTACTCAATCATTAATAGGCAACGACGAAAACCAAGATGAAGTTGTAACAGAAGGGGAAATCCTATCAATGATAGACCTTGGTGAGGCTGGTGGAACTGTGGAACCGGCTGAAGCGGAAATGCTTGAAAATGTATTTAGGTTTAGTGACAGGCAAGCTAAAGAAGTCATGACTCCCCGAACAGAAATCATTAGCATTAATAAAGCATCAACATTAGAACATTTCCTAGAAATATATTCTATTCACTCTCACACACGGTTCCCCGTGCATAAAGATTCTAGTGACAACATTATCGGATTAATCTCTGCCAAAGATATCCTACGAATCCTTTCATCAAAGAGGATGGATTTACAAGATCCAATATCAGATACGATAAGAGATGCCTATTTTGTACCTGAGACGAAATTAGCTTCTGAACTGTTTGAAGAATTGAGAAATAGTGGAAATCAATTAGCGATCTGCCTTGATGAATACGGAGGTGTTGCTGGCCTTGTAACTTTAAAACGATTGACAGAGTCAATTGTTGGTAGAGTTGGAGAAGAAGGAAAATCTCCTGAGGAAGAATATGAAAACATTCGCCCGAATGTTTTTCAAATCGAAGGAGGAATGGACATAAGTGAAGCAAATGATGAAATGGAACTAGAATTACCTGCCGGCGGGTATGAAACAATAGCAGGATTTGTACTGGCCCAATTAGGTGAAATACCTGAAGTTGGACAAGAATTTGAATTTCAAAATCTTTCTTTTAAGATTGTCGAGATGGACAGATTTCGAATTGAGTCTATCTTGATCACAAAAAAGCCAGAATCAATTTCAGATGGATCACCAGAAAAATTCCCCATCACAGAAGATAACTTTGAAGCTAACATTACTTAGGCATGGTGAAACGCGCGCCAACCGAGACAGTCTAGTTTTAGGAACAAACACTGTTCCCCTTACAAAAATTGGCATTCAACAATCAATTAAAGCTGCTAAAAGAATCGCGCAACTTTCAATCAGCGCCATTTACTGTAGCCCATTTCTTCGTACGACTCAAACCGCTTCATACGTTACTGAGGAAACCGGAATCCCAGCAATCGAACTTGATGGGCTTCGAGAAATGGATTCTGGTGAGATGGAAGGTATCAAAATGGATGAAATGAGAATCAAATATCCCGAATACATGCAAAAATGGGATTCAGATCCTAGTACCGCCAGACCACCTGGTGGTGACACAATGGGAGAAGTTCATGAAAGAACATGGGATTCAGTATTATCACTGTCTGAATACCATAGGAATGAACATATTTTGGCTGTGTCACATCTATTCCCAATACAAGGTATTTTATGCAATATAGCCGGCATACACTCTAACAACTATGAAAAATTCAAGATTGAATTAGGATCTTTGACGACAGTGCGAATTGAACAAGACAAGAAATCAATCATTAATATCAGTGAAACTTCCCACCTTGACATTACATGATTAAGATAAATTTTGAACACCGATAATAAACCGTGATTAATAAAGTTAAAAAACTCATTGGGATATCAGGATTAAAGAGCACCACTTTAGTGGTTGCCGTCTCCGGGGGATCTGACTCAATGGCGATGCTACATATACTGAATCAAATTTCTGATGAATTCGATCTTACCATTGTCGGGGCGCATATGAACCACAATATACGAGGCAAAGCATCCGATTCAGATCAAATTTTTGTCACTAACACTTTTGCTCAACTTAACATTGCTTACGAAATAGCGTCAATTAACATTCCTCAATTATCAATAGAAACAAAAAAATCCATTGAGACGATTGCAAGAATCGAAAGGTTAAAGTTCCTTTCACAGACATGCCTAAAATACAGGGCCTCAGCAATTTGCCTAGGTCACAATTCAAATGACCAGACTGAAACAATACTTATGCATATCATCAGGGGAACAGGGTTAAAAGGGTTACGAGGCATGCAAGCTTTATCTAGCTTATCAATAGAAGGACAAAAGATTACATTGTTCCGTCCCTTGCTAGATCATCTTAAATGTGAAATCGAAGAATACTGTGCCACAAATGAAATTACCTTTGTTACAGATTCAACAAATCTGAAAAGCGAATATACCAGAAATAATCTCAGATTAAACGTCATCCCAACTCTTATGGAAGCTAACCCCTCCTTACATGAAGCTATTGCACGGCTGTCAGAAGCAGCAATATCAGATGATGAATTAATCGAACGAATATCAGAGGAAATATGGGATTCAGAAGTGTGCGTCTCAAAAAACATGGTCAGAATTAATACTCACAGGCTAACTACTGAGCACATGTCTATACATCACCGGATATTAAAACGTGCAGTCCACATTATTTCAGAAAACCCTCCTGATATTTCCATGTCTCACACAAAATCCTTTACTTCACTGATACTGGGACCTTCAGGAAAAACATTAACTTTGCCAAGGTCTATTTTAGTAAAAAAACAGTATGGAAATATCTTCTTATTCAAAAAAAATAAGCATTCATCTTCCGAATCCGCTGTAGATAAAACTGAAATCGCTATTCCCGGACTAACCAAAATAAATGGCTGGCAAATCAAAACGAACATATCCACAATAAAACCCGATGGAATCCTACCTAGACCAACCGCATTGATAGCCCACTTGAGTGAAGCAGCAATCGGAGACAAACTATATGTAAGAAATAGAATGAACGGTGACCGTTTTCAACCCGTAGGAATGAAACATTCCAAAAAAATTCAAGATTTCATGGTCGACGAAAAAATACCTAGAAACTTACGTGATCAGATACCTATAGTTGTTTCAAATCAAGGCATTTGCTGGATTGTCGGCCATAGAGTTTCAGAATGGGCTAAACACACAAATACAGGAAAAGCTGTCGTAATTCAATTCACTAGAGACGTGATTAAATGATTCTATCCAATCTTGGACCATCCAGTTTTCCAGGCAACCTACCTCTTTTCGCAACAGGCCTACCCTCTATTTCCAATATATCAGCAGTAACGTCATTAGGTGAAGCCCCAGATATATAACTCCCAACAAGATACCCATTAACTGGACTGGAATTTTCTCTAAATTCAGAAATTCTATTTGGATTCAATCCTCCACTTACATAAATTTCAACATGACGAAAATTCATGTAGTCTAGCTTAGCTCTCATTTCTTTAACCATCATCGGAGTAACACCTCCTCTTTCTTTAGGAGTATCTATTCTTACTCCTCTTAAACGGTCACGCATAACTTGAGCGACGTTCATTGCTTCCTCAATTTCATCTTTAAAGGTATCAACCAGTACAATTCTCTGAACTTCCATACTTATATGTTTATCAAATGCCTGCGCCGCAGATACAGTATCCCCGAATATGAGCGGCAGGCTGTGAGGCATATTCCCCAGGGGGTTTCGTCCAGCTTGCCTTGAACCCATTACAGTAGAGGCTGAAGAACACCCTCCGACGACTGAAGCATAATCCAAAATATGCGCAACATTAGGATGTATATGTCGAGCCCCATAACCAATAACCGTTATATCTCCAGCCGCTCTAACACACTGCCGGGCAGCTGTGGCCCATCCAATGCAGGACGCGAGAACACCGCAAATACTAGTCTCATATAAGCTGAAAGCAGAGTATCTGGCAACTACCCTAAGAAGAGGTTCTCCAGCAACGAAACCTTCCCCCTCTTGAAGAGCCCACACCTGAACCTCACTTTCAAGAGTTTCGACAGAACTTTCAGAATCATTTTGAGGTAGAACACTTTTAAGTAATGCTTTCACTTCTTCAACACCGCACAACACACCGTCATTAGAAGCATAAAAATCCATGGTAACTACAGGATTCAAGGACTCAAGCCGCATTACCTCTTTTGTCCAATGGAGATACGCATCTGCAGGCTCTCCTTTTATCAAGGAAGGTCGAATTTCAAATTGTGGACTAGTCATTATCTTATCTCTCTAAATGCCATTTAAATAGATTTAGCACTTTGCCACCAATTATAAATCACGTATGATCTCCGCGCCTAAAATCTTTTCCATATGTTCCAATGCAACTTCATGTGCACGCTCATCAAAAGAGGCCACAGTACTCTCCTTAATCTCTACTTTATAGTCTCTGTTTCGTGCATCTGCCGTAGTATGCATAACACATATGTCTGTACATACGCCGCATATAATGATTTTATCTGGTCTTAAAATCTTTAATCTCTGTTCAAGTACCGTGCCGTAAAAACCGCTATACCTAGTTTTTGGAATAATATTATTTGCATATGCTCTTAACTCTGGAATCACCAACGTCTCCTTTGTTCCAACTACACAATGAACCGGAAACATATCAAACTCCAAATCATCAGGAAGGTGATTATCATTAAGAAATATAACTTCACTGCCTAAATTAATCTGTTCACTAATTAGTGTTTGCACTTTTGGAATTATATCTCTAGCTTTTTCTCCACAATATAAATTAAACCCCGGCTCCAAAAAACCGACTACCATATCCACAACCAGCAAAACATTAGTCATACAGTATCCCCAATTAAGTTAGACTCCGATTTGAAATGATTTTTTTACACACTGACAGTCCTCCAAATCTTAGACGAAAAAGGCCCTTAAGATCCCCCCAAGCTGTTTTCATAACATTGACCTTTGAATTAGGGTCATCCACCCAAACCACTGGTATTTCAGAGACTTTAAATCCACTTTTCTCAAATAATATCAATAACTCTGTGTCAAAGAACCAACCAGAATCTCTGACATGTTCAAGAACATCATCTAGAGAAGACTTTAAAACTACTTTAAATCCACACTGCGCATCTCTAAAAGAGACAAAAAACAACAACCTGAAAAGTAAGCTGTAACATCTTGAAATAAAACCTCGGTAAAAAGATCTGTTTTCCACTATGGATTTAGATAATAATCTAGACCCTACACATATATCCATTTTTCTTTCAGTGACTTGATACAAAGCACGAGGTAAAGCTTCTAGATCAGTTGATAAGTCCACATCCATATAAGCGACGATATCAGATTTAGAAACCGACCAAACCTGCTTGAGAGCTCTCCCTCTTCCTTTTTGGTGTATACGAACATAGGAAACTACCTGATGTTCTACAGCTAAGAATTCTCCGATTTCAGGCGTTCCATCGGTGGAACCATTATCTGCTATCACCACTCTATAATTCCATGAGGGTAAATTCTCATCACAATATTTGATAATTGCATCAATAGAACGAGATAAGCCTCTTTCCTCATTCAATACTGGAATCACAATGTCCAGTTTCATTAGAAACCCTTTTTCCCTTATTAGAACAACCCAATGAGTCTAATGATTAAAGTGCCTCATTCCAGTAAACACTACACTCATGCCATACTTATTGGCAGCTTCTATTACCTCAGAATCTCGAATTGATCCTCCCGGCTGTATAACCGACGTGATACCACCAGCAGCAGCCATGTCAATGTTGTCAGCAAAAGGCATAAAAGCATCGGAAGCTAATGCTGAACCCTTAGAGGAATCGCCAGCAATCCTCAGAGCTAAATGAACACTAACCACTCTATTGGGCTGTCCCGCACCCATACCAACTAATGTTCCGTCTTTGGCTAAAACTATAGTATTAGACTTTATATGCCTTACACATTGCCAAGCAAAAACCATGTCATTCCATTCTAAATCTGACGGAGACCTTTTACTGACCACTTTCCAAGAAGATTGATCTTCATCTCTACCGTCTAAGGTTTGAATTAGTGCTCCACCAGACACAGTTTTAAACATAACATCACTCGTCGGACCTACTGCTGGAGACACTTGCAAAATTCTTGTACGTTTTCTACGAGTTAATATTTTCAATGCTTCCCGCTCAAAAGAGGGGGCAATGATTATATCGAATAAAACCCCTTTCATCGCCGTAGCAGTTTCAACACCCAGCTCTCTATTAAAGCCAACTATTCCTCCATAAGCAGATACTGTATCTCCAGAAAAGGCATTTTCATAAGCTGTAACTTGATCTTTATTCACAGAAATACCACAAGGATTGGTGTGTTTTACAATCACACATGCTTGAGAATTGAAATCGGAAACAGTATTCCAGGCTGCATCTGCATCCAAAAAGTTGGTATATGACATTGGCAATCCATGTAATTGCAATGCCTCAACAACCCCTCCAGACGATAAAGACCCCTTATAAACTGCCGCTTTTTGGTGTGGGTTTTCCCCATATCTAAGATCCGATATTTTTTCATAGCCAGCAGTAATTATTTTTTCTGATAATAACGAATCGGTTCTCAACCAATTTGAAATCGCAGTGTCGTAGTTAGCGACATGCTGAAATGCTTTTTGGGCCAACTTTTTTTTCTCTAGTTCACTTAATACATCTCCTTGAGAAATACGGGTTCCAATCCACTCATAATCTGACGGATCCACAATAATAATGACATCTCTGAAATTTTTTGCGGCTGACCTAATCATTGTCGGCCCTCCGATATCAATATTCTCAAGGGCATCTGAAAGGTCCACATCAGGATTAGATACAGTATCTACAAACGGATATAAATTCACAACAACCACATCAATTTCTTGAATGTTATTTTCTCGCAATTCAGAAATATGACCACAAATATCTCGTCTGGCCAGAATACCTCCATGAATCATTGGATGCAGCGTCTTAACTCTTCCATCGAGTATTTCAGGAGACCCTGTCAACTCCGAAACTTGCGTAACACCTATATTGTTAGAATCCAATTCCCGAAAAGTACCTCCAGTACTTACAAGTCCATATCCTGCATTCGACAAAATTTGTCCGAATTCAACGATTCCCTTTTTATCATAAACACTAAGAAGCGCTTTCATTAAATAAACCTCACTCTCAGCAATCCCTTATTTTCATTTATTCAGGATGGTTATTCTCTGCGATTCACAAAATCCGCTGACTATCTCCCCCACAACAACAGAATCCGGTATAAGTGACAACATAGGTTCAACTTTAGCAGGATCACACATTATGACCATGCCCAATCCCATATTGAAAACCCTATACATTTCTTCAGTCTCTATATTCCCAATTCTTTCTATATAGTCAAAAATATTTGGTTTGTCCCAAGCACTAGAATCAAACACAGCACCTAAGGTTTTTGGAAGAACTCTAGGTAAATTTTCATATATTCCTCCGCCGGTTATATGTGCAATACCTTTGGAAAAACAAAACACAGGTTTGAGAGCATCATAGTAAGATGGATGAGGTTTTAACAAAGCTTGAGCCAGAGTAGTACCTAGTTCTGGAATATGATCAAACAATGATTGAGGATTTTCATCCAGTTGAAAAACATGTCTAACTAAAGAATAGCCATTTGTATGTAATCCATTAGAAGGCAATCCAATTATTACATCCCCCGCCTGAATATTATCATGTGGGCGTAGCATATGCTCTTCCTCAACTATACCAACTACAAATCCTGATATATCGAAGTTGTCCCTTGTAAACACCCCTGGCATTTCCGAAGTCTCACCACCGATCAAAGCGCAATTCACTTCACTGCACGCTTCAACAATTCCAGCAATAACAGTTTCAACAATTTCGGGATCCATAGTAGATGTAGCGATGTAATCCAAAAAAAATAACGGCGATGCCCCAACTACAATTACATCATTAATGCAAGCATTAACCAGATCTATTCCAATCTTGGAATAATCTCCAGCCATTCCGGCAACCATTAATTTGGTTCCTACTGGATCAGTGCTAGAAACTAGAACCGGCTTTTCATATCCGGCGATTTTATACATAGCACCAAATCCACCCACACCACCTAATACGTCAGGACCGTACGTATTTACAGCTAATTTTTTTATTCCGATTTTGACTTGCTCTGAAGCTTCAAGATTGACGCCTGCAGATTGATAGGTACCTTTCCGCATAATTTAAATCCTAGCTATGAAAATACTAGAATGTGAAGAACAAAGACAACATTTACTTGTAATTTCACACATAAATTTTTTACTCATCACAAAAACCCCTTAAAACATTTATCCATAAGGCACGTTCAACCTTCTGTACCCTTTGACGAAGATCATCGATCGTATCTGTTTGCAATACAGGAACTCTATCTTGAAGTATAATCCGCCCACTATCATATTCCCCGTCTACGACGTGTATAGTGACCCCTGTTTCAGATTCTCCGTTTCTAATTACCGCTTCATGAACCTTATCGCCATACATGCCTCGACCCCCATATTTAGGTAGAAGTGAAGGGTGGCTGTTCAATATCCTTCCGGAAAAAGCCTGCAAAAGTGCCGGTCCCACTTTTTTCATATACCCAGCTAAAACTACATAATTCACCCCTCGTAAAAGAAACATGTTTTTGGTTTCTAAATCCAAGTCCTCAAACCTAGGGTGGGTAATACTACTAAGATGTAGAGCTGGAATATTACCTGCCCTAGCTCTTGATAAGGCTCTTGAGCCGGAATTATTACTTATAACTAACTTAACTTCAGCATTCAGAACCCCTTGAGCACACGCATCCATGATTGCCTGTAGGTTAGTACCTCCATGAGAAGCCATTATTCCAAGTGATATAGGGTTTTTATCCAACAGATAAGCCTAAATTTATACTTATGCTTCTAATACGAGCTTGTCCATCTCAAGCTGAACCGGAATAGGATAATTTCCAGTAAAACAGCCCATACAATACCTCTCTTTCTGGCCAGAAACCGCCTTGAGCAACCCTTCGTTACTCAAAAAGCCCAGTGAATCTGCCCCAACGAATTGCTTTATTTCCTCCACTGATCTGCTTCCTGCGATAAGCTCATCTTTAGTAGCCATATCAACGCCAAAATGGCAAGGGGAAACTATTGGAGGAGCGCAAATTCTAAGGTGTACTTCAGTCGCTCCACCCTTACGCAGCAAACTTACAACGTGAGGGGTTGTCGTTCCTCTAACAATGCTGTCATCAACAACAACAACCTTTTTTCCTTCTAATATTTGAGGGAGCAAATTTAATTTTCGCCGTACGCCTAACTCTCGGAGCCTTTGGTCAGGCAATATGAACGTACGACCAACATAACGATTTTTCACAAGGCCTTCCGTAAAGGGAATACCTGATTGTTGAGAATAACCAACAGCTGCTGCCGTAGCGGAATCAGGAACCCCAATTACAACATCGGCATTAACAGGAAATTCCTTCGCCAACTCAGCCCCCATAGCCATACGAGAACTATAAACCAACTGACCATCAAGCAGACTATCAGGTCTCGCAAAATATATATTCTCAAATATGCATGTACCTAGTTGGCCTTCAACCTTTTTCTTATACAAAGTCTTAAGACCATCGTCATCAATCTGTATCGCCTCTCCCGGTTCAACCTCTCTCACAAATTCAGCTCCAATATGATCGAGAGCACACGACTCCGAAGCTACTACCCAACCACCGTTAACCTTACCCACACAAAGAGGCCGAACTCCCAAAGGATCTCTCACACCAAAAAGCTTATCTTTTGTCATAATCACAAGAGAATACGCGCCTTGTAATTTCCTCATCACATAAGCACACCTGTCGGACCATTCCGTAACCGGAGCATTACTTACTAAATGAGCTATTATTTCTGAATCAGCAGACGAATTAAAATTAAGCCCCCATTGGCTCATTTCATTTTTCAAATCCACCGCATTAATGACGTTGCCATTATGCCCTAAGGCAATTTCCACCTCAGGTCCTTCCGATATTATAGGCTGAGCATTACTGATATTAGATGACCCAGTAGTTGAATAACGAGTATGTCCAATTGATATATATCCAGGCAACCTAGATAAATCGTATTCCTGAAACGCTTGACCCACCAATCCCATCTCAGTATGAACGCGAATGCTTCTACCATCGCTGGCTGCAATACCCGCACTTTCTTGACCACGATGCTGTAACGCATATAATCCAAAAAAAGTAGCTCGAGCAGCTTCCTCACCTCTTGCGTAGACGCCAACGACCCCACAAGCTTCTTTCATAGAATCATCTGAACTATGATGCAGGTTTTGATTTTCTGCATCTAACTGGTGAGTTATGTCAATATCATCAGAAATCAAATTTTCATGCCAGATAATGTAGACCCCGTATTAATTTACCAGTTATGGTTTGATGGATCAGTTTCAACTCAAATTACTGTGAAAATGCCCTGTGATTATACTGCTCAAATGAGTAGGTGGTCAAACTAAACTACTACAAATTTGCATTTATTTTTCACGAAATGTTTCCCGTTTTCAAAAAATCTTTAAGCTTAGATTTTGACATCCTATCAATCCCTAAATCTGATAACTCTCTTCCTTCTTTCCAACCGTCCATACCCATAACCACACTCCCTAAGGAAACTAACGAATCAATAACTGGTGTTTGTATGTTATATTGATTGGCAAGTTTACTCCACACAGCTATGCCGTAAGGAATATCTTCAGTCAACCACCTGCTTTCCAAGGTGCCAGGGGCTTTTAATCTGGTCAGCATATGGCTACCATTTATAGCTTCCCAAATATTCCCACTCGGACCAAATCCCGCCACGTGAAAGGCTTCTCCCACAGGCATTAATTCATACCCTAATGCCTTCCCAATTGACCGCCTTTCTTCATCAACTGTTTCTATAACTTTCGCTACCGACGCAGAAACTCCTTCCTCATAAAAATAGAATTCTCCCCTTGAATACTCCACTCGTCCCGCATTCATCAAAACACCAGCAGGATGTACGACGGGATTCATGGCAGACAACCCACAAGCTACAACATCGTCATAAATGCTTATATTTGAGAATAATGGCCGTAACATTGCACTTACTTGGTTACCTTCAGTAGAAGGAAGCACACCTAAACCTAAAGTCGACACCTCACCCCAAATGACTGCACTAGAATCGGATGTTTTACGACAAACATAAGGGGCTGTATCAACTTCAGCAACCGTGACTCCAGATACTCCAAACTCCTTAGAAATTTCATTCCATTCCAAAGCTCCCATCGTGCCAGGCATAATCACAACGGTATGACTGGGCTTGAGGTGAGGTGAACAAAATTGAGCAAATGGACGATGAGCATAAGCAGGAACGATTAAAAGCAACAGATCAGCAAAATCCAATGCTTCTCTCGGATCAAGAGTGACTTTATCTATGGCAACTGGGCCTGTTTCCATTACACCTTCGAGCGTGATCGTTTTAGTACGCTCGATAGTACTAATTGTTTCCGCAAAATCAGGGTGCTCCAGCAAACACACTGACATGCCTATATGACTCAGTCTGGCCGCCACAGAAAAAGCTGTATTCCCACCACCCAAAATGGTTATTTTTTTATTATCCATAACTAAATCCGTAATAACTAATTATTGAAATCCCATAAAATTTTCTATCAAAATCAACCTGTGAACATATCAAGTATGTTTCCAAACTTTCCACCCCTACGTTTAAAAAATTCAGTATATCCACAATTGTCACAAGTTAAATGTGAAAACACCTGATTTTGAACATCGAAAAACCGCGAAAACCCTCCACCCGTCGTTCTAATTGTCCCGGTCTCATATCCCTTATTTTCACACTTGGGACACTCGTATTGTGTAATATTCTCAGGTTCATTATTGGACATTAAAAACCCCTTTTGCTGATTTTATTATCTGACAAATCCCTTTTGATTTAATGCAACAGATATTCCTAACGATAATATCAGAACTACGAGTGTTACGATGAATACATCCCCTATAGCTCCATTTAAAACTTTTTTCAATAAATTTAACAATTCCTCCACCTGTTCAAAGCTTAACCCTGATGCCAATTCCGTAATAATATTTTGGCTTTCTGAATCAACTAAAACCTTTGGATCATTTTTTATATTCTCTATTACCTCTTCCCCCATCGGCAGATTTGTTCCTGAAATCTTATCTTCAAATCGCGTGCTAAACCTATGTGTTAAAACCATTCCCAATACTGACAATCCTAATAACCCACCTACAGATCTGGCGAACTGAGTTAAGCTAGTAGCCACACCAATCAAAGTCGACGGGGTAAAGTTTTGTACAGAAACGGTTAGTGTTGGAAATGTAGAGCCCAAACCAAACCCCAATAGCACTATAAATGCTATTGACATTACATATGAAGATGTCTCATCTAACATCACAAACAAAAAAGTCCCTATAGACATTATGGTTACACCCAAAATAAATTGAAGCCTGAACTGCCCACCAGTTCTAGATAAAATTTGTCCAGAAACACCAGCACCAACTACCACCCCAAGCATCATAGGAGTTAAGAAAGTACCACTATTTGTAGCAGATAGACCTAAAACTCCTTGAAAATAAAGCGGCACGAAAATAATGGCACCAAACATAGCGAATCCTGTTAAAAGTGTCAGGAGTAGCGACACCGAAACCATGCGAATCCTAAAAATACTTAAGGGCAAAATGGGGTTATTGGCATCCCTTTCTACCTGAACAAAAACACACATCAAAACTATTCCTGCAAACGTAATTCCTCCCCCCGCAAAAAGAAATTTAGTGCTCTGACTTTCAACCATGGATAGACCAACAACAATAAAAGTGATTCCCACTATTAACAAAGCCATACCTTTCCAATCTGCTGGTCCGTTGGCATTATTGATTTCATCTGATGCGATAGATTTTTGGGGAAAATACCTATACAACAACAATAAAACCGGAATTGAAAGAGGAATGTTCACAAAAAAAATCCAATGCCAAGAAAAAGAATCTGTTATATAACCTCCGAGAGTAGGCCCAATGACAGAAGACAACCCATAACACGCAGCAACTAATCCCATATATTTACCTCTATCAGACGGTGGAAACAAATCAGCAATTGAAATAAATGTAATTGCCATTATGACGCCTCCACCCACTCCCTGGAGAACTCTGAATAAAACAAGCTGATTTATACCAGAGCTTAAACCACATAAAGTCGAACCGATTACGAATATGATTATAGCCCCCAAAAAGAATCGTTTACGCCCATATGTGTCTGACAAGCTACCAACGATTGGTGCCGACACAGTAGAAGCTAAAAGGTAACCTGTTGAAATTAAGGTGTATCTATCAAATCCCCCTAGGTCTGCTATTATCTGAGGGGTAGCCGTACTAACAATAGTCTGATCCAAGGCAGCCAAAAACATCGCAAACATCACACACACCATAGTTATTATTACCTGGTTACGATGCAAGGGAACGAAACTTTTAGACGCTTCCAATAGTAAATTCTCCCTGAATTATGGTCGAGCCCAAGGGGGCTTTCTTACTCAACTATAGGCTGAGCGATTATCCACAAACTAACCCCCGTGTAAAACACCATCAACGCTAACATAGGATATTGGCTTCTTATTGCAATTTTGTGTGAACTTGTTCTTCGAAGAGAAATGACATGTGCAATATATACAGAGACCACATGCCCCGAAACCAACGAAACAATAGATACAATCCAAGCAATTCTTGCATTTATAATGGCAATATTAGGTCGGTAATCAGCAGTGCCAAGCAGGTTCCAGCCAACACCAAGTGGATCAGACACAAGGGGCACTATTTGCTGTCCAGTAATCAAGAGAAAAGAAAGATAATGTGATAGGTTATACGCTAGGGCAATTGGTACCAAAGAAAACACAAAGCTGAGTATCACACTGTTCTTGGACATTTCCCCATTTGATAATTTTGAAACGTTTCCACAAACCTGTACATATAAAAGACCAAATAGTAAAGGGAAGGCCAATGTCCCAAAACTGTTTATAGTTGCTACTGCTGGACCAGGCAAGGGATCAACAACCGGCCAAAGTAATGTTTGTACTTCTACCCATATGGGCGTTTCACTAAATCCATCAAAAGTTACCGAAGCTAACGCTGTTAAATGAAACGCCACAAGGGCAGGAGTAACTCGTTCTCCTCGACACAATCCGGTAGCCCATGGCCTTATATTAAACTGCCTTTGTTCTTCTGAAGACATTTCCCAACATTCATAGCAATCAACACAGTCTGAAAGATCCGATGAACTTTCACACTTTGAACTACATTTACAGCAAACCATATTCTGCCCCTCATCAGAGTTCACTCTAATTTCCGTTGGAGAGAATCTAGCAAAAAGGGAAAAAAGTACGGTGAAAGGATCTCCATTCCTCAGCCATACATGTTTCCCGAAAATCAGCATGCCCGAGAAAGTAATTATTGAATATAAAATAACCAGTATAGAAAGACTTTTGGGGCTAGATGCACCAGGATACACATTTTCTATCCAAGCAAAAGACAAAAAGATGATTAACGCTGGCCATGCATCCCATTTATCTTTCCAATTTAATATTGGCTTGTGAGAACAACCTTTGAATTTTTCAAACCATCCGAAAATAACCAACCAGGGATTTATTATCAACCACACATTACCCAACAAGGCCACAATATAACCTATTCCGACCCACCATATTATCCAAACAAAAGTAGGGGCAAAATTATCAAGTGCATCTTCAGTTCCGAATAGACCTGAAATGATGAGCCCAATTAGTAAAAAGACTGCTAGTACGCCCAATATAAATTTAAAAATTTTATAAACCTGAAACACAGAAAAACTAAAAATTAAATTAAAATGGGGATATTCATATTCTTTTTTGCCCTTACGTATAAAAAAAGCGATGATCAAAAAAGACAAAGCCACTGTGGCTGCAGAACCCCCAACGAAATAATCCAGAGGAACAGGTAAATCATATCTTTCGCCAAAACCGTGCGCCGAAACAGATGGCAAAGTAACTAGTACTAATACTAAGGCTAAAAACAGTGAAATTATCGATCGTTTTATACGCATATTCTTTTTTGATTTCCTCGATTTACTCCCTTTTTGACACTAGGGACGTACTTCTACAATAAGCAGAGTCTTTTCTTCATGGGATCCTTTATCACCGTGCTTATCATTCGACTCACCATGTGACCCTTTTGCATGGCCATGGGAATCGTGTGAACCTTCAGGTATTACACCACTAGTAACTCGCACTTTAGATTCTTTTTCAGAAATCCATTTAACCTTAGTCCCTGGCCCAACCATGATTTCAGCAGGATGAAAGCCAGAATCGCTGATTTTTATTTCGACTACTTCATTCTCTTTATGTTTTGAAGACACATTAATAGTGCCAGAATTACCATGCGACATATGATCGTGATAGGCAATAGTACTTTCGTTTAGCTCATCCGCTATTTCGAAGATAAAGGTGTCTCCCTTTAAAAGCGTTTCCGATTCAAATAACGCTGCATGTTCCGTATGAGATTTATGGTCGTGTTGAGATTCTAATCCCTGATGCGATGTGATAGCGAATCTGCCAGTTGCATTGGCAGTGAATTCCATAATCGATTCTTCCTTATGTCCTACTATCAACTTTATGTCATATCCATGTAAATGTACTTCCATTTCCACATCAGAGGAAAATATCAGCTTAATATCTTCTCCTTGTTTAACTGAAATTGTTTCGTTTTCTGATTCTCCACCTGATATAACAATTTGGTGTTCGACAACCTGCGAAATATTGGNTTTTTTATTTTCCTTTATATCTNTAGCAACAGAATTTTTACCGTCCGAACAAGCAATTANTAGACCCATCGCAAATACGGCAAAAAACAAAAATACATATTTATTCATTTCCTTAATTTCCTTAATTTCCTTAATTTCCTTAATTTGGACACCTTNCAAATAATTCACCCGGCACTATTTTTTCTTTCGGTATTCTCTAACCCACGCCCTTGCAGATAACCCCAGAATGACCAAAAACAAAAACAACACACCTGCCGTTAAAATAGGAACGATTGGGTTCGGTTTGCGCACAAATACTTGATAATTGGCCTCGTGGGAACCTTCTTCCATATTTACAACTAATCGCACAGTCCAATTTCCTTCATCCTCGAAGTTTAAATCTACTTCGTAATAATCTGGATCCAAAAGGCTATTCTTCATTGATATGGGATTTATTTCGGTTCCAAAATCATTCTCTGTTGCCATAAACACAACATCCACATCGTTAACCATAAATCCAGTATTTAAATCTTTGACGTACATTGCAAAATGNGTGACACCAACAGCAGGAGATGTGGGTACCGTCCCCAGGCCAATTTCATAAGAACCTATAANCCGTTTCTCGTACACTTTTACAGATCCATTCGCGTGTAAAACATCAGCCTGCAAGCATCCNANAAAAGACAGCACCGCACACAAACCCAAAATTGATTGTAATAAATTCCTCACTCTATATTTCACCCACTTGTTTGTAATGGTCAGGGAAAAAATAATGATTTCATTTTCCAAACAGCGGTGGNGGTGACTCTGGATAAGGATAAAAATTTTGAATAATATAATTCTGAAACAAACCTAAAATAAAATAACCTGTGGGNCCNATTCTCAAGTTCATATAAACATGTTGGNAGTCACTACAGAAACCAAAACTCGCGAACCCATCTTTATAAAAAGTTGGCACATTGAATTCTAAATTAAGATCGTTATGATCATGTGTTAGAGCTGAATGTTGATGGTCAGAACTAACTCCGACAAGATGACTATGGAAAGGCACTTTATCTAGATAATGATGATCGAGTAACACCCCAACATACGGTGTTAAAACTAGAAGCCCCATCACAACTGGAAACAATCTCCATAATACAGAGGCGAATACCGCTTTTGAATTTCTTGAGGTGAATCTCAAAGTATTCATGTTTTTCCTAAGACTCAACTCCTAGCGCGGAAGCTACTGTATCCATATCTTTATCTCCCCGTCCTGATAAACCCAAGAGAATGGATTTTTCTTTTGACAACCTAGGGGCCAGTTGAGAAATATAATAAATAGCATGTGCAGGCTCCAGAGCAGGAATTATCCCTTCCGTTTCACACATAAGCTTGAATCCTTCAAGAGCCTGGGAGTCATTCACACTGACATATTCAGCCCTACCTGTATCGTTGAGCCAGCTATGTTCTGGTCCTACCCCTGGATAATCCAGCCCTGCAGAAATACTATGCGTTTCAATTACTTGCCCATCATCATCTTGTATAAGATATGACATACTTCCGTGTAATACTCCAATAGAACCAGCAGTTATTGTTGATGAATGCCGACCAGTTTCTATACCATCTCCTCCAGCTTCAACCCCTACAAGCTTTACATTCTCATCTTCTATAAAATCGAAGAACAGCCCCATTGCATTGCTTCCTCCTCCCACGCAAGCCACAGCATAATCAGGTAATCGACCATGTATAGAAAGCATTTGGGAACGAGCTTCCATCCCTATTATTTTTTGATAATCCCGAACAATCATAGGATATGGATGAGGGCCAACGACGCTACCAATCAAATAATGAGTTGTTTGCACATTTGTTACCCAATCTCTTATAGCTTCATTGATAGCATCCTTCAAGGTTCTACTACCAGAAGCCACTGATCTAACTTCAGCTCCCAACAATTTCATTCTGAATACATTTAAAGCTTGGCGTCGAATATCTTCTTCACCCATATACACCACACATTCAAGACCCAATTTCGCACATACCGTAGCTGTGGCAACTCCATGCTGCCCTGCACCTGTTTCAGCAACAATCCGNGGTTTGCCCATTCTCTTAGCAAGAAGNCCTTGACCTAAGGCATTATTAATTTTGTGAGCTCCCGTATGCGCAAGATCTTCTCTTTTAACATAGATCTGGGCTCCTCCCAGTTTTTGAGTCAGGTTATTTGCGAAATATAATTCAGTGGGTCTACCAACAAAGGTATTAAGTAAAGAAGATAATTCTGACTGAAAAGTCTCATCACTTTTAGATTCTATGTAAACTTTCTCCAGTTCATTAACTGCAGGCATTAAGGTCTCAGGAACAAATCTTCCTCCATAAACCCCATAGCGACCATATTCATTCGGCAAATTTGCGTCGGTGGTCACAATAAACTCCTAGAACACAGATTTTCTACGTTAATTGGGACGGATATTTCAAGTGTTGATTAGGTTGAATTAAACCCGGGCCATTAAACTTTAACAGCAACTATATCCAGCCAGTTCCTTGGTACGTGGGTAACATTCAATTCCGAGTAAGTTTGTTTTATTCCTTCCTGTAAAGCAGCACTTGCCTTTTCCATGGGCACTCCTGGCATCGTACCTTCAATGAAGTCAGAAAAGGTACTTATGTCCAGCCATCCTTCAATGGGCACTTGCACTGTATCCACTTGCTGTTTTGATATTTCAAAGCCGTTTCGTTTCAAAAGATCACCATACTCTTCAGGTGATAATTGTCTTCGAGATTCAACTTTATTTGATTTAATTGGCTTCAACCCATATTCTTTTCGCAANATCCTAAATGCCTTAAACATCCATTTATTGTAAAAAGCCGCGGAATCTTCATGCTGTCCCCCTTCATAGAAGGATGTGTTGAATGCAAATTTNCCACCTGGGNTTATTGCCCTAGATATGTCTCTGATCACCGCATCTTTATCCGGCAAATAATGAATGGCGTTACAAAAAATGACCGTATCTACAGATTCTTTAACAACTTCCGAAATGTTTTCAACACCGCCTTGAACATACTGCACCGCATTGTTTGATATATCTTTCAATTCTTCCATAGCAGTCTTGAGTGCTGTTTGTGAATGATCAAGNGCTATCACTACCGTTTCCTTTGTGCGGCTTATCCTTTCCAATATAAGCCGAGTCACCCCACCAGTAGCACAAGCAAGATCTANAACACGTAAATCCGACTTCACGTCCGCCAGGTCNACTAGACGGGCGTTTAGTTCAGCATAGAAAGNATTTTTTGAGAATACTGTAAAGGAATATTCTTCCCCTGCCATGAGGCAACCTCCTTAAAAATCCGTTCATTTCACCGAAATTATATCAGGGTCTAGTAATATAAGTTAGAGTGTTTTATATAAGATAATTTTAGAGATCTTTCCTAATTTTCTATTGGGCTCAAAGCAATGAGCAAGGCAGCAATTCCCGCTATAAAAGCTCCNACCATAAAAGCCCTTTGCATACCTAAAGTGAAAACAGATTTCAACTGAATTGCTTCAGTTCCATGGCCTAATTCGGAAATAGTTGATAAGTCTGCGTCATACCCCGCAACTCCCATGGAAAAAACAACTAAAGTAATTCCCATTGAAAGGCCCGTCATATTGCCTGTTGTGCGAGCCATATTTACCAATGCGGTCACTACCCCGTATCTACTCTGTCCCGCGATGCCCATAACTGTACTTGTGCTAGGTGAACCAAATATTCCACTCCCAGAACCACTAAAAAACATTCCTATGATTACGATTAAAGGNGACGATTGCACACTCAACGTGCTAAATGTCATNAGTGCNCCGCAGGTGAACAGTAATCCNAAAACTGCTGGCCATTTTGTACCAAATGAATCAGAAATCTTACCGCTTAAGGGGCCTCCTATGGCCATCATTAAAGAGGCAGGCGCCATGATCAGAGCCGCCAACGATTCCTCCATTTCCATTATTTGTATCAAGTAGAATGGCATCAGGAAAAAAGAAGAAGCAACTGCCATAAAACTCATAAACCTTGCTGTCATAACTAACGAAAAAACAATATGACGAAAAAGAGATAAATCAACCATTGGATTTTCACACACTTTTTCTCTGTATAAAAACCCAACCAACAAAACAAAAGAAAACAAAAACCCTAGAAGTACATATAAATCAGCCCACCCGACTCGATACGAAAAAGTTAAGGAAATTAAAACAATCGAGAGAAACCCTGCCGATAGGGCAGCGCCAGGCCAATCAAAATTCAATAAAGCATCTTTTCTATTAGCGGAGAACTGTTTAAGAACCGTCAAAGACAAAAGCAGCCCTGCGAAACTCAGCGCCGCACTAACGACATATATAACGCGCCACCCAAATAAATCAACCAAAAAACCTCCAATAACAGGACCACCAACAGCACCAGTACCTATAATAGTCAGGTACAATCCTAAGGCTTTTCCTCTTTCCGACCGTGGAAAGGCCTCTACAATCAATGCCATACCATTTGCTTGAATCATCGCGGCACCCACACCTTGCACTGCTTTTCCAAATAACAAAATTGAGAAGTATCCTGAAAAACAAACAACAACAGAGCCAATCAAAAACAGCACGGCTCCTGAGCAATATACTTTTTTTCTACCCAAAACATCAGACAATTTACCCATTGGAATAACACATGCACTTATACATAGCGTATAAAGCAAATAAATCCATTGAACAGTAGGAATATCTAAGGTGAGCTCTTCAGAAATTCTAGGCATCGCAATATTAGTGCCTGTTTGGTCTGCAACTGTAGTATAGGTAGCAACAGCCACAGAGGCGTATACTAACCATTTATATTTTGAGCTCACCCTAATAATTTCAATTAACTGTTTCACAAAATTGAGACCATGAGTTTATAAGACGCTAGAAATCCAGAATATCGTTTCAATTAAATTTATTCATTGCAACGTCTATCCCCTCAGTTAACATAACTTTCACAGAGTCAGCAGCGTTAGAAATCGCATCTTGAATATGTTCTTTTTCATCGTCTTCAGGAACACCTAGCACATAACCAATTTGATCAACTCCTGATCCTGGAGAACCGACCCCAATCCTAATTCGAGGAAAATCTTGAGAATGAACCGCGCCTATGATTGATCGTATGCCATTATGACCCCCGGCACTACCTTGAGTCCTTAATCTGATGCGACCGACTGGTAAGTGGATATCGTCATATACAACTAATAATTGGCTTAACTTTATCTGGTAGCGGGCAAGTAAATATTCTGCGGCATCACCACTTACATTCACAAAGGTTCGTGACTTAGCAAGTATCACTAAATGATCATCTATCTGTATAGGAGCAGAACGCACCAGATTTTTATGCCGCCGTAGCTCAATTTTTTCGAAGTGAGCGAATCGGTCAACAAACCAAAACCCCACATTATGTCGAGTGTTTACATAGCGAGGGCCCGGGTTGCCAATGCCAAGAATTACCAAATCTGGAGCCATCGTGTTGGAGCGCTTAGCCATATAAAAATTACACATTAAGGGCATTATCAAACGCCCCTACTTCATATATCGCGCCTTGCAATTGCACACGAGTCATATTTGCTCCTTCGAAAATCGCTCCCGTCAAGTTAGCATAATTCAACCTCACGCGAACCATTACGGCTCCTTGGAAATTCGCATTTCTAGCGCTAGCCCCTTGAAGATTGGCGCCAATTACCCTTCTTGTACTTTGTCCAGAATTCGAAGCAGCTCCACTAAGGTTAGCGCCTCTNAGNTCAGCCGAATCTAGGGTAATGTTTTTCATGTCTGTTACGGTCAAATTTGAACTTCGGAGAATCGCCTCTGTTAAGTTCGCATTATCCAAATTAGCCCCTCTAAAATTAGCTCGAGTACAATCTGAACCAGACAAATCGGAGCTGGACAGATTAGCTCCTTTAAAATTAGTTCCCCTAAGTGTTCTATTCGACAAATCTAATCCAGATAAATCTAATCCAGATAAATCTANTCCAGATAAAGAACAGTGCCCTGAAATCAGTTGCATGAGGCTTAAATTACTATCTTCACAATTCACTACATTATCCATGTGTGACATTATGGTTTTCCTATATGCTTTCTAAACATTTTTTACACCAGAAAATTAGTTTCTAAGGTTCTGTAGATTTCAACTATTCTACGTGCATAGATATTTAGTATATATAATGCTGCTAAATATTTAGGCAATTAAAAATCAAAAACATGCTTCCTCGGCTTTCTGACACAAAACATTATAAGTGGCTTGTTTTTTTCTCTGTAGCTATTGGTTCGGTCACCAATGTTACCCACCACGGCAGCGTTGGCATTGCACTACCAACAATAGCGGAAGACTTTCAAGTTTCATTAAACACGATTCAATGGGTTGTTTTAGCAGAGACTTTAACAATAAGTATATTCCTGCTTCCCATGGGAAGGCTGTCGGACATTATTGGTCGTAAACCCATGTATTTATGTGGTCTTGTTCTATTTGGTTTCATGTCTCTGTTTGCCGGCTCAATTCCATCGCTAGTATCACAATTTACTCAGCAAAGAGCTATGTTATTCATGATTCCGATAAGAGTCCTTCAAGGATTGGGGGCTTCAATGACACAGGCTACAGGTATGGCCATGGTTGCAAGTATTTTTAAGGATTCTGAAAGAGGCAAGGGGCTCGGGGCTCATGGAGCAGTTATTGGAACTGGAGGTGTTATTGGTCCGATACTAGGTGGAGTTTTAGTTACATTGGCAGGCTGGAAATGGGTATTTTGGATCAATGTTCCATTATGTGCATTAGCTTTCATAACAACATTTTTGGTCCTAGATTCCTCACTGTTCAAAGGTACAGGCTCACGAAACAACAACTATGATTGGATTGGTGCCTTACTATCTAGCGCTTTATTGTTAACATTCTTATTGACGCTTTCAAATGGTTCTCATTTTGGATGGGCCTCTCCTAAAATAATTTCAGGATTCTTTCTCTTTATATGTTTGGTTTTTTCTTTCATATGGTGGGAATCTAAAACTGGGTCTCCTCTTCTTGAGCTTTCATTATTTAAACATAAATTATTCTCATGGAGCATTACTGCAAACTACTTATCATTTTTGGGAGTTTCTTCCTTCCGATTCATAATACCTTTCTACCTACAGTCAGCTCTTAAATTAAATCCGGCGCAAGTTGGCATGATGCTTGTCCCAAACGCAATAAGTCGAATAATTTTCGGCCCAACCATAGGAATTCTTTCAGATAAATATGACAGGAGAATTTTCACTTTTGTAGGTTTAGTTATAGCCAGTACCGGTCTATTAATGATGGGATTAATGTCTGCTGTGAGCTCCATCATTTTTATTGTCGTCTGTATAGTTATTTTCAGCACTGGATCCGGAATATTTCTATCTCCCAATAGCGCAGCCATTTTTTCATCTGGTCCTTCAGACAAACATGGAGTTATTGCAGCCTTAGTTAATCTTTCACGAAATTCAGGCAATGCTACGGGCATTGCGCTTTCTTCAGCAATAATATCTGCCGTACTAATTTCAAACAATCACCAAGTAAGTGTAGAAACAATTCTAAACGCAGCAACTTCTAGCGACTTAGTTACTTCTTTTATAACTGGAATGAAATTTGTGTTTATGTTTATGGGAGTACTTCAGATAATTTCAGCTTTAGGTATAGTTAGTACTAAAGTTGATAATAAAAACCTGTTCAATTATTAGTCTTATGGAGTAAATCGATCTCCTTTCATTTATAAAGTTGTTAATTTTTTAATTAAACTTAACTTATCAATAAATATAGTCATAATTGATATCATATGATTTAATATGATCAGATTATTCATAATATTGACATGATAAATATGAGGACTCTGGTAAATGACAACAAATGACCTTATGACAACAAAAGAACTAGCTGAATACCTTCAGCTGGATAGAATGACCATTTATAAGTTGTTAAAATCCGGCGACATCCCTGCGAACAGAGTCGGGCATCAATGGAGATTTTTTAGATCCGATATAGACTCTTGGATTAGGTCTCAAAAAGTAAACCCTCAAGACTTTGAATTTTAGTTGAATACGCATTATTCTCAGTTTGAAGATGATAAATTTTTCGACCACGTTTCAACAAATTCTCTCTTTTGTTCATCAAGCTGAACTCCTAGGCCATCAGCTAAACGGTTCATGAAAGCATACATTGAAGTAATCATAACTACTGATAATATTTGTTGGTCATCCAGACCAACTGACCTTAAAGCAACCACATCTGCCTCCGTGATTTGAGACGGCGTCTTTGTAAGTTTTTCAACATATTCAACAATAGCCAATGTTTGTTCATCAAAATCAACCTGCCCATATTGATGCATTACAGCATCGGCAAATTCTGCATCACCACTAGCTTGACGAAGATACTCTCCGTGAGAAACAACTCAATACTCACATTCATTTATCGCTGAGACAACGGTGGCAATAATTTCTTCCTGTTCCCGAGACAATGTAGAAGCCCCAAATCCAATTTTGTGTCCCATTTCGATCACCGCATTCATTACCTCTGGGTTTATCGACATGCATTTGATAACGTTGGGTAATTCAGCGTAACTTTCATCTTCTTTGATCCAGACCATAATTGGCGACCTTTGTTAACAATAATTTGATTTCTCACATTTAAACATTAATAGAATCCTTATATTATTGGCAACTATAGTGAGTTATTATTTAAATTTAATTAATATGACATATCTAAAAGGAGCCTAAAATGGGACGTTATCTAGCAACAATCGATGGCACAACTGAAGCATTCCAAGGTTTTATAAATAACCCTGAGGATCGAAAAGCAAGCAATTCGCCGCTATTTAATTCATTAGGGTTTGAATTAGAGCACTACTGGGTAGGTGTAGGCGAATCTAGGCTCTATATTGTTTTTACTGCACCAGATAACGATGTTGATATACAAGCTTTAGTAATGGCAATATGTGCCTCAGGCATTGTCCACTCAATGAACATAAGTCGTATTATGACTGCAGAAGAAGCAAAAAAATCAATGGAAAAAGCACAAGCCATCATTTATTCCCCGCCAGGTAACTAATCAGATTTGTGAACATTTTTATGGTTTCATATGTAGTCTCCAAACTCTTTTGATATATTGAAGTTAAACAAAATTCCGAGTGATGATATAAGGAGTATAAGATGCCCTATGGCGGCAATGATTGGTTATCTTTAACACCAGAACAAGCCATTGAATCGGATCTTCCAATTTGTGATCCTCACCACCATCTTTGGGATAAAAGATTCGAAAGAATCCCATATCAACGCTATCTATTAGAAGAACTCCTATTAGATGTGAATTCAGGGCATAATGTTAAATCTACTGTTTTCATTGAAGCTGAATCCATGATTAGGGCCAAAGGCCCAGAACATTTAAAACCTGTTGGAGAAGTTGAGTTTGTCCAAGGTGTTGCAGCTTCTAGCGCAAGCGGACTCTACGGTGAAACACAAGTCGCCGCAGGAATTGTTGGTAGTGCAAATTTACATCTTGGCGACAAAGTCCGCCCTGCCCTTGAATCATTAAAACAAGCCAGTCCTAACAGGCTCAAGGGAATCAGGCATCGGGTAACCTGGGACCCTCATGGAAACCTGCCTGGCGTATCATCCAATAATGAGAAAGGACAACTATTAAATGATAATTTTAGAAAAGGCGCTCATATATTAGCAAGTATGAATTTATCGCTAGAGGGATGGCTGTTTTTCCATCAACTTCCAGAGTTAGCTAATTTTGCGAAATCAGTTCCAAATCTAACAATTATTCTAAATCACATAGGCGGCTTAATCCGAATAGGACCATATTTGAATAACCAAGAAGTAATTCCTACTTGGAAAAAAGGAATATCACAAGTAGCAAAATGTCCAAATGTAGTGATAAAGCTTGGCGGGATGGGTATGGAAATGCAAGGCTTTAACTGGCACGACAGAGCCGTCCCCATAGGGTCCGAAGAATTGGCAAAGGATATGGCCCCTTACCTCCAATATTGCATAGAACAATTCGGTCCAGATAGGTGCATGTTCGAAAGCAATTTTCCTGTTGACAAAATATCTTACTCGTACACGGTCATGTACAACGCTTTCAAAAAGTTCTCAAAAAGCTACTCAGATACAGAACGCGCAAGTATGTTCCATGACAATGCGGTGAAAATATATGCCCTAAAGGAAGTTTGAGCGACACCGTTGGTCGCTATGTTTCCTTTTTCTACTCAGTGCTTATTCCTAGGATATCAAATTGAACTTGCACTAAAGAAACAAGTTTATTTATCTCGGCTCTCGAGGGCGAGCCTCATTTACCTTAATGTCTCGGCCCATAAAATCATTTCCATCTAGGGCCTGCATGGCTTCTCTTGCCTGGTCATCATCAGACATCTCCACGAATCCAAAACCTTTGGACCTACCAGTATCACGATCTGTAATGACACGCACTGCAGTCACTTCACCGTACTGCCCAAACGCCTCTCTGAGATCGTCTTCTGTACTGTTATACGAGATGTTTCCAACGTAAATATTCACTCTACTACTTCCTGATTCACTTAAGGCCACGCATAGCGCAGCGTACTTTTATTAACAAACAAATTCTACCACAACGATCAACTTTTTAGATATATGGCAATTTTTAAAGACAACTAACTAGAAAATAAATAGCCTATATTCCTAGTGGGTTTCTCCGTCAATCGCTCCTATTTGTGAAATTTCACATCTCTTCTGCAAAACAGAACAATCTATTTATATTTATTATGATTTATTACACAAGGAAAAAAATCAGTTCCTGCGTTGGAAAGATATGTCTCCAGATCGTCCGCCACTCTTTTTTTCCAACCACACGGAAAAAGTCATGCCTCTATCAACAGCTTTACACATATCGTAGATAGTCAAAGCAGAAACAGATACAGCGGTGAGAGCTTCCATCTCGACACCAGTTTTACCCGTAATATTGGCTGTGCCGGTTATTAATATTTCAGAAGATTTTCTATCAACTTCAAAATCTACAGACACTTTCGTTAACGGCAAGGGATGACAAAGAGGAATCAACCGAGATGTCTCCTTCGCAGCCATAATACCTGCGACCCGTGCCACGGCCAACACGTCTCCTTTTTCAAATTCATTTTTAATTATAAGTTCTAGTGTTTGAGGATGTACTTGAACCGAACCCTTGGCAATAGCAACTCTACTTGTTTCTCGCTTATTTCCCACATCGACCATCTGGGCTGCACCTGTATCATCGATATGGGTTAAAAACTTATCCTTTTTTTTTGCTTTGGATTCCATTAGTTTATCCTTCTTTAATATGCCAGTTGCCTCTCCATGAGCCAACTTATCAGCTTCTTCATTCAATGGGTCGCCAGAATGGCCTTTAACCCACTTCCAAACAATCCTTCTCCCCCTAACTTCTTCATCAAGGAGATCCCACAGATCTTGGTTTTTATTACGTTTCCACCCTTTAGTCATCGTGTTAATAACATAAGTTGAATCAGAATAAAGAGTTACTCCCACATCCTTAGGGACATCTTGCAATCCTCGAATAACAGCATAAATCTCCATACGATTATTAGTAGTATCTGCTTCATGGCCATGTAATACCCTCTTTTCCTGACCATCAAGAATTACAGCTCCCCAGCCACCTGGCCCAGGATTTCCTAAGCAGGCTCCGTCTGTGTATATTGCTAGATTATTAACTACCAATAATCAACCCCCAATGTGATACATCTCCACTTTCTTTTTAGGAATCGTCATGGAGCTACGATTCTCTGAATATTTATCATCCCTTTTATTCCAAACACCAGTTATTGCTTCCACTAGGCCTTTCTTATTTACACCTTTTCGTAACAGTTCTCTCAAATCTTTACCTGATTCTGCAAACAAACATGTTACAAATTGCCCTTCCGGAGATAACCGTGCACGAGTACAGTCACCACAAAACGGTTGACTTACTGAGGATATAACCCCAAACTCACCTTTCCCATCTTTAAAACGATACCGTCTGGCCACCTCTCCCAAATAACTAGGGTCAACTGGCTCAACAGGGTATTTATCATCTATCAAATCAATTATTTCAGCTGCGGAAAACACCTCATCAAGTTTCCAATCATTCAGTGTACCGACGTCCATATATTCTATAAATCGTGGGACAATATGTTGTTCTCTGCACCACTCTACTAATTCAATTAATGTGTGCTCGTTAACACCCTTTTGAACCACAGCATTAATTTTTATAATTTCAAACCCCGCTTCTTTAGCTGCCTCTATCCCATTTATCACTTTAGCAGTACTGAATCCTCTACCATTCATCTTCTGAAAAACCGCATCATTCAAAGAATCTAAGCTTACTGTAATTCTATGTAGACCTGCCTTCTTTAATTTATGCGCCGCTGCATCCAACAAATAGGCATTTGTAGTCATTGCAATATCGTCAATTCCTTTCACAGATGAGATCATTTCAATCAACCGCTCTATGTTGCTTCTAACGAGAGGCTCCCCCCCTGTCAACCTGATTTTCCTGACACCAAGCTGAACAGAGGCTTCAATAACGCAAATGATTTCTTCAAAAGTCAATAAATCCGCTCTCGGAAGAAACTGATATCTTTCCCCAAATATTTCAGCTGGCATACAATACGGACATCTAAAATTACATCTGTCCGTTACCGAAACCCTCAGGTCTCTCAGTCCCCTATTAAACTTATCTGTAACCGAAGTTTGCAAATTAACCCTCATCTATAGCTGCGTTCTAATGTATTTTACCGCTTTGCGGACGGCCTGACCCCTATGGCTTATTTTTTCCTTTTCAGACCTGCTCACCTGACCTAATGTTTTCCCGTATGGAGGAAAATAAAACAACGGGTCATACCCAAACCCCTGCTCGCCTCTAAGTTCTTTCAATATCAAACCTTCTACAGTTCCTTCAAAGGTTTGTGTTTTATTGGAACATGGTTCCCATATCGCAACCACACATCGAAATCGAGCTGTCAACTGATGGTCTTCATATCTTTTCACTTTACTCAATACCAACTCATTTCTATCAGCATCTGTTTTCCCAGGGCCTCCATATCTTGCACTATAAATGCCTGGTTCCCCATTTAAGATATCAACTTCCAAGCCAGAATCATCTGCAAGAGTTAAAAGACCACAATGTTTACCATACTCCTCAGCTTTCAAAATGGCATTCTCTCGAAAGCTAGTACCTTTCTCTTCAACTTCATCCATTTTTGGAAAATTACCCAAATTTAGAACTTCTAAGCCGGAACCAGCTAATAACGCCTGCATTTCATGCATTTTACCTTTGTTAGTAGTTGCGACCAGCAACTCTGTTTTTTTTCGTTTGTTATTCATCACCAAATTATACGTCTTATATAAATCTGAAATTCTTTAAGCTATTAAACGAGTAGGCTGTTTAAGGACTAACTATTTCCGTTATTCATTACTTCTGTATAATGCCGCTAATAACTTTCGATTTTAATCATCTAGGTTGTTCAATTTAGGGGAGACTCATTATGTATTTACTGGAAGTATCGAATCCCGTAGCCACTCAACGCGGCATGATAAATGTTTTGAAGCCCAACGCCAGACCATCTACTCTCGACGGGAAAACTGTAGGTCTTCTGTGGAGCGGCACTCATGGAGGTGACCTAGCGTTAAACAGAGCGGGAGAATTAATTCAAGAAAGATACAAAAACGTTACTGTAAATTTTTACACTGGAGGCAATTATCCTTCTCCTCCGCCAATCGTAAAGCAAGCTGCAGAGGAATGCGATGTAGTAATTGGTGCCACTGCTGATTGAGGGACCTGCGCGTCGTGGATGTGCCACGACATGATCGAAATTGAAAAAATGGGAAAGCCCGCAGTTCCCATAGTATCTGGTCGATTTGAAGATGATGCTTTAGCCAGCAGCCGAACTTTTGGAATGCCAGATCTTCAATTTGTTATCGTGCCCAGAATATATCGGAATTTAGCCGATGATCTATGTGTGACACAAACTGAAGCTGCGATTGATGATTTAATTTCGTGTTTAACTTCAGAAGGAAGTGAATTAGCCAGGGACATGGACACATCAGATACCTTTGCTTTTGAAGGAGAAGATCGATATGAAGCAATTATTCGAATGAATGAAGATTTCACCTTTAGAGACTGGTCTGATGCTCTTCCCGTTTACCCAGCAACTAAAGAAGCTGTTCAAAAATTACTGGCAGGTACCACTCTTAGTCCGTCTGAAGTAGTCTGTGATATGCCTCCCGGGTTTGGGGTGGCCACAGTTGAAAAAATCGCTATAAATGCTGCGATGGCTGGAGCAAAGCCAGAGCATATGCCAATCATTATAGCAGCCGTAAAATGCCTATCCGAAATAGGTGGACATGGTGGAAAATCTCTTTTAATGTCTACAAGTCCCAACGCTCCCATTCTTGTTGTGAATGGTCCTATTGCAAAAGAGGTTGGTCTCAATCCTGGATCAGCTCTTGGCCCTGGTAGAGACAATGAAATCAATATAATTATTGGACGAGCTTTTTATCTTTGCTTAAAAAATATCGGAATGTGGTATCCAAATAAAATGGATATGGACACTATCGGCACAACAAGAAAGTTCGTCCACTGCGTTGCTGAAAATGAAGCAATGAGTCCATGGCCATCCTACGCTCAAGACCAAGGATTCAAAGAATCTGAAAATGCTGTTTCTATATTCATAACAGACGGAGAATTAGACGTTCAGGATCAAGGAAACACTTCAGCAAAAGACCTCCTTAAAACCCTTGCCTACGGAATTACATTTGGTAGTCGTAGTCTGCAAGGAAAAGAAGGTGGATGCCAAAGATTAATATTCATGCCTCCGGATGTTGCTGGTCCTGTTGGAAAAGAAGGGTTTTCTAAAAATGATGCCAAAGCATTCATACATGAACATGCAAACGCAAGCCTGGGAAAGATGACACACTACATGCCGGTTAATGACGCTCGAGTAGACGAGCATTGGCAATGGATACGGAATAAAACTGAAGCAGAGAGGATAGCATTTGAAGTATCGGTTCTAGACCATCCTGAAAATTGCCATATAGTAGTCCTAGGCGCCGACAGAGCCAAAACAGCCGTTTTCCCATCTGGCCCCAGTCCTGCCACTGTAGGTATTGATCAATATAGATAGATTTTGGGATATAGAAAAATAGGACCGCTTTCAGGGTACAAAGTAATAGAAATAAGCGACTATCCTGTAGGATGCATTCTCGGGATGTTACTTGCCGATCAAGGTGCGGATGTTTTTAAAATTCAACCGGCATGTAGGTATCCGGTTGTTGGCTCTCCTGAGTTTTCAGTCTGGAATCGAGGTAAAACTTTAATTAGATTGGATGATTTTTGTTCCGATCCGCTATCTATATTTAACGATCATGTTCGTAACTCAGACATTTTTATAGAGAACACGAATCCCTGTAATCAAATCCCTTTCCCCAAAACATATAATGAACTAAAAGATATGTTTCCTAAACTTATTTGCGTGTCACTACCGGGATTTCCTAAAAATCACGAATTCCAACATATTCCACCAGACGAATACTTAGTATCAGCTGCTTCCGGTATTTATGCTTTGAATCCTTCTGGAGAACTACCAATTGAAGGTGAAGGGCCATCTTTCCATGAGTTATATTATTCAAGTAGCTTCGCTGCTATCACCGCAGCACCCGCTATCATTGCAGCAATGCTTCACAGAAATATTGTTGGGACAGGACAACAAATAACTGTTCCTGTTCATGACGCCATGTATCAGGGAATGGGAACAGCTTTAGTCAGGCATTCTGGGAGAAATCATGGTAAACAAATTGGACATCCCATTTTAAAAAGATTTTATCAATGTAAAGACAAAAAGTGGGTAAATATCAATTTTGATAGCTTAAGGTTTTTAGAACCCTTTTTGAAATTCACAGGTCACAGTGATTGGATAGACTTTTTCAAAGATTTAGATGTTTCCAAAATCAATAAAGACATAGAAAAACATTGGTTTACCAAAATTGATGAGTTATGGAAAACGAGAACGGCAGACGACTGGGAAGAACAATTATCTGAACTCGGGATTCCTTGCACAAAATGTCGCACAATCGACGAATGGTTAATGTTAAGTCACCCGCTTGAAGCCGGGATAGTAATAAATGTTGACGACCCCATCTATGGACCTATGAAACAACCAGGGTTACTAGTTAGTAATCTGGAACATAAAATTCCTGCCATAGCGAGTAAACAAGTTGAATAAAACCGAAATGACGTTACCCTTGCAGGGCATTACAGTTCTAGATTTATGTGTGGTTTTGGCTGGGCCAACATGTGGTCGAACATTGGCTCAATATGGGGCAAATGTCATCAAAGTTGATCCTCGCCATCGAAAACCTAGCGTAACACCATGGATTGATGTCGGAAGAGGTAAAAAGAGTATAGCTCTAAACATTAAAAATCCAGGCGGATTAGAAACCTTGCTACGCATGGTTGAAAACTCCGATGTATTCATAGAAGGTTTTAGAAAAGGAGTGGCAGACCGCCTAGGAATCGGATATCAAGATCTTCGGAAACATGCTCCTGACATCATTTACGGTTCCATCAACTGTTTTGGCCATGAAGGAAAATGGAGTAACAGACCAGGATTTGAACAGAACGCTCAAGCTGCAACAGGTGTTCAAGTTAGAAATGGAGGCAAGAACGGTAAACCTAGACCAGCTAGTTTTACTTTGAATGACTACGGAACAGGTCTCTCTGCAGCGTATGGATTGATGCTAGCTATCTTGGAAAAACAAAAAACCGGTAAAGGGCAACACGTTAAAGCTTCGTTAGCACATACCTCAGCCATAATTTCCGCTCCCCAACACGTTAGTTACAAAAAACTTAGTCGATCAGAAAACGGTGGACCAGCATCAAGAGGAAAACATCTGTTGTGCCGTTTATATCAATGTACCGATGGATGGATTTTTATTCACATCCCAGGAGAGTCAGCATTACATACATTTATTTCTATTCCATCCATCAACATTATTTTCAAAAGATTGCACCAAATAAACTATGATCATCTAATAAATAATAATGAGGGCATCGAGGAAGAGTTAGAGCAATTGTTTTTTGCTCACTCCACTAATTACTGGTTAAAAACACTGTCAGACAAAAACCTCCTTGCCGTTAGGAATACATACGCTGATGATATCCATAAAAACCAATGGAATAGAAACCGNGGAATGATTGTAGAAACTGATTNCTCTAACGACCCTAATAAGCATCTATGGGAAAAAGTCACTTGGCCAGGAAATCCTGTTCAAATGTCTAGATTTAAATTGCCAAATATGGAACCACCGAGTTTCGCATTTGATACAGACTCAGTGCTAAAAGAATTTAATTTCACAGAATCTGAAATTTTAAGTTTAAAAGAATCAGGAACGATCTGAATTTATTTTCGCAATTTTTCAACTAATATAGAAGCTTTCTTAGAATATGTTTCTGCAAAATACGAGCATAGTCCCGTGTATTTTTCAGGATCCAATAATTCCATAATCTCTTTTTCGGAAAGCCTTTCAACCAATTCTTGCTCTTCCATCAGTGTTTCTTTGAAAGGTCTTCCTTGATTTACAGAATTTTGGGCGGCTTCATATATCACATCATGAGCTTTCTGCCGACCCATTTCTTTCCCTAGTACTAGCATTATTCTTTCTGACATGATTAACCCACCACTTAGTTCTACATTTGCTCTCATTCGTTCAGGAAAAATTTGTATATCACGAAAAATTTCAGTCAGGCCATTAAGTATTTGATCAACTAATATACAAGTTCGATCTATAGCTGAATTAATCATCATACTTGTCGTTTTATCTGCTTCATGCTCTGTCTGCATAGACTCTAATGCCATTGGCACGAACGTCCGAACTTCTGCTGCCCAAGCAACAACATCTTGGCATAGGCGGGGATTTCTTTTCTGCGGCATTGTAGACGACCCAACAGCTCCTATCGGAACAGGCTCTTCTAACTCTCCAAATTCTTGTTTCATCAAAGTATAGACTTCCCTAGCTATCTTGCTGCTAGTTGCTGATAACATTGCCAATAGTGTTATGTATTCTGTTAAGTGGTCACCAATGGTTCTGGAGGGCATCTGCATACTGTGCATTCCAAGTTCTTGGGCCATTAATTCTTGTGTTTTTAAGCCTTCCATCCCAACAGAAGCCATCGTTCCTGCCCCCCCACCTAACATTGTCACAAAAACCCTTTCCTCTGATCCTTTCAAACGATCAATATGTCTAATAAATTCATCTATCCAAACCGCGATTTTGTATCCAAAGGTTGCAGGAACGGCATGTTGCCCGTGTGTCCTACCTGCCATTACATAGTTTTTCGTTTTAAATGCCAATTCACTAAATATACAAAGAAGATCGGCCATTTGAACAAGAAAGTGATCATGGCATTGTTTAACTAACAATAATTTTCCTGTCTGGGTAATGTTCTGGGTTGTAGCACCCCAATGGATATACCCTCCCGCCTTAGGCCCGCAAACCCTATCTAGTTCCCAAATCAACGGCACAAGGGGGTGACCTGTTTTCGCAAGACCTTCTTTTATGTTCTTCAAATTTAATTTTTCTAGATTTGCTTTTTCCGAAATCACAGACGCTGCTGCACCAGGTATAACATTCAATTTCGCTTGCGCTTTAGCCAAAGCAACTTCTACATCTAAATAAGCCTGGAAACGTGCATTTTCGGTGAATAACTCTTTCACTGAAAGTTGGCCGGCAGTCATAAATTTCTCCCTTGGATTTAATGGGCTCAAAACAACAAGTTTTTTCTTATCCACATCTTTGTTGAAAATATTGTTTATAGTTCTAAGATCTTGTGTATAAATAACCTAATTTGTTCAAAATGAATCCATCTAACCAAATAAGAATAAATAAACACACAAAATTCTTAATTCGTACACACTATTTCCACATATTATAATTGCTATATCTCTTTAACTTTATAAGTAAATTAACTCTATCAACAAAAATCACAAACTTATTATTACTGTTATTACATAAAGAATAAAACCATTATGATAGATCAAGTAAATATAAACATAAAAAGCGGAAATGGTGGTGATGGCGCAATCAGTGGACGCCATGAAAAATTTGTACCGCGAGGTGGTCCGGATGGAGGAGACGGAGGGAAGGGAGGAGACGTCATAATAGTCGGAAGCAGAAATGATAATACTCTACTATCATTCAGGTATAGAAAGATCTTTCAGGCAATGAATGGCGGTAATGGCAGTAAAGCAAAAAAACATGGAAATGACGGTAAAGATGTTTATATTAAAGTACCTATTGGGACCCAAATTCGCAACAATGGAGGACAAATTTTAGCAGACATAAAACACCATGGTGAGAAGTATGTAGTTGCACATGGAGGGAGAGGGGGCTATGGAAATGTTAAATACGCTTCATCCACAAACCAATATCCAGTTATAGCGCAGGTAGGAGAACAGGGAGCAGAATTGAATGTTAGCCTTGAACTAAAATTACTTGCAGATGTTGGAATAATAGGTGCACCAAATGCAGGTAAATCTAGCTTACTAAGTTTATTGTCAGAAGCTAAACCTAAAATTGCCAATTATCCATTTACAACACTAGAACCTAATTTAGGCGTTGTGGAACATAAAGGAATAGACTTTGTGATGGTTGATATTCCTGGATTAATCGAGGGGGCACACGAGGGAGTTGGTTTAGGGCATGAGTTTTTAAGACATATAGAAAGGACAAAAGTACTTGTACATTTAGTGGATGCTTCTGAAGATGATCCACGTGAAATTTACAACCAAATCAATACAGAACTTAAAAAGTTTGATAAAGAATTAAGTGAAAAGCCACAGGTATTAGCACTAAATAAAATTGATTTGGACGAAGTTAAAATACTGGCAGAGGATATAAAAGATGTTATGGGTGATAACGCCTGGAGGTTTCATTTTATATCCGCAGTATCCGGAGAAGGAATTGAAGAATTCCTCAACGAGGTTATTCAGGTTCTAGAAGAAGTAAACACACAAGACGACTATAAATTACCGAAAAATAAAAATATTCCTGTATTAAAACCTGCACCCAAACAGCAAGGGCCCCGTGTAACTAAGCAGAAAGATATTTTTATTGTGGAATCGCCGGGAATTGAAAGAATAGCGGAGAGGATCAATTACGAAGATTGGATGGCTAGAATGCAGTTATACAGACACATGGGTAAAGTCGGGGTTGTAAAAGCANTGGAAGACTCAGGGATTAAANCTGGAGANACTGTAAGGTTAGGTACGGTNGAGTGGCAATGGGAGTAGCTNGAAACGCTTTTTNTATNGCGCCAAATTTAAAAGGCAATATCAAATTTAAACGATTTATGTAATTGGTCACGAACACTGCTTGCATGGCCACGGAAATTTACGTTCATCCATTTGTGAATTAATATACCGTCCTTGTCAATTAGGAAAGTACATCGAGCGATCGTAGTTAATTTATTATCGTCTTTGATTGGGGCTGAATATTTTGACCGAAGAAATTCTGATTCTTGGTCGGAGCATAGATATTCAGCTTCTACACCATACTCATTAATCATATTTTTATCAGGATCCACACACAGATTAAAAGGGAGATTGTGTTCTTCTGCGAAGGAATTATGTGTTTCCAAATTATCAGGGCTGATACCATAAATCGGGCAATCTAATTCCCTGAAATCATCATACACATCTCTAAATTCACATGCTTCTACCGTACACCCTTCAGATCCATCTTTAGGGTAAAAGTAGAGCACGGCAGGAGAACCTGCGAGATCTTTTAGACGCAGAGCATTGTCACTTTGATCAACAAGTAAAAATTCTGGGATTCTTGATCCTATTTGTATATCTTTGTTTTTCAAGTAACGTAATAGTTCCATGTTAAGGACTCCGTAATCATCAGATAATCTATATATTATTGTAAAACAGAGAGATCTTGTCCATTTTCTCCGACTTTATCTTCAATTTCTTGAATGTACCGATCTGTTTTTTCAACAAATGTACTTGGGAGTGTATATCTGATCAGCCCTTCTTTATAAAATTTTCGTCTTCCGGGAAATAAAGCAAAGCTAGTTTTAAGGGCCAAATCTGGATCTACATGTAACAAGTCAGAATATTCTTGCGCTATGTTACTTAGGCTCATTTCTGCAGCAAAAATTCTGTTAAACCTTATTCTTTCAGATTGATTGTTTAAGTCCCCGAAATCGTGCCCACCTCTGTAATTAATATCTGATAATTCTGGATTGTTTGCAACAGCAAGAGCAAGGTCTTGTCTTTGCTGGTTGATCGTTAATACCAATTCTCTTTGTGCTTCAGAATGTTGTAATTTGAGCTGATATAGTAAAACAAATGCAACTATTAATGTTGCGATACCAGTTAATATTTGGGCAAAGTAAACAATAAGATCAGGGTTCATAAACGTTTCCTTAATTTTGAGTTACAGTTACTTAAGAGCTATAGCGTTCCTTGATGACGTTAAGTTAGAAGAAGACTTAACAGCATTATCCTTATTTCTATCTTATGCGCAATTATGTTGTGAATAAAATTTTCTCGACGTTGTAGAGTAGATTCATTTACTGTGAAAAGTGATTTATAATGGTAACTAGTTGTCTGATGTTTGCCGATGTAGCTCAGTGGTAGAGCAGCTGTTTTGTAAACAGCAGGTCGTCAGTTCGAACCTGACCGTCGGCTCCATAGAATAATTAAAATAAACTTCTAGACCCCCATTGTAAAAGAAACAGATGAACTGTTTATGGCTAACAACAATAAACCGGATACCACAAAGATAGTCGACGCTTTTGAATTTATAGGCAGTATAGCCTCACAGAGATCAAAAGTTGAAGAAGATTATGAACGTGATAAAGATGGAAATAAAAGTTGTGAACAATTAGCTATAAAATCCAAAGAAAAGAATGGCTAATCTAAAATTTTTTCAAAGGCTGACCTAATTCTTTTCCCCGCATCTTTTAAATGTTCTTTTGATTCTCTTGTGTAGGCTAATCGAAAGTGATTGTTGTTTGTAGTTTTGTCAACAAAAAAAACGGATCCCAGGGGGAAAATTACGCCTTCTTTAGCGGCGGCAGTGACCAGATCAATAGCCTTACCTTCTAAGCATTCTACCCAGAGAAAATAACCACCTTCAGGTGTCTCTACTTTGATATATGGGCTACAATAATGACGAAGAGAATCGATCATTATAGAGCATTTTTCTTGGTATAAAGATCTCATGTTTTCTACATGTTTATCCAAGTTTCCAGAATTTATCAAATATTCAATTGCGTAATGCACTAAGGGGCTTGTACCCATATCAAATCTAACCCTGGTAAGAGGTTCTGCAAACTCTGGTCTGGCCTGTATCCAACCGGCTCGAAGCCCAGTTGCTAATATTTTGCTGAAACTGCACATCTTGATGACTCCATGTCCATCTGAAAGAGCATAATATGAAGAAGGAGGCGGATTTTCAAAATGCAATTCTGTATAAGCGGCATCTTCAGCAATGATGATCTGGTTCTCAGAACAAATCTGGAGTATTTTTTCTCTGATCTCCAAAGATGTTACATTACCCATGGGATTGTGAAAGTCCGGTATTGTATAAAATAATTTGACACGTTTCCCTTCAGCATGTAAGCCATTAACTATTGTTTTGAAAGCTTCAGGATCAACTCCAGTTTTATGCATTGGGACTTCAATTACTTCCGCTTGGTAACCAAGAATGGCTCTTACTGTTCCGGAATAACTGGGGGATTCAACAATCGCAACATCGCCGGGTTCTATGAATGCTTTTAGGATGTTTTCCAGACAACCAGAACTGCCGTTATGCATGATGATGTTATTGGCTGTTAAAGATGTTCCTTCAATATTGTTTTGGCGTGTCGCGATAGCATTTCTACACCCTTCGTATCCAAACCAGCCGCCATAATTTAGAGCATCATCGGCATGGTTTTCTACAGCATTAACTATTCCTTGTATAAGATCAGCTGTAGGTAATACGGTATCGTCAGGAATCCCTCCTGCCAAAACGATTGGGTCGGGATGGTCAGTTGGTAGCCGCCACATACGCCCTGCGTCTGTATCATTACCTTTACTGATATTCCTTGTTCTCTTAGATAACAAGGAATTGAGATCAATGGATTCCCATTGTAGTTTACTGCTTAGGTTATTGGATATTTCCATTGTTATGTGTTTTCGTTGTTTAGGTATAAGTTAATCATTAAATCTTAACGACCGAGACAGACTTTGGCAAAAAGTATATCTCTTTAATTTCTATATGTTGAATTGTGGCTGGCTATAATTCCTGATTTTATCGAAAATTTGGATTCTCCAACGTTGGGAATCAACCACAAATAGTCTATCGTTTACATCGTCATATTCAACACAAGTGGGTAAAGTGAAGAATATTTCCTGTTCAAGACTGGCAACTCGTCTTCTGGCTTTGTAGACATCAGGATTTCCGTTCACATATTGTTTTTGCCATTTTGAGAGACCATTAGCGGAGCCATATAAAGACAGAATATAAGACCCGGATTGATCGTAAACTTGAACCCTATTGTTTACCCAGTCAGCAACATATATATCTCCATCTTGGTCTATAGAAACATCTGCCGGATGATTAAGTCTTTCGTTAGGTAATCCAGATTCGCCGAAAGTTAATAGATGGACCCCATTCATTGTAAATTTGTGAACACGGTTGTTTAGATGATCAGAAACTAGGACACACTCGTCATAAGTCAAACAAATGCCCCAAGGGCTGTCCAATTCTTTCTCTTTATTCCCCTCGCTGCCCCACTTGAGGTCAAGGGTCCCGTTCAGGTTCAACTTTAGAATTTCATGGTTTCCGGTGTTCGATATAAATAGATGATTAGAATCATCAATAACTATGCCAGAAGGTTTGTTCAAATATGTTTTTTCCCCGTGAATTTTAATTTCTTCAACAAAATTCCCCGAAAAATCAAAAACATTAATTTGGTTTTGCAGTTCATCGGTAACAAAAACATGAGAATCACTAGCTGTAATACATGTGGGCCAAGATTGAGTTGGGTCCATATTTATTGGGGCAAATTTTGTTGACATCTCTTCAGCGTTGGCTCTATCTACCCCTTCCACACATAATATTCCAGAATTGTAAGCGTCACGATAAACAGCAAATAGAGAGTCGTTATTTACTTTTGTGATATATGTGATTCCTCGGAAAGCTCTACCACCAATCACATGGCTGTAGTCAAATACACGCCCTTTTGATGAAATAGTAAGCATGAGTCTCCTAGTGTTTTAGGTAGTTGGATTATTTTATAAACGAAGGACTTTCGAAATTCCCGCCTACTATAGGCACTGGGTCTATTTTCAACCAATCTTCAAGGAATGTTGAGTAAACTCCACGAAAATCTAACGACGGAACGAGGTCTCCTTGATCAAGCCCATCTTTATTTAGGGATGGAAATTCACCGTATTCTCCTCCTTTGACGGATGGTCCGATTGCAAGGCAAACTCCTGCGGCACCATGGTCTGTACCACCCCCATTATCCAACACTCGCCGCCCAAATTCCGAAAATAGAAATAAAACGACATTTTCCGATTGCCCATGGCTATTCAAATCGTCAAAGAAGTTTTGCACAGCAATAGAAACAGAAGACAAAAGATTTTGATGAGTATTAAGTTGATCTGAATGCGTGTCGAAGCTGCCGATGTCACAATAAAAAATACGGGACCCTACATTTGCGAGGTGTATTTGAGCAATATTCTTTAATTTATTTGCTATTGAGCTTTGCGCGTATTCTACATTAGATTGATATGTTGCTGGAGCTATATTTAATATATCGGCTCCGGCTATTGCGTCTATGCCTGTTTTCCCAAGGAAATCCATTACAGGCCCTGTCCCTATCATTGGTGCATACATCTTTTTGTATCTATCTAGAACTCTTGATCGCTTTTCTTCAGGTGAAATATCCGTGAGCAAACCGTAGTTGTTTAGGTCTTCTACAGTAGCAACTGGTACAGAAGGAGAAACTAAAGCTCTGAACAAGGCGGGCCCTATACTAACGGCGGTGACAACATTATCTCCTTTTGGGTCAATTTCTTTAACCGCTTTCCCAAGCCAACCTTCTGTACCGAGGGTATCAGGTTCACACGTGTGCCAAATATCCATAGATCGAAAATGAGAGCGCGGTGAATTTTCGTAGCCTACGCCATGTATTACCGCGACGTCACCCTTGGCGTACATCTCAGAGATTTCTTTCATGGCTGGATGGAATCCAGTGTTTTTACTGATTGGNATAACATCAGATTCATTTATTCTNACCATTGGACGATGATCGAAATAAAGAGGGTTATTATGAGGAACAATAGTATTTATATAGTCATTTCCACCAGTTAATTGTAGTACTACAATAACTGGTGGATTACAGTTAGAGATGNTTTGATTCTCTATCATAATGTCTGATTACCTCTCAACACATTGGATGCGTAANTGTTTAACAAAATTGATATTCTCTAGTTGATACAACCAGNTGTAATAACTCCACAATAATTTCTGTTATTCTTTTTTCACTGTANGGGNNCTTCAAGTCTTTATTAANTAGGCTTTCTGCATGTTCAATTANTTCTTGCATGGTTTGNGGAGAAACNTCCATCGGTCCCATCAATTCTANGCATGTATCAACTAAGCTAACAGGCTTCAGATCCGTCTTNTTTATTCTGGAGACTATCTTTNTTACACCNGGACGATTAANGTCTCCNATCATTTCGGATAAGAAATTGTTTCTTTTCATTAGTGTTCCGCTGTTNATCCATTCTTGCCCAGANTGCCACCCTTCTACGCTTGGAGGATTTAAAAGATCCTGTCCCATATAGGCGATTTGAGCAGACCATTTCATTGTTTCTGGGGANGGATCTTCTGNGCCNTCTACCAGTCTGAGTGTGCTNACCACTATCTCTGCAGGGTTTCTTACACGTTTGAAGTAAGCGTTTTTGAAGAAGTCACTATAAAAAATTTCTTTNAATGCTAATGCCATGTCNTAGTTGTTTTNAATTAGATTATCGGCGATTAGATCAATCGCATTTTGATCTTTAGGTGGAGTNACTGACCAAGCAGGAACCTGTGGTTCATCTGATACAAAAAANCTATATAAATGCCGAGCTATAAATTGAGCTGTGGCAGGTTTAGATAAGATAATGTCTATGATATCTTCGCCATCAAAATTACCTTCATGTCCAAGAAAGGATTTGGTGCCATNATCNTGATCTTCTTCGACAAATTTAAATTCCCAATCCCATCTTCCCATATGAAACCTAGGCAATTTATGTTCTAGAGTCCAGCCTGTGAAAGCTCGAGAGCATTCTACGACGTCTTNTTCCGTGTAGTTTCCTACACCCATTGTGAACAATTCCAAAAGTTCTCTGCCCCAATTTTCGTTTATGGAGTCAGCGTGATTGTCATTGTTATCCAGCCAATAGATCATTGCAGGGCTTTTTGCTACTTCCAATAAGATATCCTTGTATTTTCCCAACCCCTTTTTTCTAAACATGTCTACCATNTCCTGAATTTCATCATAATGGTCGACTTTGGCCACACCCGTAGCGAAAATATTGTGGTAGAAAAGACACATTTTTTCTTGCAGTGGATTTTTAGTGTTTATCATGGTCCAAACCCAAGGAGCTTGACCAAGTCCTCCCATAGTCCCTGGTTTCCACCACATAGGGAAATAACGTATGAATTTATAAATGTCCACAGAGGCAAAGTTCTTTGGGTTCAAAAGATTTTCCACTGTACTGTTATACCCCGCGAGTGTTCTTTCTTCTAGTTCGTCACGAGATGCACCGAATCCAGCTCTACGCATGAGATGGGCCATTAGCTCTAAATCTTGAGATTCCGTTATTGTGCTCATAGTTTAAACTCGGCCTAGGTTAATTAGCTCTGGTAAATTACGATTAACAATATTCTTTATCAGTCAAGCTAAACTTGCAAGTTCTTTTCTTCAATCTGACTCTGTCAAAAATGATGAGACTTTTTCAGCTATCATCATGGTGGTTACGTTTGTATTTGCTCGCACAGTATTAGGCATAATGGAAGCGTCTGCAATGTGTAAATTTTCGACACCATACACTTTACCGTTTTCATCGACTACGGCCATTGGATTNTCATGGTTACCCATTGCACAAGAGCTAGTTAGNTGATTCCCAGTGGTAGTGGTTTGTCTTAACCATGATGTTAATAATTCATCATCATTTAGGAAGGTTTCAGAAGGACTTAAGACTTCTTGAACGATATCTGATAAGGCTCGACTTTTCATGATTTCGGTAGCCAGCTTTATTCCATGAGACATTCTATCAACATCTTCTTCTGTGTCTAATAGATTGAGAGTTATTTCGGGAAATGATGAAGGGTCATTTTTGTTTAGCTTAACAGTGCCTGAACTTGTGGCGAAGTAGAGTGAGGTGGTGATTTGAATACCGATTAAATCATTTTCGCATTGAGCACTATATTCAGTGACGGATGGTTTATTTGCATCAATATTTGGAAGTATTTTTCTATAGTCACCTGAGACGGCATATGAGCCCATCCACATTAGCATATCGTCCGCATGTTCTGAATTTTCAGCCGTGTACCTCAACCCTACTTGAAGGCGAGGTTTTTTAGTATCTAAAATATCTTTGTCATAAACTGAAGCAGTAACAAAGTTCTGTGGATGATCTCGTAAATTTTCTCCTACACCTGGTAAATCTATCAGGCAAGGAATATCGTTACTCTTTAAGTGGTCTTTTGCACCTATTCCAGAAAGTAGAAGAATGTGTGGGCTTGCTAAAGCTCCAGCGGACAATATTATTTTTCGCCCTTCGACGATATAGGTTTGACCATTACTGTTGACCTCAACTCCTACGGCATGATTTTTCTCAAGTAGGATTTTTTTCACCACACATTTATCCCGAATTGTAAAATTGACTCTATGTCGTGCATTAGAAAGATACCCTAAAGATGTGCTTAGTCGTATTCCTCCGGGGTTATTACATGGAAATGGTCCGACGCCTGTTGCTTCTGGATGATTAAGATCTTCGGTTGATTGGAATCCTAACTCCTGGCATGCATGATGAAATCCCGATTGTGGGGGAGTCCATTCTTTTACAGAGAATCTTTTGGCAGCGATAGGGCCCCGTGTTCCATGAAAATCCCCTGAAAAATCTAAGTCTGTTTCTAATTTTCGAAAAAAAGGGAGAACATCTTCATAATTCCAGCCTTTAAGACCGTAGTTTTTCCATTGATTAAAATCGTGGCTTAAACCACGTAAAAATATCTGCCCATTTATTGAACTCGTGCCTCCAGTGATTTTTCCTCTAGGTAGTCTTAATCTGCGTTCAGAGGTTTCTAACTGAGTTCCTACCTTTCCTGTATAACCCCAATCGTGCTCGTCCCCTACTGCTAAATCTGTGCCAGTTGAATATCCAAACTTTATGTCAGCGGGGAGATTTTCAAACTTTGGATAATCTGGTCCACCTTCCAATAAAAGCACTGATTTATCATGAGATTTTGATAGTCTTGAAGCTATGATTGCTCCTGCAGATCCTGCTCCAATGACGATATAGTCATATTGCATAAAACTTTAATATCCTTTCAGATTCGCTTTGTTATTTGTGCGGTGAGTTTAAATTCATCACTTAAATTATCAATGATAATAGTTGCGTTAATGGCGTCATGAGTATACTTGGTGTTAAGAGATCAAGGTTTTAAGTATTTAGATAGTCAATTAAGTTATCAAAAATGTGAATTCGCGGAGATTGATTCAGTGATAGGTTTGTTTGGCGGTACATTTGATCCAATTCATAATGGCCACTTGAGTGTGATGGAGAAAATATTCAAAGAGATTGATATGGAGGAAATTTTTGTTGTTCCTGCAGGCAACCCTTACATGAAAACAGAAATTTCAACTAGTGCCGATGAAAGATTCAAAATGGTTGAACTTGCTTTAGAGAATGAGGCTCGATTATCAATTTCAGATATGGAAATAAAAAGATTCGGCCCTTCATATACGTTGGATACATTTAAGGCAATACAGTTGATAAGACCTGGAGAAGAAGTAGTTGTAATCATGGGTTTGGATGCGGTTTTAATGATTCCTAAATGGGATTATCCGAAAGAGTTCATAAACTCATGTAAAATCATCGCGATAACGAGGGAAAATATTAAAGTTACGGAAATTGCGAAGTTAAGCGGTCAGTATAAAAATGCGGACATATTATTGCTAACCATAGAAACTCCGAATATCTCGTCAACAGAAATAAGAGAATGCATTCTGCAAGGTAGAGAATTTCGCCATATGTTGCCGGAGAAAGTCGCGGACTACATTGTGGAGCACAATTTGTATTTGTAAGATTTGACTTATAAGTGGATGAATTGTAGGACTATCGTAAAAGGAATGATTTGAATGAATGATGTAAAAAGGCTTCTTGAGGTCGCTCAAGAAAAGGGAGCGCTGAAGTTTGGAGAATTTCAGTTGTCTGCAGGCGGAACCAGCACCTATTATTTTGATGGAAGAATACTAACATTGGATCCTGAAGGTGCATTCTTGGTAGCGAAATGCCTATTACCTATACTTATTAGCAATGAAATTGATGCTATTGCAGGTCCTACTTTAGGTGCAGATCCCATAGTTTCTTCATTAAGTCTTTATAGTCACATTCAAAATAATCCAATTACTGGGTTGATTGTTAGAAAGGAAGCTAAGGCATATGGCGGGAAAAGAGCAATCGAAGGTTCTTACACTCCAGGAATGAAAGTTGCAGTTGTAGATGACACTTGTACCAGTGGATCAAGCCTGTTTCATGCTATTGATATAGTTGAAAGTTCAGGCTGTAAGGTTGAGATAGTCTTGTCTATTTTGGATCGAAAAGCTGGTGGAAGTGATGAATTGCTTAGAAGAGGATATCGGTTTCAAAGTCTGTTATCTGCTGATGAGACCGGAAACATACATACTTTGTGATGAGTCAAAAATTGATGCCAATTAATAATCTGGAGCACTTTTTTAATCTCTCCAATGCAAAAAATCAAAAATAGTCCTTCATACCATTGGTGGGTTTATGCTGCTGTTTCCGTGGCAACTTTTATAACGGTAGCTGAACAAACCGCTACGTCGATGGTCGTACCAAAAATAGCTGAAGAGTTTGTTGTAGACATCCCCACGTCTCAGTGGCTCGCAATTGGGTATATGCTTTGCGTAAGTGCCTTGATGCTTCCGGCAGGAGCTCTCGCTAATGCTTTAGGCAAAAGAAACGTGTGGATAATCGGTCTTGCTATTTTTGTAGTTGCTGCTCTTTTAACTTCAGTGGCTGATAATTTCATGATGGTGTTAATAGGCAAGTTATTAATGGCTGTGGGGGCTTCAGCGGTGCAAGCGAATGGAATGGCAATGGTTGTGGCGGCTTTCCCTGATTCGGTTAGAGGGAAGGCATTTGGGTTTCACATGACTATGGTAGGCCTGGGAGCTATTGGAGGTCCAGTTATTGGAGGGAGCATAGATAGTTTATTGGGATGGAGAGCAATCTTTGTTGTTGTGGCTGTTGTGTGTGTCATTGCTGTTATTGCTGCACTCATGGTTTTTGAGAAACAGGAATTTAAAAAGGGACAATTACGTGAATTTGATTGGCTAGGGGTTGCTTTGTCAGCTTCTTTTTTACTTACTTTCATGCTTTCTATAACATATGCCAATGACTTAGGTTGGAAATCACCCTTGGTGGGTTTGGGAGGAGTCGCTTCAGCTTGTTTACTAGGAAGTTTCTTGATTTGGGAGAATCGGTGTCAATCCCCTATGTTGCCTTTGTATTTATTTAAGTCAGCTATATTTTCCCTTGGTTCTGCTGCTCGTTTTGTATCGTTTATGGCCGGATCTGCGAGTTTCTTTCTGTTACCCTTTTTNCTTGTTTCAGGTGTTGGAATGTCGACCGCAGAGGCGGCTATTTATATTTTGCCTGGATCCATATGTATGGCAGTTTTTGGCCCGATTAGTGGTTCAATTTCTGATAAGATTGGCACAAAAANACCGGCCTTATTAGGGATGGTTTTGTCCACTGTTTCTATGTTTTTATTGTCTAGAGTTTCATTGGACTCAAGTTATTATTTAATAGCTATTGCTTCAGGTATGTCTGGCACGGGCATGAGTATTTTTATGGCTCCTAATACAAGTTCCATAATGTGGAGCGCGGGGCGCGCTAATTATGGGATTGTATCAGCGTTCATGAATTTAACTAGAAATGGGGCACATGTTGTCGGTATCGCGGTTCCGACGGCAATCGTTGTTTCAGTAATGAGCTCTCTTGGTTATGAAGCTGATTTGTCCTCCTTAGCAGTGACCGATGATTTTGGGTTACGGGTCGCGTATGCGTCAGCCATGAGCTGGGCATTCACTGTCTCAACGATTAGCATGTTTTTTGCCTTTATTTTGACTGTCGTTATGCCTGCAGTCCCCAGTAGTGAAAAAAAGGAACTTTGAAGATGCGTTTGTTGTTTGTTAGGCATGCTGAATCTGTAGCCAATGCTAAAGGGCAATGGCAAGGTCAATTGGATTATGAATTGTCTACTAATGGTGTTGAGCAATGTTTTTCTTTGGCAAAGATGTTTGACGTGTCGGATTTTCAACCAACGAGAATTTACACGAGTCCGCTGTCTAGAGCATATAAGACAGCTAAGATTTGTTTCCCTGAAAATAAAATCATTACAATTGAAGATTTGCAAGAAGGAGATGCTGGGGTTTTCTCAGGGAAAACTATGAAAGAAATTGAGAATGAATATCCAGATATAGCTACAGAATTTCAAATTTCTAGAAACTTTAACATNGTTCCCGGGGCAGAATCTCGTTANGATCTTAGGAACAGAGCTTCGAATATTGTGGATTTCCTAGTAAAAGGTCATAGTAATGTTGACAGTGTTGTGGCTTTCACTCATTCTGGGTTGTTAATGTACATAATTTCTGTTCTTATAGGAATGAATCGGGTATGGGTCTTGCGTATACCCAACACCGGGGTATTTGAATTCCATATTGACTCGGATAAATGGTCCTTAGGTGATATTAAGCAAGGTAGCGTAAGCGGTTTTCAAATTATAAAATTTGCCGATGTGTCCCACCTATCTNTGTNNTTTTTTCGCTGTAAACCTCAATTTAAATGGGAATTGGAGTTGAAGTGAATTATTCTCCAAAGCGTCGGATTGAATTTCTCCCTGGTTGATGTGTTCCAGTTATTGATGTCAATTGAGAATTCAAACAAAGCTGTATTGTGAATGTTGATTCCCCATAATTTCGGGGATTCAAATATTACTGACACGATATGCTGAATAATACCGGCATGGCAAAACATTACAACAACGTCTTCATTAGAGTGATTTTGTAAAATTAATGAGAGTACTTTTTTTGCTCTACTTCGCCTTTCTTCTTCTGATTCTGCTTCGGGAATGTATGACCAGTCTCTAGAATCCCTGAAAAGTTCGGCCTCTTTTGGATATTTGTCTTCGATCTCCTTCCATGTGAGTCCTTCAAAAATTCCCGCACCTGTCTCTTTTAAATAATCCGTTGCAGTCATTTTTAGGTTCCAATGCCCACCTGCTAATTGTGCAGTATTTCTGGCTCGTCTTTGTGGACTGTGATATGCGTGAGTTGGAATGAATTTTTGATCTTGGAACCACTGTCCAAGTTTTTTAGCTTGATCTTTGCCGTTTTCTGTGAGGTCCGTAACTTTGAGGTCTTTAGAACCAGACCAACGCATTGATAGATTAGCGTATGTTTCACCGTGCCGTATTAAAATTAGTCGCATATTTTTTAGCCCACTTTGTGTTCAAGGCAATAAAATTTCAGATTGCTTTGTTATGTAGCGATCTTTTTATTTTGTTGATATCATCGATGACAGAGTCGTTTAAATCAATTAATGATGCAACACGGTCTCGGCCGTGGAGTATGGTCGAATGGTCTCTTCCCCCCAATATCTTACCGATTGCGGATAGGCTCAAATCAGTTTCTTCTCGTAATAAGAACATAGCGACNTGTCTAGATCGCACGGCGACCTTATTTCTTTTTTTCCCTTGAAGTGTTTCAGNTGTTATATCGAAGTGCTTAGAAACTGCCCGTATAACATCTACATCTGAAAGAGCTGATTTNTGGNTGACTCTGAATTGGGACAATAANGATTGGCATGTTTCCAATGTCATTTTTTCTTCTGTAAATTGAGACCAAGCCATTATTTTATTTAAACTGCCTTCTAANTCNCGGATNCTGCCGTAATTAGCNTCTGCTAGNTATTCNGTGATGACNGGNGAGAGGTTAAATTCCAGTTCTTGACACTTGGCAAGCANGATTGCCAATCTTGTTTCAAATGGAGGNGGTTGAACATCGACNGTTAGCCCCCCAGTTAGTCTAGAAGTNATTCTCTTTTGCAAAACAGTTAATTCTTCTATGGGCCTGTCGCAAGCGACGACTATTTGGCAATTATTTAAGTGCAAAGAGTTAAAAGTATGAAAAAACCCTTCCTGGGTTTGTTCTTTGCCAGCTAGGAATTGTATGTCGTCTAGGAGTAATACATTTAGAGATCGAAAGTCATCACGAAACTTCTCAGTTTGATTTGTTTGTATAGCTTTGACGTACTGATTGGTGAATTGTTCACTTGTAATGTAGAGAGTTTTCAATCCTTTTAATCTTGTAATATTTCCGATTGCATGCAACAGATGGGTCTTACCTAAACCAACGTCAGAATAAATAACGAGTGGATTGAAGGCCGTTCCTGGGGTTTCTGCTACTGCTCGTGCAGCGGCATAGGCCAATTGATTTGAGTCTCCAATTACAAAACGTTCAAAATTGTACTTATTATTCAAGGAGAATACGGAATCATTGTGGTTTTCTTTGGTTTGAGTACTCGTGATATTTTTCTCGTTTGAGAAAAGATTATGTTGGCCTCGGACAATAAACCTAATTTTGTAGTCTTTTGACAAGCTTTCCCGAATTTTACTTTCAATAACGGGAAGCATCCGCTCCTCAAGGTAACTGGCAGCAAAGGCGCTTGATGTTTCCACATCAAGGACATTTTCAGTCATTGAGATACCTTTAGTATCTTCTAACCACGTTTCGTAACTATGACGTGGGATCGATAATTCTAATTTACCCAGAACCGCTTTCCATGCGAGATCTGCGGTCTTTAATTTTTCAATTGCCATAAAATTTGCACAAGTGTATCTAAGGCCTTTATCNCTCTTTATTTCAAGAGGTTTTATAGGGTTGTTACGTTGCAACAGCAACACACGGCCTTTGCTTGAATCACCGCGGTTTAGCTAGGGGCATTTGGTAGAAAGTCTAAAATTCTTTTGTTGATAGATATGTTATTTAAACTATCGAAAGAATCACAGTTTTAAAACTAACCAGAGCCTCATTGTGCATTAAAAGTACTCTTTTTACTCACCATAATTATTGGTTCAATCGCACCCTTTATACACCCAACAGCAACGTCTCCCTGTTAACTCAACTGTTATGAAAAGTTAACATCGTTTCCCTGAGGACTTACAATATTCATAAGTTGATCTAAGGGATCCTATTTGTACACCCCTTTTTTCATCTGGCGCAAGGGGGTAAGCTGGGAATTTTGAGGTCAATTTATTTCCGGCCAATAAACGCAAAAATTACGCTTCATGAAACTTATTTCCTGTGTTTTTTCAAGTCTTGTGCCTAAAAATTAAAAAAATGTTTGATATATATGAAAAATCTTTCAATTCGTAAGGAGAAAATTGATAATTGAGAAATAATAAATTTTAAATTTATCGGAGTTGATAGATGTTTGATAGGACTGAAATACCGGTTACCGCAACAGGAGTTAGCGCTTGGGAAGTAGCGAAAGACGTATCGAAATCGGCAGGTGAGATTTTAATGAAATGGTGGCCTGAAACTAAAGTGATTTCGGAGAAAGGATCGAATGACATTGTTACAAATGTGGATATTGAGGCTGAGAAATTTATTTCCGAAAAATTGAAAACGGCATTTCCGGACCATGGGATATACGGGGAAGAAGCTGCGGGAGATGACCCAGAACAGGGATGGGTATGGGTAATTGATCCAGTTGATGGAACAAGAAATTATGCCTCAGGAATTCCTTTCTTTTCTTTAGTTCTTGCTCTTGTTAAGGATGGTGAGGTAGTTGTTGGAGTCAATTATGATCCCTTGAATGGCGAAATGTTCCATGCTGCAAGCGGCATGGGAGCATTTTTAAACGAAGAGAGAATGCGAGTTTCTGATAAAGGTACATTGGATGGCGCCATGGTGGGAATTGATATTGCCTATTCTAATGATTCTGGTACAGAAGATACTTTCCAGAGTGTCAGGAAGCTATGGCCTCGTCTTGGAACTGTTCGTCTTTTGGGGTCTTCTGCTTTGGGTATTTCGTATGTGGCCGCAGGCCGCACTGATATATATTTTCACCATCGGCTTCAACCGTATGATCAAGCTGCTGGTCTGCTATTGGTGGAGGAAGCAGGGGGGGTCATAACTGACAGGAATGGCATTAGGGCTGGCCTTTACTCAGATGGCATTATTGCGGCTTCGACCCGTACGCATGTTGATTTTATGAATTCCACAAAAAATCATGGTTGGCGAAGACCTTCTTCTCGAGAAGCTAACCCATTCGAAATCTGAATTTATTGAGTTAATGTGGTTAATTTAATAATTTCTTAAGATTTAGGGTTCTAATTATATGGAACTGGCTTTTAAAAGAATATATTGGCTAAAGGTGAGCAATAATGTGGAAAGTAAGTAATACGTTATTTGTAATTCTTTGTCTTAGTATGGTGTTTTTATCATGTGTTAATGAAAACTCAAGTAGTAAGGAACTAATAAATCCATCAGTCTTAAGCTCGGAAAAATCAGAAAAACATATTCTTAACAAAACAACGTTTTTGACACCTGAAACCCTAGATGAAACAGTGGATAGTTCCAACTCTTTAGAACTAGAAAGTGAACTCAAAAAGGAAACCATTAGATCTAAGCTTGTTGTGCCGATAGCAGTTTCTTTGGCATCAGAAAGCGAGAAATTGACGACGGTTGAAGTAGTTAAAGAACTGAAACCGTCCGTAGTGCAAATTTTAACGGGAAGAATAGTTCCTGGCGCTTTTGGAGGAACAATACCAAGGTCAGGAGTGGGNTCTGGGATTGTATTAGATAAACAGGGNCATATTCTTACAAACAATCANGTAGTGAAATCAGCNGCGGATATTTCTGTAACTTTAAGTGATGGTAGGTCATATAAAGCGGAAATTGTTGGAACGGANCCTAGAACTGATCTCGCTGTGGTTAAAATTCAGGCTGCTAAACTTATTCCTGCTCGGATTGGTAAATCTTCTAAATTACAGGTCGGAGAGGAAGTGATCGCCGTTGGACATGCGTTAGGATTAAGAGGTGGTCCCACTGTGAGTAAGGGCGTTATTAGTGCATTGGAAAGGACCATAGATGTGGACCCTCAGACGTCCATGGTGGATCTAGTACAGACAGACGCTTCCATNAACCCAGGNAACAGTGGTGGACCATTAGCTAATTCGAATGGAGAAGTGATCGGCGTCAATACAGCTATTATTAAAGGCAGTAATGGAATCGGGTTTGCTATAAACATCGACGATGCACAGATTGTTGTTTCTCAGTTAATTGAGTTCGGAAAAGTGAATCGAGGCTTTTTAGGGATTTCCCCGTTTAATGTGACGGATTCTTTGGTAAAGCAGATGCAATTACCAGTAACGACCGGAATCATAGTTGCAAGGGTTATTGATGGGTTTCCAGCTCAAGAAGCGGGTATGCGTATTGAGGACGTGATAGTGATGATGAATCAGCAGGAAATTCAAAATAATGGGGACTTATCGAAGTTTTTAATTGAACACCTACCAGGGGAATCAGTTGAGATAAAATTTTATAGGAATGGAAAACTGATGACTAGAGAAATTATTTTATCTGAATCACCATAATCAGCAAAATAAGTGCGATAGTATGTTGGTTTTAAGATCATAGATTATAAATATTTAGTAGGTATACGTTTGTATTTTGAAATGGATCTCATTGAATAAAAAAACATTTTTGATAACGGCTAAAGTGGTTTTTGTTGGAATAGTGTTGTTAGTTGTAGTTTCCTGTAGCCAACCGGAAGTTTCAAATGATGACAAGCGAGCTCAAAGTATCAGCAACTCAATAATGTGTCCTATTTGTCCAGGTGAATCTATCGATCAGTCTCAAAATGCCTTGGCTGTTCAGATGAGATCTATTGTTCAGAAAAAAATACAAGATGGATTTACTGACCAAGAAATAAAACTGTATTTTGCTGAACGATATGGTGAAGTTGTGTTGTTAGAGCCAACAAGGAACGGGTTCAATGTATTTGCATGGACTATTCCTTTGGTTGCGTTAATAATAGCTGCTGCTGCTGTTGCTGCAGCTCTTATAAATATGAAAAAAACCAAAAACTTTTCTTAAGAGATTGAGATACGGAATTATATGTCGGATGATATTGGCAAACATAGAGTTTTGATAGAAGAAACAGGATTAAAAATAGGGATGAAATGGTTGAAATAGGTCAAATCTCAATAATTGCCGCCTTTATGGTTACGGCTTATTCTGCAGTAGTTGGATTTTCCGGTGGAATTCTTAATGGGGTGGATCTAGTGAAGAGTGCCCGATGGGGATACTATTCGATTCCATTTTTGTTGATTGTTTCTACAGTTGCTTTGATTTATGCGTTTGTAAATTCTGACTTCTCAGTTGTTTATGTTGCTGAAAATAGCAATCTTGCAATGCCTAGAGCTTATGCATGGGTGGCATTTTATTCTGGTAATTCTGGGTCTTTACTCTACATAGCTGCNGCATTTGCNATTATGAGTTCATTAGCCACTAANATAATGAGTAAAAAACTACCGTACACTGCTCCATATGCCATGGGGGTTATGGCATTAATATTACTTTTTTTTATTGGAGTTCTANTTTTNCTAGCAAATCCACTAGAAAGGTCTAATGAAATNCCTTTGGATGGGCANGGAATAAACCCTTTACTTGTGCACTTTGGAATGTTTATTCATCCNCCATTCCAGATGCTTGGTTTAATTTCTGTTGCAATTCCCTTTTCTATAGCTGTCGGCACGTTACTTGCGAAAAAAGGTGGTAGGGACGAGTGGGTAGATCAAGGTAGGTTGTGGGGCATGATCTCATGGTTACTTCTAACTATTGGGCTATTGCTTGGTTCATGGTGGGCTTACACAATATTGGGTTGGGGTGGGTACTGGGCTTGGGATCCGGTAGAAAATTCGGCGTTAATGCCTTGGTTGGCGATGACTGCCTTTGTTCATTCAATCATGGTTCAAAAAAGGCGAGGCATGTTTAGAAGTTGGAACATGGTTCTTATAATTGTNGCATTTACTATGGCNCAAATGGGCATGTTCATAAACCGNGGNGGCCCTGTTCCTTCTGTCCATTCTTTTGCAGAATCAACGATGGGTTGGGTTTTTCTAGGAGTCATGGGATTAACATTGTTTTTGTCGGTTGTGATTTTTGTGCTTAGACAAGGGACGTTGAAAAGTAGGAGCTCTTTAGATTCTTTCTTTTCTAGAGAAGCTGCTTTTTTGATACAAAATGTTTTGTTTTTGTTAATAGCGTTCGTTACTTTGTGGGGNACGATATTTCCCATATTTTCTGAGGCATATGATGGAACTACGATGACTATTGGTCAACCGTTTTTTAATAAAGTAAATGGACCACTGATGTTAGTTTTAATCTTATTAATGGGAGTAGGCCCCCTTCTTCCTTGGAGAAGAGCTACGATGCCAGGTGCGGTAAGATCCCTACGATTNCCAGTTTTATTNTTTGTTATCAGTGCGATATTTTTGTACTTATTTAANATTAGACAAATNTGGGCAGTATTAGCATTTTCTATATGTATATTTTCAGGTNTNGGAATGTTGCAAGAGTGGGTAAGNGGNACTCATTCTAGNGTGAGAAGGGGAGAGANGGTATGGNTTGCTTTTCCTAAGCTGATTTTTTCTAATCGTCCTCGTTATGGCGGATACATAGTTCATATTTCAATTTTGATGCTATCTTTTGGGGTAATTGCTTCTTCTTTCTATAGTTCTCAGAAAGACTTAGTGATGGAATTAGGCGATACAGAGACGTTTGGGCCATATAGGTTCAATTACATCGATATTCAAACTACTGTGTATTCAGACAGGATAGAAGAAATTGCGGTGTTTGATGTGTGGAAAAATGATAATTTTATTGGACTCATGTATCCCTATAGAGCGACTTATCCGGAATTTAATATTGCTGCAACNAGAGGTGCTATAAATAGTTCTGTTGTAGAAGATTTTTATTTAGTGCCTTCAGAATTTGGNGAGAATGGGAGGGGCGTTTTTCGTGTGTTGATCAATCCACTTGTTTGGTGGATGTGGGCGTCTGGGCCTCTTTTAGTTATTGGTACGATCATTTCACTATCCCCTAGGAAAAAAAGGGATAAAATTGCGGAGATCGCTACTAAAATCAGAGCTAGTTCAGAAATTATTTAAGGATTCAAGATGATTATTTTGGCGACAATAGTTATTTGTTCGGTGCCAGCCGTACTTGTTCTCCTGCCATTCATTAAACGTTTCACATCATCATATCAACCTGAAGACGAATCTTCATTGGTGACTGAATTAGAACGCCGGTGGGACTCTGCAGTCGACGGATTNCGGAGTACCGAATTAGAATGGGAAATTGGCAATCTGGAGCAAGAAGATTATCAATGGTTGAAAACTACNTACACGCGCGAAGCGGTGGTAGTTTTAAAAGCGATGGATGTGAATAATAAAGACGAAAATTTCTTGCTTGAGCAGTTTCTTAGTGATTTAGATACAAAGGTTGTAAAAGAGGATAAAATTGAAAGTTGATTAGGATATTCTCGAAAGTTTGTGCGTATACATTATTTTTAGCAACGTGCTCTTATTTTATGGGGAGTATTAGTTTAGGTGCTGACGAGTCTTACGNTGAGACGGTTTCAATAAAAGGTGTGGTTGTTAATGAATCATTGCAANAAGCNTCTGTGGAAACCTTACCTGTAACACTGTATATAAACGGGTTGGATGACCGAGTGGATTCTCTACATACCTTAACGGGGCCTGATGGAAGTTTNGAATTTAAATCCATGACCTATGATGAAGATGTACTTTACGGAGTAACAGTAGAATACAAAGGGGTTTTATATTCTAGTTTGATAGATGTTGGGTTAGACAATCAACCAATTATCACAATTTCAGTTTATGAAAANACAGAGGATTCTAAAGTTCTTTTTATTGATACCGCTTCTTTTGTAATAAGTGAAATTGATCTTGCTAATCGAGTGATATCTATTTTAGAAATGGCAACGATTGTTAATGATTCAAATTTCTCATATGTTCCTGGTGATGGACCAATGGATCTTATACGGTTTGCTTTGCCGAAAGGTGCGACTAATCTTATTCTAGATACAAGTTTAATTGGAGCAGATTATATTCAAGTTGATAAAGGTGTGGCTTTAATAAGTTCCGTTCCTCCCGGTTCACATGAAGTGTTTTATTCGTATTTAGTACCTTATGAGGGTTCCGAATGGAGTTTTCATAAAACCTGGAGATATGGGGTNAACAAGTTGAAAGTATTGGTTCCAGTGAATATAGCGAAATTGAGATTGGGCGCATCTGATGATGTAAAACAGATTTCTTTAGCTGGCAGAGAATATGAAGTCGCAGAAATGTCAGATATCACCAGAGAATCAAAGTCATTAGTATTTTTGTCGGATATAGAAGAATTAAGCTACAGGACCAAGTTAGAGACAGAATTCAAAAATTTAGATTTTCGTTATGTTGGGCCAGTAGGATTATTCTTGATTCTACTTGCCTCTGCTTCTTGGGGTATTTTGAGAACAGCAAAATATAGAGATCGCCAAAATGAATTGTTTCCTGGGTCAAGTGAGACTCAAGTGGTGATAGATATGATTAGCGAGCTTGAATTATTAAAAGAGAAAGATTTGATTGATCAAGAAACGTACGCCAAAAGAAAGGTAAATTTACAAAAAAGATTAGATTTCTTGAACGATGATTAGTTTGTTATCGAAAATAATTTTGTTAAATTAACTCTAAACCAGCTATCAAAAACACAGGATTGTTATATAGTGTTTTGTAATATCACAAAACTATATAAAGGGCATTACTACTTTCACCATGATTGATACTTTGATTCTGACTGGTTCTTGTCCGCGCTGTGGAACAGGTACATTAACGGGAGATGAAGATATGTATGGCGTCAGAATCGTTTGTGTGATGTGTGGCCATAATAAAGATCTTGGTAAAATGCCTCTTAAGGTCAAGAATATCAAAGAAATAGTTTTGGCTATACTCGAAAATGAGAAGCGGCAATCTCAAAAAATACGATCTGCTTTGTATCCGCCTTCTCTTTATGGCTAGAAAAGGGAAGATTGTTTAACTGGGTTCAAGTCTATAGTGGTTCGTATATTTTCTTGGATCTATTTGATTTTATGCGTCCAAGACCTGGTTTTGGGAAATGTCCAGAGACAAGCATTCCGTTTTGCTTCTCCAATAACTCTAGGAGTTTTTTCCTAGACTTTGTTGATAGCGTTTTATTTCGGTCTGCTCTAGGGCTCCAATGCGTTTCATTTACTTGAGGTGGAACATGCAAAGCATCACCAAGTATCATGGCCATTTCACTTTTTGACTGTATAAGTAGGCTTGTATGTCCAGGTGTATGTCCTGGTGTTTCAAAAGTCGAGATGTTTTTTGTTAGATGGATTTCCCCAGTAAAAAAATCTAATGACCCGGACTCTACAAGAGGGCAGATTTGTTCTTTGAGATACTCAAATGGCTTTGAATTTACCCTTGCTCCAAATAGGTCCCAGTCTTTTTGATGCACCATGTACCTTGCGTTTTGGAAAGTCGCTTTCCAGCCTTCGTCAGTTTTGGTCATGTTAGTTCCGACATGNTCAGTATGTAGATGGGTCATAAACACAATATCTATTTCACAGAGGTTGACACCAGTTTTTTTTATCTCAGCCAATAGAGTTTCTTTGACTGGTTGTTCTAAATGGTGGTCTAGTTTTCCTAATCCTGTGTCTACTAGAATGGTTTTTTCGNTAGATTTCAGTATAAATGATCCAACATTCATGTTTATCTTGCCACTTGCATATTCTGGATATGGGGCCCAATCTATATCCGGGACAGTATCAAAGAATTCGGACCTATTAAAAATGATACTACCATCAGAAACAGGCAGGATTTCTATGTCACCTACAGTGAATGGTCCCATTAATTTTGCTCTTGTTTATGAAACTTTGGGATAATTTCATGTCCTAATATTTTCATTTGCTCATAATTCATTTCAGGTGGACAGGATGGCCGCAAGGTAAATTTTGTTATACCAGCATCTATATGTTCTTCAATCATATTAATAAGGACGTCAGGAGGGCCAAAAGCATGGAGGTTTTCTATGTTGACATCTTGTCTTCTTAAAGGTGTCCAAGGTTTGCTTAGTTCGATAGCTTCTGATTTTGTGTCAGCGATACAGTAGTTAAAGAGGGCGCCATAGTGGTCATCCTCAATATCATTGTTATATTNTGGAGCCCTTTCTTTTATCTTGCTAACTCCTGCAGAAATTTCATCCACTGTTGCNCTGGACACGAGCCAGCCATCACCGATTCTGGCGGTTCTTTCTATGGCCGCTGGGCTTCTTCCTCCTAGCCATATGGGGGGTAAGTTTTTTTGAATTGGCTTAGGGGTTACCGTGACCCCGTTAAGGGTAAAATGTTTTCCATGATATGTGATGTCATCCTCAGACCATAATAAGCGCATTATTTCAATGGCTTCCTCTGTTCTACTGACTCGTGTTTTTTTCTTGGTACCACAAGCTTCATATTCAAGTTCATTTTCTGTACCAAGCCCTACTGCGGGTAGGCATCTTCCACCGGAAAGAAAATCTATTGTTGCTATTTCCTTTGATAAGACTGTTGGGTTTCTAAGTGGTAACGCAATCACACTTGTGCCTATTTTTAAGCGTTCTGTCCATGCCGCGACAAATGACATGGCTACTACCGATTCAAGTGATAATAATGGGGAAACGATCCTGTCAGTAAACCACAAAGAATCAATGTCGAGTGATTCCATTTCGGAGACGTAATTTTTTAGGTGTTTGGGATCCCCGTCTGGAAACGGCCATCCTGACATAGTAATTCCTATGCGTACTTTGTTATATCTCTCAAGCATTATTTACTACTCAGACTCAGACTTTAAGTTCTTGGCACAATTCATCGAAGTTTGAGACGGTGATATCTGGAATAAATTTAGATTCGTCGTAAGGTAAATCATACCTATCTACGTAGGCCCCTCTGTATCCACTGTGCCTTGCTCCAAGAATATCGAAGGAATGAGCTGCAACCATCATGATTTGATTAGGTTCTAAGTTTAAGGAGTTTGCTGCAAGTCTATATACGGATGGATGTGGCTTGAATTGACCAGCGGTCTCTGCAGAATAAATTGAGTCGAACTCTATCCCAATGTTTTCCGCTGCCAGTTTCTCCAAATAGGAATGTTCTCCGTTGGAAAGCATAACAATTTTGAATTTCGTTTTTAATTTCTCTAGACTAGTTATAGCGTCTGAGAATGGAATAAGATCGTTATAGGAGTGCATGAATTCATCTATTTGAGTTGTTTTAAAATCAACCTTCATTGATCGCAGGGTGTACAATAACGCCCTTTTTTTGACATTCAAATATCCGCTGTGCCCAAGCATTAGTAAATTGTCTTGATATTGTTCAATTCGTTGTCTGTGTCTCCATTGTGCCCACACATCTTTTCCATTTAATTGTTCGGTGTTTGGACATTGATTTAGTAAATCGTCTAGAGGTGGAATTAGGCTTCCAGCAAGGTCTAAAACGGTACCAAATATATCGAAGGTAAGTGTTGTTATGTTTTCTATTCTTGATGATGACATTCTTAGTTATCTTTTTGTGGTTGTTGCTGTTATCTAATTTGTAGAAACAGTAGTGGAAACTTTTCCAATTCCCAGTTTTTTTGCTTTATTGATTACTAGTTTTCTATCAGTACTTGAAAGGGGTGGATTAGGTAGACGCCCACTTCCGCAGTCTATTCCAAGACGTTCAGATAAGACTGCTTTTGTACCGCTATGAACCCCAACTTCTCTCATCAGTTCAGTAAATAGAGAGGCTTTTTTCTGGGCTTTCATAGCTTCTTCTATGTTGCCATTTTTCCAATGATTCCAAATATCAACCCAAAGCTCTGGTGCCGCAGATGGTGGGCCATCAATGCATCCTACGGCCCCTAAACTTAACGCTGGCAGCATAAGCATGCTGCTTCCAATGAAACAGTTTAAGTCCATTCGCTCCCATTCTCTTACGTTAGCGAAATTGATAGAAGAGTGTTTAAGGCCGGCAAGTTGAGGAACAGAGTTCTTGATTTTTGTCATTAGGTCTGTCGTTATTTCGACCCCGGTAGATTGAGGGAGATTATAAACATAAAATGGTAGATTTGCCGCTTCAGCAACTGCCTTATAGTGATCTACAATAGCTTCGTCTTTTTGGTTATAAAAAAATGGAGGTACGCAACATATAGCTTCTGCCCCAGATTTGGCCGCATGTTTGGCTAGCTCAACGCTACGTTCCGTAGTTGGCGCACCTACGTGAACAATATTGCAGACTCTTCCTTTGTTTTGGTCTGCGGCAATTTCCGCAATTTTCATGTTTTCCTCATCAGACAAGAGGACGCTCTCTCCATTTCCTCCGGCAACCCAAAACCCACCAACTCCCGCCTGAATGTTGAATTCCATAACTTCTCTAAAGGCGATCTCATTTATTGAGCCATCTGTGTTCATTGGTGTAACAATGGCAGGGAAAATACCCTCATAGTTCGGCATTCTAAACTCCTATTTATATTAGTATTGATATGTTATTCAATGTTGACGATCAGATTCTAGCATGATGGCGGGTATTGGTGGCTTAGACATGAATGTGCAATGAAATAAGTGAGGCATTAAGTTGATTCATTTTGTTGATTTAACAGGTAGCGACAAATGGGCTTTGATCTGCGATTCAATATTAGAGAAACAGTTATCTGATAATGTCGAAATGTTGAGTTCTTTTCCGAACACAGGACAAAAAGTACTAGAAATAGGCTGTTCAACCGGTCAAATCACTGAATATTTAAGTAGTGAGGGNAAGGAAGTTTGGGCATTAGATACTTCCAGCAGCATGCTTAGACGGGCAAAATCAAGAGTTGGTAATGATGGGAATGTAAAATTTCGCCAATTAAAACAACCGTACGATTTTTCTGACTTTGACTTTAGATTTGATCAGGTTCTTATTCTTAATTCGTGGTTTACGTCTATTTTGGGTGAGTCTGACCAAAAACATTTCTTATCAAAGATTCACGATATATTGAGTTTAAGTGGGCAACTAGTTATAAGTATGGATATGATGAAGCCTGATAATTTGTATAGAGATCCTTCAGTAAATTATCATTTGATTGATGCTTTAAATAGTGATGATGAGGGTCGAATTTCGGTTAGTGAACAAGGCACATATGAGGAATTTTCTCAGCATTGGGATGTAGTTATTTCAGCTGATTTAATAAAAGAAAATGGGGTTGTTACTGAAAGTTTCCAAAAAAAAAATATTTTCTAGGTATACACATATATTTGAGATGATTTATTTACTTAAGATATGCGGATTTGATATAGAGGGGGTCTATGGAGATTTGTATGGTCATTCACTAACAGACGCAGTTACCAAAATTATTTGGGTGGCCAACAGAAACAGTTAGTGTGTATTTGTGAGTAATTTAACTTGGTGAGTTTCCCTGTAGACACCCATTACATTGATGGCTGTCTACAGGGAATAAGATGTAGTTACTGATTTCTTTCGATGGTTGGATTGATCCTTGGGAACCAATAGCAACCGTATTCGTCAACACAATGTGAGCAGTGCCCAACGGTGTGCCCTGGCTTTACTTCACGTAAAACCATATTGTTCGCCTCACATTCTGTCATAATCTCAGGACAATTGGGTGTGTAGCTGCAACAGGATGGGGGAGCGATTGGGGATGGTACCTCACCTTCCAGAATTGATTCTTCTTTTTGATCATCAGGGTGATATGGTAGTGCTGCCCCTATAAGAGCTTGGGTGTACGGGTGAGTTGGGTTGTCGAAAAGTTCGTCTGTCTCCGCTTCCTCAACCATATGTCCTAGATACATAACACCTATTTTGTCACACATATACCGAACTGTTGCCAAGTGGTGAGCTATGAGCAGGTACGTTAGGCCGTGTTCTTTTTGAAGGTCCATTAATAGGTTCATTATCTGTGCTCGAATGGATACGTCAAGTGCCGATACAGGCTCATCTAGGACGATAAGCTTAGGGTTCAATGCTAATGATCTTGCCACTCCGATTCTTTGTCTTTGTCCACCGGAAAATTCGTGAGGGTAGAGTCCGGCCTGATATGGCTGTAACCCAACCTCTTCCAGCAGGTCTCCTACCTTGGACCTTATATCAGCTTTGGATAGTTTTGTATTAACAATCAGAGGTTCTGCAATTATGTCGGAAACTTTCATTCTTGGGTTTAAGGATGCCCAAGGGTCTTGAAATACAGCCTGTACGCTGGATTTATAGTAACGATCACCTTCTCGGTTTGTATCGAGGGCGTTTTTTCCTTCAAAGAATATCTCACCCTCTGTGGGTTCCTCAAGTTTCAGTACCATTTTAGCAGTAGTTGATTTTCCGCACCCGGACTCCCCCACTAATCCGTAGGTAGTTCCAGGTTCGATATCTATGTCAATTCCATCTACAGCTTTTAAGTACTGTACACTTCCTGTGAGTCCGGCTAAGAACCCTCCACCAACAGGAAAATGCTTCTTCAGATTCTTGATTTGCAGTAGGGCTCCGTTCTCAGTTGTCATCTATTGTTCCTCTTTTTCATTCAAACTAAATACAGCTTAGATGGCTCTTGGGAACCATTTGCATCCGTGACTATCTTTGCATGCAGTGCAGTATGCTACCCAATGGCCTGGAGTTTCTTCAACTAAGGTCGGTTCCGATTCAGCGCATTCAGGCTTGTTTTTGTCGTCGCACAATGGCTGGAAATTGCAGCCACCCGGCCTGTTGGTAACACTTGGAGGGTTGCCAGGTATTGCGTATAGTCGCTCAACGTTTTCTTCCATCTTTGGTACGGATCTTATCAATGCTTCTGTGTATGGATGCAGAGGGTTGTCAAAAATTTCTCTCACCGCACCTTGTTCAACAATTTTACCTGCGTACATTACAGCCACTCTGTCACACATTTTTGCAACAATTCCGAAGTCGTGAGTAATAAATATGATTCCAACGCCTGTGTCTTCTTGTAGTTCTCTTAGAAGCCTTAAGTACTGGGCTTGGATCGTCGCATCCAATGATGTCGTTGGTTCGTCAGCTATTAATACCGCTGGGTTGCATGAAATTCCTATAGCACCTACTACCCTTTGCCTCATACCACCGGATAACTGATGTGGATAGTCTTTCATTCGAGTGTCAGGTGCAGGTATTTTTACCTTGCTAAGCATCTCCACGACAGTGTCTTTAAGCCCTCCACCTTTGAGCCCACGGTGTATTTTCATAGCTTCTCCGACCTGATCCTCTATATCAAATACAGGATTTAAAGCNGTCATAGGGTCTTGTAAAACCATGCCAATTCTTGAGCCCCTAACNCTCTCCATCTCTTTTTCATCGAGTTGAAGGATGTCTTCNCCNTCTAAGAGAACTTGTCCTCCCACGATGTGACCTGGAGGTGATGGGATTAGTCTCATCACCGATCCCACGGTGACAGATTTGCCTGATCCAGATTCTCCGACTATGCCCAATGTTTCGCCGCGCCTGAGGTTGAAGCTCACGTCGTCTACTGCTTTTACAACCCCCCACCTAGTAACGAAATACGTTTGAAGGTTGTTAACTTCCAGTACAACTTCTCCTATTCGACCGTNTCCGGTAGGGGATGCCGTTGGGTTCTCTGAAACCATATTAACTCTCCTAATGACTCTTTAGAGNNNGCAGCACTATTTAAATNAACAAATATTCGTACGGNTTTTTTGCAACCGNCATTCCCTGACGCTGTACATGAGCAGCAGACAGGTACCGGACACTATAAACAAGAGGCATGGAAAAGGCAATACTATGGNCCTTATTTATGACGAGGGNCTCTCAAAAAAATCGGCAGCTTTCATTATCATGTCTTGTTGCTTTACAGCTAGCCCTTTCACCAAAGGCATGTATTGGTTGGCCCATCTGGGATCAGATCGTACTTGTTCACGAGCCTTTCCAAAATGTTCGTAGTCTTTATAGGCCCAAATATGTACTATCCTATTTAATGGCCCAATATCTGTGTAGTACCAACCGGCCAATTTAACACCATAATCGGAGCGGATCTTTATCGCCACTTCTCTGACAGCATCCATATATTGCTGTGTTGTGCCAGGTTTAAGGTCATAAATTCGCATATCGTAGATCATGTTACTCTCCGTTTAGGTGTTTTTTATTTATTTTAATTAAAATTAANCTNGCTTGCTCAAATANGATAAGGAGCTTTATATGCGAGGAATGGTTTATCGAGGAAACAAAAAATTATATTTGGAAGAATTGCCTGAGCCATTTCCAAAGGCATTAGAGGTTCAGGTTCAGGTTCACTATTGNGGTATATGTGCTACGGATATTGAGGAATACATGTATGGCCCAGTATTCATCGATTCTGACAANCCAAANCGGATTACTGGNGANATGATGCCTCTTGTTACGGGTCATGAAATCACAGGAATCGTGACACGGGTAGGTGAAAANGTGGAGCCCGANCTAATAGGAAAAAGGGTAGTNTTGAACGGGATGTTATCTTGTGATTCTTGTGATAGATGTTATGAGGGTCGAACTACCCAATGCTTAGGTGCTGCTGCTGTTGGGTTTGCCAGAAATGGAGGGCTTGCGGAATTTTTAACATGGCCTGCAGATCACATTGTGGAATTACCGGACTCGATATCGTCATTGTCATCTGCGTTGGTAGAGCCAGCTTCAGTCGCAGCTCACGCGGTGACCTCCTCTGCTNTTAAAAAAGGAGATCGGGTTGCGGTAATTGGCGCTGGCACTGTGGGGATTTTGGCTTGTCAGATATCATTGGCTATGGGAGCGGTGGTTGATGCTTTTGATATAAGGCAGGAGCCGCTAGATTTACTAAACAAAATNGATGGTATTTCAGCATATAGGGTAGATAGCCCCCATTANGCTTCAGCGGTGGAAGNGGCTTCTGTGGGCGGGGGCTATGATGTAGTTTTAGATACAGCTGGTCACAGTAGNACTCCTGTCGAGTCAGTAAAATTAGCTAGACATGGTGGAAAAATAATTTTAGTAGCAATTTACACTGAATTAACNAANATAGACTTTAACGCGCTTGTANCCACGGAAAAACAAATAATAGGATCTCTTGCTTATGAGCAAAAGGATGTTGAATTAGTTGTTGAATTACTGANTACNGGTCAGTTAGAAACAGAAATGTTGATTTCCGAAGTTATTTCATTGGACGATGTTTTGTCTGTTGGTTTTCCGAAAATGATGGCAGAAAGTAAGGATGTTTACAGAATATTGGTGAACCCGCGTGTTTAAAAATCACATTCTGTAAAACGTATTGATGACCACCCGTCTAGGCATTCATTTGTTTCGTTGATTGACCAACCTGANTCNGTAAGTNTATCCCANCCGTTTAGGTGGCTAAGATCGGTGGNCTTGGTTTTGTTTACCGTCTTATTNGGNAATGAAAACCAGAGGNGTCCGTTTTTCTNCAGTACNGCTGTAGCGGCTGGCGCAAGCTCCATAACGTCTAATTGNTTTAAGGCGAATATGTGGACGGCATCGAAGAGTCCATTGGAATGNGCATTAGTAAATATGTGTAAGTTCCATTCAGGAANTNGCAANTTTTTTAGATATTCAAANGGAGGAGCTATCACNAATATGGAATCCCCTACCGTGAANCCAAAACTTGTTATCAGTTCGGAAATTAAATGTCGCCCCATTTCATCCCTCTTCTTGTTTTGAACTTTCTATATAGTATCGGCAATAATGATACTAAAAATTAGATTATTCAGTATTGAAATATAATCTTGGCTGGCTATAATGCATAGCTGCTCTTATTGGNTTGTCCGTAGGGTTAAAATAANTAGGTTTGCGTTGTGTATNCCTAAACTTTACGTGGAANGTGCTTGACAAGCCTTATCAAAGACGTGAAAATAATGAATAATTCTTCAGTAATAATAATACCAGAAGAATAAATNTAGAAATATAAGNCGNATGGAATTCATNCGGAGACAATTGTTTATAACGGAGNTTAATGGAAATGGTTTTTTACAGATCTTGCCCTAAGTGTAAGGGGGATATGCATACGCGGCGTGATTTTTATGGTGATTTTAAGGAATGCTTGCAATGTGGNTTAATGCAAGATTTGGAAACTGAAAGTGATTCCGAACATCGTTCTGAGANAGTNTTAGCTACTGAATCAAGAGATAAACACGAAGCTGCNTAATCTTTTCAATTTTCTTATAAGTATTTAAAATTTCAGATCCCTATATTCATTAGAATTGCAACTAGAATTGCAACGGGTCTGNAAATATAAGTTTGACTGTGAGGGATCATCTTTATAAAATCAGANCAGGTTTTTCTTTAAAACGTGAACGGAATGGGAGGCATAGATGGCTACTGCGACACCACAGCCTTTGACTATCACAATAAGTGAAGAGGCTGCCTTGCATGTAAAACAATTTGCCGAAGCTGAAGGTAAGGAACGGGCTAATCTTCGGGTCGGTGTTAAGGGAGGAGGATGCTCAGGCCTAACATATGTTTTGGAAATTGTTGATGAGGAACCCCTGGAGACTGACAAAGTTATAGAGGGTCAAGACATCAAGATTTACGTAAATAAAAAGTCATATGTTTTTCTTGCTGGTACTGTTCTTGAATATTCGGGGGGATTGAATGGCAAAGGATTTGTTTTTAACAATCCTAATGCGAAGACTTCATGTGGTTGTGGAACTTCTTTTAGTGTTTAAATAAAGTGAACACTNAAAAACGTCTAGTTGATTTATCTGGTTACTATGGACGGCTTGAGCTTAGTGGAAACGATTGCATAGATTTANTGGATCGGCTATCCACAAATGATATTTCTTCTCTGCACGACCCTGGACAGGGGCGCCTATCTGTTCTNACAACCAATAAAGGTAGGATCATAGATCTTCTGGGTATTTTCTTATTTGAGGATAAAGTTTTGTTAATTAGTTCTANTGATAGTGTNAGTAGNGTGACCGAGTGGATTGAGTTTTACACTATCATGGAGGATGCTCAGNTAACGAATGTGTCTGAAGTAAGTTTTCATTTAAGGTCGATTGACAATGTCGAATTACAAAAAGAATTCGGTATTACAGAATTGGCNGTTGGGGAAACGTTATCTGTAAATATAGCCGGCAAGCTTTGCTCGATAATTAAGTTGAAAATGGGTTCTACAACTGTTGTTGATATTATCGGTAATATTGCTGATAAAAAAGCAGTTCTTCTTAAGTTGCGANACGGCATAAAGATGATAGANAATGNTGANTTTGAGTCTTTGCGTATTAATTTTGGAGTTCCGGCNTATGGTAAGGAATTGTCGGAGGACTACAATCCCATTGAAGCAGGCTTGATCGATCATATAAGTTTCAACAAAGGTTGTTATATTGGGCAAGAAGTGGTTGCAAGACTTAACGCATACGATAAGGTTCAGAGAAAACTTGTTAAANTGGGTTGGTCAGATAATAGTATTGATTCCTGCGAACTTGTTGCTGACGGTAAAATAATTGGCAAAATAACGTCAATGGGATATGGAGAAGGGCTTGGCTATGTTCGAAGAGCTTACGCGATAAGTGGTCAGGTGGTTCAATGCAATGGTAGTGATGTAATTGTAGAGGTTATCACTTAAAATTTGAAACCTTCGANTTAAAGGTTTGCGCTTAAAGTTACTCCTCCATCAACAACTAGAATTTGACCTCTAATCATGTCGGCTTTATNAGTGCATAAAAAAACTGCNACATTGGCTATGTCTTGGGCCGTCATTTTTCGACCGGAAAGAGTTTTAGCGGTGGCTTCAGACATCGATTCTTTGTTTGGGAAAGAATCAAATGCACCGGTTTCTATATAGCCTCCAGATATTGCATTGACATTAATGTTTTTTTCAGCNAGTTCTACGGCCAGATATTTAGTTAGGCTTTCAAGTGCTGCTTTAGATGTTCCCACAGAAAGATAATAAGGCAGAACCGTTCGAGATCCTTCAGAGGTAATATTAATTATGTTGCCNCCTTCGTGCATCAATTCGGATGCTTTAATGGANCAGATCCAAGGTGCTCTTGCATTTATATTCATTGCCCAATCCCAGTGTTTGGGTTGTAATTCGTTAGCTCGTTTTTGTACTCCAGACGCAGCATTATTAATCAAAANATTTAAAGTTTTAAATTCAGTTGAAATGTTTTTGAACATTTCGTCGATTTTATCTGTGTCCCCTAAGTGAGCACGTACTGCGACACATTTAACGCCTAGGGCTTCGATTTCTTTTTTACTGTCAGCCGCGGCCTTGTGGTTACGCAAATAATTGAAGGCTATATTGGATCCTCTTCTGGCNAATTCCAGAGCTATGGCTTTGCCAATTCCCCGAGAAGCACCGGTGACCAATGTTGTCTTCCCTACAAAATCTTCCATTTATATACCTGCTAAACTCNAACTTATATTGCCATTCCGCCGTCTATGCTAATTACTTGACCTGTGACGTATTTTGCCTTTGATGAAGATAAAAAAGCTACCATATGTGCTATATCTTCAACTTCACCAAAATGAGCCATGGGTATCCATGTCATTATGGTTTCTTTTTGTTTGTCTGTGAGTACGTCTACAGTATCAGTATGAATATATCCAGGAGTTATNGTGTTAACAGTGATATTGCGAGTGGCAACTTCCTTAGCTAGTGCATAGGTAAAACCGTTAATTGCTGCTTTTGAAGCTGTGTAGTTTACTTGTCCGATGTTGCCNCTAAGACCAACTACTGAACCTATGTTTATGATCCGTCCCCATCTTTGTTGNACCATTGACCTTAGGACAGCACGGGTGCAATAAAAAGTTCCATTTAGGTTTGTGTTGATTACCCTTTCCCATGCTTCATCTGACATTCTCAACATCAGCCCATCGTCAATAATTCCAGCGTTATTCACTAGAATATCAATGTGGCCGAATTCTTTGTGGATCTNTTCAACCATTAATTTGACTTGGTCAAGGTTACCCACATCTGCCTGTATAGAGATAGATTTGACTCCAAGTTTTTTTATTTCTGAAACGGTTTTCTGTGCTTCATCATGAGACGAGTTGTAATTGATGATCACATTTGCACCAAGTTTNGCTAGTTCTANTGCNGAGGCTTTNCCTATTCCTTTAGCGGCACCTGTCACTAATNCGCATTTGTTTTTCAGTTCTTTATTATCCAAATTCCTTACCTGTTTTTCCTANTTAGTAATTGATGCCATGACATCAGGAACNTGTTTATTCATTCCCTCTATTAGTTTGGAGGATACGCACATGGCTGCCATTTCTATAGCTCGNTGGACTGTATCTGCGCTGGCACTGCCATGACCGATAATACTGACACCGTTAACTCCGAAAATAGGTCCACCTCCTCTGGCGTCTACNACGTTGTTGTCACTTATTAATTTTTNNATAAGGCCTGANATTACCTCTGNCGGNATTGACGAATTTGTTAATGCTGTTTGTAATTGATTGGCCAAACCTATACTTAGACNTTCAACTAATTTAAGGACAACATTTCCTACGAAACCGTCACAAACAACAATGTCTGCTTTTCCGGTAACTAGATCATTACCTTCTATATTGCCTATAAAGTTCAGTCCACTTTTTTTGAACAATTCCGTGGCTTCCTTGATTTGACTGTTACCTTTACCTTCTTCACTACCTACACTCAAAAGACCAATTTTAGGGTTGGGTATTTTCAATAAATCTTGACTGAATACTGATCCTAGNACACCGAATCCGACTAATTGCTGTGGTTTACAATCCAGGTTGGATCCCAAATCAAGAATGACTTGGTTTGGAGCAGATCCNANGATAGGCCCGCCGATTGCCGGCCTATCAATTCCGTCAATTGTCCCAAGTAGTACAACGGCAGCCGCCATAGTTGCTCCGGTTGACCCCATGGAAACGACAGCGTCGGCTTNGCCCTTCTTAACTAGACTAGTTGCTACTACAATTGAGGCTTTTGGCTTCTGCCTAAGTCCTAGGGCAGGGGCTTCAGAGTCTTCAATTTTTCCTTCTGAAGGGATAATTTTTATGCTAAGGTTTTCAGTATCATGNTTTGAAAGCTCTTTCTCTAAGGAAGCTTTATCGCCAACCAGTAGAACATTAAATTTGTTTTGTCTTGTGGATAATATGGCGCCTGCAACTGTAACTTCTGGTGAATTATCACCGCCCATCGCATCTATGGCTACAGTTATTGGATGATNTGTCAAAGTGATACTCCTAATAGTCTTTTATTTCAACTGATGTGGTTGCTTGAATAGCAATTTCCCCTGACTGTCTNAAAATTTCGACTTTACATTGAACATAATGTTTTTGTTCTTCAGTAACTGAAATTTTTTGAATAATNCCTGATGTTGTTATGGTGTCTTCTGGAAAAACAGGTGCTTTAAAACGAATTTTCATTGNACCTGTTTCGTACCACGCCAGNTTAAATGTTTTTGTCATCAACTCGGAAATNGTGGCTGCAATCATCATTCCGTGGGCAATATTTCCCTTAAATTGGCTGTTTTTGCCAAATTCTTCATCAACATGTATTGGGTTGAAGTCACCCGACGCTTTTGCATATTGATTTATGTGTGCCTGAGAAATTGTCTTTTTTATTGAAATTAATTTGTCATTAACTTTAAATATCATGCTGATTATGTATTTTCCTAACTAATAAACANATTAATTTTTCGGTAGCATAATAGTACTTTTGCCAGAAAGTACTAAAGNTTTATTGTCCGCAGTCACTTTTAATTCTACTGTCAAAAAACGCCACGCTCCCCTTACAGAATTCGTAATGACGTTTGCCTCACAGGTTAATTCAGCTCCTACAGCAACAGTATTTATATTGGAGGTTTCTTGACTTACATGAAGTGTGCCNCCAGGTATTTTAAGGTCTTCTATGACNCCTTTTAAGCTAATTGCGGCAACTGCCATCGGNGGGGTTGNTNTATTGCCGTCATNATCTTGCAAAATCTCGGTTTGATCTTGCACAGCACCAAGATAGATTGATANTGTNTCTTCAGTTATGGTGTGTAGTCTTTTGGATACTAAATCACCCGGTTGAAGNGATTCATAATCATTGGTCATAAAATTTTCTTTTTTAATAAGCCCATGCTTATTTGCAGGCATCCTTCTGGATAAAAAAAGTCAAAAGCTGAGACAGCGTTTTTTGGTATTGTAGTTTGATTCTGTTATCTAGTACTGAACGCAATCTGACATGATTATATGTGTAGTTATGCGGCTGGGCAACTTGGAGNTATACAAATTTTGACAAATGTGTTTTGAGTCTAATAATTGGACATAGANTAATTGTTATTTGGNGCCCTCGAATACAAAAGCTCGTTTTTTNGGGAAATTAGAATACTTCACTGGGAGAATCATAATTTGATTGATATTGAACTTATAAGAAANGACCTCGAGGTGCTAAAGGAAGCCGCTTTAAAAAGGGGAAAATCCTACGATATTGAAGGAGCATTTGAGCTAGATAAGGATAGGAGACTTGTGATTTCCGAAGTTGATTCNTTGCGCGCTCGCAGAAATGAAGTGTCTAGAGACCTTAGTAGAGCGTCAGAAAAACCCGATCATTTAATACAGGAAATGCGGTCAGTTGGAGACAGGATTAAGGAATTGGAGAGTCAAGAGAAAGAATTGGCTGCCAAATTGAATGATATATTGCTAAACATTCCCAATATTCCTAGTGATACAGTGCCTGTAGGATCTGATGAAACTGGAAATGTAGAAGTCAGGACGGTAGGAGAACCCAAANATTTCGATTTTGTCCCCAAGCCNCATTGGGAGCTAGGAGAAAATCTCGGTATAGTAGATTCCCAAAGGGCGGTAAAAATTTCACAGTCACGGTTTTATTTGTTGAAAGGCGCNGGTGCGAAATTACAGAGGGCTNTGATTCAGTGGATGTTAGATATACATACTGAATCTCATGGCTATTCTGAGTTGTATCTTCCATACATGGTAAATAGAGAAACTGTCACAGGATCGAGTCATCTACCTCATTTTGANGAGAATATGTACCATGACGCNGAAGATGACTTATTTATGGTCCCNACAGCNGANGCTCCCTTTACNGGTATGTTNCGAGACGAAATTATGGATGAAGCTGATTTGCCTCTCTACTACGTAGCGCACACGCCTTGTTGGCGNAGAGAAAAATTTTCNGCTGGCCGNGATACTCGCGGAATAAAAAGAGTTCATCAATTTGACAAAGTTGAGATGTATAAGTTTGTCCATCCTGACAATTCATATTCTGAATTAGATTTACTTGTTGCCGATGCTGAAGATGTTTGCCAGCGGTTAGGTATACCNCATAGNGTNTTGGAACTATGTACNGGGGACCTTGGCTTTGCTGCTTCAAAAAGCTTTGATATTGAGTTGTGGGGGGCTGGTTCAAATGAATGGTTGGAGGTATCGTCTTGTTCCAATTGTACCGACTTTCAAACTCGACGTTCTAAGATAAGATTTAAGCCAACTGAGGGTGGGAGGAATAAATACGCCCANACTTTGAATGGATCAGGCTTAGCGATTCCTAGAGTGATGATTGCTATCATGGAATATTTCCAAAATGAGGATGGTTCTATATCGGTACCAGATGTNTTAATTCCTTATACAGGATTTAGTATNATTTCATGATCTTAAGTNGTNGAAAGTTGCATAAANNTTTGAGTGATATGCCCGTTCATATTGTATAAATATTGATTTCAGGTGGTTATATATTCNTCAGTTGAAAGATGNCATTGCGTTAGTAAATAGCAAAATTATTTCCATACAGGACGAATCCTATACNGGAACAGCGATATTAATTAGAGACAACCGTATCGTTTGCGTTGGCTCAAACAGGCAAGTTTTAAAATCTGCTGGATCAGAGTGTAAAGTAATTGATTTGAATGGAAGTTATGTTTACCCAGGATTTGTCGATGCCCATTGCCATGTGAAAGGCTTGGGTCAGTCACGGGAGATNCTGAANCTCGGNGAGGCGAAATCATTAGAAGAATTAGTGCTTTTAGTTAGAGATCAGGCCAACNTACAAGAAGAAAACACNTGGATTCTAGGAAGAAACTGGGATCAAGAAAAATGGGATGTTCCCGATATTCCAAATAGAAACTTACTTGATTCGCTGGTTATGAATCATCCTGTTTGGGTTACAAGGGTTGATGCTCACGCCGGATTAGCTAATTCGCAGGCCATAAAAATGGCTCGTTTATCAACNGCCTTGATTAANGGATCAGCAAAATCTACTGTTTCTGAAAGGGCTNTTTTAACAGGCATTTTTGTNGATGAAGAAATGGAATTTATAAAAAATGCCCTTCCCTTGCAAACCGTTGAAGATGCCAAAAGAATGATACTTAGAGCTCAAGATTTATTGATTCAGTCTGGATTAACTGAAGTTCATGATGCTGGTATTGGTCCCATCGAGTATCAAGCATATTTAGAACTTCTTGAAGAAAACAAACTTAAGATACGTATTTATGCGATGCAGAATAGTAAGTTTATTGACGAATTTGGGATAAAAAAAATTGAAAAGGGATTGTTNACATCTCGTAGTATAAAGGTTATTTATGATGGGGCGTTAGGCTCACGAGGAGCTGCTTTGTTGGATGAGTATTGTGATGATCCTGGTAACTACGGAACTATTCTGCTTAAAGATAATGACCTCATGGAATTAATGAGGGATGCAGTTCAATTCGGTGTTCAGGTGAATATTCATGCTATAGGTGATAGAGCTAACAGGAAAGCTATAGATGCTTTGGAATCTGCGTTNNATGGAAAAGGAGTATTGGATCACCGNACAAGGTTGGAACATGCTCAACATGTGCAGATCGAGGATGTGAAAAGAATAGNAAAACTAAATGTAATAGCTTCAGTTCAACCTTCTCATTACACAGATGATATAAATATGGCCAAGAAAAGGCTCGGCGGGAAAAGGCTAAATATTTCATACTTGTGGAAAACTTTTCTGGAACATGGAGTTGGATTGGTATATGGCTCTGATGCTCCTGTTTCCACATATAATCCACTATCAGGAATCAAATCAGCCATATTGAGAAAAGGACTAGGAACAGATGATGATTTATACGCACGCGAGAAACTTTCTGTTGTTGAGGGTCTTAAAATGATGACTTCTGATGCCGCGTATTCGCGATTTTTAGAGTGCGATAAAGGAGCTGTTTTGCCTGAAATGCTTGCTGATCTGACAATTCTTGATCAAGATATNAGGAAGATACCTCCACATATGGTTTCTAATGTTAATGTTGTGGGTACAATTGTGGATGGTAAAGTAGTTTATTTAAATGATTCATTGTAGAGAGGATAAGCATGGAAGTAGTGCGACAAGAAGATGTTAACCCAGAAGATGCCACAGAAGCTCCTTTATTCTATGGAGGTAAAGTTACTCGTCAGCCTGTGGTCGGAAGCGAGAGGACTGATCAATATAATTTTTCCATTGTTTCTTTTTACGATGGGGCCAAAAATCATTTCCACACACATACAAGTGATCAAATTTTATTTGCCACAGAAGGCGTTGGGATCGTTGCTAACGAAGAGGAAGAGATTGAAATGAAATCTGGTGATACCGCTTTCATTCCTGCTGGAGAAAAACATTGGCATGGCGCTGCGGATGGCCATGANTTTGCTCACGTTTCACTTACNCGGCCAGATAGCAAGACTGAAATGTTTCTACCCGAATAATAAATATATCTGCGTCATTACTTANTAAACTAAGTAAATATTTAATGAATATCGTTATTGAATGTGTATTTGGAACCTACACTATTCTGTATGAAAGATTCAGGGAACTCTTGAGAAAATTTGCTGANNGCTTCCAACCCAGTACAGTGGGTNGGTACAATCCAGTCTACGGATAGATGTTTAATATTTTTGATGGTTTCTGGAATGATTTTCAAAAAATGAGGGGAATCTGGGAGATGGAAACCTCCGACTAAAGCATGTATTTTTTTNATGCCGGTGAGTTTNTGNGCGTANTTAGCCAAGTTTATTATTCCTGAGTGACCGCANCCTGTCAGTATCACAAGTCCCTTATTTTTAATATTTACGATTAGGGCTTGATCATCGAGTGTTAATGGATCAGGTTGCCATGAATATTCAATGAATGCTTCTTGTCCAGGGAACCCATTTTCGAAAGTAGTTGTTCTATCTATTTCTCCAGTAATCAATACAGAATCTTCCAATAAAAAAGATGGTTGTCTAGACTCCTGAATAATTTCAAACCCTCCTTCGACTAAAGAAGTCCTGCTGATGGAAGGNATTTCTGTGGGCCTTCTACCTGGTATTACAATTCGACGCTTATTCCAAAATTCTGGATGAAGGATAAGGGGCATGCTGGTGAATCGTAATTTTCTCAAAAGACCATCCAACCCTAAAGTGTGATCATAATGCCCNTGGCTAAGNACAATCATTTCAGCGTTTTTTGGGTTGATTCCTAACNNCTCAAGATTTTCGATCGCNCCTNNCGGTGATACTCCGGTATCAAACATTAAATTGTGCGTGTTTTTTCCTNTGTCAATTGATACCCATGCTGAAAATCCATGTTCCGCTTTAAGTCTATCTTTGACCATAGCTTTTTCAGTAACGTTGGATTTAATATTTTTAATGCTTGAAATTCGATTNACGGGAGGATTGTTCGGCAAGAGACTACTGATGNAATTGTCAACGATAATGGTTACATCTATTCCATCTATTGGCGTAAGGGGTATTGGTTGANACAAAAAATCACCTAAATTATGGAGAACATTTTTAAGTACAAAGGCATCCTTAAAANACATATTAGTATAACCAAAGNCATCATGANGCCTCGCNGTTTGNCCCTTCTATTGCTATAGGGNGAATCTGTGAATACAATTACCNCCAGAGTACANANTATTCGCCNTCGAGGTTAGGAGCAGTTANCTATATGTTTGCAGCTAGAATTACAAGTCCCAAAAAAATTGAAATTGAAGATATCGCTGTTCCNGAAATCACTTCGGGGCAATGTCTAATTAAATTAGAACGGTGGTCGGTTTGCGGTAGTGATATACGACATGCTTATGGTCCGGTCCATCCAGAAGAAGAGTATCCAATGAAACATGGGGGAGCCTGCCATGAATGTGCAGGCACNATTGTNGAAAGCAAGTCTGATAAATTTAAGGTTGGACAGAGGGTNATAGTTCTACCTAGTACTGATGGNCATGGGGGNTTGGTTGAATATTATCCAGGGGATGAAGGNAGAATGGCGCTTTTACCAGATCATGGNGATCTTGGAGAGTGGATTCTTTGTCAGCCTTCNGGGACGGTTCTTTATTCATGCCAACAGATGGGCACGATNTTGGGTAAAGATGTTGTGGTTATGGGGCAAGGGAGNATAGGGCTTTCCTTNACAGCTATTGTAGCTCGTGCAGGAGCTCGAAGAGTTATCGCAGTGGATCCATTGGATTACCGATTGNAGTGGGGAAAGAAATTCGGAGCGACTCATACAATAAACCCTGACAAAGATGATGTAGACCAGGCGATAGCTGAAATTACCGACGGTAAATTAGCAGATATATCTGTTGAGGCTTCAGGTTTTCCAGAGGGACTAAATCAGTCTCTTCGTGCGGCAACTAAGCATGGCAAGGTGATTGTATTTGGTATACAGCCCGGAGTAAGAGGCACAATGACCGAAATTGATACACAGTATTTTTTGAAAAATGCTCCTACTATCATTCCAACATCTGGTGCTGGAAGTGGTGATCCAATAGGGCATATAGAAAGGATGATTGAACTTAAGGATAGAGGATGGTGGAATCCAGGGGAAATGAAAACGCATGAAGCAACATTTGAATCAGTGAATGATGCTTATGAGCAATACGAAAAATATGAGGATGAAATCATCAAGATTGTTATGAGCAATGAATAGATTCATTCTACGAAAAAATGTAATTCTGTATTGGTTTTAGGAAGGGCGAATCCTTATATCACCTTGGTAATTGGAAAGGTAATCCTTTTTTCAGACATGTACAGCAGTGCCTACATTGGATTAATGGAATCATGCACCCGTTGCATCAGTATAAATCGAATATATGGATTGACTGGCCGTTATAAATAATCTGTTCTTTTTTACTCCGCCAAATGTTAAGTTAGAAGGAACTTCTGGGAGATGTATTCTTCCTATTGGCTTGGCCGAGGGGTTGTATATAGTTATTGAATTAGTGTCGTGTTGAGATGTTGCCCATAAGTTACCATCTGTATCACATCGTATGCCATCTGAGGAGTCATTTCCTGTATCCACAAAGACNGATCCTNCGTCTAGGCTTTTTCCATCTGNAGACACTTCATAAACATAAATGGCTTTCGGATTTTCTGACCCCGAATCNCTGACGTAAAGTTTTTTGTAGTCTNGTGAAAAGCAAAGGCCGTTTGGACGGTTCAGTCCAGATGCCACAATGTTTATTTGTTTGGTTGTAGCGTCAATCCTGTATACCGCGGTTGGCAGTTCTGGAGTTGACCTGTTTCCTTCATAGTTATTTATTATTCCGTACCCCGGATCTGTGAACCATATAGAATTATCTTTATGGGTAACTAGGTCATTAGGGGCATTTAATTTGGAGTTTCTGAAGGAGTCAGCAAGTGTGCTTATAGTTCCATCATACTCTGTTTTAGTGACTCTTCTAGTCAAATGCTCACAAGTAATAAGGTGCCCATCTCTGTCTCTGTAATTTCCATTCGAGTTATTTGAAGGGTTTCTATATTCAGATACGGTGTTTGTACTTTCTTCCCATTTTAGAATTCTATTGTTTGGAATGTCACTAAAGAGTAGATACCCTCCGTCCCCAAACCACACAGGCCCTTCAACCCACCTGCACCCTGTATATAAACGTTCAATAGAGGCATTGAAAATTACATATTTACTGAATTCGTTGTTTAGTATTTCTATTGCTGGATCAGGGTATGTGACTAATCCTGACTGCCAGTCTCTATTTAATTTTCGATCTATCATGTAAAAAGGATCCTTAATTTCGTATTTCCAATCAAATTTTCCGCTCANTTNTGTGGGATTCTGCGAGGAACTTTATCACAATTAATAGGTTCTTCTATTCTTGAATAAAAATACATATAATTGTAATCATATGGACAGTNCTTTCCGTGAATTCATGGAGCGCTTGAAAAAAATGCGTTTATTTTCTGGGAATATTTGAGGAGTATATATTTAGCATGTTATCCAATAGGCGAAATTTGGATTACGCGTGGCTGATTTTAGCAGTCTGTCTATTTATGATGATGTGTACTCAAGGTACAAGAACGGCCATGGGTGTTTTTGTGACTCCTATGGAAGAAGATTTGCAGTGGAGTAGGGCGGATATTTCAAGAGTTTTAGCTCTGGGAATATTTATAGGAGCTATGAGCTTCGTAGTTATGGGATATCTTCAAGATAAGTATGGAAGTAAGAAAGTAATTTGCCTTTCTCTTGTACTATTGGGTGCTTCCATCATGCTTACCTCTAGGGTAAATTCTATACCTTCATTTGCTCTAATATTTGGGGTGTTGTCTGCATTNGCTTCNAGTGGTGTCAGTAACGTAACTATCCATGCCTTTTTAGCTAGGTGGTTTTATAAGAAAAGAAGTCTTGCTATAAGTATTGCGTCAGCTGGAGGCTCTGTTGGACCGCTGTTTTTCGCTCCTTTCACCGCATATCTAATTCAAACTCTTGATTGGAGAGCAGCCTTTCTTGTGACTGGGGGAATTATTCTGCTTATTGTTTTCCCATTAACAGTAATGTTTTTACGGAGTAACCCTCATAAAGTGGAAGAAACTTCAGGTTTTAATCAAGACACACAAACAGATAAAGTCGAAAGTGAACCAGTTGGTCCATTGTTTACAACCACTTGGACGCAGGCGTTAAAGACAGCTCCAATATGGCAACTGTCAACTGCTTATTGGGTGTGCGGCGTGACTGTGAATATCATATCTATTCATTTCGTTCCATATGCAGAAGACCAAGGGGTTCAGAAAATAGTCGCTGCCAGTATCTTTGGGGTCATGATGGGTTTAAATTTAATCGGTGTTCTTTCGGCAGGGATATTGTCTCAAATATTTACTCAAAGATTAGTTTTGGGCTCTGCATATGCTATGAGAGGTCTTGCATATGCATGCTTGTTACTAATAGGTGGAATTGAAGGGCTATGGCTTTTCGCTGTTATAGGCGGACTTTCATGGATTGCGACTGCCTCAACAACTTCTGCAATGACTGCGGATATATACGGGGTTAAGAATTTAGGTACTATAAACGGGATCACTAATATGTTTCACCAAATTGGTGGTGCTATATCGGTGTTCATAACTGGGGAGATTTATGGTGCGACTGGTTCATATATGATCCCNTTTACCTTCGCTGCACTAACCNTGATACCGGCTACGATTTCNGCATTCTCTGTTAAAGAGAAACTTTACTCGTACAGGTATAATCCCGTTGATAATCCTATTTATGCTACAAGATAGGCTTACGGCTTATAGGCGAAAAGTATTTGATAGATAGATCGGGAATATTAGGATAGGGTTTCTTTAATCATTCAATAGGTATTTGGCGGTTTAATTTTATATTCTCTTATAGGTTTAAACTGTTAACTTCTTCGGCATGTCCAACATAATTGAGGCAAATACAGTGCCAAAACAAAAGAGATTTTTTTATGGATGGGTGATTGTTTTCGTTATGGCTGTTGCAAGTGCAGTTGGAATGGGAATGGGGTCACTGAATTTTGGTCTTTATATAAAGCCTATGGGAGATGAACTAGGTATTGGCAGAGCTTCCTTTGGATGGGCTTCAACAGTTAGGAGTATTTCAAGTGCTGCCACAAGCCCTTTGATTGGCAGTTTGCTGGATAGGTACGGCGCNCGATGGCTACTTGCGGGCTCCATAATTATAACTGGTTTAAGTATGATTGGATTATCATACGTTATCTATCCGTGGCATCTAATGATTGCTTTTGCAGTAATGGGGTTGGTTGGAATGAGTGGGCCAGGCGCTTTGATCACATCAGTTCCCCCTACTAAATGGTTTATCAGAGACAGNGGTAAAGCTTTAGCGTTTACCTCTGTCGGTATCTCTATAGGGGCTATGATATTCGTCCCATTAACTCAAGTTTTTATTGATAAATTTACTTGGCAAGGTGCCTGGATAATACTTGGTGTTTTTGGAATGGTGGTGGTAGTACCACTTTCGGTATTGCTTTTGAGAAGACAGCCTGAGGACATGGGCTTATTGCCTGATGGTGATCTCGAACTTTCAAACGAAAACGAAATTTTTGAGGAATATTCTTGGACAGTTACAGAGGCGGTTAAGACGCCCAGTATGTGGTTGTTAACGGGAGCTTTTTCTATCTTGCATCTTGGTATCTTTACTTTTGCCCTTCACCGAATTCCTGCATTTATGGATAGAGGTCTTGATCCNGGGTTGGTTTCTTTGGCTACAGCTTTTGATGCAGTTTGTGCAGGAATTGGTAGTTTTGGTGGTGGAATATTGGTACGGAACATTTCTTCAAAATATATTGGAGCTTCAGCTTTCCTNATGCTCGCCGGTGCTAGCGTTTTAACAATATTTGCTCATGATTTCTGGCTTATGTTNTGGTCAATGGCCTTGTTCGGCCTTGGTATAGGTGTGAATTCGTTTACNCAAAACTNTATTTGGGCAGAATATTTTGGTCGAGGGCACCTAGGTAGCATAAGAGGGTTAGTCATGCCAATCAGCTTAGTTGTAGGCGGAATAGGGGCTCCCGCGGCAGGATACGTGAGAGACATTANGGGGTCTTATGATCCTGCCTGGTGGTCAGGTGTGGCACTCATGTTGTTNGCAGCTGGAATGTTTATAACAGCAAATAATCCTAATAANTNGATGAAACATATAGATAAAAGNATNTNTTGAAATAGGCATTAAGATTGAATAGTTTGATGATGTGATAAGTAGATATAAAATTTTTAATGGAGGGATAATATGGCCGGTACTGTCAAGGATTCGCAAGGTTATGTCTTGGAACAAGGTGAATTGAGTTTACCTCCAACAGGTCGGCCAGTTATTTATTCNACGAAAGGTGTTATTTCTAGTGGGCACTACTTGACCTCAATGGCGGGACTCAGGTTGTTAATTGAAGGAGGAAATGCTTTTGATGCAATAGTGGCTTCCACGATTGCGGCTGCAGTTGTCGAGCCTATAGCCTCTTATTCACTTGGAGCTGAATCGGTCTTCATGCTTTATGACAAAAGAAGTGGGGATGTCCTTTCCCTCAGCGGGCAAGGAACGGCCTCAGGTAAGGCAACACCAGATTATTTTATTTCCAAAGGTTATGATTCCATTCCTACTGGCCCAGGGGCCTCTGCTCCCCATTCATTTACAGTACCTGGAGTAGTTGCGAGTTGTTTGTCTATTTTGGATAAATATGGAACAAAAACTATTCAAGAAGTATTGGGTCCAGCTATTCAGTATGCATATGATGGCATAGTTAATTATGAATATATGATTAACCGACTTTCTNCTGGTGATTCAATAAAGCAATTTGAGTTATTTCCTCCTGGAGGTAAGAATGTTTTCTTCGANTCGGGAAAAATTCCTGAAGCTGGGACTCTGCTGGTTCAAAAATCTCTGGGTAATGTTCTTAAGACTTTAGTTGAAGCAGCGAATGCTGATGGTGGCTCTCGATCTGATCAAATCAAGGCGGCAAGAGATTGTTTTTATACNGGTAAAATAGCGGAAAAAATTTCTGAATGTTCTGCTAGTGTCGACGGGATACTAGATATAAATGACTTGAAAAGCTATGTTGAACAATATGAACCTCCCTTGAGCGTGTCATACATGGGATTTGAAATTCTTAGTCATTCTACGTGGACTCAGGGGCCAGTTCTCCTACAGGCGTTGAATATTTTGGAAAATTTTGATCTCAAGAACATGGGTCATAATTCTACCAAATACGTGCATGTGTTAACTGAATCCTTGAAATTAGCTTTAGCTGACAGAGAGGCGTTTTATGGAGATCCAAATTTTTCACAAATACCAATTGATGGATTGTTATCAAAGGAATATGCAGCAGAAAGGGCCAAATTGATACATNTTGATAAGGCGTATCCNGGATTGCCTAAATACGGAGATCCTTGGTCTTACTCAAAAAAACAGGGATTCGTTTCGAATCAGCCTGATTATATTGAGGGTGGGAATATGGATCTTGGTTATGAGAGTGGAACAACTCATATATCTGTCATTGATCAAGACGGCAATATGGTTTGTGCAACTCCAAGNGGAGGAGCNTTTAATAAATCAGTATTTTTCCCAGAACTAGGATTTGCCTTGAGTACTAGAAGTGAAATGTTAAATTTTGTTGAAGGGCATCCAAATGTTGTTGAGCCTATGAAACGTCCAAGGACNACAATTATAAATTACATGATTTCTCATAAAGGCACTCCTGTAGCCACTGTGGGATGCCCTGGGGGTGATGCACAAGCCCAAGCTAATCTTCAGATGGTACTTAATACTATTGTGTGGGGAATGAACCCTCAAGAAGCGTCTGAATCACGAAGGTTCTCAAGCTTAAGTGTGCCTAATTCCTTTTACCCTCATACATATTTGCCAGGTCAACTGGCCTTAGAGGAAGGATTTGATGAAATAGTTTCTCAAGAACTTAAAGAATTAGGGCATCAAGTGGTTAATACGGCAACGTGCGGAATGGGCGCAACTGTTGCGAAGCTGAACCCCGAAACTGGCATCATGGCGGCTGGGGCTGATCCTAGGCGTGCATGTTACGCCGTAGGTCTTTAAGTGAAGAGTGAGATTTTGAAAAGAAGATTGGTATATATGAGCGGTTTAAACTTGTAGAACTTCCAGTGAATATATGTTTAGAATCGGTTATGAATAGAAAAATGGTAATAAATTCGAGTTTGTTATTAACAGTATGCTCAATATTTCTATGGGGGGCGTGCGCTTCTTCGTCCAATTTAATCTACTTTGTATCCGACAGAGACGGTCAGATGGACATTTATTCAATAGATCTAGATTCTGGTGAAGAAGTTAATCTTACAGGAACGGCCGAGAATGAATATGGAGTCGTTTTATCTCCCGATAGAAAATCCATGGCTTTTGTTGTTGGTGATGAAAAAGCCTCATCTATTGATGTTTTGAAAATTAAGGAGGCTGACAGATCTACTATAACAAAAGGTACGGGTAAGTTTACAACTCCAAGATGGAGCCCTGAAGGAAACCAAATAGCTTTGACTGGTCGTATAAAAGACAAAGGTTCGAGGGTTTATATATTTGATATTGAAGAATCTTCTTTAGCGAGACTATCAGATGTTGACGCCACGGAAGTAGGAGATTGGTCTACGTCAGGTGATTCAGTAGTGTTTTCTTCCTCTAATAAGCAAAAAATGGGGATCCACGATCGAAATCCTGATGGGGTCAACCAAAGACAGGTTACATGTGGAGAAGATTACAGTGCGATTTGGTCTCCAGATTCTACCCAGTTGGCCTTTATATCTGAGCGGGATGGGAATCCAGAAATCTATGTGATGGACAAAAAAGCTAATGATGATATGTGTGACAAGAATAGGGAAAGCAGATTGCAGATATACAGATTAACTGAAAGTGATGAATCAGAATATGATTTGTCATGGTCTCCTGACGGAAAAAGGTTGTTGTTTGTTTCAGAGAGAGATGGGAATGCAGAAATATACGTCATGGATGCTAGCGGAAATAAACAAACACGTCTTACCTATAACGATGTGAAAGATCACCAGCCAGTTTGGTCTCCAAATGGAAAGACCATTGCATTCGTTTCTGAGCTTGATGGAGATTCGGATATCTTTGTTATGAATGATAAAGGTGAAAATCAAACAAGGTTAACGAACAATGAGGCAGAGGATTTAAGCCCTAGCTGGTAATAAAAATTTGTTCTAATCCATAAGTTTAAGAAAACATCTAAGTTGTGATTAATTGTGATCACCTGTTGATATAATTTGATTCGAATTTTTAGATAAGCGTTTACAGTTGATGAGATGGAAAGTAAATACAATCGAATTATAGTTAAAGCAGGTACCAGTTTATTGACATCTGGATCTGGCCAAATTAATTTGTCAGTAATTGAGAATTTAGTATCCCAGATAGCCGGACTTCGGCAGAAAGGACACCAAATAGCGTTGGTGTCTTCTGGTGCTGTGGCAGTGGGGCGATCTGCGATAGATTCATTGTTTGAAAATAAAGGTGTGTTAGATAGACAAGTTTTGGCTGCTATTGGGCAACCACGACTTATGAATATTTATGAAGAATATTTCTCTGAACAAGGAATTGTTTGTGCTCAAGCACTGCTTTCGCGTAGGGACTTCGATGACAGGCTTGGTTATTTGAATTTGAGGAACACGCTTTGGTCTTTGATGGATCGGGGTATGGTGCCAATCATAAATGAAAATGATGTGGTGGCAGTTGAAGAGTTGGAAGGTAATGTGTTTGGTGATAACGATAGTCTTTCTGCCATGGTATCTAATGTGGTTGATGCCGATTTACTTTTAATACTAGGCACCGTAGATGGGATGTTTACAAAGGATCCTAATATAGATCAAGATGCGAGGTTAATTCATACGGTCGAGCATTTTGATGAAAGCTTAAACGAATTTGGGGGCCCTTCGTCCGATAAAGTGGGCCGAGGAGGTATGACTACAAAGATTGAAGGAGCTAAGTTGGCTACTTCATCTGGGGCTGACGTCGTAATTGCAAACGGAACAGTGGAGTTCATACTTGAAAGAATAATAAAAGGAGAACAACTAGGAACTCTTTTTTTATCTAACTCTTCTCGCCTTGAAAGTCGCGAAAGATGGATGGTAAGCCGATTGTTAGAAGGCGCTTATATAAAAATTGATATCGGTGCCGAACGTGCCTTATCCTTTGATAATGGTAGCTTGCTTGCGGCCGGTATAACCAATGTTGAAGGAGAATTTCAAAGAGGGGATGTTGTCCCTATCCTAGGCAATGCAGGTAGGCGAATTTCAATAGGAATTTCAAATTATTCCTCCACAGATCTGCTTCAAATTAGGAATTTGAAATCTGATGCAATTGAAAAGACCCTCGGGTATCACTACGGTAATGCTGTCGTGCATAGAAATAACATGGTTAGGTTGAAAGATTAACACTGTGAGGTGGAATTGATGAGTAGTATGAAACTAATGGGTGAAGCAGCCAGAAATTCTTCAAGGCAATTAGCAATGGCTTCCGGCGCGGTCAGAAATGATGCCCTGTTTAATATTGGAGAAAATGTTTTACAAAGATTAGATTTTATCCTTGATGCTAATCAGAAAGACGTAGCGGCAGCAAAAGACAATGAATTAAGTGAGTCGTCGATCGACAGGTTATTGTTGACAGAAGACCGGCTGAAATCGATGGTCGACGATATAGCTGACATTATTTCTCTTCAAGATCCCATTGGAGTTACATTTGATATGAAAAACATGTCAAACGGCCTTAGAATTGGGAAAAAAAGAGTACCGCTTGGAGTTATAGGTGTTATATATGAGAGCCGACCAAATGTGACGCTTGATATTTCGGTGCTTTGTATAAAGTCAGGGAATTCAGCCATATTACGAGGAGGTAGTGAATCACTCAATTCCAATATTGCGTTAGGGCATGTGATTAGAAATGGACTGGAGGATTCAGGTATTAGCATGGATGCTATACAACTTATAGAGGATAAGGATAGGGCATTGGTGTCCGAGATGTTATCAATGTCCGATCATATCGATTTGATGATACCTAGAGGTGGATCTGAACTTGTCAATATGGTTAATCGTGAAGCTAAGATGCCTGCTATAAACGGAGGGGTTGGTGTTTGTCACACATACGTGGACAGCGCGGCTTCTTTGGATATGGCGATTGATATTGTTTACAATGCTAAAGTTCAAAGACCATCCGTTTGCAACGCTTTAGATACGTTGCTTGTTAATGTGGAGATTGCTAAAGATTATTTGCCTTCAATTGCAGATAAGTTTGCTTCTGCGGAAGTTGAAATGAGATGTGATTCTAGAGCTCTTTCCATTCTAGGTACTAAAGACAAGGTAAGAATAATTCCAGCATCTGATTCCGACTGGGATACCGAGCATTTATCTCTCGTTGCAGGAGTACGGATAGTCGATTCTATTGAAGAGGCGATACTTCATATAGAAAGACATGGTACGGGTCATTCTGAGGCCATAGTGACCGAGGATTACTCTGCAGCTAATCAGTTTGTGGATTCGGTAGACGCTAGTGCTGTGATGGTTAATGCTTCGACGAGGTTTAATGATGGTGGAGAGTTTGGACTCGGTGCAGAAGTGGCAATTAGTACCAATAAAATGCATGCTAGGGGGCCGATGGGACTAACAGAACTCACCTCCTATAAATGGGTTGTTTATGGGGATGGACAAATTAGAGAATAACTGTTTAGGGGAAGCAAGCTAATATGGTAATAATTCCTGGAATAAATATGAATTCCAGAAATTTGCTAATATTCGCTCTATAGAAATAGAGAATTATCAAATTCAATGGGGTGCCCTATATGCAAGAGCCAGTTTTTTATACTCCTGAAATGCAGCAAGAGGTAAGGGAATACGTCAGGCAACTTGAAATCGAACTTGGAGAATCTCCTCCTACGAATGAAAGACAACCAGACGAATTACGTGAAGAAAGAGAAAACGGAACTCCTTCTAAAGAGCCTCCCATTCTATCCGATAAAGCCATAGTTCGAGATATTCCTTCAGATCATGGCAATGTATCTGTAAGGGCTTTCATACCTGAAGGGCAGATAAATGGGGTGTATTTGCATATACACGGTGGAGGTTGGGTTTTAGGCAGAGCTCATCACAAAGATCCAGAATTGGAAACCATCATGAATGAATGTGAGGCTGCTGTTGTTAGTGTCGACTATAGATTGGCTCCTGAAAATCCTTATCCTGCCGCACAGGATGATTGTGAAGCTGCTGCAACTTGGGTTGTTGAAAATGCTCCGAAAGAGTTTGGGACCGATAAAATTACTATTGGTGGTGAATCAGCGGGCGGTCATTTAGCGGCGACAACGATGTTACGCATGAGGGATAAACATGGGTATTCTGGGTTTTCCGGAGCAAATCTCGTTTATGGAGTTTACGACTTATCTATGACTCCGAGTCAGCAGTTATGGGGAGATAGGTTACTTGTTTTAAGTACTCCGATAATGGATTGGTTTTACGATCATTACGTTCCTAAGGAACTCAGAAGAGATCCAGATGTTTCTCCGATTTATGCCTCTCTTCATAACCTAGCACCTGCCCTGTTTACGGTGGGTACCTTAGACCCTTTGTTGGACGACACCCTTTTTATGCATTCCAGGTGGTTTGCATCTGGGAATATCTCTACTTTGCATGTTTACCCAGGGGCTACCCATGGATTTGAAAATCAACCAACTGAATTAGCGGACAAGGTCCGGGGAAGGATGAGAGATTTTATAAGGGAGAGCTTTCAGTCCTGACGCTAGAGTATAGGAATACGACAACGAAGTAACCCAGTATTGCAGCGATGAATACAGGATTGTATGAATTCGTTGATGAAATTATAAATGCCCCTAGGGTTGGCCCTAGTCCCATGGCTGCGGTTCTAGTAGGTCCCGTGATTCCCGTGACCGTTCCAAACGAGCTTCTGCTAAATACTGTACCTAGCATCATACTTCCCATTACGAAAACTACACCAGTAATCACAGTCCATGTTATTACCAATATAAAACTCACTAATCCAGATGGTATAAACAAAAACAAAGTGGTTGGGATCAAGGCCAAGCATATTATTATTATCGCTATTCGCTTTGTCGTAAATGTATCGGTTAAGAAACCCCAACCAGGGACTGATATACCAGCCAGTAAATTACCTGTTGTAAGTGCTGCCGCTGCGGCCATCTGAGTCATTCCCCCATCGGTAAGAAATGGAACTAGTTGGAAAATTATCATGGAAGTCGAAGTTACTGCTACAAATTCAGCAATCATGATGAACCAGAAGGAAGGTAACGAAATGATTTCTTGAAATGTCCATATCCTATCGTTTTTATTGACAGATTCGCTGGTTTCTGGAACAGGTGATTTTCCATCAGGGAAATCACCTACATCCTCTGGTTTATGCCTTATCAATAAAAATATTGGTATGGATAGAGGCAATGCGATTGCCCCAAGAGTTCGATAGGCAGCTCTCCAGGAAAATGAAGAAGAAACCATTGTTATGATCTGCAGGTTTATAGATTCTCCCGCTATGCGGTTAAATGCGGTGATTCCCATAGCAAAATTTCGGCGTTTTTGAAAAAAATTAACTGCGACCGTTCGAGGAATTAAATTTTGCAAATTTGGGCCAGCTATGGATCTGACTACGATATAACAGAAGAAAAATTGCCAGATGGTTTTAGATTCAGATAGATATATTGAACCTGCGCCAACTAAAATTGAAGCCGCTAGCATCATCCATCTTGGTCCAAACCTATCAACTAATTTCCCAATGAATGGCATTGTTAACCCAGAAGTCCACGTTCCAAGAGTAGCTGCTAAGGCTATGGTCTTACGGTCCCAATTCATTTCCATCCAGATCAGATCTTGGATACCTCCAAAAACCGTTTGCGCAACTGAAGTTGCTATAAATGCTCCAATGCCAGATACCGCTAGTATGAGCCAGCCGTAGAAGAATGGTGTTTTGGGATACCATAGATAAATAGAGTTGAGGATTTTTCTAAGTGTCATGGGATGGTTAATGATACAAATTATTTTTGTTTAATAAACTTTACATTGAAATTCTATTGGCTGGGCTGTGACTTTTAATAGTTTTGTGTAGGCATAAATGTTAATAAGGTTAAAAAATTAATTCAAAGGCTTAATCATATGTATAAGTTTATAAAATTAGATTCATCAGATTACATAGCAAGGATAATTCTTAATCGGCCAGAAAAGTTAAATGCTTTAAGTAAGGAGTTACAACAGGAATTATCAGAATGTTTACGAAAATGTGACGAAAATCCAGAAGTTAGAGTTATAACATTGCAAGGTGAAGGTAGGGCTTTTTGTGCGGGTTATGACATTACCCCACCAGAAGATGATGTTTCCAAAAAAGCTAATGAGTTAATGAGAGGGAATATTAGGGCAGATATCCAGCGATTGCATAGAACGGCTCGTTTCATGTCTTCGATATTTGACATTAGCAAACCAATAATCGCTGGAATACATGGACATGTTATAGCTGGAGGAACCGATCTGGCTCTTCATTGCGACATTATAATCGCGGCGGATGACGCTAATATTGGGTTTCCTCCGGTTCGGTCCATGGGTACTCCCCCTACACATATGTGGACATATTTGGTTGGGCCGCAAGTCGCAAAATGGTTTCTATTAACTGGTGACACAGTGTCAGGTAAAGAAGCATATGAAATGGGTTTGGTTCTTAAATCAGTACCTGAGGCAGAGTTGTCTAGAGAAGTGGAGCAATTAGCGAGTAAAATGGCGCATATCCCATGGGAATTATTGGCCGCTAATAAAAGTCTTGTAAACAAGACTTTGGATTTAATGGGACGGAATATGATGCAAGTTATTGCTGCTGAAACTGACGCAGTAGCCCATCAGGCGCCCATAGTAAAGGAATTTTCTCGAATATCAAATGAAAACGGGCTAAAGGCCGCTCTTGAATGGAGAGATAGAAATTTTAATTAGATGTCGAATGAGACAAATTATATATAGGAAGGTTAAACATGAAAGCAGATAAATTTAGAGACGGTGGAAAGTCTCTTTATGAAGATTTTAAACAGAATAATACATTCAGTTTAATGGTTGGGGACTATGCCCCAGACAACATTGAAGAAGCTTACGAAATTCAGAACGAATATATGCGTTTGCGGTCGGAGGACTCGGGTGAATTTGCTGGCTATAAGATCGCTTACACAACTAAGGTAATGCAGGAAAGGTTAGGGGCAAAAGAGCCGGTACACGGGCGCATTTTTAAATCGAATGTACTTCATTCCCCGTCATCAGTTGTTGCTTCAGATTATGTTCGGCTGGGTATCGAATGTGAGATTGCGGTGATTTTGGGACACGATTTATATTCTAAGTCTGGTCATATTGATAAAGATCAAGTATTTGATGCAGTCGAATCCATTTCAATTGCGTACGAAATTATTGATGGCAGGCCTTCGCTGGGAGAAGATTCAATTCCACAGTCTATAGCGACAAATATTAGTGGTGCTGGGGTAGTTTTAGGTAATGCAGTGAAAAATTGGAGGGATTTGGATATACCGGGTAGTGTTTGTGAACTTAAGCTTAATGGCCAGACAGTGGGTTCAGGTAAAGGATCTGATGTAAATGGGCACCCAGTAGAACCAATGGTTTGGATTGCAAATGCACTTTTGTCTCGAGGTAAGTATTTAAAGGCTGGAGATTTAGTTATTACTGGTAGTATGATCCCGCCTACCTTCCTAGACGCTGGGACTTTAGCGTTGTTGGAGATGGATAATCTTGGGTCAGTAACTTTGTCTGTGGAGTAATAAATGACACTACTTGATATTAAAACAGATGTTTCGTATTGCGTCGGTAGTTTCGCTGAAGGGCTTGATCATCCCGAATGCATTGCTTGGGGTAGTGATGGATATGCTTACGCAGGTGGTGAAGCGGGGCAGTTGTATAGAATCGATGTGAAGCAAAATTCTTTCGAGGAATTTGGGCGAGCTCCACAATTTGTGGGTGGACTATGTCAGGATGGATCTGGTTTTTTGTATTTGTGTAGCGGAGACAAGGTTTACCGTTGTGACCAAAAAGGTGTGCTGACTGTTTATTCTGAAGGCACGGATGACGAACCGATGATTGCTCCCAATTACCCTGTATTTGATAAAAACGGAGGTTTATATGTGAGCGATTCGGGGGGATGGGGAGATGATAACGGAAAGATATTTAAGATTCTGCCAGGGGGGGAGACGCAATTATGGAGTGATACACCAAAAGAATTCCCAAATGGGCTTTGTATTTCGCCAGACGGATCATATCTTTATGTAGTTGTTAGTCTTAATTCTCCTAGGGTTGAGAGGATACCGATAGACCCTGAAGGCTCAGCAGGCATAAGGGAGTTAGTAGTAGAGATACCCAATTCGGTACCAGACGGGTTGGCATTCGATTCCGAAGGGAATCTTTATATTTCATGCTACAGACCTGACAGTATATTCCGTTTTAATGATGATCAGGGTTTGGAAACAGTGGTGCACGATTATGAGGGGACGATGATGGCGGCTCCCACAAATATAGCGTTCTGCGGGGACAGGCTGAACGACTTGTTGAGTTCTAATTTAGGTAGATGGCATATAACTCGTTATGATATTGACGCTTGCGGTCATCCTTTAAATTACCCGATTGTTGAATGATGATTCTGTTATTTGGAGGGAATTATGATTAGGCTAGATGGAAAAGTGGCTATAGTTACAGGGGGCGCGCAGGGAGTAGGAGGCGGCATTACCAGGTGTTTGGCCCGTTCAGGAGCCAAAGTTCTGATTGCTGACATTGATGTTGAAACGGCAGGGAATATGGCTAAGCAATTGAATGAGTCTGGGTATGAATCGGTTTCGTTAAGGGTGGATGTAAATTCATTTGCTGACCTTAAGCAAATGGTTGAGGTCGCAATGTCAGAGTGGGGAAGATTGGACATACTGGTGAATAATGCCTATAACTCATCTGAGGCGCAAAAAGGTGGAGTCCTTGAAGTTTCTGAAGAGCAATGGCAAAAAGATATTAATTCTCTTGTGACATCTGTTTATGCTGGTTCTAAGTATGCGATACCTGCCATAAGCGAAACTGGAGGAGGGTCAATCATTAATATATCTTCTGTTCATGGCTTATTAGTAGCCCGAAAGGCTTTGACATATGAGACGGGGAAGTCAGCGGTTATCGCTCTGACTAAGCAAATGGCTGTTGATTATGGAGAGATAGGAATCAGAGCCAATGCTATATGTCCCGGTCATATTGTGACAGAGAGAATTCAAGAAAGTACTTGGAAAGACAACCAGTCGGGGCTAGAGTTTTTTGAGGACCAGTATCCCGTAAAACGTACAGGAACCCCTGAGGATATTGGTAACGCGGCTGTTTTTTTATCCTCAGATATGGCTTCTTTTATAACCGGACACGCACTTCCTGTTGATGGAGGTTTGACTATTCAATTACAGGAAAATTTTGGAGTTCAGCAAGCCCATTATGTTATGGATAACCCTGGTACTAAAATGCCATATAGGCGATGACGTTAAGAAACCCTGTATTGTTTTAAGAAGTCTAGATTTGGCTCCATTCCAAAACCTGGTAAGTCTGGAGGGCTGACGAAGCCATTATCTACCTTTAAGTTGTATTCGTACACTTTATCAAATACAGGATCTGTTTCAGCGCTGTAATATTCTAGAATTAGGCCATTAGGAATTGCACATAGTAGGTGTATATGAACTTCCTGTCGCCCATGAGGAGCTATTGGTAGATCGTGAGCTTGAGCTTGAGCTGAAACTTTCATAAATTCCGTCGGCCCACCCATTATTAATGCATCTGGTTGTAATATTGCCGCTGCTCTTGATTCAATCAAATCTCTAAATCCATACTTGGTATATTCATTTTCTCCCGTGGCGATAGGTACAGAAGTTGATTGGCTGATTAGTTCATGACCCTTGTAGTCGTCTGGGGCTATTGGCTCTTCGAACCAATACACGTCGTAAGCTTCCATTTTTTTCGCTATTTCAATTGCCTCATAAAATTTATAAGCGCAGTTTGCATCAACTAGCAATTTTATGTTTGGGCCAATAGCCTCTCTTACAGCTTTAATTCTTTCTATGTCGTCATTTATTGAAACTGCACCTATTTTCATTTTCACCGCGTTAGCGCCAATGTTTACAGCGGCGACCATTTCCTCTTGTAATTCTTTAAGCCCTTTTCCTTCTTCGTAATATCCTCCCGCTATATAGACCGGCACTCTGTCTGTGTATCCACCAAGTAATTTATAGACAGGTTGATTTGAAGCTTTCCCCTTTATATCCCAGAGTCCAATATCTATCCCACTGATAACTCTCGTTGTCATGCCTCGGCGGCCAGATATTTTAGGTTCCCATAGTTCATCCCAGATTTGCTCATTATTGAATGGGTCTTTACCAATAACGGATTCTTTGTAGTAATCAAATATGGCTTTGTTAATTGAATCGGCTGTGTGAGTACCACCTATTTGGCCCACTCCCGTGATTCCTTCATCAGTATCAATGAAAACGAAATTTCTTCCTTCGTGTGTGTATGTATGCTTACCGTTACTCTGAGGCGCTTGTTTTGGCCAACGGTAACTTTCTAATCGCATATTGGTAATTTTCATTTTGTCCTCTGCAATTCAGTCATGTTCTGTATTGGATTGAGATGGTGATTCTAGCATGTAAATGAAAAGTAATTTGTTGCTCACGCTTATTATTGGAAGTATATTTTGCAAAAGACTCGTTTTTATGGAGTTAGTGTTGCACGAATATACATATACCAAAAGACAATCATCACGAACTGAGTCTATAGAGCTCCAAGAAGCGATGGGGATTCTGTCGAGGAGAGTTCTTGAGTCAGGAGACGTAAACGAAGCCTTGAAGGATGTTTATGCCGAGGGGTTTGTGGATCAGAAAGGGCACAGGGAAGTAGGTGGATTGAGAGATATTTTTTCTGATCTCAGCAGGATTTATGAATCAGTGTTGAGTACCTATGAACAAAATTCTATTGAAAATTGGGCCGGATCCTCCAGTGAGGCTGAATCATTGGTTAAGGAGAATAAGTTCAAAGGTGACACGANAGTATCTCTTAATGAAATTTCATCAATTAAAAATTTGATTGACAGAATAAAATTTGCCTTGGGTTTATTAAAGGAAGCCATGAGAAGTGGGATTCTTGACGATATAGATGCTGATGAATTAGGNNANCTAATTGGTGAACAGGCACGGGCNAATATTCTTGAAATGAGAGGATTAATTTCGGTTCTAAAGGACGCAGGATTTCTTAACCCTCACAGAGATAGGTTTAAATTGAGTCAAAATGCGATCAATAAAATCGCTGAAAATGCTATGGCAGAAATACTTTCTAATCTATCTAATTCTGGAATTGGGTTGCATCAGAATTACAGAGAAGAAGACTTTGGAGATTTAACAGGCCAAACCTCAAAATACGAATATGGACAATTTGCTAACATAAATCTTCAAAAATCAGTATTTAATGCTGTTCTTCGTGACTTTGGTAAAAAACCTCTCGCCTTGAAACATGAAGATTTGGAGGTGGATGATTATGAAATTTTAACTCAGACAGCCACTGTGTTGATGATTGATCAAAGTCGGTCTATGGGAATGTATGGTTCTTATGTTGCAGCAAAAAAAGTTGCATTGGCTTTTCAGCATCTCATTCGAACAAGATTTCCTAAAGATACATTTTTTACCGTCGGCTTTTCTGATTACGCAATGCTAATTCAGGATCGGCAATTAGCAGAATCTAATTGGAATCATTGGGTTTCAGGTACAAACATGCAACATGGTTTGGAATTGTCTCGGAATATTCTTCGCAACCATAAGGTAGCGAACAAGCAAATTTTAGTGATTACAGATGGTGAACCTACAGTTCATATGGAAGATGGGAGAGCATATTTTTCCCACCCACCGAGTCAGCAAACTCTTTCAGAAACTTTAAAGGAAGTAAAACGCTGTACTCGAGAGGGAATATTGATCAACACTTTTATGTTGGAGATGAATTATTTCTTAGTGGAGTTTATGCAAAGTATGCAGTCTATAAATTCAGGAAGATCGTTCTACGCTAAGCCGGACCAGCTCGGTAGATTCATGATTGTGGATTATCTAAAAAGCAGGATTGGCAAATATTAACTTAATCGAGACAATACGTCTCAAATGAAAATGCTGTATTGCCTTCCACCTCTTCTTGATTCCATACCTTGATTTGCCTTAAAATAGGTAGTGGTATGGGATGGTTTATCGAGTGTTTGATTAGCGTCCACCATTGAATTAATGTTGAGATCGATTATGGGGATGATCATTTATGGCAGCTAAAGATTTAGAGTTAAAAGCGCATCTTCTGCGGAGAGCGGGATTTGGTGCATCCCGCAGTGAACTGGACAAAATATCTAGAAAAAGTTATGAGGATATTGTTGAAGATTTGCTTCATCCTGATAAGTTTGAGTTGCCCGATGAAGATTGCTTAATTCGTTATACTCCAGAACTTTCCTATCATGATTCACACCCATTGTTTGCAGGTAAGTGGATATGGAGGATGATAAATTCCGAACGACCCCTCGAAGAAAAAATGGCCCTTTTCTGGCATCATGTTTTTGCGACGGGTTACTCAAAGAGCGAGCATACGCCAACGTTGATAGCTCAAATTGATACATTCAGGCAAAATGGTCTTACTAGCCTCAAAACGGTTTTGCTTGATCTGGCTAAGGATCCTGCCATGAATTACTGGTTGGATAATTGCGAGAACCATTCTGACCAACCCAATGAAAATTGGGGGAGAGAGCTTTTAGAGTTGTTTTCTATGGGTGTCGGTAATTACACAGAGGATGATATAAAACACGCCTCAAGAGCCTTTACAGGGTGGACTTTCGAACAACCATTGCCGTTGTATCCAAGTGGTCATTATGAGTCCTCCTTTGTTTATGATCCCAGTGATCATGATGACAGCGAGAAAGTATTTCTTGGCAGGCGTGGCAATTTTAATGGAGAGGACATAATTGACATTATTTGTGAAGAAAAGGCAACCGCTCTTTTTATTTGTAGGCACCTTTACAACTTTTTTGTAGAGGATGAACCACAGGTTCCTGCGTGGAACATTGAGCCTCCGCGGAACCCTGAGGCGATCGAATCGATGATTGCAGTGTTGATGGATAACGATGGAGAATTGAAGCCTTTATTGAGATTTATGTTCAACTCCGATTTTTTCAAAGAGTCGATATACAAGAAAGTAAAGAATCCATCAGAATTTATAGCGGGGACTATTAAATTGTCAGGTACTTATGGCATCGTTCCTAGAACAGGAGAAACCGTTGGGTCTTTGTACTCCGCGGCTACAGTGATGGGCCAGTCGTTAATGAATCCCCCCACAGTTGAGGGATGGCATACCGGACACGAATGGATTGATGGAGGCACGTTAAATGAACGTGTCAATTTCGCCGTTAATCAGTTTAACGATTTAGAAACCCCCGGATTTATGGAGATGATAAATCGGTTAGGAAACTCAGTCAAAGGCTCTGAGTTATTGGATCGATGCTTGGATTTGGTAGGGCAATTTGATATCGGGGATGAAACGCGTGAATCCTTATGCAGATATGCTGATGCTGTAGGNGATATTGATTTAAGTAGCGATCAAGCTAAAAGCGAAAATGCAGTTAAAGTGGCCAGGATGATTCAGTTGATTGTTTCCACTCGGGAATATCAGTTCGCATAATTAACGCATAATACGAGAGGATAGNAATTATGACTACAATTAGTAAGAAAGANCCAGTTTTTGTAGTGGTTCAGCTGTCAGGCGGGTGTGATTTCATGAACACTTTGGTGCCGTACACTAACCCTATTTACTACGATAACAGGACACTATTGGGTATCCCGCAAGATCAAGTTTTGCCTTTGAACGANACATTGGGATGGCATCCTGAGATGGCGCCATTTAAAGAGTTGTACGACAAGGGTATGGTGTCGGTGGTTCANGGTATTGGTTATCCGGATTCAAATAGAAGTCACTTCAGAGGAATGGATATCTGGCATACATGTGAGCCCGATGAGGTNTCNACGGTAGGCTGGCTAGGCAGGACCATACAGGAANTNGATCCNAATGGAGAAAANCCTCTTACTGGAGTTAGTTTTGGAGTCGGTTTGCCTCGAGCTATGTCAAANGNGGGGGTGCCTGTCACAAGTGTTTCAAATCTTGATGAATATGGTTTGATGAGTGGTATTTCAGCTGCGGACCAAAGAGATCAAGCGTTGCAGATATTTAAAGACATGTATGGTCAAGCAATTGGTACNGGGCCTGTTATGGAATATCTGTCTCGCACAGGTAGAGATGTACTGTCAGGAGCCGAAATGCTCAAAGTTGCTCCGCAAAAATACGAATCAACGGTTGAATATGCTGATAGCCCAATAGCCAAGTCGCTTAGNGATGTCGCTAGGGTACATACTGCTAATTTAGGAACCAGGGTTTTCTATACACAGCAGGGTGGATACGACACTCATGCGAACCAGTTGCCNACGCAACCAGGGTTATTTAGAGATTTGTCTAGNGCCGTCAATGATTTTTTCGCTGATTTGGCTGAACATGATGCTGACGACAACGTTGTGATGTTGATTTTCACTGAATTTGGAAGAAGAATCGCCGACAATGGTTCGGGAACCGACCATGGTTCTGGGGGGGGCGCNTACATAGTTGGTAAGCCGGTTGCGGGTGGGTTGTACTCTGAGTACCCATCTCTTGAGCGAGAAAGATGGGCCAAGGGAGAAGACCTTGAACATACTATAGACTTCAGGGGTATATATGGAACTATTTTAGAACAATGGCTTGGCTTGGATGCTAACCCAATCGTAAATGGATCATATGAACAAATTAACCCTTTCAAGAGTAACTGAGGGAGGCAAAACATGGTTGCACCTTACGATATTTTGAGGTCAGGATTTCCATACTACATGACGCTAGGTCAACGTAGAGTTACCTCTAATCCTATGGATATTGGGTTTGGGAAGGAAAACATATATGTTTTAACTAGGGGAGGGCTAGGTAATGAGGTTCGGGTGATAAATTGGGACGATGAGAACTTAGGGACTCGAGGTGGATCAGACTTATTTCAGTGGCCAGCGGCACTTTTGGTTGATGANGAAGAAAACTTGTATGTGTCTGATGAAGCAAATCACAAGATCGTCGTGATGAATAAAGATGGAGAGCATATAAAATCTTTTGGTGAAAAAGGGGCAGAGGTTGGCGAACTGGATAGGCCTTCTGGTATGGCCTTCGATGCGGAAGGTAACATNGTTGTATCGGATACGATGAACAATCGTATACAAAGATTTACGAGAGATGGTGAATTGCTCCAGTCGTTTGGNANGGAAGGNTCAAGTGAAGGACACTTTTCGATGCCTTGGGGAGTGACGGTGGANCAGTCTGGGTTTGTATATGTAGCTGATTGGAAAAATGATCGAGTGCAAAAATTCACGCCCGAAGGCACATTTGTAATGTCTATTGGGGCTAAAGGTAGCGAAAAAGGAGAGTTCCTAAGGCCCACATCAGTTGCTGTTGATGCTCACGGTGATATTTATGTGTCAGATTGGCAGAATGATCGTGTTCAATTGTTTAATAGAGAAGGGCGATATATACAAAGTTTCCATGGAGACGCTTCTTTGTCTGAATCTGGGAAACAATACATATTGGCCAATAAAGTTACGCTCAGATTGAGAGAGATGGGAGATTTCGAGAAAACTCAAAGANTGGATGCTCCAATGACGGTNAGAGTAGATGGTGAGTTCAGNCTATTTATAACAGATTTTGGGAATCATCGGATTCAGATATACCAAAAAGACGCTGTTGCNTTGTCTGAGGATGAAATNGCGCCGAAAATGCGAAATCCNATTCTTTTTACTACTTGATTNGCNTTATTNTTGACTTTTAGAACAAACGTGCTACACTTANATTACAAGTGAATAGTCGTTCTCCCAAATCAGGGAATCGGCAGAGGGTGATCCCTGGGGCTGCTTCGCAGGCCCAGGGATTTTTGTTTTTGCTATAGGGTCACTAGTTTCTCTACAGTATCCATATTAAGTTCAATTCCCAGTCCNGGTTTGTCNGATAANCTCAATTCTCCATTAGATATATCTAGCGGTTCTTTAAGTATTGGATAGTCGTCTCNTATTGAACAGTATTCTATGTTGTANTCTTGTTTATATGGGGTTTGATTAGATGCTAAAACAAAATGACCGTGAGCTACAGTACTGACNGTCTGTTGAGTATTGTGGCAAGTAATAGGTATTCCAAAAGCTTGTGCTAATTTTTCTATTTGAACAAAACCTGTGAATCCTGGAGCCTTAACGATATCTGGTTGTATTATATCCACTTTTCCCTTGATTATTAGATCTCTGTATTCATAGTAGCTATATACCATTTCNCCCGATGCGATAGGAATTGTTAAAGCGTCCGCAACTNTGGACAGGCCTTCCAAATCGTAATGTGGTCTGGGNTCTTCAAAGTGGAAAACTCCTAGTTCTTCGAGTTTTCCNCCTATTTCTATTGAATGATGAACTGAATAAGCTCCATTTACATCCACCAGAATCTCGATATCACTACCGACTGCTCTTCTAACTTCAGATACAGTTTCTATTGTTTGATCGCTTGGATCATCGATCTTTCCTGGTATTGCACTATGTAGTTTATATGCTTTGTACCCTTCTTCCACTAAACTTAGNGCTCTCTTGGCNTCCTGTTGTGGGGTTAAATCCCGTGTCATAGAGCTAGCGTATACTGGGACNGTTTCCCTAACTTTACCCCCAAGTAATTCATATATAGGCTGGTTTAGATACTTTCCCTTAATATCCCATAATGCTATGTCAATTCCAGCTATCGCAATCCATATTGCTCCACCTATTTCTAAAGCGTTGCCAGATTTTGTCATGTCTTCAAATCGAGCATCTGTTTTAGTTGGATCTTTGCCGATAATTGATGGAGCCAGTATATTATCTATTATATTTTTTGTAACAGACGGTTGGCGTCGAAAACATTCGCCAATCCCAGTGAATCCGTCATCTGTGTGCACCAATACGAACGGATATTCCCCTCTCAATATAAAACACTCTACGGATGTTATTTTCATATTACTTGGTCCTTATAATAGTGATCTATTTCTATATCATTTACCCAACAATTCGGTTACGTTTTAATTCAGAGATTTGATCACCTGTATATCCAAGTTTTGCCAGTACCATGTCTGTGTGTTCTCCATGGTCTGGGGCCGGCACCCCGAGTTTGCCTGAGGTCCTGGAAAATTTGAAAGGTAATCCCTGTAACTTGATTTTTCCAAGATTGAATGATGTTATTTCGGTAGTTAAACCATTGTGACTAGCTTGCGGATCTTTATGTATTTGCCTAATTGACTGNCTGGGTGCACATTTTATATTTACACTCTGAAGNATTTGTATCCAATAACTCACAGGGTGAGAAGAGAAGACCCTCTCAAGATGTTCAGTTAGAAGGGTTTTACCTTCTTTTACATGTTCTTTAATCTCATATTCTTCAAGTGTTTTGTATAGTTTGTTCCAGTCTGTAGTATTTTCGCAAGACAGGAAAAACCAGCCATCAGACGCCTCATATAACCTGTAACCTGCAGAGGTTCCGAGTTTGGATAACCTCGGTTTACATTTTTTTTCTGGGTGGCTGAAATATTCCTCAAATTGATATGCAAATGCTGAATTAATGAGAGGTACTTCTATCTTTTGTCCCTCTCCTGTANTAGCCCTGTGAAACAAGGCAGCTGTAACTGCATAAGCTGATAAGATTGCAGAGCTATAATCAGATGCTGCAATCCGTAAAAATACCGGATCTCCTTCGCCTCCTTGATCTTTCATAGCGCCGCTTTGTGCTTGGATAAGTGGATCGAAGGTGGGGTATTCACTGAATGGCCCTGTTAAGCCGTAGCCGTTAACTGTTGAATAGATTATTTTGGGATTTACTTTATATAAACTTTCATAGTCAACTTCNAATTTTTTGGCTATCCCAGCTCTATAGTTTTCAGTGACTACGTCACAGTTTTTGATTAGTTGGTGGAATATATTCATTCCTTCTTCTGATTTTAGGTTAAGTATTATTCCTTGCTTACCCTGGTTCCAGCCCTGAAAAGCGGCACTGTTCTGCCGGAATCCATCACCAGCGAATGATTCAACCTTAATTACTTCCGCTCCCAGATCGGCTAATAGCGTCGTACCATAAGCCCCTGCGATGTAACCCGTTAAATCTATTATTTTTACTCCTTCGAGTGGGTGATTCATGTTTACATTGAGCGATTTGGGTTGGGCGAATTTTTTAAATTTGCACCGATTGTGTTGTCCCAACTGNGGTGCCGGTGATTGGATGCGTGAGGGAGACTTTGAAAATATTATAGGTGGCGCCGGNTGNGTGGTTTTNCCGAGAACTGGATCATCAACTTCCACGAGCATTTTGTTGTGTATGACTTGAGGGTGGGTTGAAAAAGATTTTCTATCTTCTATTGGTGCACAAGGGATATCATGAGCTCTTAAAAGTTCTAGCCAATAATCGCTCTTCTTGGAGCGAAAAATAGGTTCTAATATATTGCTCAAAGGTTCCCAATATTCGATTGGAATATTCCAGGGGGCACCAGCAAACCGATTATCTTCCAATAAATGTATGACATCTAGCGCAATACAAAATTTATTCCAAAAAACATTATTGCCGCATGCGACGAATATCCATGAATCGCTGCATTGGTACAATCTGTAGACTGGCAACCCGCCTTTTGGCCTATTGGCATTGATGGTCAGATTAGGAATTTCATCCCCAACAATTAGTCCCGTTGCTTGCATAGCGACAGAACCTGCATATAGTGGTACTTCAACTTTTTGCCCTTTGCCACTGAGTGTTCTTTCATATAACCCACCTGCAATAGCTAGACTAGCCGTAAATGCTGTGCCATATGAAACCAAAGGGAGCTGAACAAAGGATGGGTTGTCGGTTTCCCCTCCTTGTCCTTCGTAGATTCCTGTATAAGAGGCTATTGTTCCTTCATCGCCTGGAATATTGCAGAGCGGACCTTCATCCCCATATGGAGGAATCGAACAATAAATAAGGGAGCTGTTTTTACTTGAAATCGTGTCAAAATCTAAAAAAGCTGAAGTCGCTTCTTTTATTAGGAATGTTTGAATAAAAACATCAGAACTTTTGACTAATTCGCCAAAACTGGTGGAGTCTTTTGCGTTTGAAAGATCTAATGAGATACTTTTTTTGCTCCGGTTGTATAGCCTGTATCTGTCATTTTTTCTTAGAGGGTCGCCATTTAGAGGTTCTATTTTAATTACCTCAGCTCCCATATCCGCCATAAGTAATCCCGCGTACATGCCGGCTTCATTCTGACTCATATCGATTACTCTGATATTTTCGAATATCTCATTCAAAATAATATGACCTTCAAAATTAGCGAATTAGTACGTTATACGAATTATCACTTAGGATATTGCTTCAACTCAAGTCTATTGATAACCCAAGAATAGTTGTCTTAACTTATTGAAGGGAATTTCGTATGTATTGTAATCGTCATCAGGGAATCAACGATTAGTATCGAAATTTCATAAAGAAAATTCTAAAAAACAAACCTTTTAATGTATTCATATTTCATATCATTTGGTTTTAGAATTGCTCCAATTCATATTTATAAATTTGTTTTAGCGTACAAAATATAATTTCTGAAAAGATAGGAGATATTATGAATTCAAAAACTTTAAGTAGTTGGCTGTTAATAGTCACCCCTGTATTATTCTTCGTGGTTTTTTTTCTTGGATGGGAGGCGTTGATAGGCAGCTCTGATACTACAGCGGAAGAGTTATCTAATATTATGGAAAACCGAACTACCACCGCCATATTTGGCATAGTTGGAACTCTAGTTCTAGGTGCCATGGCGACAGGTTTTGCGCTTTTAGCCTGGTCCAAAGCAGATGCCTCAACGGCTGAAGGTACGTTAGCTTCTATAGCTGCCATGATTTTTGTGGGAATGACCGCAATAGTTTTTCTTGCGATGGGTATGGGTTTCCCGGTTATTGGCGAAGGGGAAGACAATTTAACAGAGGCGACATGGATATGGGTTGTCAGTGATTCGATGTTTGCGGCTCTATTTTTGGCATGGACACTTGGGAATATTGTGCTTGGGGCTGCTCTTTTTATTGAAAATAAATTAAATCGAATAGCATCGGGACTATTATTACTTGCCGGTATCCTAATGCTAATTATGCATCTGCTAGCCGGAGTGGATGATCTGGCAGGGGATATTTGGATTATTCCATTTATATTAGCATTAATATCAGCCATCGATCTTGGAATATTTAATCTTAGGTCAGAGTCATAGATTATTTTTGGGGGGGACTTGTATTTAGCAAGCTCCCCATTTCACTTTAATAGTAGTCAGCGCATTCTCATTTAGCTACGAAAAACCTGTATAATGGTGCTTCAAAATCACGTGGGGCTGTAGCTCATCTGGGAGAGCGCTTCAATGGCATTGAAGAGGACGAATACAGCTTCGCATTCGGCGAAGTAACTACCTCCTCCCGCCCCCAAATTAGTCACGAAAAAGCCCTAAATGATTACCTGTTAAGTCTCAAAAACCGCGGGCTCAGCGGCAATTATATTGAGACAAGTAAGAATTTTCTCAGGCACTATTTGAAGTGGGTTGGCAACACTGGCAACACTTTAGATTCAAAAAGTGCTGAGAATTACCTTTCTAACTCCAATCACCTCAAACTCAATACGAGAAAGAGGTATGCAGACTATTTAAGGAAGTTTCTTGAGTTCCATGGCGTGACCTTTGGAATAAAAATTAAACGCCCACAGATAATTCCGGAGATGGTTAGTGGAGCGGATATACAAAAGCTTAAAGAAACCATAAAGCAACATAGTTCTTGGAAGACATCTATTAATACCCACTTGGCACTAGTTGAGACAGCAATTAAGACTGGTATGCGTCGTGCCGAGCTAGCAGACTTGAGAGTAAAGGATGTTGATTTAGACCGCTGTAGGGTCAAGGTAGTGGCTGGCAAAGGCAATAAGGATAGAGTTATTCCAATTGGTTTGGAGCTATGCCAGATGTTGGATGAAGTGTGCTCTGGGCGGGAGGAGGATGAGAGGGTGTTTGGAATGAATAAGCGCAGTTTAGGAGTCTGGGTTAGAAGGTGGGCGAAGAAAGCAGGCGTAAACCTACATACCCATTCATTCCGCCACTACTTTGCCACCACCTTGGTCGAGCGGGGCGCAAACATCAGGGTGGTACAGGAGCTGTTAGGGCACTCAAGTCTCGCTACGACACAGGTATATCTGTCTGTGACGGCTGACCATCTGGAGGATGCTATTCAATTACTAGAGTAATGGCAGAATGACTAATAATACTTGTTATACGCCACTATAAACCTTTACCTAGGCTTAAAACCTTCACTATCCAACGAAGCCACGCAGGTACAGAATCGCTCAGAGATGCACCACAATCGGAACAATACTGAGGATTACCACGATTCACTTTACTGCATGACTTGCATTTCCAATCCATCTGGTAACTATAACAACAAATTAAACTTTGGCACGCTCATATTTCTTTGAGGTAAGACCGTAGTCTTCTAATTTTGGTGGGGTTGGTTCTTCCATAATGCCGAATAGTAAGCCGTGCTCCCCACATTTTTTTGAATAATTAA
>PBDQ01000027.1 GCA_002717465.1 Chloroflexota bacterium
AACCGGAGGATCTTATTCCCACTGCCTTGGAGATGGCTGATCACATTCTTTCGTTACCTCCAGCATCNAGAGTGAACACCATCCAAATGATGAGNGAGATGCGTCCNCAAGTAGAACAAAACTTATTNGAACTNGCTGCCGCTTTACACGANCATGGAGATAAGGAAGATCTAATAGAATCCCGNCGAGCATTCGCTGAGAAGAGANAGCCAAATTTTAAGGGCTGGCAAAATCCTAAGGACAGATTTAACCCTCCACAACTTGGAGATTAAANTTCGTAGAANTNTATTTAGTACTGTTTNCCCANATTTATNATTATCTTGTATAANTTATCTAAANTAGCTAAACTTCTCACTGGTCANAATTTATTCTAATTAGTAAGGCGACTTAGTTATTTTTTACCGTTTATAACATGTGACCAAGGTCGTCATGAAANGGAGNTAGTATGTCATATGTAATAAATCTNTTCCGAAAACCCANNCCAGGAAATTTGAAGGCAGTGTCTGANGGNGCCATCGCGAGTTTAGATGCCACTGTGGATGCGACTGGTTACAGGGGNTNCATAACTGGAACAATCTCACATCCAAATCCGACTCAGGGCTCTAATTTAATTGTTACATCTACGGGCGGCTTTGAATCTATTGAAGAATTAGACAGTTTTATGGAGTCTGCAGGGATGTCTGATGAGATGGCAGATCGTATTGATAAAGTGAATTCATTATGTGATTCATTCAGCAGTGAAATATTAANAATAATGCCGCACCAGTCAAATATGCCTGAAAACTTTAATCCTAAGTGGGTCATGAGAGACCTACAAGTAGCTAAACCCGGNCAATTACCAGNAGTGATTGAATATCTAACAGAATGGAGAGAAGAAGGAATAGGGGTTCCTACAGTATTGGCTTTGGGTGTTCCTCTTGGGAAGATGAACTTGAATAGNTTGAGATTGACTTTCTTCTTCGAAAGCCTCGCTGATATGGAAAAAGGCGACGCTAATATTATGTCCAACCCAAAATTACCAGGATTGATTGACAAATTNGAGGGCAGTCCTGTGAGAGTGATTTCACGAATNTTCCATAAGAGAGGGTTTTAAGACTCTGTGTAAATGAGGCCACACTTATGTNTNNNANACATAAGTGTGGCCTCATAGACATAAAATTACATTTCTNAAACAGAATAGCTGGTAGAATTACATTGTGAATTCACTGGAAGAGGAATCTGTATGCAAAAGCTGTTTCTGTTGAGCTCCGCCGTGGCAGTTCTATGGTCCATTGTATTACTGTTACCTTCTGAAGCTGGATCCACGCCAACCGCACCTCGGGCACCAATAAATGTTACAGCTGACCCAGGAAATGCAAGAGCAACAATCTCTTGGGACGCGCCGCCATCGGCGGGANGTACTCTTCCGGGTAATGGAGGGGCGAACATTACCGGTTATAAAGTTACCGTTTCCCCAGGTGGAACAACTATCGAATCTTCCGGCACTAGTGAGGTTTTTACTGGCCTCACAAATGGAGTGAGTTATACCTTTACCGTTATCGCNACAAACTCCGTTGGAGATGGCCCTTCATCATCACCTTCGTCCNCCGTGGTTCCTGCTACAACAGCTGATCCCCCTTTAAATGTTAAAGCCGCGTCTAGAGATTCTTCTGCGTTGATACAGTGGTCAGCTCCTGCATCAAATGGCGGCAAANCTATTACTGGATACAAAGTTTACGTAGGAGTAGTTCCCGAAAGTGGAGTAGCTTCCACTCAGTGGAAAAACGATCTAACCCATGAAGCGGGATTAGCGACTTCAGCAACTATCCAGGGCTTAACAAATAATACAGCTTATATATTCACTGTAAGAGCTGTTAGTGCAGAAGGTTTAGGAAAAAATTCCTCGGCCTCTAACGTCATAAAACCCCACACGAATCATGTCTATAACCTAGCACCTGAAGTCACCTCTTCCATTTCTACCGGGCTAGCGACAAAAGAAGAGACACTTCCTTTGTCAATAAATATAAAAGATGGCGATTTCCGTAGGTTAACTGTGATTAATGATAGGGAAGGTACAAGTCAGACACAGAGTCTTTTAACAGCTTATTTCGAAGACAAGTATGCTGATCATACAGATTCAAAAATTTCNTACATAGGATCTACTAACTGTGGTTGGAGTTTGAAATGCGGAGAAAAAGAAATAACGCTGACCCTAATAGAAGGTTTAAATGTGATCAAAATAACAGCAGAGGATTTCAGTGGAGCTGAAACAATAAAAACAATTGAAATTATTGGGGATTTCACCGCACCCACAGGTGAGATATCAATAACACCCGTGANCTCNGCCGATGAAGCNGTAGTTGGGGATTTTTTCTTTATTGCAGTCTCTGTATCNGATTCAAATTCATCACAAACAGAAGCATCCGGTATTTCTTCCGTTCAAGAATCCTACACAAACTTGCAAATGAATGAGATATCAAAATTTTCTGAATTAGTGGTTGAGACNTTCGGGTTAGCTAAAATAGGTACCAAAGATACAACACATTTGAATTACACCGAAGTCAAATCTGGACTCCCAGTGGGAACAAATGCATTCACCGTGGTTGTTCAAGACGCTGCAGGTAATTCGGTGACNCTCACAGCCAATTTATCGATCAAATCCTCAAGAACAAACAGAAATTATTTTTTATTTCCAGGTGAAAATTATGTTGGGTTAGGAATAATACCTAATGACGGAAACTACTGGACGACTGACGATTCATCTATTGACCGGCTTATGAGGTACGATATTTCATCTTNAGTNCATGATGATTTCAAGCAATTCATCTTAAATCAAGGTGATACTATCGTGACATTGTCCGACATAATTGAATCAACGTGGGCATTCAGCGTCGCTGGCGCTTTTTTGATACACACACCTGGTCTTTACCCAAAAGACACGTTGACCAAATTAAATCCCCACCAAGGGATGATAATGATGGTGAAAGAAAATTTTTCACAAAACTCAACTTCGAAATCTGTTTTTAAGAAAGCTTCTTACCCAGGATCACANACCCCTGTCCATGTACCTATTATTTTCAACATCAAAGGTGTATTTGTACAGCAAGGTGAAATTCCTCCAGGGAAAACATTAAGGGTCGGCTATAATTTATTGGCCCCGCATGCACTAACGAAAACGTTGTTTGATACGGTAATGCGAGGAGCTTTGATACCTACTCCTTTGACTAGCCACGCTGCTACGGTCTCCAATTCTATAGATTTAACCTCTGCTTCAGAAGGTAAGGTTAGTACAAATATATCTAGGGAGGATTCGCAAGTAATATCCGAGGGAGGATATCTGAATCCAACAGNTTCTTACTGGGTATATGTGTTTGATGACCCCTATAACAATGCGACCAATGGATTTGGAGATCAGTTAGGTCCCACTATCACCCCGTAACACGGAGAGACAGACAGAGCTAATGAAAATAAAATGGTGGAACATAGGGCTTTCAATGTGTCTGATTCTAGTCGTGACTGCCGTATATTTTTATAACTCTAAAAACATCACGTTACTTGACGCATTCCCCAAGCCACCGCAAGTGATGTACGGGAAGGTTTTTCTCCAAAATGGCTCATTATTGGGTTCAGGTTACCTGATTGAGGCTCGAGTTGGAGGAATACATTATGGTCAAAACGTCTCTAATCTTGGCGCATACTCCATGGAAACCCGAACTCATTCAGTATCAAGCGGATTTAATTATGGAATTACAAAAAACTTCCAGGTTTGCGCAGACAACCCTACAACTCAAAGTGCTATCGAGGGAGCACAATCAGGTCAAAACATTCANTTTTATATCGAAGGTATCAAAGNTAACGTAATCAGACCTGGAATAGANCAAAGTGCNCAGGCAAGTATTCCATTTAAAAGCGGGACAGTAGTTAATGCCGATTTGATTTTACCCACAAATACAGTGTCTCTGGGTGCTGTCAATGTATCTAACATACAAAAGATTAACGTCTGTAAAGATATATGGGGAACTCCTACTGCGACTCCCATTGGGACCGCAACGCCAACAGCAACACCAGTTCCTAGACTTGCTGCGACTTATGTTCCTACAGCCACACCACAAGGAACAAATAACCAAATTACACAGTCATCCAATTCNAATGGAAATATTTCAAATAGTGGCAGTAGCNGTAGCAGCGGNGGCGGTGGNGGTGGCTTTNTACCGCCAACATCGACTCCAGTACCAGTGAAAAATGTTGGAANTGCGGCGCTTACTGGAGTCATATCAACNAAGAGNTCTTCACTTCTTCCTCCAACACCAACTCCAACTCCAGTCCCCACNGCGACTCCAATNCCTACANCTACTCCTGAATTGNCTGNAATCAGTAGGGGCACAGCTATACCAATCAAATTTGCAGATNCAGATCCTGAAGACAAGCCCACANAAATCACAACCACTCCGATAAGTACTCNAGAACCGACCCCGACATTCACTNCAACACCTNTAAGTAAATCACAGAATCTAATNTCTCAAGTTTTAGATATATCGTCTGACGACGCAGCTGATGCACTTGAAGATGAAGAAGCTAGCGACATAGCAATCGTTATGGAAGGTGTCGATAATGCAAAAGCTGCTGAGATTGTTCAGGAAATCGATTCAATTAAGGCCGCTGCAATCGTTGAAAAGGTTGAATCAGAAAAAGCAGCTGGGATAGTAGAAAATGTAATTTCGTCCAGAGCTGCCGAAATTGTTGAAAAGGTTGAATCTAAAATCGCGGCAGAGATTGTCGAAAACGTTGGGTCAGATAAAGCTGCTGAAATTGTATCTATGGTTGAGTCTATAAAGGCAGCTGAAATTGTTGATGAAGTTGGATCATCCAAAGCGGCTGAAATAATGGATAAAGTGAACGATCAAAAAGCAGCCGATATTGTTGAAAAAATAGAGGTAGAAAAGGCCGCAAACATAGTTGCGATGGTAGCGACTGAGAAAGCAGCAGAGATCGTAAAAAATGTAGAAACCATACGCGCGGCTGAAATAGTCGAAAACGTTGAATCGTCTAAGGCAGCTGAAATTGTCGAAAAAGTTGAATCCACAAGAGCTGCGAAGATCGTCTCAGAAGTACAATCATCGAAAGCAGCGGAAATTGTTGAAAAAGTGGAATCCGTAAAAGCAGCTGAAATAGTTCAAGAAGTGAGTTCCTCAAAAGCCGCTGAAATTGTTGAGAAAGTGAACACTTCAAAGGCTGCTGACATAGTAGGAAAAATAGGATCAATTAAGGCGGCACAGATAGTTCAAAATATTGATTCACAAAAGGCTGCAGAGATCGTTCAATCTGTTGAATCAGCAAAGGCCGCCGATATAGTCAAGTCTGTGGAGTCAAATAAAGCTGCAGAAATTGTTGAGAAGGTGGAAACTTCTGCGGCCGCCAGCATTGTGGAAAAAGTGGAATCCTCAAAGGCGGCAGAAATAGTAGAACGAGTGGGCGAATCAAAGGCTGCGGAGATAGTAAATCAGGTAATCTCTTCAAAAGCGTCAGAGATAGTGGAAAGAGTAGAAACAAGTAAAGCGTCCAAGATTGTAGAAAATGTAGATTCTATTAAAGCTGCAGAAATAGTAGAAAACGTCAAAATCGAAAAAACTGTCCAAATTTTGACGGTAGTAGGGGACAGTAAAGTTGGTGAAATCCTAGATTCAGTCACGAAAAACAAGGTTTCTGAAGTCGTAAAAGGAATGAATGAAAAAACCTTGACCCAGAAATTGCCGGAGATGACAGCCGCAAAAATGTTTGATGTGTCCTCTAAGGTTTTGTTAAATGCTCTTCCTAATGTCTCATCTGAGCAACTGGTTTCAGAGGTAGCCCCAGTAAAAGATGTACGGCTTCCTGATCCTGTGCAATCAGTCATATCTGAAAACTCTGTTTCTTACTCTGTGCCTGTAACGGTTATTAGGAATTGGACTCAACTAGTCGGTAGCCCTAAGCCGATTGACGAAATTATGGTGAGATTTAATCAGGAGTTAGCCGACGTAGCTATTCGTATAGACACTTTGCAAGCACCAAGTCATAAGTTGAGCGCCACATGCGAAGGATTCAGTACATATTCAACTTTTGACGCATCTCTTGATAACGCCCCCGTAGGTAGTATAAACACAGCTCATATAAAGGCTTACGTCGAAAAAGAATGGATGGATACAAATAACATTCATAAATGGTCTATAACTGGTAACCTGTTCGACGAAGTTTCAAATTCGTGGGTCGAAATACCATCAAAACGTATTTCCGAGGACAAGGATAAAGTCTTTTATACATTTTCGGTGCCAAACCTATCTGAATTCGCAATATCTGGATGCGCAGCTATTCCGATAAATTCTTTTGAAACTAAAGATATGAAGTTTTCCTTAGAAAGATCTCAAACTAATCAAACTCTCAATATAGATGCGAAAGTCACGAACTTAACTTCCAAAGATGGCAATTATGTAGCCGTTCTTTGGATCAATAACTCATCCGAGTTAACTAAAAATATTCCGGTTGCAGCTGGTGCATCAGCCGATATTAATTTTCAATGGCATGCTGAGGTGGGGCTACATAATATTCGAGTTGATCGAATGCAGGAAGAGGTGTTAATTAAACCTCTATTGATGGGACAAAATGATTCAGGCCTTCCACTCACCCCTATTCTTGTATACATAGGAGCCAGCTTATTTTCTTTGTTACTTGGGTTCAGTGGTTTATGGATTTTTATACTACGCAAAAGATAATATTATTAGGGATAGAGTCGGCATTTTAGGCAAATGAACCTGCTGCATATCCAGAAGCCCAAGCCCATTGAAAATTGTATCCTCCTAGTTGGCCAGTAACATCAAGAACTTCACCCACAAAATATAGTCCTTTACACTTTTTAACTTCAAATGTTTTTGAACTAACTGAATTTGTGTCCACACCGCCGAGAGTCACCTCTGCTGTTCTATATCCCTCTGTACCAGCAGGACATATTTTCCAGTGCCCCAATCGTTCATAAATTTCCTTAATGATTTTTTGGGGTATTTTATTTATCGGGATATTCCTGTGTTCATTCCACCAGTTGTTTTCCAGATAACTTACCAATGATTTAGGTAAGAAATCTTTCATGGCGGTTCTCAACATTACATTAGGTTTTCTCAATATCAAATCTTCAAATTGTGGCGCTGTTTTAATTTCCGGGATAAGGTTGATACAAATAAAATCACCAGGTTTCCAATAATTTGAAATTTGTAACACTGATGGGCCACTCAGACCTTTATGTGTGAACAAAAATGATTCTGAAAATGATTGTTGGTGGCAACTGATTTCGGATAGAACTGATACCCCGGATAGATTCCTGAGATCTTTGAGAAGGTTATCTTCCAACACAAATGGTACAAGACCTGGCTGTGTTGATAGTATCTCAACGTCGCATTTTTCAGCTAATTCATATCCAAAACCGCTACCTCCAAGAGTTGGAATAGATAATCCTCCTGTTGCAACGATGAGTGATTCGCAGCAATATTCGGAACGTTCCTCACTTTTTTTATTTCGTTTTATCCCTTTAATTATGAAATTACTATTGGGATGCTTAGGAATTATCCTATTAGAGCGATCAGAGGAATCTACGATTTCTGTTATTTCATAATTAGTTTGAATAAATACCTCATTTCTACTGCACTCTTTAATCAATGCATTTAGAACCTCCCGGGAAGAGCCTTTGCAAAATAATTGACCGTGCTTTCTTTCTTCATAATTAATTCCATGAGATTCAACTAGGTATATGAAATCTTCCGGTCTGTACCTACTCAATGCTGAAGTAGGGAAGTAGGGATTATTTGATATGAAATTCTCAGGTGTTACATTGAGATTAGTGAAATTACAACGTCCTCCTCCGGACATCAATATTTTCTTGCCAACCATATTGCTTTTCTCCAGAACTAGAACACTTCTACCCCGAGAAGCAGCAGAAGCACCGGCCATTAATCCGGCTGCTCCACCCCCTAAGATAATTACATCGTAATATTCGAATTTCATACTTTTGACGACCACATAGAAAGATGCCTTAAAAAATATTACCTGTGATGGGCTTTAATCAAAATAATTTGAAACATTATGGATTTTAGGTTCAATTGAAAGCTGACATTACTAAATCGTCTAATTCTTGCAGTGATTCTGAAGTACTTGGTCTTGGAGAAAACATAATTTCATCTACGCCAGCTTCCATAAATTCACTAATTCTTTGGATAACGTATTCAACACTTCCCGCCAATGTTCCTGGTCCGACATTCGCGATAAATTTTTCAGCCTCTAAATCATCGTCTGTTAGTTTGATAGGCATTGAAATAGTAAGTTTTATTTCAGCTGGATCTCTATCAATCGTCTCACAATGTTTATGGATAACGTCAACCTTGTGCCTGAAAAGTTCGACACTCATGCCCCCTAATTCTGCATTTTCAGGTTTGCCAACAGCAAAACCGTCGAGATTCCATATGTCTCCATATTTAGCGAGTGTTTTAAGTGTTCTTTTTTCACCGATTCCTCCCACCATAATTGGAATATGAGGTTTCTGAAAAGAACCAGGTGAGAGTGGGGCCTGCGTTAGACTGTAATAAGTGCCATTAAAATCCACTGGATTTTCGGAGGTTAATAAGGATCTTATTAGATGACATGATTCTTCAAATCTATCAGATCGTTCTTTGAGTCCAGGGAAGTCCCATCCATATGCAAGATGTTCTCTTTCAAACCACGCGGCCCCATGGCTTAAAATAAACCGTCCTCTTGATATTTGATCTATTGTTGTTGCCATCTTTACAACTAAAGCAGGATTTCGATAGGTATTACCATTCACCATATGACCCATCCTTAATTTAGAAGTAGAAGAAGCCACTGCAGCTAATAAAGACCAAGACTCAAAAATTGGTTGGTCTTCGGCACCTTTCCAAGCGGACGGCGGGATGAAATGATCTGGAAACCAGACGCTGTCGAATGTGCCTTTATCCATTGTTTGTACTGCAGATTCTATGCTGTCCCAACTCGTTGTATAGCTAGCTATTGAAGCGCCAAATTTCATTTCACTTTTCCTATTGTTTCTTTTTGAGGTTAACGGGCGATCCCGAAAGACTCTTCTTTCACCTCAGGATCTGGGTGTGACTTCATATATTGAACCAAAGTCATAATAAGTCTGGCTAATGTAGTATCTTGCCAAAACCATTTATGCAAGTCATTGACAGTAATGTTGGTTTCTTTAGCCATTTTTGCTTCGAAAGAAAATGCTTTTAAATCATCAACAACATATCTAAGGTATCTTCCCAAAGATACTGCCTTAGGCCGTTGATAAATGTCGTTGCTGTGATCTTGAATAAACTTATTGATGGAATCAACCAATTCAGGAAAATGAATATAGTCTACACCTGATAATCCCACACCAGTCCGGTTTCCGTTTTTATTAAGCCAACTTTCATACGCGACGAAAGAATTTACGATCTCATCTTGTAGCTTAATATCCTTAAGTCCATGATTGTTTTTAACTTCGGATCCTTGCACAATCGGATTAGAAATAGGACTGGTCAGATAATCTTTCAGCACTGGACCTGTGTCAAATTTAAGTAATTCCAATGAGGAATTCAAAATGTCGTTTTGGAGCTTTGGATTATTCGCTTCTCCTAATGTATTTCCAAAATTGAAAGGTACAGCTAGCATCCTGGGAGGTTTCACTTTCATGGCGTGTTCCTTCAACAAAACAAGACCAGTAGTCGAGAATCCAACTTCCTCAAAAACTCTAGCTAACTCGCTCACGGCGTTAGAACAGGCAGGTCAAGTAGGTACTAAAAGCACTACATCCACGTCTTCTTGTTTCATGAGGCTTGCTACTTCAGGACCATGTTGTTCAATTAATTTGGTGACATCGCTTAAAGCACCCATGAACGAATAATAATTTTCTGCAATGGAACCTATGGTACCGCTTTCAACNAATTCCAAAAGTCTATCTACCGGATAGGTAATGTTTATATCNCNAAAAGTTTCGGTCCGATCAAATCCTATACTTGTGTGACTTTGAATTATGTTTGCAGGTTCAGTATCACTTGGTATTATGCGGAATGATGTATCACCATTCGAAAATGGNTTGTCACCTCTGAGGTGAAATCCNGCTGTACTAACNAGAGCAACTTTGGACTTAGAAAGTGGCTTTGATGGCTGAGTCCANGGAGTATTTTCATANTCATTACAAGGCCAATTCAACATTCTTTCTTGCATATTTTTACTTAGTTTTTCNAGCNACGGCATATTTTCACCTGCTATATGATTGTTAATGTATACANAGACAGTTAACTTTGCTCGATAGTATCATGCGANTANGTCAGAATTTCTAATTTAANGCATTTACATNATTTGTCGTTATNAATCNNACACTATTTTAAAAGGACTCAGATTTGATAAGTTTAAAACGTAANTCGAAAGGACAGTTGGTNAAGGCTACCGGAGTGAGAACAAGAGCGTCTTCCATTTACCAACCAGGCCAAACTGATNTTTTCAAGATTAGTCGGAGTAAGTTCAACGATTTNTTAACATGTCAAAGGTGTTTCTATCTTGATAGAGTAGCTGGGATAATTTCGCCAGGTACTCCAGGTTGGACCTTAAATGAGACAACAGACTTATTACTCAAGAAAGAATTTGACGATTGCCGATTAAAAGGTATAGGTCATCGTTCGTTCGAACCCGCTGGGTTGTCAAACGTTATACCTTTTGATCATCCAGATATNGATAAGTGGCGTAACTCTCTCCATCATGGAATATCTTTCAATATACCCAACACCAACCTCGTATTGCACGGAGGAGTTGATGATATTTGGTTTGATCAGCAGACTCAGGAAATAATAATTGTCGACTATAAATCTCAATCTAATAGATGGGAAGTCACGACATCTAGTTATTTACGGAATGTTTATCACCAGTCCTANAAAGTACAGATGGACGTTTACGCCTATATCTTAAAGAACATGGGGTTTGACGTTGCCCAGACTTCCTATTTTTACGTTTGTAACGCTAACCGAGAAGCGATAGGTTTCTACGGTGTTATGGAATTTAGAGAAACTCTAGTTCCATACAATTGGGATGACACCTGGATTGAAGGGGAATTAATGAATATGTTTACAGTGTTGAATAATGATCTACCTCCTGAAAACAATGAATCTTGCGAAAATTGTGCTTATGCTATGCAACGAACTAAACTCAAAATCTAGTCATTTCAAAGGTTAANCANATCATAAGGAGAAATAGATGACCAGAAAGCCAAATATTATCCTGATGAATTGTGACGATCTTGGATATGGTGACATCGCATGCTACGGATCCAAGTTAGCANGCACACCAACTATAGATAAAATGGCTTCAGAAGGAATAAAATTTACCGATTTTTACATGGCAGCATCTGTCTGNTCTCCTTCACGGGCCGCTATGTTGACAGGNTCCTATCCATTAAGAATAGGTTTCGATAGAGTAATGCGGCCTGGGGATAAAAATGGATTGAATCCAAATGAAATAACGATCGCTAAATTATTACANGATGTGGGCTACTCAACAAGCTTGATTGGCAAATGGCATTTGGGTGATCAATCGGAATTTTTACCTCTAAAGTTTGGTTTTGATTCTTACTATGGATTGCCTTACAGCAATGATATGGGTCGAAACAATATTGAAACGAAGAAATCAAACCTAGAATATCCAGACCTTCCAAATCAACCTCCCTTGCCTTTAATGGTTGGAAATGAAATCCTACAACAACAACCAGACCAAAGAGCTCTCACGGAAAGATATGTGGATGAATCTCTACGATTCATTCGAGATAACCAAAACAATCCATTCTTTTTGTATTTTGCCCATATGTACACCCATCGGCCTCAGTATGTTCCCAAACATGCTCTTCAAAAAACAACTCATGGGGCTTACGTGGCGGCTGTTGAACAAATAGATTGGTCTCTAAATATGATTCTCTCAGAATTAAAAGCATTAAATATAGAAGAAGACACTTTGGTGATTTTCACTAGTGACAATGGAGCAAGTCCGCTTAACATGGTTCATGGGGCTAGTAATGAGCCTCTAAGAGGTGGGAAAGGAACCACCTGGGANGGAGGCCATAGGCTTCCCTGCATTATGAAATGGAAAGGTCACATGGACGAGGGCAAAGTTTGTTCAGAACTGGTAACAGCAATGGATTACTTNCCGACGATTGCAAAATTATCAGGAGCAAAAATACCGACCGACAGAACGATTGATGGTAAAGATATAAGCCATAGCTTTCAAAACACAGNAANCTTTCGCTCACCGCATGAGGCTTTTTATTATTATAGAGGAGGNGACCTTGAAGCAGTTCGACAAGGCAAATGGAAATTAAGAATAAGTTCNAACAATTTGAATAATCAAACATTTCATCAGCGAGCTTTNGCTGATTCGNCGGATGGTTTAGAACTCTTTGATTTAGAAACTGACATATCAGAATCAGAAAATCTTGCCAAACAAAATACAAATATAGTTAAAAGATTGGAACTATTGATGGAACATTGTCGAATTGATATTGGGGACCAGTCAAGNATGGTCAAGGGAAANGACTGCCGCCCAATAGGACAAGTAAACGATGCTAGACCACTGACCGAATACGACCCTGATCATCCGTACATGATATCTATGTATGATCTTGATCCTGATTACTGAAGGGGATTTTTCATAAAAGTTAAANATGGGTTTACCGTTTTCACATTCAACAACAACTAGGGTGATATTTAATTATGATTGAACAGACTGCATTAGTGACAGGCGGATCCCAAGGAATAGGNAAGGCAATTGCTATTGATCTNGCAAAAAATGGGTATCGCGTTATCGTAACCGCTCGGAATTCGAACCTTTTATCAAAAGTTTGTGATGAAATACTTCAGACCGGAGGGAATGCGGATTATATTAGTGCAGATATTGGTACCGAAGACGGAATCAAAAAAATAAATGACTATATAGAAAAGCTATCAAATATTGAAGTGTTAGTTAATAATGCAGCCGTCATACACAAAAGCACCGATTTAATTGACTTCAATATGGCTGATTGGGAGAGAGTTATAGAAGTNAATTTGCTAGGGTCNGTTAAAGTCACTAAAGCCGTTTTACCAAGCATGATTAAAGCGAGTTACGGGAAGATTGTTAACATTTCCTCCATTGGGGGGCGTAAAGGCGCGCGAGGTAGGTCTGCCTATAGAGTGACCAAGGCGTCTCTAATAAGTTTCACAGAATCATTAGCTGCTGAGGTTAAAGAGCATGGGATAGATGTCAATTGCATATGCCCAGGAAGTGTCATAACAGAGGGATATATAGAGGCTTTTGGTAAAGAATCCCTATCCAACCCCAATATGATGGAACCAATCGAAATAGCCAAACTTTGTACATTTCTGGTCAGTACTGATTCAACATCGATAACTGGAGCGGTGATAGATGCCTATGGCAAATCAAATCCATTATTCCAGAGTTAAATTAATGGATTTGAATCTTTTCGTGCGGTTGCGATGAGAATATTATGCCTTAATCCTCGTTATCCCTTTCATAATTTTCTAGTTCATGGATTGCAAACTTGTTGCAAAAAAATTATTCTTGCATTGAAATTAAGGGACTTTCACTGAAAACCTTCAAAACGTTAAATGAAAAGGAAAGCTATGTACGGTACTGTATTTACCATGAATGTTAAAAACGGACACAAAAATCAATTAATTGAAGCTATTGGATCTGACGAATATCCTGAAGGTATGGTTTGTTGGTTTTTATTGGACCCAGATAATTCTGAGGATGTTATGACAGGTATNGCAGTGTTCAAAGATAAATCTACCTACNTTGAAAATGCTAATCGACCTGAACAACACCAACAATATCTTAGACTTCTCGAACATATTGAAGGGGAGCCAATGTGGACTGACGGTGAAATCGTACAAGGCGGGATTGCAGAGTGATTCAAACATTTATATACAAAATTACGGAATCCGGAGGGTCAAATGCTAACAGAAATTGAGAAACAATTTATAGAAACTCACTCGCTTTCTGCAAACAAAGCCGAACACGCCAGATCTTTGTTTCCTGGAGGTGTTACTCATGATTCGAGGCGACAATATCCTTTCCAACTCTACTATACGAANGGTTCTGGAACTCATAAACATGACGTAGATGGAAATGAATACATTGATTTTTGGAGCGGACATGGCTCATTAATCTTAGGCCATTCACACCCGGAAATAGTTTCAGCTGTACAAAATCAAATATCTCAAGGGACACACCTCAGTGGTTCAAGTGANCTAGAGATGGAATGGGCCTCCCACGTAATTGATTTGATTCCATCTGCTGAAAAAGTTCGTTTTCATAGTTCAGGGACCGAAGCCGATATGATGGCAATGAGGATGGCTCGGGCATACACAAAAAAATCTAAAATTGTTAAATTCCAGCACCATTTCCACGGATGGAGTGACTACCTCGTTAANGATGGAGATGGGCTCGGAGGAATCCCTGAGGAAACATTGAGTACAGTCATAGTTTTACCGCCGAACGATAGTGAAACACTAGAAAANACTTTAAAAAANAATTCAGATATAGCTGCGGTNATTATTGAACCAACCGGAGCTCATATGGGACTTCAACCTATCCGACCATCTTTCCTTGAAGATTTGAGGCGTTTGTGTACTCAATACGGAGTTGTTTTGATTTTTGATGAAGTAGTAACTGGTTTTCGGATCTCCAATGGTGGGGCTCAAAAATATTATGGCGTTACTCCAGACCTAACCACGCTTGCGAAAATCCTGGGCGGTGGNCTTCCAGGGGGGGCTGTTTGTGGTAAAGCCGACATCATTAACATGATCGAAACTAAGGATGATCCCCAATATAATAAATTTCAACGAGTAGGTCATAACGGAACTTTCAACGCTAATCCTTTATCGGCATCAGCNGGAGTTANCGCTTTAACCATACTTAAACGGGATCCCATAAATGACCAAGCTATAGAAATGGGTAATCTTCTAAAAGAGCAATTAAATGAAGTNCTAACCAGAAACGAAGTGGNNGGTTGTGTAAGTGGAGTAAACTCTTTGCTGCACGCTAGGTTGGGAGTAGATCACCAATGTGATCGTGAAATTTGCATTCTGTCTGAATCAGAAATGAANAAAACTACAGATTCAAAGAGGAATGATCAACTAAATTTAGCAATGTTAAATAACGGTGTTCATTCAGGAACACGATTCATAGTTGGTGCTTATCATTCCAAAGAAGACATAGCAAAAACTGCAGACGCTTTCGACATATCATTAAAGGCTCTGCGATCTGAAGGATTAATATAGGCCAAACAGAAGCTTCCTTTCACACGATGACGATAAACCTCATAAAAGGTGAGTGGNAAAGTTTGAGTTCAAGTGTTTGTTAGGATGATAAGTGTACGCCAGCGATANCCAATCGCAAAATCTAACGGCATTNATATTTATCNCTCGAGACTCGAGGGATTTATTGCCNNCNCCTTACACATCGACTTGTCAATAAAATAATTATCNCTTATAAACTGAGTTAAAACCTCTATAGTAGATGAATGTATCATCCTATTGATCATCATCCAGATGNCCTGTAAATGGTTCCTCCGGACAATTTCCATGAATGAGTTTAAGTTGTTTCAATTCCTGCCATAATTCGGTTGGGATTGTCACATTGAGCATATCGATATTATCTCGCACCTCTTTTGGATTTCTTGGTCCCGGTATTGTGGATGCCACTGTCTGGTGCATTAGGCCAAATCTTAAAGCTGCGGCCTTAAGTGGAACATTGAATCTATCACAGACCTCTTTTATCTTCTTAGCTTTAGATATGACCGCCTTTGGAGCCCGATCATAAAAATAAGTTGTCTCTGACTTAAGATCTGATGCAAGAATACCGCTGTTATATGGACCGCCTAATATTAAGCTTATATTGCGTTGTTCNCATATAGGCATAAGGTGATGCAATGCACTGTGGTCAAGCAATGTGTAACGCCCAGCAATTAGAAAACAATCGAAATCTGCATTATGAGCAAACTTTGATAACATTTCCCATTGGTTCATACCAGCGCCAATAGCTTTTATAACTCCTTGAGAACGTAATTCTGACANTGCCGGGAATGATTCATTCAANGCNAGATCATAGTGATCGTCGGGATCATGTATTAAAGCGATATCAATACTTTCCATATCTAGCCGAGTCAAACTTTCCTCAATAGAGCGAAGAATTTCTTCTCTTGTGTAATTGAAGGTGATTTCTTTNTGACCTGAATTTNCNACAATTAATCTGCCCACCTTNGTGGACAATATGAAATCTTTCCGATCTAATGTTGATAAATATTCACCAAAGTGCTCTTCGCTGGTCCCGCCACCGTAAAGAGGGGCAGTATCAAAATATCTAATTCCNTGGTCAAAAGATTCCTTTAAAGTATCTTTTGCATTTTGACTTGAGACCCTACCTAGAGGNGCACCTCCCATTCCTAACTCAGTCACCAAAACATCTGTGTTTCCTATCTGTCGTNTACGTAAAGTTCTTCCTATCACAAATTCTCCTTATCTGGTTATTTTCGGCATATTTTTCTTGGACATTCAAAGAAATGACAGGATCGGACAATAAAGACTATTATAGGCAAATATAACCATTAGAGTAGGGAGGTGCAGTATGAAATTTGGCTTATTGTATGAAATGCAAAGACCATTCGANGGAACAGATATAGACTGGAACACTTTGTACAACGAGACGTTAGAGCAATGTGAGTTAGCTGACCAGGTAGGGTTTGATAGTTTGTGGTTTGTCGAGCATCATTTTTTAACCGGATTTTCCGGATCTCCGTGTCCTGAAGTTATGTTTGGAGCCTTAAGTCAAAGGACAAAACAAATACGAATCGGCTTTGGGGTGTCTATATTACCGCATGCTCATCCAATTAGAATAGCTGAGAGGGTCGCTATGGTAGACCAACTTACCAATGGTCGAGTCGAATTTGGAACTGGCCGTTCTAATGCTTACGAACAAGTTGGATTAGGTGTTGATCCNAGAAATACTCGTGCGATGTGGGAAGAATCTATNTCCATGCTTCCACAAATATGGCAAAGCGATGAATTTTCTTGGGACGGGGAGTTTTGGAAAGTACCCCCAAGAAGGGTCTTGCCNAAAATATATCAAAAGCCGCACCCACGAATGTATCTAGCGTGTACACAAACAGAAAGTTTTAAATTAGCTGCAGAACGCGGAATAGGGGTCCTTTCCTCCGCGTCATACGCAACTTCTGTTCTCGCCAATCATGTGAAAACATATAGGGACAATTTGGTCAATGCTCAACCTGTTGGTGCCTTTGTGACGGATTATTGGGCAAATAATGTNCATGCTTTTTGTGGAGCTGANAATCAAGAGGCCAGAGACCTAGCATCAGATTCAATGAAGGCTTTTTTTGGTCCGGACAAACCATATATCGCCGGGCGTATTGGAGCTTATGAAGAGTTATTGGAAGCATGNGGTGGCGTACNAGANCACCTTAAAGCTGATTTTGGTCGATGGCTTAGGCAATCAGATTCGGAACACANAGAACAAGCTGAAGAAGTCGGGATTTCTCTAGATTCCGGGCCAGGGGCTGCCCGTGCAGCAATATCAGAATTGGATTCAAATACACTTGCCGACAGAGGAGTNATTATAGCNGGTGACCCTCAAAGTTGTATAAAAGCGATTAAAATGTATGAGGAGATAGGGGTAGATGAAGTTATGATGATAATGCAAACTGAGACTATTCCTCATGACAAAGTTATGAGTTCTATAGAGCTGTTTGGTAAAGAGGTTTTTCCTGCCATCAGAGGGAAGTAATCTTAAGAACCATTAAAGCCGATATNGTATTNGCTGAGGTNGGTACAGCAAAANATAAGGAGACCCAAGTGACCAACAGTCCAGAAGTTTTAGTTATCGGAGCTGGCATAGCAGGATGTGCATCCGCCTATTATTTAGCTAAANCAGGTGCAAAAGTGCTAGTAATTGACAAAGATAATGTAGGNACACATGCATCCAAATACGCACTCGGGCTATTGAATCCTCTAACAGGTTCAGAAATTCCAGGTAAGAATGAAAAACTCATGTCCGAATCATTTAAGATCCATAAAGAATTATGGCCCGTATTATTAGAAGAATCTGGGATCGATTTCCAACCGCGCACTATTGATCATATTGAGTTGTTTATGACTGAAAAAGAGNCTGAAGTACATTCAGAGGAGATGTNGCGTTGGGAAAAAACGGAAGGGTTTAAGTTTCAAANGCTGACCNNTGAAGACATTTTAAAAATGGACTCTAGGATNTCCCATAATGTTCATAGCGGTGCTTTTTTAGGAGGGATCGGGATCGTCGATAGTGGCAAACTAACGCNGGCTTTCGCAGNAGCAGCGAAGAGTTACGGAGCTGAGTTTTTAAAACTGTCCGCCGTAGACTTTATCCCTAATGCTACCAAAGGCGTTGCGATTACAACTGATCAGGGCATATTACATTTTGAAAAATTAGTTGTAGCTATGGGCCCTTGGTCCAATATAACTTCAAAATGGTTTAATTATCCGGTACCTATAACCTCACTTAAAGGAGAAATAGTTTATTTTAAAGGTACTGAGGATCCATATAACATTCATCTAGAGCTGAAAGAAGGTGAAGACCACGGTTCATGTTCCGTCATTACAAAGGCAGACGGTCATACATGGTTGGCAGCAACTGAAACTCCTTCAGGCTTAGATGAAACAACGACACAGAAGGCTAGGAAAACATTGATGGACACGGTTCGGACTATTCTTCCCGACCTATCTGAATCAAAAATAGTAAATCAAACGGCCTGCTTACGGCCCATAGCTCCTGATTTACGCCCGATTATAGGAAAGCTTCCTGAATGGGACAATGTATTCCTAGCAACGGGAGCTGGGAAAAAGGGGATCTTAATCAGCCCGATAATTGGTTCTTCGACTAGTGACATAGTTTTAACTGGAAATACTCATCTGCCAATCGAATGGGCAAGTCCTCAGAGGTTTTCCACCATAGTAATCCCTACAGAACAAATTTAAACGATTAATTAAAAGGATTTTATGAATGGGTATGAAAGGAAAGAAAGTCTTTATAACAGCGGCTGGACAAGGAATTGGTAGAGCAATAACTGAACGTTTAATCAAAGAGGGGGCTGAGGTAGAAGCAACTGATTTAAATCCTGATACTTTGAAGGGGATACAAGGTGCAAAAAGTTATGTATTAGATGTGACGGATAAATCGGCGCTTCAAAACAGTATAAATAAGTTTCAACCTGATGTATTGATCAACTGTGCCGGGATTGTCAATCATGGAACCATAATGACTTCCTCCGACAAGGAATTTGACTTTGCGGTTAATCTAAACATAAAGTCGATGTTTCACGGTATACAAGCAGCGATAC
>PBDQ01000028.1 GCA_002717465.1 Chloroflexota bacterium
CTATTGCATCAGCCAAACTTTTCGCTTGTTCAGTCGGCATTTTTATCAAGTAATACGCGAGGCGCTGTGCTGACTTCGGACCGATTCCAGGAAGCCTATTAAACTCGTCCACCAAACGTTGAACATGAGGAGTTTCTCCAGAAGCACCCGATGTCATATGACTAAGTCAACCCGGGAATATTCAACCCACCCGTAATTGCTCCCATTTTGGAAGAAGCCATTTCTTGAGCTTTGGACAACCCGCCATTTATTGCCGAAAGAATCAAATCTTGAAGCATTTCTACATCTTCGCTATCAACAACATCCGGGTCAATTTCGATAGATTCTACGATCATCTTTCCAGTTACCACAACTTTCACCACTCCCCCACCCGCGGTATATTCCACCTTGGCGGATTCAATTTCTTCCTGCATTTTAACCATCTGCTTCTGCAGTTGCTGGGCCTGTTTCATCATGTTTCTATTCATCATGAGTAATTCCTTTTTCTTCAATTATACGTGCACCAAGGGATTGAGCCGCGCGCACTAAATGGCTCCGCTGAGCAGCAGGCTTTCCCGCTGGACTGGATTCAGACGCCATCAATTCTGCCTTAACATCATACCTTTTACCAAGTACCTCTTCTACAATTCTTTTCAACTCACCCTTTACAACTACGTCATCCAATTCACTGTTTATTCTTTCCAAATGTGAATTATGCAAAAAAGTCAGTATCAGGGAATCTTCCCGTATATCCCTTGCATGACAGCCACGCAGTAAAGCTCCAAGATTAAACCTCTTACCCGTTTGCCTAAGCGATCTTAGAAGCACATTCCAATTGGCGTCTAAATGTCCTGATTCTCCTTCTCTTACTTGAGGGATTGGAGCCGCTGGCCCATTATTATGCTTATTTACCGGCGATACCTGTGCTCTATTTCCATCATAACCAGTAGTTCTACCCTCTTCACGTTTAATCTCTGCTTGCCTAGGAATTGAAGTCTCAACACTTCTGCCTGAATTGCTCGAACCCTTATTATTCACCTTGGATAGAGGAACATTCTTCACTTCTTTGGAAACCTCATTTAAGGCTCCGTGTGAAATGTTTACATTTGGTTCCACCGGCACTGCAAGTTCCGCAATCACAATCTCCATAGACAGCAAAGGTGGAATAACGGTGTTTAAGCTTATAGAGCTAAATGATTTCATCATTGAAACAGCATTTCCGATGTCAATATCATCAGCCATTTCCAGCAGTCTATCTCTTATAGAATTATCTAGGTCTAATCCAGATACGGCCCCGGATTTTGTTATCATTAAATTTCTACTCAACCCAACCAAACTGTTCAGAATTTGGTATGGCTCAATCCCCTCAGCAACCATTTCACCTAATTTTTGAAAACTACCATTCATATCTCTCTTAGCTACCAAGCCTAATAGATCAATGGATACAAACTCATCACCGATACCCAGCATATCTTCAATATCAGCTGTCTTTACAGGTTGTGTGAAGCTGGTTATGGCCTGATCTAGTATATTTTCGGCGTCTCTAAGACTGCCAGTCGATTTACGTGCGATAACAGCGAGAGCCCCTTCTTCTACTTCCACTCCCTCACTCTTAGAAATATCTCTCAATTTATCAATCACAAATCCTGATGGAATCCTCCTGAAATCAAATCTTTGACACCTGGATATTATCGTCGCTGGCACTTTGTGTATATCGGTGGTGGCCAGAATTAAAATTGCATGGGCCGGTGGTTCTTCTAATGTCTTTAGTAAAGCATTGAATGCTTCCTGCGTCAGCATGTGAACTTCATCAATTATATACACTTTGTATTTGCATTCAGCCGGCCCATAGTGAATCTTTTCTGTCAAATCCCTTATATCGGCGATTCTACGATTGCTGGCTGCATCTATTTCAATTAGATCTATAGCCCGTCCCTGATTAATTGCTTCACATATAACACAAGAATTATCAGGTTCACCCTCTACCGGATTAAGACAATTGACAGCTTTGGCTAGTATTCGAGCAGTACTCGTTTTCCCTGTCCCTCTTGGACCACAAAACATATACGCGTGGGCAAACCTCTCAAGCAACACTGCTTGCTTAAGGGTCTGAGACACATATTCCTGACCCACCAAATCTGAAAGCGATCCTGGTCTCCATTTTCTATAAAGTACTTCACCCATTTGTTTCTACGAAAGCGATAACTTTGCTTTCCATCTCCTTCATTAGTTGTTCATCTACTTCCTCAATGTGGTCGTAGCCTAGCAGATGTAAGAATCCATGAGCAACAAGCAATTTCAATTCATCCATTAAAGAAACCGTTCGTTCATAAGATTGCCTCTCCGCCTGCATTAAAGATATAAGAACTTCACCTACTTGATGAGAAAACTCCTCCGGCAAAACAAATAGTTCATCCGTTAAATCATCTTTCTGAGTTTCGTATTCGCCATAGAAGTGACCACTGTGACTATTTGAAAAAGAAAGAACATCAGTTACTTCATCTAGCCCTCTATATTCTCTATTGAGAGACTGTATATCTTCATCACTAACAAATATCAACGAAGCCTGATATTTGTTGATGCCACAAATAGAGAAAACAGCTTGAGCCACTGAAACCAAGATATCTCGGTCGTTATCTGAAATACCTTCACAGTGAGTCGTTATTAGGGCGTTTTTATCGATCGCACACCCCCAATTAAATTTAACCAAACGTGCAATATGTTTGGTCAGGTATTTTTTTGGTCAGCAGATGGCTACTTTCGAACCATATTGATTTGTTCTAACCAAATAATTATCTGAGTTATATGAAAATCCGACCTCAAATCCCTTCACTGGCACAGCAGATTCACTAGACCCGTCAACGCAACCTAAGTTTTCATCAGGCCACTCAGTAGAATCCAGAGATACAAAAGTCAGGTCTGGCTGATCAATCTTCAGTTCCCCAGCAAGGTACCACGCAGCTGAAACTTCGGCACATTTTCTACCAATCGAAGAATCACTGGCCGAATCTTGTCCTTGTTGTGGGCTAGACCCTTCAACAGCGGTCGCACTGTCCACACCTTTACGGATTTGTTCAAAAAGCTGCCCGAATCCCTCAACAGGCATCACAACAGTGGTCTCATTACCCAGGATTTCCTTAAAAGATTCCAATGATCTCATAAAAGAGTAAAATTCTGGATCTTGGTTAAGTGCAGCTGCAAATATCCCTGTGGCTTCAGCTTCCCCGCACCCTTGGATTATATTACTATCTCTGGTTGCATTCGCTCGAATAATGGTTGCCTTTCTGTCAGCATCTGCCCGTACCTGTGCATCAATCTCTGCACCTTCTGCCCGTTCTTTATCTGCTTTCCTTTGACGTTCAGCTTGCATTCTAGAATAAACACTGTTGGCAATTTCACTTGGAAAATCTGCTCTCTTGATTCGCACATCCGCAACTGTCAAACCGAATTCTGCAAGCTTGGGTTTGACTTCCGTCAACACATTGGCCATCAATACATCTCTTTGAGTTGTAATTATCTCGGACTGGTTATGGCTAGCAATTTCCCTTCGCAATTCAGAAGAAATTATGTCTACGGCTCTATCCGCTGCAATTTGTTCATCCGCAACGGTTTCCCTAAATATTGTCGGGTTGGTTATTTGACCTCGAGCGTAAACATCAATTATTAATCTCTTTTTGTCTTTAGTTAATAGTGAGTCAGGAGGAGCGTCAAATAAGAGCAACCTTTTCTCATATTTTGTAACTTTATCAATGAACGGTGTTTTGACATTCAAACCAGGCGTTTGTATCTGTGATTTGATCTCACCAAATCGTGTAACTAACGCCACTTCGGTCTCATCAACCTTAAAAAATACTTGGGGAATAAATATAGCCCCGGCTATAATAAGCAAAATTAATATTACAGAAAATATACGCATAACTTTTACTCATCGCCTCCTGGAACAGGAATAATACGACCACTTTCTGGACTCACCAATATTACGTCATCGGGATCTCCAAGTATCTTACTTATCCCTGGTAGTATCTCTTCCATGGCCTCAAGGTACAGCCTCTTCCGAGTTACATCTTGGCTTTTCACATATTCATTACGTATGGCAAGAAATCTCTCAGCTTCACCTGTAGCAATAGCAATCTTTTGCTGTCTTAATCCCTCAGCATCTTGTAGTGCTTTTGCGGCTTCACCTCTAGCACGCGGTAGTACGTCTTCTTTATAAGCGTCCGCCAGGTTTATAATCCTCGCTTTGTCTTCTTTAGCTCTTACAACATCATCGAACGCATCTTTAACTTGCTCAGGGGCAAAAACTTGTAGTAATTTTACTTCTCTTGCTCTTATACCTGTACCGTAAAGGTCCAAAATCTCTTGCAACTTGGCCTTTGTTTCAATTTGAATATCTTCTTTCTTATCGGTTAATACATCATCGATAGGNCTGCTACCCACNACTTGCCTCAAAGAGGTTTCTGTAGCATCTTTCAGTGTATATCCATCAGGAGAAACTGNGTTGTACAAATAACTNTTAAGATTCTTAATGTCGTATTGAACAAGCANCTGNACGTCAACCAAATTCGGNGCTTCTCCCGGGTTACCTTCTTCATCNGGATCCCCTGTGATCATTAACGACTCCATCAATACAGGTTCACTACCTCTAACTCCAAGCTCAAGTTTCTTAACTTCGTCAACTTTTATGATGTCCCGTCCACCTACAGGGGAAGGCCACCACCAACGCAATCCCGTTTCTTTGGTATCTGAATATGCTCCAAACATCTTCAGCGCTGCTTTTTCCCCAGGTTGCACAGTGAAAAAACCGCTGGCAGCCCATATGCCGACGGCGATTCCAANCACCACAAGCAACACGATAGGCCCTATACCTTTACCTGCGCCCCCAAATCTACCGAAAATAGACTTGAGTTTTTCAATTATTCTTTCAAGATTAACTTCGGGTTCTTCTTGTCTATACATTTCCTTCAGTCCCTATCAACTTTCTCAAATTTTATCATAGGAAGAGATGAATTCACTTAAATTTGTAATGATTTTTCCAGGGAAAAACAAATCTACNGTACATAAGCAAATAGATTCCTCATTTTGATGTCATTAAGACAANTGCAAATATCGGATGGCTAAGGATCAAATTTTGGTTTAAATATTNAAGACGCNAAATCATCTGAATAAATCTAAAAATCTATCTTCGTAAAAATGGTAAACCCCCCATTTNTCCAATTCTGATTTTAAAGTGTCAGGACTCCCACCCATTTTTACTGACCTGAACATACCTTCTATTTGGTTAGCNGCAGCTGCCGGCAATCCCCCAGCTGATGGCTGCGGAGTTAATAACCCAGCCGATTTCAACTCACGTGAGTTATAAGAAATTGATGAAGCAGTATATTCGTATATAAATTTAAGTAAAGCAACATCCCAGAGTTCGTCTACACCCACTATGACAACNGAAAGATTATTTCGCTTACTTCTCTGTTCTTCGGAAATTCGTTGAGCAATTTCATTAGTAATCCCCCCCACTATGTCCATAGACCCTGGTTCGTTCCTATACTGATACATTATTCCCGGGCTGTTAGGTCCGTAAACACGTGACATATGTTCCATGTATTCATATGCATCTGAGCTGAATCCATCCAAATTCATTGCATATGTTGGAGTTACNAGGGTCGGCTTTTCCGCGTACACCTTCCCTTTCCTAACGACACTTTCAGTATTATGTTGCTGCGTATCGAACATCTTGTAGGCAGGTTCTGTGACAACAAAATACTCCACTATAGTAGTACCGAATGTCGCTAAATGTTGGCTTGGAAACTTAACAACATACGTTTGCTCAACCGCCTTCANCCATGCTTCAAATCCTTCCATATNGCTCCTAATGTAAATTACGCAAAAAAACGGATCTCATTTTATATCAAAAAGAATGNTCTATATATCCTTAAATNGAGTTGCTCCTTTAGAAGCAAATAAAATTATTAGAAACATCAGTCCTATNTCTGAAATATCCNTATNTGAAGAATNAGTACCCTTACTACATGAGTTAANCGTTTCTTTTNCACTTTCATTTGTTTGAGCAGNCTCTGAATTTAAAGNATTAATGCTATCANCGGTGTCTATTGATTCAANATTTNCAGTCCTATNATCAGAGTTATCTTCAGTGNTACCGGTTTGGTTTGATTTGACTACAGATCCACCAGCTTCAGGAGTCAAGGTGTATAAACTGATTGATTTAATCGGAACCGGTGTTGGCAATTCATAATCATCTGGCGGNGGAATATAAATCGGCGCACCGATNTANTCTCTCCACAAATTTTCCAACTCAATNCTTTCAACNTCATAAACTTCCTTTATAGCTTCATCCGTATTGATTCCACTTTTCATAGTACTCATAAGAAGCTTCATTTTATCAACTCCGTACCTTACAACCATAAATTCAACAATGGATTTAGCTTGGCCATAAAATATGATTACGTCTTCAGGATTACCTGGCAATCTGGGCATTGAGGTTATAGGAAGCAATCTATCGGAATGGACAGCAAAATCCAANGCGATGTCATATGAGAAACTCGGTGAAACGTTAGCCAATTCAGCTAGCCCTTCGTCCAGCCAAGCCGGAACATTCCCATATACGCTATCGCCGGCCCTGTGTATCAATATGTGAGCAACTTCATGAGATGCTGTACCGACAGATAGCCTGCCCCCACCCAGAACTAATAATGTTCCAATATCCGGGAATGCTTGTCCTTCAGTTATCAACTCTTTTCTAATTGTTGAGCTATTTGGGGGAAGTGCGTTCAACATTTCCTTAACATTGTTGTACATTGAGACTCTTATGGACTCTTTTTGCTGTTCCCCGAAAACTGGTTCAGTGTAAAGCATCGTTTGAAGTATAGAATCCAAAATAGCTTGTGCACGTGCCTTCACAGGCCCATGGTAAAAAACTGTAATACCGTCTTCTGAAACTTCATCCCATTCGTAACGGACGTCAGTGTACGTGAAATTAGTCTCTTCGCTCTCCGTTGATTCTCCAACGGAATTTGTAGCAGAAACGCTGTATTTTATATTTGTACCTGGAGGGATATATTTCGAGGCAGTATTTGTGTTCCAAAAAAGAGAGGTTTCCACTTTTTCACTTGGTTCAAATTCGAAATATTCATATACTCCTGATTTCTGATGACCAACCTTAAATCTGAGGGCTATTTCTTCAACTAAACTAGCGGACTCAACATGCACTTCAAACTTAAGCCCATCAGGAAACTGGCTAACCACACCGTATGAAAGTATTTCAATATTTTTTGTGTCTGCATGAATGTCATCATTATTCAAAAAAACAGCTAAAACGACTAAAAGTAGTGTGCCTAATAAAAANTGTTTATATTTAAATTGATCATCCATGATTAATTTAATCTAAATTCCTTTTTGAATGGGCAATTCTTTGTACNGTGGTTATGAGACACAGTAATGTGATTATCGATAGTACNATCAAAACAACTACTGGTAACCATTCCGANACACAAATCGCTAAGCCAATTGCGACAACCCTTTCCGGTCTTGTCATTATTCCAATGTCACATCTAATACCTAATCCNTCTGCTCGNGCTCTCAAGTAACTAACCATCACTGAAAACATGAAAGTTAGATAACACAGAATAACCCCATATCGACAAGAAACAATCCCATACGCATCCCATTTCAAAANATCATATAGGGAACAACTGGCTGACGAAAAATAAAACAACAGAGCAAGTAAAACCGCTCCCTCTTGGAATCTATCAACGACAGAATCAAGCAATGCGCCAAACCTGGTTTCATTCGAATGTTTTCTTGCAAGACTACCGTCAATCAAATCCAATGCGCTACCAACCAACATAACTATCCCACCAACAAGAAAATATCCTCCGGCAATTAAGATAGCGCTACCGACTGTAACAACAAACCCTAGAATAGTGACGACATTTGGTGAAAACCCTACTGAATCAAAAAAGTTCACGAGCGGCATTTCATAATATTTTGCCAATAAGGCACGAAGTGATTGTCTATTCAATTTGTTATTTCACCTTTTCGACAGAGAGTGGAGTATTTTTTCATTAAAACTATCGTTAAGATTATTTTTTTCTGAAGCAACAATAGAATAGAAGTTTAATATTTGCCGTGAAACCTTAAACCAATCAAAGTCTTTCACGAACTCATTTGCGTTCTTTGTCAATTTATTCTTTATTTCATTATTTGATATTACATTGTTGAGACTATCGTATAAAGAATTAGAGTTTCCTGGTTCAAATAGCAGCCCATTCTGCTTATGAATGATCACTGAGGCATAGCCTGGAATATTACTTGCAATTACCGGAACCCCAGCAGCCATTGCTTCCAACAGGACAATACCGAAACTTTCCTGACCAATCGAGGGAGAACAAAACATATCAGCCGTTTTATAGTACTTCTCTTTGTAATAATCTGACACTTCACCAGTCATTAGAATGTCTAACTGAGGGTTATCCTCTAAAAACCTACTCTCATTTTTCCCTAAATTACCTCCACCGACGACAATCAACCTTAAATTTCCATGAATTATTGAAAGTTTCTTATATGCTTGAAGGAGATGAATTAATCCTTTCCTCTTTTCAATCCTTCCTAAATACAGCAAATTAATCTTGTCAGATAGATCCTGAATAGGTACAGCATCTCTAAACTTGTGGACATTGACCCCATTTGGAATAATTTTGTAACTGCCGGGAATATAATGGCTGATGTAATCTAGTGCAGGTTTGGATACAGCTATACGACCATCAAGTTCGGAAGCATACTTACTTAAGAGTTTTGAAAATACAATATTGTATAAATTAGACCCTTCAAATGTATGAAAAGTAGCGATTTTTATTGTTTTATCAGATACCTGCGACCCAAGAGCACTAAGAGTGATCACACCGGAAAAAGGCTCATGAATATGAACCACATCAAACTGATTTTCTTTGATTATTTGCTTTACTCGTGGGTTTTGCCACAAGGACAAAGAAACCCTAGCCACAGAACCTTTGGTTGGCACAGGTACAGCACTACCTACATAACTTATGGATTTATCTTTCGAATGTCCCGTTCCACTATGCGGTCCGATGACGTGAGACTTTATCCCTGCAAGTTGAAATGATTTATGTAAATTTAAAACATGATCATTTACACCGCCGTGTGACGCAAGATCATATGGTGTAAAAAGACCTACTTTCAAATTATTGTGAACCATACACACTCCCGGGATATCCAAAAGCCAGTGGCCTATGGAAGACTAATCTATCCCTGAGCAGATTCCTCACCAACTATAAAATCCTCAACCAGCTGCCTTGCCTCATCATCTGTATACTGTATTAAAGGGGATTTCATAAAATAAGAAGAAGGAGCGGTCACGGGCCCGCTAATCCCACGATCTTTGGCTATTTTGGCACACCTGACGGCGTCAATTACAACACCAGCGGAATTGGGGCTATCCCATACCTCTAATTTAAGTTCCAAATTTAAAGGAACTTCACCAAAACTCTTACCTTCCATTCTGATGTAACACCATTTTCTATCAGTAAGCCATGGAACATAATCACTCGGACCAACGTGTACATCCCTATCGGGAATGAACTCATCAACTTGGGAAGTTACTGACTGTGTTTTTGATATCTTTTTAGAATCAAGCCTATCNCTGTCCAACATATTCATAAAGTCAGTGTTTCCTCCAAAGTTNAGCTGATAGGTCCTTTGCAACTCAACTCCACGATCCATGAAAAGCCGTGTTAATACTCGATGAGTTATGGTTGCNCCCACCTGCGACTTAATATCATCACCAATAATCGGAGCCCCAGCTTCTCTGAATCTGTTCTGCCAGTAGTCATTTTCTCCACTNGCTATAAAAACAGGGATACAATTTATGAATCCACAGCCTGCCTGTAAAACCTGTTCAACGTACCATTTTGTGGCCTCTTCAGAACCAACCGGCAGATAATTTATCACTACGTCAACTTCACGTTCTTTAAGGATTTGGGCTATTTCGGCTGTCCCGCCCTCTGCTTTCTTTATAATCTCTGAAGTGTATCTACCTACACCATCATGAGTCATTCCCCTTTGGACTTCTACGTCGAGATTTGGAACGTCCTGGAATTTCACAGTATTGTTTGGTCCAGAAAAAATCGCTTCAGAAAGATCTTTTCCTACTTTCTCTGCATCCACGTCAAACGCGGCTACAAATTTGATGTCTCCTATTCCATATTCTCCCATAACAGGATGCATTAACCCTGGTATGGTCTGATCTGGTGTGGCATCGGCGTACTTATGCACACCTTGTACTAAAGAAGAAGCACAATTCCCAACACCTATAATTGCTACTTTAATATCAGGCAATTTACATACTCCCTAGACACACTTCTGACACGGTCAGCTATGGTTACGTTTATAAAGAGGAATCAGGTTAAAAGTCTAGCATTTCATTCAACATATCCACAACTAAAAAAAAATCAACAAAATTGCTATTTCAGGAAAATTCTAACAACTCACTTTGAGTATAAATCTCTGATTGAAGATGCATATTCGCCATGTTAGCATCCTATCCTGTGGTACAAAATATGATATTCAGGTAATTAANATCCGTTTTAATTTAGCTCATAAAANATCTCGTAAAACTCCTTTTTATTACGGTTGGGTGATATTAGGCGCTGCAGGGTCAACACAAATCGCTCGAAATACAGCCGCTGCACTTATGTTAGCTATATTTATGTATCCAATGGCCAATGATTTAGGTTGGAACCGTTCCACGATATCAGCGGCAGCAAGCATAGGAGGTATAGCCTCATCTTTTGTGTCCCCAGTTGTAGGTTGGTTAATAGATAAATATGGAACCAGGCTAGTCCTCACTATCAGCATATTAATCTTAGGGGCCTCTACTTTTTTATCTGGTTGGGTTACCACGCCGATAGCTTTTTATTTGACTTACGGAATAGGAAGAACTTTATTCAACAGTCCTATACAAATCGGGGCTTCAGTTGTGGTATCTCGATGGTTCGTCAAAAGGCGTGGAAAAGCAAACGGATTATTATCTTTCTGTCATTCAATTGGTATGACAGGATTACCATTGCTAGGTGCCTTCATGATTGGNATCTATGGCTGGCAAACATCGTGGCAGATATTGGGAATAATCGTATGGACAATAGCCTTAGCTCCTGTATTCCTTCTTATTGCAGAATCTCCAGAATCAATAGGGATTCTCCCTGACGGTCAGAAAGATACCGCTCAACAAACAGACAGGTCCGTTGAAAACGAATCGTCACCAATTGAACACAATTGGAAGTTAAAAAATGCCCTGAAGACACCGGCTCTCTGGCAATTGTCACTCGGTTTGGGATTACTATTTATAGTTCACTCTGGTATTAACATACACATGGCTTCCTACTACAGAGACGTAGGATTAAGCGCCAACCAGTCTGCATCCGCTGTGAGTCTAGCAGCAATTTTTACCGGAATCGGGGGCATAGTGTGGGGTTGGGTTATAGATAGAATACATCCTAGATTCTGCTACGCTGCCCTCGCTATATTTATGGCAACCGCATCATTATTATTTGTGTTTATTAGTAGCCTATACGGAGCATGGGCCCTTGCATCTTTTTTTGGGATCTCTCTAGGAGGAATTTTAGTTGTTCCACCGGTAATAACAGCTAATTATTATGGGCGTGAATCCCTAGGAGCCATAAGAGGATTCATCGAACCATTTGGTTCATTCGGTCAGGCGATAGGGGCCCTTCTATCTGGGATAATTTTTGATGTGAGTGGGGACTATACGGCAGCATTCTATGTGCTGGCTACATCAGCGATAATAGCTTCCTTGATTACTGTTACGGCAAGGCAACCGAAGCCTTTGTAACTCTGTAATTAGACACAAAGGCTTTACACTCTAACTGTGCAACCGGCCAAATTAAGGAATTGTTATCCCGAACCAGGGCCTCTTCCCATAGAATATGGTTGCCATCTTTTGAGCCCAGAATCAGCCAAAACTGCAGGATTAACACAGGATTTTGGCCACCTTCCAGTCAGAACCAATGATATTTCTTGACCAACCCTTCGACGCGTTTCGGGAGCCATTCTCTTGGAAGCTGATGCTATATGNGGAGTCAGTATTACATTCTCCATATGCAAAAGAGGATTTTCTGGTTCAGGTGGCTCCTGTTCCAAAACGTCCAATCCTGCACCTGCAATCCAGCCTTGTTCCAAAGCTTTAATNAAAGCCTTTTCATCAACCGTTGGCCCCCTCCCATTGTTTATAAATAGGGCTGTTGGCTTCATTTGCTGGAACTCTGCTTCAGACATAAGATGATGCACTTCCTGTGTAGATGGTGCATGCATAGATACAAAATCTGATCTGTTCAACATTTCTTCTAACGTACTTACCGGTTCAACTCCATATTCAGTCATGCCCAATTCTTCTATATAAGGATCGTAAGCGATCATGTGCAATCCAAATGCCTTAGCTCTAAGGGAGACAGCCTTAGCAACATGACCAAAAGAAATGAACCCAATAGTTTGTCCCCAAAGACGAGGAAATTCAGATATAAATGGGCGGCCTTCAGACCATCGATTTTCCCTAACCATCTGATCCAATATATTCAGTCTTCTAAATGAAGCTAAAAGCATCATGATGGTATGGTCAGCAACTTCCTCGATGAAAGTGTCTGGTACATTAGTGACNGGTATNCCTCGGTCTGTNGCAGCCGCTACATCTACTGTGTCGGCACCAACACTACCAAGAGATATNACTTTGCAATTTTCCAAACCTTCTATGATCTCTCGTGAAATTCTTCTCCCTCTAGCAATCACAGCATCCGCNTCTTTAGCTTCGTTTATGAACTCTTCCTCACTAGAAGCGTCTATTTCTATTATTTCNGCATCAATTGCNTCCANAGCAAGTCGCTCAAGTTTNTATTGACCATCAGCAAGGTCAAAAGTGACCCCTGCAGGCTTTTGGGTGACTACTTTATATTTGGCCATTAGTTTCTCCTGACATATTCAATGTTCAAAGATAATTTTTAATAACATGCATTAGAACCGCCATGGTATTCAAATTTATGTTTATTGTCCATATACCCGCTTGATTTACCCACAGCTCCAACACTACTTTGACACCAACTTAGTCAATCCGGGCACAAACATCAAAGTGTTTCAGGATTTGCTGGGCCACTCTATTCTAGCTACCAAGCATGCATATTTGTTTGTGACGGCTGACCATCTAGAGGATGCTATTAAATTATTAGAATAGTTCAAGTAATAGATGGATTGGTCGGTTGAGACAAACTCATCTATGACGTGAATTTTATATCTTGTTTACCCTAAATCTCCCATACAAACTGAGCACAAAAGTTAGTCCTATGATAATCCAAAAAGGTATGGGGGGGCTCCCATTCAATACGGTTTCGTTAAATACAAATGATATGAGAAGTAATAAACTTGATGCGGTTACACCGAGTAAAAGAATTTTTGATGTTTTTACATCTTTTACAAAACTGGCTAATAAAAATAAGATTCCTGTTCCAATTCCTGATGCGCCAATAATCACGGCCATTGTTTTGCCAACATTTATATGTTCATCTGTCGCATCCGTGTCGTACCATTCAACGAATAGATGGACACTCACTAATACGAGCATAATAAGTATATATAAAACCCCACAAATTCGGAAAATATTGGCTAGACCCATTTAAGTAACCTCCGTGCAAATATAATTTCGGCTAATCAAGCCACGTTTATATCTTTTGAAACAGATTCGGTATACAAACCTAAATGACATAGTAGTTCAATATGTTTCATATAAGCCACATTAATTTAAACCNATTTTATTGACTATGGAAATTTCAACCGCCCAACTCTGATCCTTTTTTGAGTCAAAGGAAATCTGAAACTTAAACATTGCGAGTACCACATAGGTACTTTTCCATTTTGCGCGCAAAAATACTTTATTATCACAATAGTCATATAATTATGAGAATATGCATAATTATTCGTTATCACCNATATGTTAAATAAACTAACATCAAACCGATTTCTAGCTGCACTTGAGTTCAGAGATTACAGAGTCCTCTGGACAGCGAACATATGCGCCGGAGCTGCTTCGTGGGCTCTAATCGTAACTAGAGGATGGATGGTATGGGACATGTCTGAATCCTCTTTGTATGTCGGACTTGTTACCTTTTTAGCCATGATACCAAGAGTCCTAATACCGCCTTTTACAGGATATCTCGCAGATCGATTTGAAAGAAAAAAAGTAATGGCCATTATGTTTGGGTTAAACCTAGGATACACAATGTTTCTAGCTGGCCTAATTTTTTCAGGCATGACAGAAATGTGGCACTTAATGATACTCGCGTTTTTTGATGGTTCCGCTCGTGCCGCTCAAATGCCTGTTGGCCAAGCAATAGTCCCTAATCTAGTTCCGAAAANNCGACTTTTAAACGCTGTGGCNCTCGGACAAGCAACGCAACATGGAGCAAGATTGGTTGGCCCACTAGCGATACTACCATTCCTTACTTGGGCAGGGATAGAATGGGCGGTTTTATGTTGCTCTGTGTTCTATGTAATAAGCCTAATNCAAACTTTGAGAATACAAACCTCGAGCAAAGGTGTCATAGACAAAAGCAAAGGGTTTTTATCTAATTTCATTGAGGGAATACCATACGTATATAAACACCCCCAACTNGTCTTNATAGTTATGATGGCATTCTTTCATTGCGGACTTACNATGTCATTTGAAGCTGTCTTNCCAGTTCTTTCNGTAAACAGGTTTGATGCNGCGGANGGAGGAGATTTCAGCCTTCTNATGATGTGCATCGGNGCCGGAGCGCTGGTGAGCGTTATATTTTTGTCTGGAATCACAGATGAATCCACCAAAGGGAAAATGTTTCTCAATTTAGGAGTTTTAAGCGGAGTCGCCCCAATAATTCTTGCATTTTCCCCAAACATGTTATTTGCACTATTGGCTGCCTGCATTATGGGAGCAGCCCAAGCAGGATTCATGACTTTAACTCACACAATGATACAAATGATAACTGAAGACGCAGTTAGGGGGAGAGTTGGCGCGGTCTATTCCGTCCATATCGGCGCTATTATGGCATNAATGAATTTGGCAAATGGAGCAATGTCAGACCTGAAGTTTTTGGAAATCAACCTAATAGGTGGACTAAGAACTTTGATACCCTCTGATACGATGCTGCTCTCNGGGGGGCTAATTTTCATAGTTGCTATGTTTGCTAGTTGGTTCATCCCAACCCTTAAACAAATTTACACAACAGGCATCCCAATTTCAGAACCATCTTCAGACATTAGATAAATAAATTTAAGTGCCTTCACCAATTTAAATTAGCTCAAAGTCCAATTCTCTGGCTATTGATACTGATTCATCCAATGAATCTATACGCGTCCCAACCAATTCACATTTTTTTGATGCCACAGCTACTGCNAATTTAGAGGCCTCTTTCAAATCCCATCCGTGNAGTAGGCCNTAAATCAAACCCGCAGAAAAAACGGCNCCTGCCCCNTTTGCATCTANTAAATTAACTACCGGNGCCATTACACGAAAAGTGTTAAGGCCATCAGAAACCATGCAACCATTGGATGCATCCGTCACTACAGCAAAGTCAACATCTATTTGGGACAGCAAGTCAGCCAGAAAACAAATAGAATTTATCCCATCCGTATGTTTGTAATTAGCCTGAACATAGGTTGCGTATTNAGAAACCACAGACAGTATTTCGGGGTCATCAAATTTATCTTCAATATTAATAAACACAGGGACATTATTAGATTTAGCGTCTTTAAGCACAGGTAATATATAAGGCAAGTCGTACCAATCGACATAACAATAATTGCAATTGATGATTAACTTAGTCGAAGCCTCAAATAAAGTTCTGAGTATCTCATCACGGCGATCCCAGACATAGGTTCTTCCCCCAAGAGAGTCCGATATGACAATTTCGTATGGGGTTCTAAGGGATTTTTNTAAAACGTATTCCCCTTCTATTCCAATATCTTCCAATTCATTAAGTAAGTTCTGACCGGTTATATCTTGCCCAAAGCTATTACATATCAACCCGGCCTTCACTCCCCACAAAGCTAAATTGGTCGCTACTATAGCCGCATCATCTGATATAAAATCGGCACGATATTTCCATTTTNCCCCCATATTCCATTCAGGTAATTTATCNACCACGTANACTTCAGCCGGAGTTACCATACCTGCGCATACGACACCTAATTTTTCGTTACATGGATTCATTCCCACCACCAAATTGGATCTATCCTATTACCTTAGACTCTTTCCGATAATATCACCCATGAAAACAAAAACTCTTAAATCCCCCTTAATCTAGGTAACTTTAAACTAAGCTTCATAAAGCTTAATGTCAAAATATCTGTCAAACTATAGAGGAATCAGGGACNTCTACTGATTATTTTTTAACAAAGGGCAAAATTATGTTCTGGCGTTCGAAAATTCAAAAATTGAGTGACAATGTTCACCAAATCCACCTTTGGGGTACTTCCGTAACAGTAGTAGAAAACAGAGAAGGTCCTATATTAATAGACGCTGGATTCAGATGGAATGGAAGAACTATTAAAAAGAGTCTCCACACTCTTGGATATGCGGTAGAAGATATAACTAAAATACTTCTTACACACTACCACCCAGACCACAGTGGTGGATTACACGGACTTCTAAATAAAGGTATACCCGAAGTTCATGTACACCCTTATGAAAATGACATAATCACTGGTCAATCAGATATGCCCGGTATAATTCAACGTCCATTTTTAGCGAAGCTCGGTAACCCTTTTCTTAATTTGCTCAAGGGAAAGCCGATTAGGCATTCTTTGAAATTACACGATGGAGATAAAATCGATAGTTCTATTCCAATAGAAATTATTCATACTCCAGGGCATACCGATGGAAGTGTATGTTTTTACCTGCCCGGGGAAGGAATTTTGATTGCAGGGGACGCCTTATCTATGAATAAAAAAGAGGTGCATGGCCCATCAAAATTCTTCAGTCAAGATTGGGATANGGCAATCGATTCCATAAATAAACTTATTACAATTGATTATAATATTATTTGTTTTAGTCATTATAAGCCTGTCTTACATAAAGGTAGAGAAAAAGTAGAACAACTAGTTGTACGGTTAAACAGATAACGATAATCGAACGAGGTGGAACATGGCTACTAATCTTGTCGAATTTTCCAAAGAGATATCTGAAAAATATAACGACTCTCCTGCAATACTATTCAAACCTGGTTTCAAGTATGTCTCATGGTCATACAAAGAATTATCAGATGATTCCATCAAGGCTGCNGGTTATTTTCAATCTATGGGCCTANNAAAAGGAGANAGGGTATTNATATGGGGACCAAATTCCCCAATGTGGGTCATAGCTTTTTTCGCTTGCGCAAAAGCAGGAATAATATTAGTTCCCCTGGACATTAAAAGTCCTCCTGAATTTGTGGCAACCGTAAAGGATAGGACCAAACCNAAATTGGCTCTAGTTTCCANAGCAACCCCTTCNGATTGTGAATCAATTGGAGTTCCTTTAATTTANATGGAGGATCTTCCTAACTTGTACGATCAATTCTCATCATATGATGAAGTTGACATCACAGAAAATGATTTAGTCGAGATAATGTTCACATCTGGGACAACCGGAGACCCAAAGGGGGTCATGTTAACTCATAAAAATCTGATAAGTAATCTTAATTCTGTAAACAAAGTCATAAAAGGAAAACAGTCTGATCGATTGCTTTCCGTGCTCCCTCTCAGTCATATGTTTGAGCAAATGGGTGGAATGTTATTTCCTTTGAACATAGGTGCCAATATCACCTATGTTACTAGTAGGAGACCAAAATCTATATTCAAAACTATGCAAGACAGAAAAGTAACCGTGATGCTTTTGGTACCTCAAGCTTTGGACCTGTTCAAAAAAGGCATAGAAAGAGAGATTGACAGACAGGGGAAAACAAAAGTTTTCCAAAAACTTATGAACATTGCCAAAAATAAACCTAAATTCATAAAGAAACTCATTTTTAGGCGTTTGAGACAGCAAATGGGAGGATCAATGAGATTGATCTTTGCAGGTGGAGCACCACTTCAAGAGCCGGTCGGTCAGTGGTGGCAAACCTTAGGTATTGATGTAATACAAGGCTATGGCGCAACAGAAGCCTCTCCTGTAATTGCCTGTCATACAGAATCTGACCCTAGGTATGACTGTCCAGGCCCTCCCCTCCCTGGAGTCGAAGTTAAAATCGCCGACGATGGAGAAGTACTCGTAACTGGAGATAATATTACGTCCGGATATTGGGAAAATGAGGAAAAGACCAGAGAGGCCTTCGAAGGTAAATGGTACAAAACGGGTGACCAGGGATTAATAGATAATGACGGATTTTTAAGGCTTAACGGGCGAAAAAAAGACATGATCGTTTTATCCAATGGACAGAATGTTTTCCCAGAAGACATAGAAGCGGTACTTATTGAGCATGATTCAGTAATTGACGCAGCTGTCGTTGGTATGAATTCAGATGACGGCATGGAAGTCCATGCCGCCTTATTATTAAATGATGAAAAATATGCAACCACATCAATAAATTGGGCGAATTCACGGCTCGCTTCCCACCAAAAAATAAGAAACCATACTGTTTGGCAATCAGAAGATTTTCCCAGAACACATACGTTAAAAGTCAAAAAGCCTCTTGTAATCGAAGCAATATTGAATGGTTCGGCTATTAAGAATACAAAAAAGGAACTTGTAGATACGGAAAATGAAGACCCATTATTAAAACTAGTATCGGAGCTTTCCGGAATTCCGACAAATCAGATCCCAATTGATGGAGAATTAGAGTCCGAAATGGGACTTGACTCACTCGGCCGAGTAGAACTTTTGTCTGCTATAGAAGAAGACATGGAAATATTCATAGACGATGGTGATATTTCAGGCGAAACAACTATTGCTGACCTTCAATTCATACTGGCCACGACAGATAAATCGCCCAAGCAACGTAGTCCAATTAATTGGGGTTTAAATCTCTGGGCAAAGCTCATTAGGGGATTTATTCAAAATATATTTATTTTCCCAATCCTTTCGATAAGCTACAAAATCGAGGTGAAAGGGTACAATAATNTATCTTCCATAAAAGGACCAAGTCTGCTAATCGGTAACCATGTCCTTAATATGGATCATGCGATCTACATTAAAACCTTGCCGCCAAATATCCGTAAAAATCTTGCTGTAGCAGCAGGTGCTCATATGTACAACAATTTTATCAGAGGATTCATAATCACTCTTTTGGGGAATGCATTCCCATTTGCAACAGCAAAATCAGAAAAATCTCACAACAAGGGCAATGTTAGAGATAGCCTTGAGAACATGGGGGCCATAATGGATAAAGGATGGTCAGTCCTCATATTCCCAGAAGGTGAATTGACTGTAGGAGGACCGATGAAGCCATTCTTAAGCGGCACAGGTCTCATGGCAATAGCAGGAAATTTACCAGTCATTCCTATGAATATTCATGTAGATAATTTAGGATACCCATCCTATATTCCTATTTTCAAAAGAGGGAAAATTCTAGTCACATTCGGCACTCCTATAACGCCCCCATGGGATGGAACTCCAGATCAAATCACAAGTTTTCTTGAAAAAAGTGTCTCCGAACTCGATTCGTAAACATGGATACCTCGTTTTNCCTTCTGTTTGCAGTTTTAGGAACGTGCGCTGTNAGCGCTATTATTTTTTTGGGGGCCTCAATATATTGGGCTTGCATCGCAAAAACAAGAGGATTCAGTGTACACGGCAATAGTGAGCCATTAAGAGACATCCGAATCATATCAATAGACAATAACTACATAACATTTATACCGTCTAGTGCCAGCGAGACTAATAGTAAATTGCCGACTATATCACTGGTTGGGAATTATGGACACGTTGTTACAAATCATTTTATTAAACAAAAAGATGAAGAAATCACTAGGGGCATCAAATGCCAGATCGGAGAACTAAAACCTGGTGAAAAAGTTGGTATCGATTTATTTGTTTATCAAGGAGACCCATATGAATCTTTTTCGCTCAAATATAAACAAATAACGTATGAATCCGAACTTGGGAAGATCAAAGCATGGCACATACCCGCAAGAAGCAAAANTTGGGTCATATGTGTTCACGGTCATCGGTCAGACCTTAGAGAATCATTTAGGTTAACGCCCACATTTGTCTCATTAAACTTAAACGTATTATTTATTAACTACAGAAATGATGAAGAACAGCCGGTAGACCCGCAGAAAATACATACTTTTGGAATCAGGGAATGGCTAGATTTAGAAGGAGCTGTAAAGCATATACAATCCTTAGACACTGAGGAAATTTCAATACTCGGACATAGTATGGGCGGTGGGATAGTAATAAAGTATCTCTTAGAATCGGAAAATTGCTCCAAAATAAAGAACATTATCCTCGAATCACCCACATTAGATTTAAACCAAATAATAGCCAATCAAGCTAAAAGCCTTAAGTTTATGCCCGGCTTTTTGTTGATCAGCTCAAAATTTTTCTTAGCTTTTATGCTAAAGATCAGATGGGATGACTTCAGGTTTTTAAAAAGATCTAGTGAGCTAGCCCACCCCATACTATTAATACATAGTGAGGAAGACAACACGGTACCTATNACTGCAAGTGATNAGTTATTCAAATTACGCCCCGACATAGTCACATATATCAGGTTGANAAAAGGCTCTCATGCTGCGGCTTGGAACCAAAACCAAGAAGCTCTAGANAAAAAAATACGAACCTTTATGAATGGAGCCCCNAGTGACAATTAAACTTAACGACATTCAATCCAAATTAAACGAAACATATGTAAAGTCAGTTTCANGTCCAAAAAGTGTCGAGGAAATTCGAGAAGTTCTCAAAGACTCCTTACAAAACGGATCTAAAATTTGCCCTGCCGGAACGCTACACGCCATGGGGGGTCAGCAATTTGGAGATGAAGTTGTTTCTATACAGACAAACAAATTGAACCGTATTTGGAACCTAGACGAGCATTCAAAAACGATATGGATTGAAGGAGGCGTCACGTGGCCGGCATTGGTAGGATGGCTAAAAGCTAACCAATCAAACGCAGCAAGCCCGTTAACAATTATTCAAAAACAAACTGGTGCCGATAATCTAAGTGTGGGAGGAGCCCTATCCGCCAATATACATGGCAGAGTACTAAACAAAAGGCCCATCATAGATGACGTCGTCGCTTTCAATATTATTACACCTAGCGGGGAACGATTACACTGCTCAAGAAAAGAAAATTTCAATCTATTCTCATTAACAATCGGTGGGTATGGAATGTTTGGGATAATTGATTCCATACAGCTAAAACTCACAGAACAAACAACCTTGGTTCGTCAGGTTGAAGAAACTTCAATTAATAACGTAATTGAAGTTCTAGAAACTCATGCTGATAAAGGGGCCTTATATGGCGATTTCCAATATGTGACGGATGAAAATTCTCCATATTATCTCTCCAGGGGCATTTTATCTGTCTATAGCCCATCAAAAGAAAAAGAATCTGAAAATATTGGCCTCTCAATCGACCAATGGAAGCAGTTATATTTTTTGGCACATACTGATAAAAAAGAAGCTTACAAACAGTATGCCACACACTATAAATCAACAAATGGGCAAACGTATAAGTCTGATGAACATCAATTCAGCCCNTACATCGCAGAAGCATCAGACTTATTGAATCAAAAATTGCGTTTAGACTACTACAGGTCGCTTATGATAAGTGAACTGTATGTTCCAAGACGCAGCTTCGTAAGTTTCATGGAATCTGCGGCCAAAAGCTTACGAAAAACTAATGGTAACGTTATTTATGGAACCGTTAGACTCATAAACTCCGAAAAGGAGAGCTTCTTAAATTGGGCGAAGGAAGATTATGCATGTATCATATTTAATCTGCTCGTTGACCATACCCAAGACGGAATAAAAATCGCTAAAACTCAATTTCAGGGATTGATCGATGCAGCATTAAACGAAGGGGGTAGTTACTACCTTACGTACCACAAATGGGCTCGAAAAGACCAAGTTGAATCTGCATATCCTCAATTTATTGATTTCATTAATGAAAAAGAGTTTAGGGATCCATCTAATCTATTTACAAGTAATTGGTATAAACACCATGTAGATTTATTCTCCTAAAAATTATCTGTGATATATTTCCAAACCTGCGAGTCAGTAACTAAAAGGGATTGGCTTAAATAATTTTGTGTAAGTCAACCCAAGTAAATAGAAACTATTCCGTTTACAATTAAGTGACTACACATCCAAAAAATAATTGGTTCAGGCTTTAAATATGGAATGGATGATCTTTGGAGCGGCGAGCGCATTTACCTTTGCCTTAGTTTCAGTACTAGACAAATTACTTATTTCTGATCACGTTCCCAATTCAAAAGTATTCATCGTTTATGTGGGATTTGCCCAATTCCTATTAGGTATATCAGTGCTTCCTGTAGCTGTGTCGTCAGATTACCCATTCATTGGAGTTGCCATAGCTACTCTATCCGGAGTTCTATCCGGTATGTATCTTGTACTTATGTTCACGATTATGGCATCACAAGACGTTTCAAGAGTAGTACCAGTTGTATCAACATACCCAATATTTGTGGCCATTCTTGCCTTTTTCTTCCTAAATGAAAACGTCACCATACTCACTATGTTCGGCATTGTTATAACCGTGGCCGGAGCAGCACTGGTATCTTTAGGTCCTGTTAAAGGATCAGAAAAGTCTGACGTCAAAGCGTTACTACTGCTCACCTTAGCCAGTCTATTCTTCGGATTAAGTCAATTCGTTACCAAAATCATTGCAGATGATATGACGATATGGGGTCAATTTTTATTGAGNGGGATCGGGGGTNGCATTGTTTGTTTAAGTTTAATCCTTCTTCCAGGTGTATATTCCGGAGTGATAAAGGTAGCAAAAACGCCCAAATCACTTGCACTTATAGCAAGCACCGAGGGTTTATTAGTGTTNTTTGCCATCTTATTCTTCTTTCTGGCTGTGTATTCAGGTGAGGTTTATCTCGTTTCCACAGCAATGGCAACCAGACCCTTATTTGTGTTCATACTCGGGTCACTAGCAAGCCTCCCGATGCTCAAACTATTGGACGAACCGCTGTACGGGAAAGCTTTCTTCATTAGAATCGTAGGNACAATAATGACAGTAGTTGGTGTAGTTGCAGTCACCGTATTTTGAACTTTTAAATTCAGTTATACCAGAGCATTTTCCCCGGTAATCTCTCGGCCGATAATCAATGTATGTACGTCCCGGGTACCCTCGTATGTGTCAACTGTCTCAAGATTTAACATGTGCCTTATTACACCGTAATCCAAAGTGATACCACTTCCGCCGAGGATTTCCCTTGCACTTCTAGCCGCTTTCAATGCTGAACGAACATTCTCTCTTTTAGCCACAGAAACATGATTGTATGCCATTGTGCCATCGTCCTTCATCTTACCAAGCCTCCAGGCTAATAATAGACCGCGTGTATGCTCGGTAACCATATCGACAAGTTTATCCTGCACCAACTGTCTAGCTGCAATTGGTTTATTGAATGTTGATCTGGATTTTGAAAATCGTAAAGCATCNTTGTAAACACTCTCTAATGCACCTAAAGCACCCCAAGCTATTCCATATCTGGCCTGGGTAAGGCAAGAAAGCGGTGCTGATAACCCGTCAGCCTCTGGAAGAATAGCAGTTGCAGGAACCCTAACATCATCTAAGACCAACTCACTTGTTACAGAGGCTCTCATGCTCATTTTGTGGTCAATTTTATTTGCTTGAAACCCTGATGTTTCAGTTGGGACGAGAAAGCCGTTGACTCTGCCATCTTCATTTTTGGCCCATACTAGTGCGACGTCAGCAATGTTTCCATTGGTTATCCACATTTTACGTCCATTCAAAACATACGATTCACCGTCCTTAACTGCGTTGGTTTTCATCGCTCCTGGATCTGAACCGCCGTCATGCTCTGTAAGTCCGAAACATCCAACTGATTTTCCGGCAGCCATATCAGGCAAATATTTCTTCTTCTGATCTTCTGACCCATACCGATATATGGGATACATAACCAAAGCACCCTGTACGCTCGCAAAGCTTCTCAAACCTGAATCAATCCTTTCAAGCTCATACATAATCAAGCCATAGGAAACGTTGTTTACCCCGGCACAGCCATATTCAACAGGTAAATTCGCTCCGAAAAAACCCATCTGGCCAAATTCACTTATTTTTTCTTTTGGAAAAACACCATCCTCCCACCATTTTGATACGTACGGACCAACTTCGCTTTCAAGATAGTCTCTTGCAGATTTTTGAACTTGTAACTCCTCGGTGCTCAACATTGATGACAAATTGTAATAATCCAACATATCTGATATATACTCCAGCTACCTATCTTAATGACAACAAATATACAATTCACTCCCTAATAGTATGTGCCCTGCAGCGTTATTAGGCTAGTATCTATCTCAATGAACAGGAATTTCGGGAAATCATTTGGATAAAGCCAAGATCAGCGACTTATCGAGTCAGGAAAGAAAATCAATTACTGCATGGTGCATGTATGACTGGGCAAATTCAGGTTTTGCCACGAGCGGGCTAGCCGCTTTTTTTCCAATTTATTTCGTCGTTTTATTCAAAGATGCNATGGGAGAAAGCGCCTCTTTTCTNGGAATGACATTTACTGGAAGCTCAACTTGGAGCATAGGGTTAGCCGCTTCGACCGTTATAGTTGCTATCTCCAGTCCAATACTCGGCGTTATAGCTGATCGTGTACCGATAAAAAAGACTCTTCTTTGGATTTATACAATAGCTGGAAGCATTTTTGCTGTTATAGCATTTTTCTCAGCTTATACATCACAACCATGGGCATGGTTGATGGGCTGTTTCATATTAGGAAACATAGGATTTGCGGGTGGATTAGTTTTCTATAATTCATTTCTACCCCACATAGCATCAAGAGATTTGCTGGATTCCGTCAGTAGCAGAGGCTTCGCAACGGGCTATATCGGTGGGGGACTTTTATTGTTAATACACGTTGTCTTTGTAGTACTGTTCTCTAACACAGAACACCCTGACCTCATAGTAAGGAGCTCTATAGCGTCGACAGGGTTATGGTGGTTCGGTTGGAGCCTATGGACCTTACTTGTACTCAAAGAACCTAAACTGATAACCACTAAGGGTATGAAATTTTCAAATGCTCCCTCTATAGCACTGAAAGAATTAACTAGAACATTCAAAGATATAGCCCGTTTTAAAGTCTTATTAATTTATCTGNTTGCTTACCTTCTTTTTAACGACGGTATACAAACAGTAACAGGCATAGCTACCGCCTTTGCTACAGACACCTTACGAATCGATCAAACATTCATAATACTGTCCTTATTAATCATTCAATTCGTTGCAGCTATCGCGGCAATGATATTCTCGTATTTGGCCAAGTTGATTACTACAAAACGGGCTTTATATGTGTCCTTAATTGGATGGGTAGTGATAGTAATTTTCGGGGTAGCTATAATTCCACTCGAGCCCACAGGGTTGTCCGACTACGAATACAACCTTTCATATTCGGATCGTTCAGGCAACTACGTTATTTCATCCATTCCAGAACTATCTGATTCCAAAAGTGATCAACTATGGGAAGAAGATCTAGCGAACAAGTCATTGAATAACATGGAACCCCAGGGAACGATTTCAGTAAATGGAGCTCAGTCTCTACTCAATGTGGTAGCCACATCAGAAAATTCAGCATACGGAATAATAATTATAGGCGGCCCTATGGAAGGCAGTACTAAACTAGGCAAATTACACCCTTCAAAACTGAATGAAGGTCCTGTGGACTGGTGGCCTGAATTAGTAAGAAAGACTATCTGGAAACCGCTCGGTTTCACAGCGGAATATCAATGGATATTGTTGGGTATTTCAGTCGGTTTGGTGATGGGCGGTAGCCAGGCACTTTCCAGAAGCCTTTTTGCTCAAATGACCCCGGAAACAAGAAGTGGGGAATTTTTCTCGTTTTTTGGCTTTATGAGTCGAGCCTCTACAGTATTCGGGCCAATGATGTACGTCGTGGCAACAAGTTTATTTGACACACGTATCGCCGTAACATCCATAGTGATAATTATTCTTTCCGGAACAATAATACTTAACTGGGTAGATGTTAAATCTGGAATTCAAGTAGCGGATGAAGAAGACAGAAAATTATCTAACTAGTTTGTTTCAACAGCTTTTCAGCACGATCTGGCCAGTCTACTGTAACTCCAGATAAACCTAAATCTTTCACTGGCAATAGATCTTCTGGTTTTTCTGCCCCCCATACTCCAACCGATATGTTGTTCTTATTGGCACTAATAATTAAATCCCTGCTTAGAGTACCAATATGAGGAAAATAACCGTCCAAACTATTTGAAACGCAGAATTGTATATCTTCTAAATCACTATAAATAACCAAGTACCCATGCATTAATTCAGGCATAATATTTTTTGATCGAACCAATTGTTCTTTTTTAAAAGAAATCATCGAAACACCAGGTATCTTCAAATTACCTGCATTGGATTTTAATAATCCATAATCNTTTATGATATCCCGTGTCTTAAAAAGTAAATCCTCTTCTTCAGACTTTATTTCAATAAATACATGGGCCTTGCTTCGAAATGTTGAGATAATCTCCTCTAATGTAGGNATTCTTTGAATTCCAAAATCTATATCAGAATCTTTAGGAAACCATGATCCAACGTCCAATTGTTTCAATTCGTCTAAAGTTTTGGACTTAATCGGTCCGGAGCCATTGGACGTGCGATCCACCGTTTCATCATGCATTACCACTGGAACCCCATCTTTACTAAGATGGATATCAAGCTCTATTAAATTAAATCCAGAGTTTATTGCATGTTCAAAACTTGCAAATGTATTTTCTGGTCTAACCGAAGAAAATCCTCTATGAGCGATTATTTGTACTGTCATAAGCTATTNCCCACTCCAGTTACATACAATTAGATAGAAAACTCAATACCAGATTTATAATTGACGGTCATAAGATATACTTTAGTCTCCTAAGAATACAAGGATTATATGCCAACGTAGCTCAGTGGTAGAGCAGCTCTTTCGTAAAGAGCAGGTCGTCAGTTCAATCCTGACCGTTGGCTCCATCTTTTAGGAACGAAATCTGTTTATTTTGATAAGATTTCCAATTTATTCAGATAAGTTTTGTCAAAATTTTGTCGTTTGACCAAGTTTATTTGTAGTACCNCATGCTACGCAATTAAATACCACATTTATAATTGTTTGAAATTAATTTGACATAACCCACTTCGACCTATAGATTGTGTTGGCTATGAAAGAATCGAAACAGAACGAGCAAGGCATGAGAGCTTCAANANACCTCCATTGTTTGGAGGTGGATATGTNTTGTCTTTTATGAGTGGGGTTTTAGAAAATAATTNTACGCTAAACCCCTCCAAATCANTGAGAGGGGTTTTTAAATTGAGCAACAACCAAAAAACATATTAATGAAAACACAAAAATTTAGGAGTAGAAATGAGCGATTACAGATTTGAAACACTGCAACTTCATGCAGGACAGGAACCCGATCCAGCTACTAACGCACGAGCAGTACCAATTTATCAAACGACATCTTTTGTTTTCGATAGTGCGGAACACGGGGCAAAGTTATTCGGTTTAGAAGAGTTCGGAAACATCTACACAAGAATCATGAATCCAACAACAGATGTCTTCGAAAAAAGAATAGCTGCGCTTGAAGGTGGGGTTTCTGGACTAGCCACCGGTTCCGGNCAAGCTGCCCAATTTGCAGCTATAGCCAATATCATGCAGGCTGGTGACAGCTTTGTCTCTACATCATTTCTCTATGGAGGAACTTACAACCAGTTCAAGGTTCAATTTCCTCGCTTAGGAATCAACGTCAAATTTGCTGAAGGAGATGATGTAGAAAGCTTTGAAGCTCAAATTGACGAAAACACAAAGGCCCTTTACATCGAATCTATGGGTAACCCGAGGTTTAACGTACCTGATTTCAAAGGCCTTGCCGATTTAGCTCATTCTCACAACATACCATTAATTGTTGACAATACACTTGGAGCTGCAGGAGCATTAATCAGGCCTATAGATCATGGAGCCGATGTTGTGGTTCAAAGTGCAACCAAATGGATTGGNGGTCATGGAAACAGCATCGCTGGAGTAATCGTTGACGCTGGAACNTTTGATTGGGGCAACGGAAAATTCCCACTCTTCACCGAACCAAGNGAAGGCTATCATGGGTTAGTACATTGGGATGCCTTTGGATTTGGAAGCGACATATGTAACATGCTCGGCGTACCAGCAGATCGNAACCTNGCTTTTGGATTGAGAGCCCGATTAGAAATATTGAGAGACTACGGAGCATCACTCAGCCCATTTAACTCATTTCTACTTCTGCAAGGTTTAGAGACCCTGTCTCTTCGAATAGAAAGGCACAACGAAAACGCACTAGAACTCGCTAACTGGTTAAACAATCATCCTAAAGTAGGCTCAGTAANTTACCCAGGATTATCTTCTAGTCCTTACAAGGCAGCGGCTGAAAAATATCTCACCAGAGGATACGGATCCATGCTTACAGTATCACTCAAAGGGGGTTACGAAGACGCGGTCACTTTCATTGATTCTTTGAAGCTGGCGAGCCACCTTGCAAACGTCGGAGACTCTAAGACACTAGTAATACACCCTGCATCCACCACGCACCAACAATTGACTGAGAGCGAACAACTATCNGCAGGTGTNGAACCAACAATGGTNCGCGTTTCNGTAGGAACAGAACACATTGATGATATCAAGGAAGATTTTGATCAAGCGCTTTCTGCTGTAAAATAACCAGACTTAGNTAAGGCTGCGTGCCTAACNTGTTAGNCACGCAGCCAATTAATACCAGCACAAGGAACGAAACATGACNTTAATAATCAGNCCTGATTATCATGCGGTTCCTTTGATTGAACAAAATGGGATCAAATGGATTTCACTCGATCAATCTAAAACACAAGATATACGTCCGCTTAGAATCGGGATTTTGAATATTATGCCGTTGGGCGAGCAGTACGAGTTGAATCTACTAAACCCACTTGGCTTATCTATTCTGCAAATAGAACCAATTTGGATAAAACTTCAGTCCCATGCTTACAAAACCTGGCCAGAAGGTCATCTTGATCAGCTATATTCATCCTACGAAGACGCTACCAAAGACAGTCCTTTAGACGGACTAATTATTACAGGCGCTCCAGTGGAACATCTAGATTTTGAGGATGTCAGATACTGGGATGAAATTACTGAACTTACCGACCATGCAAGAAAAACTTGCCCCAGCACACTTGGCCTATGTTGGGGAGCAATGGCGTTAGCATATATGGCCGGGGTACCCAAGATGATTTTTAANGAAAAACTCTTTGGGGTTTTTGAACTGGATAATCTGGCAAGCTCACACCCAATTATGGGAGCACTCGATGACAAATTTGTTTGCCCACAAAGTAGGATAGCTGGAACTTCAAATTCTGATATGGAGACCGCTGCAAAAAATGGTGCCCTTAACTTACTCGCATTTGGAGAAGAATCAGGATACACAATTTTCGAAACTCCAGATCAGAAACAAATAATGCATATGGGACATCCAGAATATAATTCTGGCCGTCTCGCNCACGAGGCTATTCGAGACTTAAACGATCCAACAGTGCCTGAAATTAGAAATTTTGACTTTGAAAACCCNAAAAATATTTGGCGAATGCACAGGAATACCTTTTTCCAGCAGTGGATCCATTTTTGTTACATGAAAATCAGTTTAAACCAGTAACAGCCAACAAAAACTCTCCATCACTGACCTATAATCCTCTCACTCTTTTCAGCTTTATATGCGATGATTTACTGCACTGTTTAAAAAATGGAAGATATTGAATTATGTCCAAAAGAATAGAAACGTTAAGAAATATAACTATTATCGCGCACGTTGATCANGGTAAAACGACGTTAGTTGATGCCTTATTAAAACAAAGCAACATTTTTTCAGATAGAGAAGATCCAGGCGATTTAATAATGGANAGCAATCCACTCGAACGTGAAAAAGGAATAACAATCCTTGCAAAGAATACATCCATTAACTTTCGTGGGACAAAAATAAATATCATAGATACTCCCGGCCATGCAGACTTCAGTGGAGAAGTCGAAAGAGTCATGAACATGGCGGACGGCTGCATATTACTTGTTGACGCTGTAGACGGCCCTATGCCACAAACGAGGTATGTTTTAGAGCAAGCTCTGNGTTACAATCTCAACCCTATAGTCGTGATCAACAAAATAGACCGAGCTGAGAGGCGACCAGAAGAGGTTATAACAGAAATAGACGATCTTTTTTTAGATCTGGCAACTTCAGATGAACAGTTAAATTACCCTGTTTTGTACGCGTCAGCGAAAGATGGTTATGCGGTTAATAACATTGAAGATGCTCCAGAAGGGATAACCCCTTTATTAGATACGATAATTGAGAGGGTTCCTGGACCTATAGGAGATGCAGAAAAACCACTTCAAATCCTGGTAACCGCTCTGGACCATAATAATTATTCAGGTCAAATAGGAATCGGCAAGATTTACCAAGGAATTGTTTCTGAAAAAACGCAAGCAACCCTAATAGCATTAGATGGNACAACAACTACTCACACCATTGAAAACGTATTTATATACGAGGGAATGAATCGAAAAAAAGTAACTTCTGCCTCAGTCGGTGAAATAGTCGCCATTACTGGCCTTGAAAACATCCACATTGGGGACACTATATGTTCATCAATCGAACCTGTAGCACTACCCCCCATAAAGGTGGAAGAACCAACCGTTAAAATGACTTTCGGATCTAATACCTCTCCTTTTATGGGAAAAGAAGGGAATTATCATACTTCGAGAGAGTTGTACTCAAGACTATCGAATGAACTTCGAACTAACGTTGGCCTAAGGGTGGAAAAAACAGACAACCCTGAAGAATTCAATGTGAGCGGTAGAGGCGAACTACACTTATCGATCCTAGCGGAGACAATGAGGAGAGAAGGATACGAATTCCAAGTTTCTCAAGCTCAGCCAATTCTGAAAACGATTGATGGAAAAACACACGAACCGTTCGAATATTTGTATATTGAAACCAACGAAAAATACTATGGGGTTTTAAGTGAAAATTTAAACAGAAGATTAGGCATATTGGAAGCAGTATCAAACACTAGCAAAGGTAATATNAGACTAAAATTCTTCATTCCGACACGGGGTCTAATTGGATTTAGGTCATTTTTNCAGAACGCCACTCATGGNGATGGAATTATGTCCAGCCAATTCGCTGCATACGAACGTCAGAAAGGAAAAATCAAGCGTACGTCGCAAGGATTTTTGGTGGCATCNGAACCCGGAATATCAGTCGCATACGGNCTAATAAACGCACAAGACCGAGGCAGAACCATGATACATGCCGGTGTAAATGTTTATGAAGGAATGGTGGTTGGACTTCATTCAAGAGCCTCGGATTTAGTGGTAAATGTATGTAAAGAAAAAAAATTAACCAACATGAGATCATCAACCGCTGATATTGCAACCAAANTGGTCCGTCCNTTGTCTTTCACNCTAGANGAATCATTAGACATAATTTCAGAGGATGAATTAATAGAGATAACGCCCAATAATTTACGACTTAGAAAGAAAATATTATCCGGAGATGCCAGGCACAGGGAGGAAAAATCTCGTAGCAAAAAAGAATTTTAATATTTAAGAGGTATATATGCAGACAGGAGTAGTATTCCCACAAACCGAAGCAACAACTAACCAATTGGAAATAAAAGAATATGCCCTCACCGCAGAGGAATTAGGATATAACCATATACTTGCATATGATCATATCCTTGGTGCGAATGCATGTAGCCGTCCTGGATGGAGCGGTGCATACAAACATACTGATACCTTCTACGAACCTTTAATTTTATTCAGTTTTCTTTCTTCAATAACAAAAACTATTGAATTCGCTTCAGGAATAATAATCCTTCCTCAACGTCAAACAGCGCTAGTCGCAAAACAGGCGGCTACGGTTGACATATTGTCAAATGGCCGTCTTAGGCTTGGCGTGGGGACTGGCTGGAATAAGGTTGAGTATGAGGCGTTAAATGAAAACTTTCATAATCGTGGTAAACGGTCGGAAGANCAAATAGAATTATTGAGGCTTTTATGGAGCAAGGAACTCGTAACGTTTAAGGGCAAATACCATACGATCACTGACGCCGGACTCAACCCATTACCTAAAACCGAAAAAATTCCCGTTTGGTTTGGCGGTATGGTAGATGCGGTACTCAAGAGAGTTGCAAAAATTGGGGAAGGATGGTTCCCACAAGGGGAACCTGATTCTGAATTTAAACAACAATATGAATCATTAAAAAGATATCTNGATTTAGCAGGCAGAGATATCACAGAANTCGGCATAGAAGCTAGAATTNCCATTAATGGCTTATCTGATAAGGAAATTNTTCAAAAATACAAAGACTGGCAATCAGTTGGAGCCTCCCATATATCAATAAATACAATGGACGGAAATTTGGATTTCCCAAAAGGGCATATTGATGCAATATCACATTTCAAGAACCTAATTAACAAATCACTTTAAAAACGTGCCATAATCATATTTATAAAATATGGAAAAGGAGATATTCAATGATAGAAGTAGGTCAGGAAGCTCCGGACTTCACTTTACAAGCCCATGTAGGTGAACCAGTAAAATTAAGTGACTACAAAGGNCAAAAAGCTGTAGTACTTTCGTTTCACATTTTTTCCTTCACCGGTGGTTGAACACACCAAGTCTCGTCATTTAGAGTCCATAATGGCTCATTTGAAGAGAAAAATGCCCAGGTACTGGGCATCAGCTGTGACTCTAGGCCGGCTCAAACTGCATTCGCCGGTTCTTTAGGATCCATACCATACCCAATACTNNCCGATTTCTATCCTCATGGTGGTGTTGCCAAATCATATGGAGTCTTTGATGAAGAAAANGGTACACCCGTAAGATCTATAGTTGTNATAGATAAAAATGGCATAGTGAGATTTATAGAAAAATATACTGCNGCATCCGACCTAGACCCCAAAAACATATTATCGGTCGTAGATAATCTCGACTAATGNTGGCAATGTAGTGTCATTGCAATCAAATAATGACAAAATTTCATTTAAGGTTGGTGATGTTGCCATGTTACAGGATCGGCGTAACAGGCAATATATGTTCACAATCGCCCATAACGGAGTCTTTGAATCACACATTGGGAATCTAGCGCATTCATCATTAATCGGTCGTAAAGAAGGTACTTGGTTTCAAACCAGTAAACAAAGCTGGGTAATTGTGTTTCGTCCAACCAAATACGAGATTTCATTAAACATGCCAAGAATAGCCACCATTGTTTATCCAAAGGACATAGGCACAATAATAACGTACTCAAATATAAAACCAGGAGCCAGAGTTTTGGAAGCGGGATCGGGATCAGGATCACTAACAATAGCATTATCTGATGCNGTGGGGGACTCTGGTCGTATATACAGCTATGATATACGTGAAGACATGTCTCAAATGGCCAGATCTAATGTTNATCAGTTTGCCGCCTCCTCATCCAATGTCACATTTAAGGTGAAAAACATAAATGATGGTATTGATGAAACTGAGATAGACTCAGTAGTTCTAGATGTTCCAGAGCCATGGACCACTTTAGACCATATACGTAACTCATTAAAATATGGTGGGATTCTACTAACTTTCCTACCCACAATAATTCAAGTGAGTGACCTCGTGGAGTGTTTACGNAAAATGCCNGAATTCACNTCAATCAAAACGATTGAAACAATNGAAAGAACTTGGGATATTGGCGGNCGAAGCGTGAGACCTTCCCATAGAATGATTGGGCATACTGGTTTCATTACTACAGCNCGCCGCTGTCTTTCCAGAAGTGAATCAACTCCTAACTGATATTGTAATTATCAACCCTAGACAAGTGATTCATATTTGGACCTATGCTCGTTTGGATTGAATTAATCCATTTAGATACGTCAGGGAATTTTGACTCAATATCAGACAATCCCTTACTCTGGATTAAAACCTTAAAGGATCCGACACCTTGTTCTGATACTAATTGATTCACAAAATTTATTTCTCGTCTATATCGCCTCTGGTCAGCTATAACTTTAACCAAATCCTGGAAACCTAAGAGATTTAACCATTCACTTTGTTTTCCTTTATAAACCGTACTGAACCCATTATCAACACCAGCACGTTCTAATGCAGAAAAATCTACGTGAGCTGTTATGTCTTGTTTTCCAACTCTTTGGAATGGGCTGCTTCCTGTAGTATGCATGTAAAAAGTCTGTAATAATCTTTTCGATTTTTCCAACGAGTAATATGATTCACGTTCATAACCATAATCGATCGTTATGAGATAACCACGTTTCAAAACCTTAGAAATATTGAGTNTCCAGTCTTTCAAATGTAAATTAACTGGACCTTCATAACCTGGCAATGACTCTAGTTCCTCTTGTGAAAAATAGTTCTTCAGAATATCGCTAGAAGGCTCCAATAATAGTTCAACAAAATTCNCATCTGAGTCTTGGACTACGAAATATTCTTTCACTTGGCCCTGGGCTATCTGAATCAACTTGACGGGGAAAGCATCCACTAGTTCATTTGACAGCACCACCCCTGTGATATCTGTCAAATCCATTTCGTTTGCGACTACTGATTTGCTTTTAGGATTTTTAGTCTCAATAGTTCTGACATCATACAAAATATATTCAATAGAATCATAAAATCGGTTATCAATTTCTTCAGCGGCGCCTAAAATATCATCACTGAGCAGGGTGTCCCCCGCTCCTTGCTCAACGATAGTAAATTTCTCTGGTTCATTTAAACTTTTCCACATTTNGAAAAGTTGAGCGCATAGCAGCGTACCNAATATTGGATGTATACGGGGACTNGTGTAGTAATCTCCNCCCCTTCCCAAGTGATCCAATCGTGTGTAATAACCAAACTCAGAGTATAATGCNATATCCATGAATTCATCAAAGGGNATCTGACCATGGAGTCTTATTNTTTCCCTTATTAATTCTTCAGCGCTTTTAACCATATCGTATCGAGTGATGGAAACTTTTTGGGATTTCGATTTGGNATTATATCTGATTATTCAAAGATACTTCACTTNGTTTTTTTGGCTTGACCACTTCTGTCCCACCCGGATCCAGGCATCGAGTTTCTAAACTCCTCCTTTATTCCACATATTTTGCAAGTACCACTACTGACTGGACCATTGGGCTGATCAATTACCCAGTGGTGCTTGCATTCATCCAATGTGACACTTTCAGTCATATTAACTCCTAACAGTCATGGATAGCGTTTGTACAGTAGCAACCTTATCTGTTTGCGATTGGGATAAATTCTCTGTCCAATTCTCCCACATACTGTAGCCTGGGCCTTAAAAGTATATTATTCTCGAATTGTTCGACCACTTGCGCAGTCCATCCTGGTATTCTACCAACTGCAAAAATAGATATAAACAAGTCTTCCGGAATATCCAGGAGGAAGTACATGGCGCCAGAGAAGAAATCTACGTTTTGACAGATACCACGCCTAGAGTATGGAGCCATCACCTCGACCACCTTCTGTAATATAGAATACCATTTAGGTTCACCTTTACGTTCACCCAATGCCTTTAAATCATCCTGTATGTGAATAGACCTTGGGTCGACAGCTTTATATATCCTATGGCCAAATCCCATAATCCTGCCTCCACTTCCCAACGTATCTTTCACATATTGCTCTGCATTTTCCTCACTTCCTATTTCCAATGACATAGTCATAACCGATTCGGCAGCTCCACCATGAGACGGCCCTTTTAATACTGATATCCCAGTAGTTATCGCGCAGTGTAGGTCGGCCTGCGTGGAAGCTGACACGCGTGCACCAAACGAAGAAGCATTAAGACCNTGCTCTGCATGCAATACAAAATCNTTATCAATGAGTTTGGTATCNTCNGGNTCTGGTANTNNACCGAAAAGCATATATAAAAAATTNCCAGCGAGACTTAANTCCGGGCTTGGNNCTATNGGCTCTTCTCCNTTCCTTATNCTTGCATGTGCAGTNACAATAGTTGGAGCNTGGGCTGTNANNCGAGTTCCTTTCCTAAGTGTGGCCTCAGCAGAGTTGTCATTTACCTCNGGNTCGAAAGCNGCNAAAGCCGATATNGCTGTNCTTAGAACATCCATAGGATGGGCATCTTTTGTNATCCGAATTATATCAATAATCGCATCAGGTAAATTCATGTTATCCGACAGTTCTTGAATGAAAACATCCAATTCTNCCTGTGTAGGTAATTCNCCNTTCATNACNAGNTAAATCACTTCNTCAAAAGTGCAATTAGTAGCNAGGTCATCTATAGAATATCCTCGATACCATAATTTTCCCGCTTTCCCATCAATATAGCTGGATTTAGTCCTNTCTATATAAACCTCTCTAAGTCCTCTATGTAGAGTACTTCTCTCTTCAGCCATGGGTTATCCTCCCTTTAATAAAAAAAACAAAACGTCCACACATTTNGNATGGAACACACTTACTATTCCNNTGCTGTATGAAACGAAAAAGCNCTGCAATTTTAGCAATCGGCACAAAACATCGTCAAGAAGCTAAATATCANCGTAACAATATTANCTATCGCGTTGATTAATAATTTNCTGTTCGGTTATACTTTGCTCANAGGATAATCATGTATCCTAAACGTNAATTACNTCTGAAGCATTAAGTATGGATCAAAGTTCAACCCTAAAAGATGAAATGGCGTACGTACCAGAGGTNGTTATCCTTCGAATTCCCAAGTATGTGAGAATATTGGATCAATTGAGGCTGTCGGGGAGANTGGTCATAAGTTCAAATGATTTGGGCAATTTACTTCAGATAACCCCGGCTCAAATCNGAAAAGATCTCAGTTATTTCGGTAAATTCGGTAAACAAGGCAGGGGATATGACATCGATTATCTACTATTAGCACTCAATAAAGTTCTTGGTATAGACAAAGCTTGGAAAGCATGTCTCATCGGTGTTGGGAGAGTAGGTACNGCTATAATAAATTACCCTGGTTTCTCTCCTCATGGGTTTGAAATAACGGCATGCTTCGACACAGATGAATCTCGCACCAATGAAAAAATCGCTGGNATCCCCATACAACCACTAGAAAACATAAAATCATTTGTGCAAANGAACAAAATAAAAATTGCTATTGTCGCCGTTCCNGCATCTAAAACTCAATCCGTGGTTGATTTACTTGTCTCTGTTGGGGTGAAAGGAATTTTAAACTATGCTCCTATCACTCCTGTAGTTAAAAANGACATAGTTATTCGGACAATAGATCCCGTAGCATCTCTTCAGTCTATGACGTATTATTTGAGNGATGTTTAGCTATCNGCCAAGACAGTAACGACATCATTCATTACTTCCAAGAAGCCACCACTCACGTCAATGGTCGATTCTTCTTGTCCTTTACGNGCAGTTATTGTTCCNGGAACAATTGAAGTNAGTAACGAAGTATGTCTCGGCAATATACCGAGCATGCCTTCACTACCAGGGGCAACGACTACGTCAACTTCACCCGAAAATACAGTCTCCTCAGTTGTAACAACATTCAGTATCAAATTTAGCTACCTCTCTCCATTCCTCTAAGTTTCCTGTTAGNCCCNCGCCTCGGCCATTTGNGCNCCTTTCTCTACAGCCTCAGATATTGTTCCTACCATATAAAACGCCTGTTCGGGTAAGTCATCGTGNTCACCATTCAAAATTTCCTTGAATCCNTGAACACTGTCTCTCACAGAAACATACTTACCCGCCTGACCTGTNAATACTTCAGCAACATTNAAAGGNTGAGTGAGNAATCTCTGAATTTTTCTAGCTCTTGANACAGTGGCCCTATCTTCGTCCGACAGCTCTTCAATACCTAATATAGCTATAATGTCTTGAAGTTCTTGATATCTTTGAAGAACCTGTTTTACACCCATGGCAACATCATAATGGTCTTGGCCCACCACTGCTGGCTCTAGGTTGTTGGAGAAAGAAGTCAATGGGTCNACCGCTGGATATAAACCTTGTGCNGCAAGCGACCTTTCTAAAGTCATGACAGCGTCCAAGTGTCCGAAAGTAGTTACAATACCAGGGTCTGTATAGTCATCNGCAGGCACNTAAACAGCTTGCACAGAGGTTATAGATCCAGTCTTGGAAGAAGTTATCCTTTCTTCCAATGCGCCCATTTCTGTTCCCAACGTAGGCTGATACCCAACCGCAGAGGGCATTCGACCTAACAAAGCAGACACTTCCATTCCAGCCAAGATGTATCGGTATATATTGTCCACGAATAACAATACGTCTTGCCCTCTTTCTTCCTTAAAATATTCCGCCATGGTCAANCCTGTTTGNGCAACTCTNGCTCTAATACCNGGAGGTTCATTCATTTGCCCGAACACTAAGACTGTTTGCGGCAGAACCCCTGCTTCCCTCATCTCATGCCATAGGTCATTCCCCTCACGAGACCTCTCACCAACACCCGCGAAAACGGATACTCCTTGGTGTTCTGTAGCTATATTGTTTATCAATTCCTGTATTACTACTGTCTTCCCAACACCGGCACCACCGAAAGCACCTATTTTTCCACCTTTTGTAAATGGGGTTATCAAATCCAGAACTTTTATTCCAGTTTCCAGAAGTTCGACTTCCGTAGCCTGATCTTCAAATGTGGGCGGGTCTCTATGTATTGGCCACTTCTCGGCACCCTCAATCTCTTCTTGATCGTCGAGCGTCTCCCCTAGAGTATTAAACAATCTACCTAAAGTTGGATCCCCAACCGGGACGGATATGGCATCTCCTGTGTCAACCGCATCTTCTCCTCTTTTCAATCCTTCAGTGGCACCCAGAGCCAAACATCTAACCCATCCATTCCCAATGTGTTGTTCGACTTCAAGCACTAGACGTGAATCGCCAATATTTGTTTCCAATGCNTTAAACACTGCTGGCATTTCGTCAGGTGAAAACTCAACGTCTACCACTGTNCCGATTACTTGAACGATTTTTCCCGTTGCCATATTTTGCTCCTACACTAATAAATNATTAGCTTAGTATTTAATTAAAATCAATTCTCTAAGGCTGCAACTCCACCAACGATATCTAACAATTCTTTAGTAATCGTTTCCTGGCGAATTTTGTTCATCAATAACGTTAAATCATCTACCATTGCATTTGCATTGTCAGTAGCCTGATTCATGGCAACCATTCTTGCTGATTGCTCACTTGCGTTCCCTTCTAANACAGCNTGGTNTAAAAGGGTNCGNACATACCTTGGNAATAACTCNGACAGAACTCCGTCCGCGCTTGGTTCATATATATANCCTGCTCCTTCACCTTTTNCACCANCTTCATCAACAANTACCGGGATTAGCTGTTCAGTCACNGCTTTTTGNACAGTTGTGTTGACAAACTGTGCNTAAATTATATGGANGGAATCCACNCTAGAATTTTCAAACGANTCGACCATCGCATTTGAAACATTGTNCGTATCGCTANGANTNGGCCTGTCGGTAAGTCCAACGACGTCATCNATTACTTCGAGGGTATTACGCCTGGAGAAATCCAAGCCTTTTTTGCCAACCGCTATAACTTTAACCGGGGTATCACTAGACTGAATAAAATCACTCGCAG
>PBDQ01000004.1 GCA_002717465.1 Chloroflexota bacterium
ACGAAAAAAAAAGAAGATATAGGGCCCGCATAGCTCAGTGGTAGAGCGCGTTCTTGGTAAGAACGAGGTCAGCAGTTCAACTCTGCTTGTGGGCTCCAGATAGCTGGAGGATAAAATTGGCTAAGCAAGTATTTCAGAGAACTAAACCACATTTGAATGTGGGGACTATTGGTCACGTTGACCATGGTAAAACGACACTAACTGCAGCGATATCATCAGTGTTAGCTACAGAAGGATTAGCAGAGTTTAGAGCTTTCGACACAATTGATAATGCTCCCGAGGAAAAAGAACGCGGAGTAACAATCGCCATAACACACGTAGAATATGAGACTGAGACTCGGCACTATGCGCACGTCGATTGCCCCGGTCACGCTGACTACATTAAAAATATGATTACTGGAGCGGCGCAGATGGACGGCGCGATACTGGTTGTTAGTGCCCCAGATGGACCAATGCCTCAGACTAGAGAGCATATCCTTTTGGCTAGGCAAGTTGAGGTGCCCCGTATAGTTGTTGCTTTAAATAAGGTCGACATGATGGACGACCCAGAATTATTGGAACTGGTTGAATTGGAAATGCGAGAGCTACTCAGTGAGTATGGTTTCCCAGGTGACGATATTCCATTTGTTCAAGTGAGTGCGCTTAACGCATTAGAGGCTGAGGACAAAAGCAAAGAAAGTGAGTGGGGTAAAGGTATTTGGGATTTGATGTCTGCTGTGGATGAGTATGTGCCCGTTCCGGATAGGCCTAAAGATCAGCCATTTTTGATGCCAGTTGAAGATGTCTTTGGGATCAAAGGTAGAGGCACGGTGGTGACTGGAAGGGTTGAGAAAGGAGTTATAAATGTCGGACAAGAGGTGGAAGTAGTAGGTATTAAAGATACGTACACTACAACCGTCACTGGTGTCGAAATGTTCCACAAAACTTTAGAGAGTGGAGAGCCGGGGGATGCTGTCGGGGTTCTTTTGAGAGGAGTAGATCGGGAAGATATTGAAAGAGGCCAGGTATTGAGTCAACCTGGAAGCATTCAGCCTCATACAAAATATGAGGCCCAAGTTTACGTACTTAGTAAAGATGAGGGTGGGAGACATACTCCATTTTTCAATGGGTACAAACCACAATTCTATATTCGAACNACTGACGTGACAGGGGAAATNCAGTTGCCGGATGGNGTTGAAATGATNATGCCTGGGGACAATGTNGAAATGAAAGTTGAGTTGATTACCCCTGTGGCCTTGGANGAACAATTGAGATTTGCAGTTAGGGAAGGTGGACGAACTGTGGGATCTGGGGTCATTACTAAAGTTACTGAATAAAATAATTGTTGCTTAGGGAGTAACATAATAACTTCCTAAGCTAAGTAATAAGGAAAACAAATGGCGCGAAGGGGTGACAATCGAATACTGGTTACCTTCAGCTGTGTGGATTGTTCAGAGAGAACGTATGATTCCTCCAAGAGTAGACGGAATGATCCCCAGCGACTTGAGCTTAACAAATACTGCCCGAGGTGTAAGAAACATGTCTTACATAGGGAAGTGAGNTAGCTGTGCAGAGGAGAACGACTGCNGGNCGATCAGTTAACTTTNGGTTCTTCGGAGAGGTTATTGGGGAACTCAGGAGGGTAACATGGCCTTCAATGAACGAAACCTTCAGGCTTACTNTGATGGTTATTGCGGTATCTGCGGCTATTGGGGTTTTCCTTGGGGTGGCTGATTTGATTTATGGATGGATTTTCGANTTCATTCTGTAGANTTACTCANGAATTGGTGAAAGTATGACTGAGGAAAAAATAGATAATAAAAATTGGTACATCATACATGCTTATTCTGGTCAAGAGGACCGAGTCAAGAAGAATCTAGAACAAAGAATCCAAACTATGGATGTGAGTGATAAGATTTTTCAGGTTGTAGTCCCGACTGAAGAAGAGATGGAATATAAAGACGGTCAGAAAAAGTCAGTTCTTCGAAAAATATTTCCNGGATATATTNTAGTAGAAATGGAAATGAATGACGATAGCTGGTTTGTCGTCAGGAATACTCCTGGCGTNACNGGGTTTGTTTCGGCTGAGGATGAAAGTGATAATCGACCGAAGCCAGTTCCATTAGAACAGCATGAAGTGGATAATATACTTAAACAAATTGAGTCTGANGCTCCTCGTGTCAGAGTTGGGTTTNCAAATGGNCANACNGTTCGTATAAAAAATGGGCCTTTNGTTGATTTCATGGGNGTTGTGGATGAAGTATATCCAGATCGATCAAAGATAAAAGTAATGGTCTCGTTTTTTGGTAGGGAAACACCAGTGGAACTTGATTTCGTTCAAGTGGAGAAAGCATAGGTAGAGGTAAGACTTGGCAAAGAAAGTAATTGGTTTGATAAAACTTCAGATAGAAGCAGGAAAAGCGACCCCAGCTCCACCTGTTGGGCCAGCTTTGGGTCAACATGGAGTTAACATCATGGGGTTTGTTAAGGAATACAATGAAAGAACTGCCACGTTGGCTGGGTCTATAGTACCGGTCGAAATAACAGTTTTTGAAGACCGGTCTTTNGATTTTATTGTAAAGAGTCCTCCAGCATCTGATTTGTTGCGCAAAGCTGCAGGGATTCAGAAAGGGAGCGGTAGCCCTTTAGCAGAAAAGGTGGCTACAATTTCTGCTGATCAGGTCCGGGAAATTGCCGAAACTAAAATAAATGACTTAAATGCAGCAAACATCGAGGGTGCAATGAGAATTATTGAGGGCACNGCNCGTAGTATGGGCATCCAAGTACAGTAAATTTAAGGAACCNTTAAATGAGTAAAAGAGGAAAAAGATATAACAAAGCCGTCACGGTGATTGACGAAGACAAACTTTATTCGCCTCAAGAAGCAGTAACTTTGGTCAAAGGNAATGCAACNGCNAAATTTGATGAAACTGTTGAACTTCATATTCGTACTGGAGCTGACCCAAGACATGCGGATCAGATGATTCGAGGAATTGCACTCTTGCCTCATGGGATAGGAAAGGAAATGAGAACTTTGGTTTTTTGCCAAGGAGAGGCAATGACAGCAGCGAAGGAAGCAGGTGCAGATCACGTNGGNAATGATGACATCATTGANGAAATAGAAAAAGGGTGGTTAGAATTTGATGTTNCTATTGCCACTCCNGACATGATGGGGAAAATAGGTCGCCTCGGNCGTATTCTAGGGCGCAAGGGTCTTATGCCTAATCCAAGGACTGGGACGGTGGTGGCTCCGGAAGATATAGGAAGGGCAGTTGAAGACGCAAAAAAAGGGCGTGTAGAATTTAGATTAGATAGAAACTCTATTATTCACGTGGCCATAGGTAAGGCCAGTTTTACTGAAGAACAATTAATGGATAATTTAGCTCTGCTGGTAGATAATGTTNTGAGAGCAAGACCTGCAGGNGTGAAAGGGCAATTCGTTAAATCGGCTTTCATGACATCTACCATGGGNCCTAGCGTNAATATGGATATTGCAGGAGTTTCNGAACTTACAGTAGAATAATGGTACCAAGCCGAAGACCGTGGGTTCCAAAGTGGGATTAAAAATACCTGCATAGGTTAAGAGTATGTGATGCGTCTCTTGAAAGCCCCGGTCTTAATTCGGGGCTTTTTATATTCCCGGACATGTTTTGGCAAAGATACAGGGAGGATTATATGCCAACTGAAGCAAAGGCAGGAGTAATAGAAGAACTAAAAACATATATGGAAGGTTGCACTATTGCAATCTCGACNGATTATTCCGGNCTTAATGTGTCTGATATGAACCTTCTTCGNACTACACTCCGNAATAAAGACATAACGTATAAAGTTGTAAAAAATACGTTGTTCAAGNGAGCCGCGGATGAATCTNATCGCCCAGANCTCAAGGANCTTGTGGATCAAAATACAGGNATTATATTTGGATATGGAGACGAGCAAATCCCNGCCAAGATAATCTCAGAATTCATTAAAGAAACTGGTTCCGAATTAACAATAAATGCTGGGGTCNTCGGNACTCANATACTTAGTGCTGAAGAGNTAGANCANTTGGCNAAATTACCAGGCAAAGATGAATTGGTTGCAAAATTGATTGGACAATTACATGGGCAATTGGCTGGACTTGTGTTTGTTTTGAATAGTCCTATATCAGGATTCGCGAGAGTTCTCAATGGCCCTGTTACAGGGTTAACGAATGTGCTTAATGCAAGAGCACAACAAAATTAAAAACATGTAAATGAAATTGATTTAGAAAAAAGAAAAGAGAGGAAATAAAATGGCGATGACGAAAGAAGAACTATTGGAAGCTATTAAAGAACTTCCTGTTATTGAATTGGCTGGTTTGGTAAAAGACTTGGAAGAAGAATTTGGGGTAAGCGCGGCCGCTGCAGCACCTATAGCTGTTGCCGCGGTACCTGGTGCTGCAGCTGGCGGCGACGCAAGTGGAGCAGCAGCTGAAGAGAAGTCAGATTTTACAGTTAACCTTAAAGAAATCGGACCGAATAAAATTAATGTTATTAAAGCTGTCAGAGCAGCGACNAGTCTAGGACTTAAGGAAGCTAAAGACCTNGTAGAGAGTGCTCCTNCTNCNGTTAAAGAAGGAGTTGGACAGGAAGAAGCCGANACTTTGAAGAAAGAACTTGAAGAAGCTGGGGCAGTTGNAGAATTGGCCTAGGCNTCGTGTAGATNTGCTGGAAATTTAGCGTCGGTACTCAATCTTGAATTCTGNCGCTAAGATTATTTGACATATGGAATAGTCTGCGGTCCTTCAGGAAGCACACAAATTGTGGGAGNCGTAATTGANTCCTCCACGATTTTGTTTATNAANGAGGTNATATTTGAGACTGGTTTNAAGTGTGANGCTTGAACATCNGCCTTNGANAAATAATCCGATTTTAAATATATGGTNGCAGTTTCTTGGATTTGAGCTTGAATTTGAACTTGCCATTGATCATGTTTATTGTGTTGTGGATGACTTATAATNTCTAATAATTTAGATGGTGTGTNAGCAGANTGTAGTATTTCTTTATATTTGCCTGTATNTGGAATGCCATCTGAACATTCAGAGGCACAAATNATTATTCCTCCANGGCGNACTATTTGGTNGGCCGCTGACATGCCCTTGACAGACTGATACAAATTCATGTCTAGTGGATACCCACTGTTTGTGGTGATGACAATGTCATATTTATGAGGTACCTTTTGCATNGCGGTATCCTTTGTGAATTGGCAAGCCGCATGGTGCACTTCTGACATATTACCAGCATAAACGGACGTGATGTCATGATTTTTATTTATTGTGACGTCTACACTAAAGTCTGCCGGGGCCATGGTTGATATTTCTCTAATTGTGTCATGAATCGGGTTCCCGTATGTGACTCCCCATTTGGATTCTGGGTGTTGTATCAATTCCGAGCTATGTAGAGGCATGATGGTATTGAACCCGGCTAGTCCAGGTGCGATCATTTTGGGTCCTCCNCTAAAGCCAGCAAAGAAATGAGGCTCTACAAATCCTAATGTGATTCTGAAATCAGAATTGACCCATCTATCATTNAAATATACATCNATCCCGTNGACNGTNTTTCCAACTAAAGTCAAAGTGTTTTCATCAAATGCATCATGATTTATNATTTTGTATTTTTTANTTAAAATAGAATCTCCCAACATTGATGTGAGTTCACTTTTTGTGACAGCTCTATGCGTACCTGTTGCGATCAATATNGTTATATCTTCTTCCGGTATGTGNTTTANNTCTGANAANACAATTGGTAGGACAGTGTGGTTGGGCATCGGTCGGGTGACATCGCAAATACTGATGGCNACTTTTTGTCCTGGNTTTACAGATGNNTTTAAGGGAGGCTTTTTNATTGGATTCCTTAGTANATGTTTAATTGCNCCTTGTTGATCTGGNAGANCTGGTATAAATTCNGGAGANACTATAGTTGTCAGATCTGTNGGCAACTGAACAGTTANGCCTTTCTTGCCATATGACANATTAATATCCATTNTACANTTCNGAGTTTTATTTGGTTCGTATAAGNGCTTCGCACAAATGTGCCGCGTCAACGAGGTCTGGAATTGTTACACTTTCCCTAATNGTGTGCATACCATGATCTGCCATCCCCACAACCACTGAACTGATTNCATTCAGTCTGAAAACATTTCCGTCTGTACCCCCACCTGAGGGTTTCATNATTGGTTCAAGCCCTAAGGTCGATAATGCTAATTTCACTCTGGANGTGGCTGGGTCATCATNAGTTAANGTNTAGGTTTCAAATTCTGTGTGTANNTGAGACTCGATTACTGCTTCTTNGTATTCTTTTCGAACTGAATCTAGNGATGCGTCAATTTGTATTCTAATGTCATCNAGGTTTTCAATACTGGTGCTACGNAATTCTCCGACTATACGTGCTGTTTCTGGGACAGTGTTTCGCACTGAGCCACCTTCAATTGTTCCAATATTAAATGTTGTGGTTTCGTCTAGTCTACCTTGAGGAAGACGTGTGATAATTTCTGAAGCAACTAGTATCGCTGATAGTCCTTTTTCAGGCTCTACTCCTGCATGCGCTGCGCGCCCGGTAATCTCTATATCGAACCCTATGTATGTCGGGCTAGATGAGGTTATTTGGTTCACTGTTCCTTCACCGTCAAATACTATGGCCTCTTTTGCCTTTATTAGAGAGAAATCTAAATTCCTTGCTCCTACCAACCCTATTTCTTCCTCCCTCGTGAATGCAAGTTGTATAGGCGTTGATTCAGCATTGTCTTCAGCGACAGATTCCAGAGCTTCGAGTATGGCTGCGACTCCAGCCTTACAGTCGCCACCTAAGATAGTATCTCCTTTAGAAACAATTCTGTCTCCTTCAATTTTGGGTTGTATACCTCGCCCAGGCTCGACGGTGTCCATATGTGCTGAAAGTAATATAGGATTATCTCTACCATCGCTTGCAACAAGATTGCCGTAGCTGTCTCGAACTGTGTCAAATCCTAGCTTTTCCAGACGACGTATTAACTCTTGAGCCATTGCTTCCTCTTCTCCGGAAGGGCTGTCAATTTGGACGATCTCGCAAAACGTTTTAACGAGTCTGTCTCGGTTAATCATATAGATATATCCTTTTTTTGTTCCAGTTATTTTAATGTGATTTGAATTGATTAGAAATAGGCATTCTTCTATCACGCCCAAAGTTTTTCGACGTGATTTTTATTCCTGGGGGTGATTGATGTCTCTTATATTCGTTTCTATCTACCAGTTTTATAATTTCCGAGACTGTAGACCTGTTGAACCCTTCATTTACAATGTCATCCAAACACATATCGTTTTCAATGTATAAACTCAAAATAGGGTCTAATATCGAGTAATCTGGTAAAGTGTCGGAGTCCTTCTGATCTGGTCGTAATTCAGCACTCGGGGGTTTGTTTATCACACTAATAGGGATAATCGGGCTTCGGTGTTGTTCATTAATGTATTTACACAACTTATAGACAGTGGATTTTGAAACGTCCTTAAGAACTGAAAACCCTCCCGCCATATCTCCGTATATAGTGGCATATCCCACTGCCATTTCACTCTTGTTGCCGGTAGTTAAAACTAGCAAGTTGAACTTGTTTGACATAGCCATTGCCAGATTACCACGGATTCTGGACTGAATATTTTCTTCTGTAGAATCCCATTCTGTTTCTAGAAATTCAATAGATAGGCTATTAATAAAGCTTTCAAAAATTGGATTAATCTCAATAGTTTTCATGCCTATATTGAGGTTTTCCGATAGTTTTTTTGCATCAGATTTACTGCCATCAGATGAAAATACTGAAGGCATGGACAATCCTATAACGTTTTCTGGTCCAAGTGCTTTGGCAGCGATAGCGGCTACTAGACTAGAGTCTATTCCTCCTGATAGAGCGATTAATACTTTTTCAAACCCACATTTACGCACATAGTCACGTGTGCCCAACACTAAAGCGTTATATATCTGCTCTATTTCACTCATAGATTGAACATCAGGGGTACTTTCAATAACCGGTTTGACGTGATTTTTTTGTTCAGAAATGAATATTCTTTTATGTCCAGTTACATTTGTTTGATGTTTTGAGGGTATATTAAGGTCGTAAGTCGCAATCTTTTCTTGGAATTGACCCAATTCATGGATAATTCTGCCCCTGCAATTAGTTATTGTGCTCCCACCGTCAAAGACTAGCTCATCTTGGCCACCAACCATGTTGACGTAGACGATATAAACATCGTTATTCTTAGCTTTCTCACTAAGCATCTTTACCCTGTCCAAATTCTTATTTTGGTGGTATGGAGAAGCGTTGATGTTTAATATAAGTTCTGCTCCTAATTCACTTTGTGTTTTTGTGGGTCCTGAATCAAACCAAATGTCTTCACATATATTTATTCCAATGTTCAGTCCTGCCATGGCATATATATCTGGATTTTCCCCTGTCGAGAAGTATCTTTTCTCGTCAAAAACCCCATAATTTGGTAGTAATGTTTTTCTAGAGGTACTTATTAGTTCACCATCGTGGGATACGGCAGCGGAGTTGTATAATTTGTTATCGGATTCAACAAAACCGTATACCGCACATATGTTTTCAGTTGACTGGGCAATTTTCCTAGCGGAAATCATATTTTTTTCCACGAAGTGTGGTTTGTGCAACAGGTCTTCTGGCGGATATCCTGTGATGGCAAGTTCGGGAAATATGACGATATCAGATTCTTGATTTGAAGCCTGCTTGATGTATTGAATAATTTTTGACTCGTTTGCCTCTATATTACCGACTGATGTATTTATTTGTGCAATTGAAATACGAATTGATGGCATTTTAATTGGTCCNATTTCTTGTTTTAGCTATTNTCCCATTTAACGAGAATAAGATAAATGNATCAAATTAGTTTGTTGGAAATAACTTTAACAAGTAAGGAAATTCTTTATACGGCGCATTGCTTCTACCAAATTTTCTGTAGAATTAGCNAATGAGATCCTGATGTATCCTGTCCCAAATTTCCCGAAAGATTCTCCTGCCAGTACAGCAACACCGGCCTTTTCAAGTATTTGGGTCGCAAATTGACTACTGCTCAAACCAGTACCGGTTATGTTTGGAAAAGCGTAAAAAGCTCCTTGTGGTACTGCACATTTTATNCCGGGGATATCATTTAATCCCTCGACCACTATATCTCTTCTTTCTTTGAATTTTTCGACCATGTTGTTGGGTTCACTTTGAGAACCCTTAATTGCTTCAATAGCTGCCATCTGAGTAAAGCTAGCTGTGCAGGAGACACTATTGGTGACCAGCCTGGATATCGGTTCTACCAGTTCGTTTGGGAAGACGCCGTACCCTATCCTCCAACCTGTCATTGAATAGGTTTTGGAGAACCCATCTAGAATGATTGTGCGATCTAACATACCAGGAAATGAAGATATGCTTTTGTATTCCCCTTCGTAAAGGAAACGGATATAAATTTCGTCAGACAGTACTGTAATATCATTTTCTTTTGCAATGTCAGAAAGTTTTCTGAGATCATCATTCGAAATAACGCTTCCGCATGGGTTATTGGGGGAGTTTATGATCATTAATTTNGTATTGGATGTCACCTGGCTTTTTACTTCCTCAACATCAATATTGAAATTTCTGTCTTCATGTAATTGCATTGGAACAGCTTTCCCACCGCAAAACTCTATCATTGATTCATAAATTGGGAATCCTGGGTTTGGATATAGAACTTCGTCACCTGATTCAATCATAGCCATCATTACAAAAAACATAATTGGTTTGCCGCCAGGCGTTACAATCACATTCTCTGGTTTCACAGATATGTTTCTACTTTNAGATATTTCCTGAGATATAANTTCGCGAAGTTCGTTATACCCAGGTGAAGGGTTGTAAGATGTGTATCCATCTAGAAGTGCCTGTCGACCTGCAGAGGTTATGTTTGCAGGAGTATTGAAGTCCGGTTCTCCTATTTCNAGATGAATGATATTTNTGCCTTTTGCCTCNAGTTTTTGCGCTTTCGCTAAAACTTCAAATGCNGTCTCNGTTCCGAGACGACTCATTCGTCGGGCTAATTTCATCTTTTAGGCTTCTCCAGTCAAAATTTCAGACAAGTATACAATGCTTCATCAAGTCCTACTACACTCAATTTTAGCAAACTTATTTTTTTCTGAGAGACTGGTGCACCTGTGCTAATATTTCAATACTGTTAAATGTAAGGATTGGTTTCGAAATATTAAGGTCGTAAATTGAAAGTTTTTCTTGGTGTCCCTAGAGGATTTTGTGCTGGTGTTGTTAGAGCCATCGATATTGTAGAAATTGCGCTTGAAAAATATGGTTCTCCCATCTACGTAAAACATCAAATAGTGCACAATCCACACGTTGTTAAGGACCTCGAATCCAAAGGAGCTATCACAGTTGAAGATGTTGATGAGATTCCTGAAGGCTCAAAGGTTGTTTTTTCTGCACATGGTTCACCGCCATCCGATTTTGAATCGGCTAAGCAGAGAAATCTAGAAGTGATTGATGCCACCTGTCCGTTGGTAATTAAGGTTCATAATGAAGCCAAAAAATATCATGCGGAAGGAAGAAAAATCATTCTTGTTGGACACAAAGGGCATCAAGAGGTTAAGGGGACTATGGGGCAAGTAGACATGGACCTGTTTGATGATAGAGACACTTTCACCCCGTTTAATGAGGACTCTAATATGCCCGTAACTATACTGACTCAAACTACACTTTCTGTGGATGATACTGAAGAGTCAATTAATGAAGTACAAGGTTTCTATAATGACGTTATAGTTAGAAATGATCTTTGTTATGCAACTACGAATCGCCAAAACGCTGTTAAAGAAATATGTGAATATGTCGATATTTTTCTAGTGATAGGAGCTCAAAACAGTTCTAATTGCAACCGACTTAGAGAAGTGGCAGAGTCAAGAGGAATTACTTCTTATTTGATTAACAACGTTGGTGAGCTGAAAACTGATTGGTTATCTGGTATAAACAATGTAGGCATAACCTCAGGCGCATCGACCCCAGACACTCTTGTGCAAGAAGTTATTGATTTTATAAATCCAACNGAAGTTGTGCCTATGGGAGGAGAGGAAGAAAATATCAAATTCGTAATGCCGAAGAAAATTTAGTCNTTTAAATCATAGCCATTAAAATTACCTATGAGGTGATANTTGGAAGTNAGAATCACGAGTTTAGTTGAGGGAGCCCGTANCGCTGAGGGGTTGACTGTAATTATAGATGTATTTAGGTGTTTTACTACAGAAGCAGTAGCATTTGAAAATGGTGCAGAGAAGATAATTCTTGTAGCAGAAATTGAGGAAGCTTTCGCACTGAAAGATAAAGGTGTCGGAGATTTTCTCATGGGTGAAGTCGGTGGTAAACGACCTAATGGGTTTGATTTTGGTAATTCTCCTTATGAACTGTCCAATCGAAATCTGAAAGGTAAAACTATTGTTCAATCTACCAGAGCTGGGACTGTTGGTGTAACAGCCGCTGGAGAATCGGATGTTTTATATGGTGGGTCATTGGCTGTGGCGAAGGCTACTGTAAAGGTCATAGAGCGCCTGGATCCAGATATTGTGACGTTAGTGGCCATGGGACTTGAAGGCCGAATTAGATCCGATGAAGATGAGCAATGCGCACTATATATGAGGAATCTCTTACAGGGTCGGCAGCCTCCTAAGGATGCNGTAAAAAGTCTCATAAGANTTGGTGAGGAATCTCAAAAATATGATGATGAGAGTAAACCTCAATGGCCAGAGCAGGATAGAGAAATGGCNCTCGATATTGATTCCCATGATTTTGCATTGAAGATAGTTAATGAGAATGGGTTGTTTATAGCAAGACCAGAATATTTATAAACTCAGTTCAGGAAAGGTTGATAACTGTTATGGATCATAGAAAGCTTGGGAACTCAGGATTGGAAGTGTCAGTTATAGGGCTAGGTGCGAATAATTTTGGAGGGAGAATAGATTACCCTCAATCCGACTCTGTCATCAGCCAGGCTATTGATTTGGGAATAAACTTCATTGATACATCCAATAGCTACGGTAACAGTCTTTCAGAAGAATATATTGGGAGATCACTGGAAGGTAGAAGAGATTCTGTAGTAATCGCTACCAAGGTCTCAAGCCGAATGGGTGTTGGGCCCAATCAAGCTGGAAATTCTAGAAAACACATTATGGATCAAGTTGAAAAGAGTTTACACAGACTCCGTACAGACTATATAGACTTGTATCAGATTCATTGGTGGGATCCGGCGACACCCATTGATGAAACTTTGAGAGCGTTGGATGATTTAACCGCCCAGGGCAAAATACGATATTTTGGGTGTTCTAATTTCAATTCATGGCAAGTGTGCGAATCTATATGGGTGTCAAAAGATTTGTCCTTGAGGTCTTTTATATCCGTTCAACCACATTACAGCTTATTAGAAAGAAAAATAGAGGAAGATTTGATTCCACTGTGTGAGAGGTATGATATGGGAATCCTTCCATATTTCCCTTTAGCAAACGGATTTCTAACTGGTAAATATAAAAAGGGGATAGCCAGTCCGGAGGGTGCTAGGCTGCAAAGTGATGATCGGGGGTTGTTTTCAGACCGCAACTTCGAAATCCTAGAGCAATTGACTAGTTTTTGTCAGGAGAGGGATAAGAAAATTATAGATTTGGCTTTTGCTTGGTTGTTATATAGAAAAAATGTAAGTTCAGTTATAGCTGGAGCCACAAAACCGGAACAGGTTGTTATAAACAGTGCAGCGGGTGAATGGCATATCACAGATGAAGAGTACCAATCAGTTTCAAGTATACTGGAATAGGTCTGAATTTCCTTTCTCTAACTTGAGAAAGTTGGCGTTTTTGTTCTTATAGGAGACGCACGGCCTCCTCTTTAGAAACTTCAACCTACTCCGTGGAAGCCAACCTCTACATTATCTGACGTTACCATAACTGGTGTTATTCTCTCCCCTCNNGTGAGTTCTTCAACTTTATCCCACATATCAGGTTTCAAGGCCAAATCTATCTCTGTGTAATCTACTGCGAGATCATTTAATTCGTCCTTGAGGGCGTCTGAATAAGTACAATCAGGATGAGTGTATACGACAATTTCGTCAGCCATAATGTGCTCCTAGACTTGATTTATAGTTAATTGAAATATNCTTAGTAGNGAGTTTGAGAAATGATACTATCTTCAGCGTGCCTATTCTATATAAGGTTCATTTATTTATAATGCATTTTTCATGATTCTATGAAAAATGCTCTGGTGTTGACGGAACTNTTTAATGACTAATTTTGAAAATATGCATTGTAAGAGAGTTAAAAAGTCAGAATTGTCGCTTTGCTCTGAAAAGATAAATCACTTCCTGACTTTCATACCTTATTGGGTAGCCGATACTAGAGGNGACATCAAAGTGATCCGCAGAAGATTTGTTTTGGAGGATTATNCCAAGGCAATAAAGTTTATAAATGATTTGACCGAGCTATCCGATGCAGAAGACCATCACCCTGAAGTTATTTTCGGATTTATATACGTAGAAGTTATATACTGGACCCACGTTGTGAATGGGCTTCATNTGAATGATTTTATAATGGCTTCGAAAATTAATGCCATCTTTGAAAAGATAATCCAATAGTAAAGATCATCAATTAGCTACTTCTATTTTTTGTAATGACGGGTACAGTTTTACTATTACACATGCCACAATGAGCTCTACAGATATTTGCCCGAAATTTCTGCTGTCGATGCTGTTGTATTCCGCCAAACGATTATCACTTAATACTAAGCAATGGTTAGGCTTTATAGACCAGCAAAATTCTTTTTCTTCTGAAAACATACTATCCCCGAAAAGNTAACTCTCATTCACACGGATCCCGTTCCTGATTAGCAATCCATTTTGAAGTTTTAATTCATCCCCTTCTAANCCGAGTAGCCTTTTAACCATTAATGTTTTTGGATTGTTAGGATTTTTTATGAACACTATCCCACCTATTTTTGGATGTTTTAGTTTTGTGGCCAAAACCAGATCTCCATTCGATAACGTAGGTAGCATACTTCTATTTTTTATTCTCGCGATTTTCAGAGTGTTTTTAAACATGATTAACAATCTTTAAAGCTTTCTTGCGAATTACGACCAATTTACTGTATCTTTTCTTCCACGTGAAACTTATTTAAAGTTTACAGAGTTTTGATTGAAACAAGTTTATACAAAGGAAGGATAGAATGAGACTGATTTCGAACCTCAAGGAANTATTAAGATTTGAAGAAGTGCAAGCNCATTGTGATATCCCATGTGGAATTTATGATCCTATAACTGCAAAAATTGGGGCCCAGACAGTGTTGAAGATGTCTGTACGAATAGAGGGATTGAGCAACTCAGAGGATGTTAATACATATTCCCGATACGTATCAGTGAAGGAAGAGCATGCACAAGCGGTTAAGAATGAACTAAATATTCTCTGGTCTGATTATTTCAAGCCAGAGCACTTGGAGNAGTACCCTAATCTTCACGAGCTGTTTTGGAACGCCAATAAATTGGCTGGGGCTAACAAGCAGTCCGTCAGTTCTGATTCCGCTAAGGAATTAGTGAGTGCGGTAGATGAAATCGCAACTATATTTTGGGCTACCAAAGGAGTAGATTATAGCGATCCTCACGCGGACGTTAGGTACGGCCCCGCTTAAATTAGATGGTATTTAAATTTAAGATAGTCATGTCTCCACTAATTGGAGCATGACTATCTTAAAAGCATTTGAATTAGTGCGAACAATAAAGCTTGCTATCATTTATAGTCTTCTCTTGGGGGACTAAAAATATCCAGAGCTTTAGATGGCTCGTTACCAGCTTCGACTGAATGATTAATGCCCCCTGGTATGATGTAGTACTCACCAGCTTTTACCACTTTAGACTCTTCACCGATTATGAAGACAAACTCACCTTCTAATACCAGTCCGGCTTGTTCATTTGTGTGTGAATGCATAGGGACTACCGAATTGGGCTCTAGTTCTACAAGACTCATCATAATGTTCTCACCCCACATAGTTTTAAGTTTTACACCAGGGGCGAGTTCTCTTGATTTTGCTTCTTTTTCGCTATAAAAATATTTCATTACCGTCTATTCTCCTCTAAGCTATTTCTTGTATTTTGGTTGTATATTTCCAAAGCGTTGTAAATCGTTTCATTGATTGGAGCTTGAATATTCAGGGATTTTGCAATGTTGCTTATCGCTCCATTTATTGCTTTTATTTCAATTGGTCTGCCATTTTTTAGATCACTGTGCATGGATGATACNAATTCATTTTTATTTTGCAGAAAGTTTTTCATAATTAAATCAGGTATGTCTTTTGGTAAGTTAACTCCTGAAGCTTGAGCTATTTTGTAGCTTTCATTTATTAAGCGCCAAGTCATATCTTTGGTACTGGAATTGGAAATTACTTCAGAAAATTCAGACCTAGTTATGCATGTCATGCCGCTCAGAGCAGATATAAAAATCAATTTTTCCCAAATAACACTGTTAATGTTTTTCACTATTTCGTTTTGGATCTTGGCAGTGGTGAGTAAATNATGGATCTTGTTTATAGAGGTATTTGATTTTTTTGAAGCCTCATATGGCCCGAATTTTATTAAACAATCTCCACCATGTTCTTCGATAACTCCAGGGTTAGCTTTAGTTGCCTCAACATAAGCGGCCCCAATGACAATATTGGCGGCGCTAAATTTTTTTGAAAGAAAATCAGCGCTCCCAATGCCATTTTGAAGAGTCATTATAGTGGTGTTGCATCCAATGGCTGGGCTTATTAATTCGGCAGCTGATTCATTGTGATATTCCTTNACGCAGTACAGAATTAAATCTGCAATGTAATTTTCAGGGACTTCTGAGGCAAAGACCCCTTTTGCGGTAAAGGTACCAGAGTTTTGACTTTTTATTAGTANCCCACGTGTTTTTGTTGCTTGTAAATGTTCTCCTCTAGCGATAAAAACAACGTCATCATTTTTTGAAAGCAACCCTCCAAAATAACCTCCTACTGCCCCGGCCGCCATAATTAAAATATTTTTCATGAGAGAGCACCTGTTNAATGGTTTATTTCCCTTTTATTTCAATGATTGAATTGCTGTAAAGTTCGGAGCCAGTATTCGTGACCCTGTGGATAGACCCTTTTTGTCCGATAACAACCTTCCCGAGCTCATAAAAGCTTTCAGATTTGTCTCCATTTTCATGTTCTGCTAACAAAGTGCCTGCTCTAGTTACCACGAACAAATAGTTATTTTCGTGTATATGCCAATCACTTGATTGGTTCGGCTCAAGGACGAGATCCCAAACTTTGACGTGTTCGGTTTCGTATTTGAATTCAGTTCCTATGTCTCCCATGTTCATCGTAACACTCCATGTTAATGATTTGGTTTTTAAGATTATATATCTCTAATTAGAAACTATACCTAATGATGATTTACCAAGATTAAGCTATCTTCAACATGTTGTATAATTACACGTAATAGAATTGAATAATTCCATGGTACATAGACAGAAATAGTAACTAGAATTGCTTTACAAAGAGAGCCGGATTAGCTGTGAACCGGTGTACTAGCTGCTTGTGAATGGGACTGTCTTAGAGGTGAAGTTAGAGATATCTTTGACTCAGTGTAATGGATGCTAAATAAGAGCTTTTCCAATTATGGAAAAGAAAAAGGGTGGCACCGCGGTCAAATCACCGCCCCTTTATGGGGGCGGTTTTTTTTTTTTGGAAAATCGGAGTGTATATAGTGAATGAAATAAAAAGGGTTTTCAGTGGAGTTCAACCAAGCGGTGACCCTCAATTAGGAAATTATTTGGGGGCTTTTAAAGGATGGGTGGAACGACAAGCAGAAAAAGACAATTTTTTCTGCATCGTTGATCTACATGCACTTACCGTAAATCCTGACCCAGTTGATCTGAGAAATCAGACTNNAGAGTTGGCTGCGATTTTGTTTGCATGTGGNTTGGACCCCGCAAAAAGTACATTATTTGTCCAAAGTCATGTGAAGGCTCATGCGGAGGGCTGCTGGTTACTCAATTGCGTGACTCCGGTTGGTTGGTTGGAAAGAATGACTCAGTTTAAAGATAAGTCAGAAGGTCACGAGAGGGTATCTACAGGGTTATTAGATTATCCTGTTCTGATGGCAGGAGACATCTTACTGTACGATGCGGATGAGGTTCCAGTTGGTGAAGATCAGAAGCAACATGTGGAACTAGCGCGGGATATAGCTGCGAGGTTTAATCGAATCTATGGTGAAACGTTTGTTATCCCTGAACCCGTTATACCAGAAGTGGGTGGTAGAGTGATGGGGTTGAATGATCCGTCAGTGAAAATGTCAAAAAGTTATGCAGATATAAGAGGTCACGCTATTAGAATGCTGGATGAACCAGAAGAGATAGAGAGATCTTTGATGCGTGCAGTTACAGATTCTTATAATGAAATATGTTTTTCGGGAGATCCAGATCGTGGTGGAGTCAACAATTTNTTGGGAATATACAAAAGTGTCACTGGTAAATCAGAAATAGAAGTTATTAGTGATTTTGATTCTGCGAGAGGATATGGAGATCTTAAAAAAGCTGTGGCGGAAGTTGTGATACAAGAATTAGATCCAATTAGGAATAGGTATTATGAATTAATCTCGGATCCTTCCGAATTAGATAGGCTACTTGCGACTGGCGCAGACAGAGCTATTGAAGTGTCAGAGNTCAAATTAACGGAAATGAAGGATAAAATGGGGTTGGTTATTCCTTGACAATCATTTTAGATAAATGACTCACAAAAATGGAGTTTGGTTGAATGTATTATCCAACTTTGGATGAAACAAGAAAATTGGCATCAACTGGTAATCTAGTACCTATTTCTTTTGACATTAATGCGGACTTAGAAACGCCGGTTTCAGCTTATTTGAAGGTAGCCATACCCCCTTATTCTTTTTTGTTAGAAAGTGTGGAAGGGGGTGAAAATCTTGCGCGGTATAGCTTTATTGGTACTGAACCAGAATCATTGGTCATAACTGGGGAGGGTTATAAGGATGGGAAAAAAGATCCTTTACTTTTAGTTGAGGATATGCTTTCNAACTTCACTTTGGTAGACACTGGAGATCTTCCAAAATTCAGCGGGGGAGCAGTTGGTTATATNTCTTATGAAACTGCAGGGTATTTTGAAGATATACCATCTCCTGAAAATGATGATTTGAATTTACCTGAAGCAATTATGATGCTTACTAAAACCTTTTTAATTTTTGATCATGTTAGTCATAAAATCCGGGTAGTAAGCCACGCCTATATAGAAGATGACGTTGAAATAGCATATAGAGAGGCAGTGGCTAGGATAGAGTCAATAGTTTCCAGATTAAATAAACCTTTAGATCCTTCAAATATTAAGACCAAATCGGGATATGAAAATGGAACAACTACGTCTAACATGGAAAGAGATCATCACAAATATATGGTAGAAAAATGTAAAGAGTATGTTGTTGATGGTGAAGTTATTCAAACTGTTGTGTCTCAACGTTTTTCTAGACAAACTTCAGCAGATCCTTTTCATATCTATCGTTCCTTAAGAGCGGTTAATCCTTCTCCATATATGTACTACTTGGAACTAGACGGATTTCAGATTGTGGGTGCTTCTCCAGAAATGTTGGTCAGGGTCCAGAATGGTGTTGTCTCAACACATCCTATTGCAGGGACAAGACCCAGATCAAGAGATAAGTTAGAAGATCAACGTCTAGAGTTAGAACTCAGGTCAGATGAAAAAGAACAAGCTGAGCATTTAATGTTGTTAGATTTAGGAAGAAATGATGTTGGCCGAGTTAGTGAACCAGGTACGGTCTGCGCTACTGAAATCATGGAGATAGAAAGATATTCTCATGTCATGCATTTGGTGTCCCACGTAGAAGGGCAACTCAGAGGTAACTATACCAATTATGATGCATTGAGGGCCTGCTTTCCTGCAGGAACGGTTTCTGGGGCGCCAAAGATTAGAGCAATGCAGATAATAGCTGATTTAGAGAATGATAAAAGAGGACCATATGCTGGGGCGGTAGGATACTTTGACTTTGCTGGGAATATGGATACNGCTATCACTATTAGGACATTGGTTGTTAAAGATGGAATTGCTCATGCTCAAGCAGGAGGAGGAATAGTTTATGACAGTCAACCTGAGTCAGAATATGATGAAACTGTGCATAAGGCAGGGGCACTGATGCGAGCCATAGATGAAGCAGAGCGAACGAACAGAGGGCGGTGATTTAGATGATTCTTTTGATAGATAATTATGACAGTTTCACGTATAACTTATATCAATATTTATCGGAGCTTGGTGCTGAGGTGAAAGTAGTACGCAACGACATGATAACGATTGAGGAAATCAGGGAAATGGCACCTGAAAAAATTGTAATTTCTCCTGGACCGAGTACTCCTGAAAATGCAGGTATATCTAACCAAGTGATANGCAAATTTGGTGCAAACACACCAACTTTAGGTGTTTGCCTNGGTCATCAGTGTGTTGGCTTTTCGTATGGAGGGGAAGTTGGGTCAGCCGGAGAGATAATGCATGGTAAAACTTCTATGATTCATCATAATGATAAAGGGGTGTTCTCTGGTCTTCCTAATCCTTTTAAGGCAATTAGATATCACTCACTGGCTGTATATAGAGAGAATTTGCCAGAGGAATTAGAGATCACGGCTTGGACTGACAGTGGTTTGATAATGGGAGTTAAGCATAAAGAATTCCCTGTTGAAGGAATCCAATTTCATCCTGAATCCATAATGACAGAATCAGGAAAAGATTTGCTGAAAAATTTTTTGNATGGTGTCAGACGACCATAGGAGAATCTCTTGATAGCCGAGACTTTAAGAAAGTTGATTGAGTTTAAAGATATAACTTTTCATGATGCATGCAATATGATGTCGGAAATTATGGAAGGACGGGCTACAGATGCGCAGCTTGGGGCATTGTTATCTGCATTGAAGATGAAGGGTGAAACTGCCGAAGAGGTTGCCGGCATGGCTACGGTTATGAGGAATAAATCATTGAAGTTAGAGATAGAGGGCGATGTTGTAGACACGTGCGGTACGGGAGGAGACGGGCTATCAACATTTAATATTTCTACGGCGAGCGCATTTGTAGTGGCCGGGGCTGGAATCAAAGTAGCAAAGCATGGGAATCGAGCGATGTCTAGTAATACGGGGAGCGCTGATGTTCTGGAGTCTTTAGGAATAAATATTAATTTACCACCACATGATGTTTCTGAATGTATTAAACAAACAGGATTTGGGTTCATGTTTGCTCAAGAACATCATCCAGCTATGAAGTATGCGTCTGGTCCGAGAAGAGAAATGGCTATTCCGACTGTATTCAATATTCTAGGTCCACTTACAAATCCGGCTAATGCTAAACGCCAAGTCATAGGAGTATCTGATGCTTCAAGAGGGAAATTGATTGCTGAGGTTTTAGCCAGACTTGGAGCTATTAAAGCGGTGGTTGTCCATGGTAACGATGGTCTGGACGAGGCGACAGTGTCGGAGGAATCAACTATTTGGATATCCAATAATNGTTCTGTAGTGGAGCAACAAATATCTCCAGAAGAATTTAATATACCTGTGTCGAACCTAAAAGAACTGAAGGTTAGTAATGCGGATGAAAGCGCTAACATAATAAACAAAGTTTTGAATGGGATGGAAGGACCGGCAAGGGATATTGTTTTGATAAATTCAGCGTTAGCACTATATGTGGCATCTAGTAGTGAAAACNTAGTGGAATTTATAGATGNCGCAAGGGAATCTTTAGATTCAGGTGCTGCATTGGCGGTTTTTGAAAATTATAAAGAATTATCAAATTATTTCAGATCAAATGATTAACCCCAATACTCCAGATATACTTAAGACGATAGTAGAATCCAAGAAATCTCGTGTCTTGGCTAGNAAAAAAGTTCGTTCGCAATCTGATTTAGAACAATTAATCAGTGAACAGTCGATGTCGCTCAATTTTGCAGGACGTCTTATGGGTAATTCGCCAAGAATTATTGCTGAAGTGAAAAAAGCTTCTCCGTCCAAAGGTTTATTTGTAGATAATATGGATGTTCGAGACCTTGCTAGCAATTATGCNAAAAATGGTGCTGCCGCGATATCTGTGTTGACCAATGAGGATCATTTCCATGGCAGTATTAATGATTTGGAAAGTGTATCTCAGACGGTGAAGGATTTTGGCGTACCTGTTCTCAGAAAGGAATTCATATTTGATACTTATCAAATCTATGAGGCAAGGGCGTTTGGTGCCGATGCTATTTTATTAATAGTTTCAATGTTGGACAGAAAACAGTTGCAAGAGTTTATGGAAATAGCTAAATCGGTTTGGCTACAATGCTTGATTGAAGTCCATGATGAACAGGAATTGCTAATAGCATTAGATGCTGGTTCCGAAATTATAGGAATAAATAATCGAAACCTGCGTACATTCGAAACAACGTTATCGACAACGGAGAAGCTCGCTCCGCAAATTCCCCTTGGCAAGATTATAGTTAGTGAAAGTGGTATATCTAACAAGGAAGACATTAAAAGACTTCAGCAATCAGGAGCGCATGCCATGCTTATAGGGGAGTCTCTTGTGACATCTGAAGATCCTGGGCTTGCGTTGAGAGCTATTATATGACAAAAGTGAAAATATGTGGTTTGAGAGATCTTGAAAATACTAAAGTTGCGGTTGAAGCTGGAGCGGACCTAATAGGTGCNGTTTTTGTTGAGGGTGTTAGGAGAAATGTAAGCTTAACGGAAGCAGAACAATTATTTTCAGTGCTTAAATTTTCAGATAATGTTATTGCTCCTAAATCGGTCGGTTTATTCGCCAATCAATCCTTAGAATTTGTCAATAAAACTGTGGAAATTCTTGCTCTAGATTACGTACAGCTTTGCGGTTCTGAAACTTTAGAATATTGCTCACAGGTAGATGCCGAAGTAATAAAGCAATACAAGATCAAAATCCAGTCTGATTTTGCTAATACCAGAAAACGAATTATTGGTGATCTTGAGCAGATACACAATGCAGGACACCTTCCCTTGTTGGACCGTTTNGAGCAAGGTAGCTTAGGTGGTACAGGNAAAACGTTTGANTGGAGCTTAGTGCANGGAATTGCCGAAGAGCTAGATTTTATGCTTGCAGGCGGACTAACACCTGCTAATGTTGGCTCTGCTATTAANTCTGTTTCCCCTTGGGGAGTTGATGTGTCAAGTGGAGTGGAAACTGATTTAGCTAAGGACCCACAAAAAATCACAGATTTCATTGCGAAAGTACATCTTGCCTCCTACTGATAAAATGGGTTTAGATTATAGTAGGCAAATAAAAAATTAGGAGTTAAATCAATGTCATATTCTCTTAACCATGTACATCTCAAGTCCCCAGATCCCAAGAAAACGGCAGACTGGTATGTGAATGCTTTTGATTTTAAAATAATCAATGATAATGTTAGACCTGTTGGAGACAGATTTATCCGATGTGAAACTTCTAATGGTATTGTTGTAAATATATCAGGGGCTAGAACAGGAGAAACTCTTGGCTCAGGTGACGCGACTGCTCACCNTGGNTTAGAACATTTNGGTTTGGACGTGGAGGATATCCACTTTGAAATAGAACGTTTGGAGAAATTGGGGGTCGTTTTAATGGAGGGGCCAATTGAGGTTCCTGAGGGGCCTTATTCATACCTCGCTTTTATTAAGGCTCCGGATGATGTCAGAATTGAATTAATGCAGTCCAGATGATGCCAAGAAAATCCATTTTCCCATATAAGAGTAGTAAGCCATCTGGGTTTTCTCCAGGTGTTATAGCCAATAATGTTTTGTTTATTTCTGGACAGGTCCCTGTTAACAGTGAGGGAGTTACTGTCGGGATTGGATCTTGTCTCGAACAGGCACGCCAATGCTTCTCAAATATTGATGAAATACTTATTTCTGCGGGCGGTACGATGGACGACCTGACGAAGATAACAGCTTTCCTAGTTAATGCAGGCGATTACGATGACTACGCGAAAGTTAGGCTCGAGCTTTTTCCTGAAGGAGGTCCTGCGAGTAGTACGGTTTTTATCAGTGGGTTGGTGAGTTCTGATTTTTTAATAGAAATCGAAGCTTTCGCGGTTCTAGGAGAGTGAATGGAGAAATCTTGTGTATTTTGTTCTATTGTCGCAGATGAGGAAAAATCTGAGATAATAGGACGTGGGGACGGTTGTATAGCGATAAAAGATTTATTTCCCGTAGCAAAAATTCATATTTTAATTATTCCGCGGGAACATCTCCTTTATTTGTCGGATTTAGATAAACAGAATATGTTTGTAGTTAAATGTATGTATGAGTTGGCCGTTGAAATAGCTAAAGGATATGGCCTTGATCAAAGTGGATATAGATTGGTAATTAATCAAAAAGATCATGCGGGGCAACAAGTTCCTCATCTTCATTTACATCTCATTGGTGGTGAGACACTTGGGGTTATGGCTTAGAAGGCTAGATGGTTACTGAGGAAATACTATATCGAGTACTAAATAGATTAGAAGCTTTGCCTGAAGGTTTAAAGGACCATGTTAATAGGACAAGAACCCTTGCTGCGGAGTTGGCTCACTTTCATAAAGTCGATGCATTGTCATGTGATGTAGCTANGGCAGCTCATGATTTGTATAGACATTGGCCTAATTCAGATCTTTTAAAAAAATGTTTGCGTCAAGAAATGCCGGTCGATGAAATAGAAACTAATGCCCCTTTTTTATTGCATGGCAGAGTCGCGTCTTTTTGGTTGAATTCATATGCTCGTTGCGCTGACGACAACGTGTTAAATGCTGTGANGTATCACACTACGGGAAGAGTTGGGATGTCAGATGTCGAAAAAATAGTTTTCATCGCAGATAAAGTGGAACCAGATAAAGTGTCAAGAGAAAAAGGTCTCTCGGATGTACTTGATCTGGCCTTTATTGACCTGGATAAAGCTATTGTTAGATATTTAAGCTGGAAAATTGGCGTGCTGGCAAAACAAGGTGGCCTTATACATCCATTATCAATTCACACGTTGAATCATCTTAGAATTAACGCTTTGGGCTAAGATTTGCCCTTTTCTACAGTAATTATTTCCGCCTTTACGTTAGGCCCATCTATAGTTAAAACTGCCATAGTTCCATCCACCATGAATGATTTATATCCCTGCCCTGGATTAACAAATAGAGTACCTTGGATATAACAATTTAATGGTTCATGAGTATGGCCAAATAGAATTACGTCTGGTTTAGTTTCAAAATCATTAAATAACTCTTCAGGGGGGAATTCTGGGCCACCCCATGCTGGGTGGATGATACCAATTTCAATTTCTTCGACCTTTATTGTTTCGATATATGGAAGTGAATTTCTAAGTTCGACTGGATCTGAGTTACCGTGCACAATTATTCCATTTTTTGCAGCGGCTAAAAAGCCATCAACTACATCTTTTTTAACTATATCTCCACAATGCACAGCCATGTCAGATTTGGAGACAAAGGATCTCATTTTTGGATGTACATCTTCCCAGCGGTTGCAATGAGTATCGGATATAACAGTGATGGTTTTTGGCATTCTATAAAATTGTCTTTGTTATTTGGTGGAGGGAGCTAACCCGCTCTTAACTCTGTCCAATATTGCATTTCCAACATCATATTTTGACATTAAAGGTAACCGTTCCAGTGTTGAATCTGAGTGTATGATAACGACTTTGTTGTTGTCGCTGGAAAATCCACTTACATCACTCGTAATGTCGTTTGCGACAATGAAGTTTAAGTTTTTGGCGTCGATTTTTTTTCGGGCATTCAACTCGATGTCCTGTGTTTCAGCAGCAAATCCAACCTTTATTAACCCTGGTTTGTTTATAGAACTTATTATGTCAGGGTTTTTTACCAAATTAATGGACGATTTGTTTGAGGGATGTTTCTTTAATTTTTCTGGGGAATATTTTTCAGGTCTCCAGTCAGCTACAGCAGCAGCCATGATTATTGCATTGGCATGTTGATATTCAGATTCAAGAGTAGTTTTCATTTCTAATGCAGATACCACCTTAATTGTGTTTACCCCTACAATGTCTTCCAATTGATTCGGGGCTGCTACTAAAGTGACATGGGCGCCTCTATCTCTGGCGGCTTCCGCGATAGCGTATCCCATCTTGCCCGAGGAATGGTTGGTGATTATTCTAGCTGGATCTATTGCCTCTTGGGTTCCGCCTGCACTAATTAAAATGTTTGAATTAGCTAAATCTCCCGATCTTCCTATTGTCATACAGATTGCACCGATTAATTTAGAAGTGTCTAGGAGGCGGCCTATTCCTGTTAAACCAGATGCTAATCTTCCAATTGCCGGTCCTGCAATGAAAATATTTCGTTCTATCAAAGTAGCTATGTTTTGTTGTGTTGCAGCATTTTCAAACATATTTCCATCCATTGCTGGAGCCACTATTATTGGCGCTTGAGTCGCCAGTAATGTCGTACCCAGTGCATTGTCTGAAATACCGTTGGCAATTTTTGCAATCGTTGCTGCGGTAGCTGGTGCGATAATTACTAAATCTGCTCGCTCCGCAAGGGCGACATGGTTTATGCCNATATCACCTTTGGNGTCGAATAAGCTTGAGACAACATTTCTATGAGTTATGCTCTGGAATGCCAAGGGCTTTACAAACTCAGTGGCTGATTCGGTCATTATCACGTCGACTAGTGCCCCTTGCTGGGTAAGTTTACTGGCCAGATCAATCGCTTTATAACAGGCGATGCTTCCAGTGACACCTAATATGATATTTTTCCCCTTCAATACTTTTGACAATACGGTCATTCCTTACNTGAATTTCCTGACGAGTTGAGTTTGTATATTATTTGCAGCCCTTTCAGGGTTAAATTAGTGTCTATAACATCAAAAATCCCTACCTCTTTTTCGATTATACTGGCCTGTCCGCCTGTTGCTATAATTTTTGCGTTCGGAGAAAGTTCCTCTTTAAATCTAGTAATCATGCCTTTAATCAATTCAGAATATCCTAATACCAACCCAGATTGGATGGAATGTACAGTGTTTTTTCCTATTGCATTGGGTGGGGCGTTTAATTCAACTCTTCTTAGTTGGGATGTAGCACGAAATAGTGAATCCGCTGATACTACCATACCGGGAGCGATCGCTCCCCCGAGGTATTCGCCCTTCTCATTTACTGCATCAAATACAGTTGCGGTGCCTAGGTCTACAATGATGAAAGGTGCTCCATATATGTGGTACGCGGCAGAAGCGTCTACAACTCGATCGGCTCCTACATCTCTAGGACTATCATAATTAACTTTTATCCCAGTTTTGNTACCTGAGCTTACTACTACAGGTACTGAACCTAGGTAAGATTCGCAGATTTCGACGAATGTAGGAGTTAGTGGTGGCACCACACTACATATACACGTTTTGGTTATACCTGAAACATCGATATTTTTAAAATTGAGAATCTGCATGATTTGTGCAGCGTATTCGTCAGAGGTACGTGAATGATCAGTGGATATTCTCCACGTATCAATTAATGTGTTGTTTTGAAATATACCAAAGGTGATATTTGTGTTGCCAATGTCCAGTGCAAGTAACATAAATTTTCCAAGTCAAAATTTGTTTAGCTATTTCGAACCACTGAATTTTTGTTCCTAGACCAATTGGCTTCAAGTGTCTCACTAGATGAAATTAATTTGTCCAATGTGCTATAAGATGAGTCTCTTAATCTTTTGAAACCTAATATTCTAGCAGCTATTGAAGCAGCGGCTTGTACAGAAATGTTGTCAGAATTCCGTTTTGACCAAGCTGCATTGATCTCAATCGCCCAGTCAATATCAGATCCATTTTCGGACTGTTTTGAAGTATCTGATTCCGATCGTGCCTCTATGATTTTTGGACTTACTTTTGGGACGGAAGGATTAGGATGAATATTTTTCCTTCCTTTGTTATCAGTTTCAGTAGATTTTACTGAAACAGTAAAATCGGTTCCTTCACGAAATGTGACGTCTACCTCATTTCTTGATGTAAGGAAATCTCTGAAAGATCGATATCCCATGGTTTTGTAGTTGAAGCTTGGATCGATTCGCATCATTGTTTGCGCAAGCTTAGTTCCGAGCGCATTCCCATCGTCGTCCATAGAAGCTTCTACAGCTCTCACCAGTAGAGTCCCTGCAACATCACTGTCTGAGGCACTGTTTTGACTTACCGTATTTTCCCTTTTACTATTTTTCGTATTCCCATTTCTTTTCGGACTTGCATAAGGTGTTTTTGTTTGATGAGTGTCAGTATCAAGAAATATATATTGGTCACATGATTTCACCATAGTAGTTGCTGTTACAGCCTTGCGACCAGCGCCAACAACGTATTTACCGGATCCTCTAAGGTGGTTTACTAATGGGACAAAATCACTGTCAGATGAAACCAATGCAAAAGTGTCTATTTGAGTACTGTGCAACAATTCGACAGCATCAATTGTGAGTTTTATATCACAGGAATTTTTCCCAGAGCGTGACGTCCTGTAGTTGTGAATTGCCTCGACACCTAGTTCAATGAGCCTCTCTTGCCCTTTTCTTTGAGTTGACCAATCTGCGTAGGCGCGCTTTACAATAATGCGCCCCATACCAGACAATCGTTCGACAAGGCTTTGCAAGGAATCTATTCCTACATTCTCGTAATCTATTAATAGTGCAATGTTTGAGTCATTCAAGGGAACCAGCCAAGTGTTTTTGGGGTAATATAGTATCTTTGGTATAGAGAAGCTTTAACGTTCTCCAAATCATTATACCATTTAACCGTTTAAAGCTATCGTTTCGGTGATATGTATAAATGAGTTTGTTTAGCTAATCTGGATTTAATAGCTGGTTTTATGGTCATTTGCTTGTGTAGTTTATGGGGATGTTCACTGGTGTCAACGTGAATTGCTTGAGTATGTTTAGTTTTGTTGAAGCCTCTATTGTCCAATGCTATACTTCTGCTCAAATTCGAGGTTTTTAGCTTTCAGAGTTTTAGCTAAACTTTTTGAACTTGGAGTAGACAAGAAACTTTAATTTTACAGGAGATTAAATTGGCAACTGAAACCCAACGTTTAGCTTTAACGCCGTATCAAGTGCAACGGTATAGTCGCCATATAATAATGCCGCAAGTTGGTAGTCTGGGTCAGAGAAAATTACTGGATGCCAAGGTTTTAATGGTTGGTGCAGGTGGTCTAGGATCCCCTATAGCAATATATCTTACTTTGGCGGGAGTTGGCACTGTTGGGATCGTGGATTTCGATGATGTAGATGTTACTAACCTTCAAAGACAAATTTTACATTTCAACGATGATATAGGAAGACCAAAAGTTGTGTCGGCAGTTGAAACCTTAAAATCATACAATCCTGACACCGTTGTGAATGTTCATGAAGAACCGATTTCATCAGCCAATGCTATGGAAATTATGAAAGACTACGATGTAGTGGTGAACGGGGCTGATAATTTTCCTACAAGATACTTGGTTAATGATGCTGCTTACCTTTCTGGTAAGCCGCTAGTAGACGGAAGTATACTTCTTTTTGATGGGCAAGCCACGACTTACATACCCGGCCAGGGTTGTTATAGATGTTTGTTCCCGTCCCCACCACCACCGGGGGAGGTTCCAAGTTGTGCAGAGGCAGGAGTTCTCGGCATGTTGCCTGGAATGGTAGGTACTATACAGGCAACAGAAGTAGTAAAACTCATATTGGGGCAAGGAGATTCTCTATCCGGGCGTCTGTTGTTAATAGACGCATTGAGCATGGAATTTAGGACGGTCAAAATACGACAGAATCCTGAATGCCCCTTGTGTGGGGAAAACCCCTCTGTGACAGAACTAATCGATTATGTGGCATTTTGCGGAGGAGCTCCCTTAACAGGATAATTGCGCAGCAAAGGTTTCATGGGAATTGGTTGTAATCTAGTTCCTGCTTATCTGTCGGTTCAAATGTTATTGTTTATTTGCTATGTTTCGAGGATGAATAATTTTGAATATCTATACAAAAACTGGTGATGAAGGGGAAACAGGATTGTTTTGGGGAGGAAGGGTTCCCAAGAATGATCCTAGATGTGAGGCCTACGGTGCTATAGATCAGGCTGTATCCGCGCTAGGATTGGCTAGGGTGACCTGTCAGGATTCTTTAATTAAAGATCTAATTCTAAGGTTCCAGAATGAGCTTTTTACAGTGGGAGCAGAGTTGGCAACTTTGCCAGAAAATTACCAAGAGATGCAAAATAATTATCGAACAGTAGATAATCAAATGGTTATCGATCTGGAGGGAATTATTGACGAGTTAGGTCAGGAAGTAGAATTACCTCCTAATTTTATAGTTCCAGGTGCATCAACAGGGTCAGCGGCAATAGATGTTGCACGATCTACCTTAAGAGTTGCTGAAAGAAGGATAGTTGATTTAAATCAACGAGAACTTTTAGTGAACAAATTCGTATTAAAATACATCAATCGATTGTCTGACACCCTATTTATGTTGGCCCGCTATGAGGATAGGCATTTGCCTGTTGAAGTGATAACTGGCCAAAAGCTCGATCAATCCTAATGGGTTCTTGATATGACTAAGATAGCTATCATAAACTATCAGGCCGGCAATTTGAGAAGCGTGCAAAAAGCCCTTGAAAAAGTTGGAGCTAATGTACAAGTGACGTCCGAGCCTGACGAAATATTAAGTTCAGATGGAGTAGTATTCCCTGGACAAGGTGCTTGTGACTCATCAATGAAAAACCTAAGAAAGAAACAGTTAGATATGATCATTACCGATGTCATTAAACAAGGTAAGCCCTTTCTAGGAGTTTGCTTGGGCATGCAATTGCTTTTAGAAAACTCCGAAGAAGGAAATGAGAACTGCTTAGGTATTTTGAGTGGTAAAGTTCGGGAGTTACCAAATTCAATGAAAAGACCTCATATGGGTTGGAATCAAGTGAAAATCTTGAGAGGCAATCTTCTTTTTAAAGATATTCCCCAACACTCCTTCTTTTATTTTGTACATAGTTTTTATTCCGATCCGAATCAGAATGAGGTCGTATCTGGCATAACCGATTATGGTATTGAATTTTGTAGCGCATTGTCTTTTGGGAATGTAAATGCAGTACAGTTCCACCCAGAAAAAAGTGGGTTGACAGGTTTGAAAATATATGAGAATTTCTTGCGATATTTCGTCAAAGGTTAGCAAAAATGGAAGTTATACCAGCAATTGATATCCTTGATGGTAAATGTGTTAGGTTATTTCAGGGTGATTATGATAAAGAAACTATTTTCTCAGATTACCCTATAGATATTGCAAAGAGGTGGGAATCATATGGTGCTCAGCGTCTTCATTTAATTGACTTAGACGGAGCGAAAAATGGGAAACCTATTAATCAAAGCACTATTGTGGAAATATCACAGTCCGTTGATATCCCTATTCAGGTCGGAGGCGGGATAAGAGATTTCCGTACGGTTGAAAAATATATACAAGATGGTATTGATAGAGTGATTGTTGGAACTGCCGCGGTGAGGGATCCAGATTTGATCTCAAAAACTATTGAAATCTTTGGAGAGGAATCGGTTATGGTAAGTATTGATGCGAAGGATGGTGTAGTTGCAGTGGACGGGTGGATCAAATCCTCAAAGATTAGTGTTTTCGATCTCATGGATGATATTGTAGATACAGGGTTGAAGAGGTTTATGTACACTGATATATCTAGAGATGGGACATTGTCCGAGCCTAATTATGGAAGTATCGAGGATATACTCGAGTATAGTCCAATGAAAATGTTGGCAGCAGGAGGAATATCATCAATTGATGACCTCAATAAGTTGAAAATAATCGGTGTTGAAGGAGCAATTGTTGGGAGAGCCATTTATACAGGTGATATTGTGTTATCTGAAGTGTTTGATACGATTAAATGACAGTTGACGGTCTTAAAACTACGAGAGTGCGTTTATGTCTGAGAAAGTTTCTTCAAGGAAGCAAAAAATAGTTCGAATAGAAAAAAATAAACTTGATATCTATCACATAATTTCATTGTTGCCTATCATGCCGTATCAAGAATTGGCAGATGTTCAGTGTGGTGAAGGTGATCTGTCAGTGCCGTTGGGGAAGTCAGTATANAGAGGCAAGGTTACGGCTCTCGATACTGTCAAAAAGAACCTAACGTCAACTCGAAGACAAGTAAAACTTGCGAGACTAGGCAACGTAAAATCCATTCACATTCCCAAGGAATCCGAAATCCCCTTGAAAGATGAAAGTGTAGACGGTGCAATGTCGGCTTTTTTAAAGCAANCTACTGGCAANCCAAAACATATACTGAACGAAATCAATAGATCNTTGAGGAAAGGTGGGTGGTTGGGGATAATTGAGTGGCATAAAGATACTGGCAATTACGGCCCGCCTGCAAAAGACAGAATAGAACCAGACAAGCTTCGTAGAATGGCGGAGCAATCTGGATTTAGATTTTATATAAGGCATGATCTGTCTGATATGGCATACATGCTAGTATTCTGGAAATAAAGTAACACATGCTAACGAAAAGAATAATTCCTTGTTTGGATGTAGATGAGGGTAGGGTCGTGAAAGGGATTAGTTTTATTGATTTAAGGGACGCTGGAGATCCCGCAGAATTGGCTAGGTTTTATGATCAGGCAGGAGCGGACGAGCTAGTATTTTTAGATATTACGGCCTCNTCATCTGATCGAGATACGATGAAATCNGTCGTGGAGAACGTCTCAGAGCAAGTTTTTATACCACTAACGGTGGGTGGCGGGATAAGAAGTATANACGATATGATCGGTATGCTGGAATCTGGATGCGATAAAGTTTCTATTAACACCGCAGCGATAAGAGACCCAAAATTAGTTCAAGAAGCTGCGAAATATTTTGGTAGTCAATGTATTGTATCCGCAGTAGATGCTAAAAGAGTTATACTTCCAGACGAAATTCAGACGAAAGAATTTGAAATTCCTAAATATATTCCTGGGGAAGTTGTGTTAGATGAAAACTCTCGTTGGGAGGTCTATACCCATGGCGGTCGAAATCGCACGGGCATAGATGTTGTTAAATGGTGTTCGTTAGTTACTTCTTTGGGGGCTGGTGAGATATTGCTCACTAGCATGGATACCGATGGTCATGAGAATGGGTATGATGTTGAGCTACTCTCAGCGGTGTCTGGTGCTGTATCTGTGCCCTTAATAGCTAGTGGGGGAGCTGGTAATCTCGATCATTTGAAAGATGCCATTCAGATAGGAGGTGCCGACGCTGTGTTAGCAGCTAGTATATTTCATTTTGGTTCTTATACTGTCTCTNAAGCTAAAACATATTTGAGTGAAAATGGTATATCCATTCGTCCGTAATAAAATTGCAAGAAAGTGAGAAATTCGAAATATGAATACTATCCAATTAGATAGCCAAGGATTAGTGCCTGCCATCGCCCAGCATGCNGAAACCGGTGAAGTATTGATGCTTGGNTATATGAATGAAGGCTCTCTTCATNGGACATTGGNGGGTGAAGAAGTTTGGTTTTACAGTAGGAGTCAATCTGACTTATGGCATAAAGGAGAGATTTCAGGCAATTATTTAAGAGTCAAGTCTGCCTATTTGGATTGTGATGGGGACACTATTTTACTAAAAGTAATTCCTGACGGGCCGACATGCCATACCGGAAAACCTAGTTGTTTTTTTACAGTGATAGAAAGTGAACGTGAATTTATTTCATATGAAAAGGGTTCGGGGGTTTTGGAAGAGTTGTTTTCGGTTATCCAGGATAGGAANAACTCACCAGTACCAGAAAGTTATACAAGTGAACTATTCAATCAGGGTGCAGAAAGAGTCGCACAAAAGGTTGTTGAAGAAGCAGGAGAGGTTGCAATTGCTGGAGTGACAGGTAAGAAGGAGGAATTAGCATCCGAGGTTGCAGATCTGCTTTATCATACCTTGGTGCTTATGTCCTCTAATGATATAAAGCCTGAGGCGGTATGGTCTGTCCTGAGAAACAGACGATAATGTTAATCGACCTTATTACAGATTCTTTTGTCCGCATCTAAAGCTGCTTGCATCGCTTNGATTGCCACCTCTATCTGAAGGTCATCAGGTTCCCTTGTCGTTAGTTTCTGCATCATTAAGTTAGGTATTGATACTGCTCTAAACAATGAAATGGACTGGTATTTCCCTGTCATACGAATGAACTCATAACTGATACTCGCTATTACAGGTATCAATAAGATGCGCGAACCATAAAGAACCCATACCGGATCTCTGGGGATAAAAGTGAATATAATGATAGATACAACCATAACGGTAAGAAGAAAAGCGGTACCACACCTGGGGTGAGCGGTATTGTATTTTCGTACATTTTCAATGCTAAGTGGGTCGTTATTTTCTTGTGCATGAACAGTCATATGTTCTGCTCCATGGTACATGTAAACCCTTTTGATATCTTTCATTAAACCGATCAAGGAAACATATAACAAAAATATCGATAGCCTTATAACACCTTCGCCCGTGTTACTAGCAACGTCATTTCCGAACATTCCTTCAAGCGGAGTGCTTGCGATCAGTGGAAGTAAAAAAAATAAAATTATTGCAACCGTTAAAGAAATCGCTAGCATCAGTGCTATAGAAAATTTGCTGGGTTTCTCGTGTTCTTCCCCTGAAGCGATAGAGGACGAATAGCTAAGAGCATCCATTCCAAGAATTAATGTTTCAGCCAGAGTGATAATTCCCCTGATGAAAGGTATTTGTTTAAATCTAGACGACAATAGACTTGGAACACTTTTTGTTTGAGTGATGATTTGCCCAGATGGGTTACGAACTGATACTGAGAAATGTTCCTTTCCTCGTATCATAACTCCTTCCAGAACAGCTTGTCCGCCATATGAATTTCGTGGAGATGGCATAATAATCCGACGATACTTNTTTTAGTAGTAATGATCTGATGCCTGCAGAGCGGCATCTTGGCCCACGGAAAATCGAATTTACTCTAGATTGTAACGCCTACGCAGACGTTCCACCCTTCCTTCTGTGTCAACTATTCGTTGNTCACCAGTAAAAAAGGGATGACANCTGGAACATATTTCAATGCGAAGTTCTTCTTTTGTAGATCCAGTTTCAAATGTTGCNCCGCAGGAGCATGTTACTNTGGCTGTGNTGTAATATTCAGGATGTGTGTCTGCTTTCATTTTAATCCTATGATGCGTAAACGCTGGCGCATTTTTTTTCCCCGACAAAATATTCATATTTCACTGCGCCATCTATCAATGAGTAAAGTGTGTGGTCTTTCCCTATTCCTACGTTANGGCCNGGATGGATTTTTGTTCCACGTTGCCTGACTAGAATTGATCCTGCAGTTACAACTTGGCTGTCATGCTTTTTAACTCCGAGCCTTTTGGAATTACTGTCTCTCCCGTTTCTCGTGCTACCGCCACCTTTTTTATGTGCCATTATGAACTCCTGTTATGATCCGTTTACTCAGATGATATCTCAGTTATACGAAGGTCAGTGAAATCTTGTCTATGCCCGTTTTTTCGCCTATACCTAGTTTTGGCTTTGTATTTGAATACAGTGACTTTTTTATCTTTACCTGATCCCACTATTTCAGCGGATACAGAAGCTCCAAATACATTTGGTGTGCCAATACTTAGCTTGCCATCTACTGACAATAATTTTATTTGGTCAAGGGTCACTATGTCACCTTGATCTCCGGGGATTGATTCCACGCGGATCGTCTGGCCCTCTTTTACACGGTATTGCTTTCCACCAGTCTCAAATATTGCAATCTTGTTTTTAGTTAGAGTCATTTGTTATCCGTGGTGTTTCGTATGATATTTATGATGTTTGACAGCCTACTATTATACTGATGTATACCATAATCAGTCAATTTAAAAATACTTTATAAGGCTTGAATTCTTGGGTTTCCTCTTCAAAAGTTACAAGAGCAATTAGTTCCTGTGTATCATTGTGCGCTCTAATGATTGTTTGGTTCTCGAAGACTGAATTATGTATGCCAGGAACCGGAATTGATTTGCCGTGTTTAATGTCAGTGGCCATTCGCTCCGTTAAGGTAATTTTTTTAATATGGGGCAAGCATTGATCTAAAGGATAAATTATTTCGTCGATACGTCCCGATCCAATACTTTCAATTGCATTTTGTAGAGGAATCGACTGATCTATATCAAATGACCCTGATTTTGTTCTTCGTAATTTTTTGAGATGAGCGCCACATCCCAGTTTTAATCCCAANTCATTGGCCAGACTTCTTACATAAAAGCCTTTTCCACATTCAATTGATAGANTGAGAATTGATTTGTGATNGTCAATTATTTTGATTTCGTTAACAGTCACNAGGNTAGAATTTATTTCCACATCCATTTTTNGTCTGGCATATTCATACAATCTCTTTCCGTTTATTTTTTTTGCACTGTATATTGGAGGAGTTTGATTATATGTCCCAATAAATTCTGGCAATNNTTGTTNGATTTTGTTTGTATCTATGTTTGAAGAATCCAGAGATTCCACAACAACACCCTCAGAATCAAAAGTGTTGGTTTTGACGCCGAGTTGAATTTGTGCTTCGTAGGTTTTGTCTTCATTCAGGATATATTGAAGCAGTCTAGTATATGCCCCGAAGGCTACTGGAAGGACTCCACTAGCCCTCGGGTCAAGAGTGCCGGCGTGTCCGACTTTTTTTTCATTGGTTGCGCGTCTGATTTCCCTTATAACGTCCATGGAGGTTATATTGAGAGGCTTATCGATATTNATAAACCCATTTAATTTATTGAGATNNGAAGCNTNTGTTTTCAAAAGAAGACTATTCTTTGTCNTNTCGATAAGAATTAATTATTCTGTCTATTTTTTCAGCTTCATCTAAAGAATTATCAAGTACAAATCGGATTCGCGGTATAAATCTAANGTGTAAGTTGTTTCTTAATTTTTTCTGAATAAAGCCCGCTGCAGATCTCAAGGCTTTTATAGAATTTGTTTTAACTGCATCTTCCCCAATAACACTTATGAAAATGGTGGAACTATGTAGATCTTTTGATGTGGTCACGGATGTCACAGAAGTTAAACTTGATAGCCGTGGGTCTTTTACATCTGTGAGAATGATCGTACTTACTTCTCGCTTAAGCAAAGAATTAATACTATCCATGCGATTGTACATAAATCACTCTTGAGTAAAGGGGTTANTTTTATACTTCTTCAGTGCTGAATGCTTCTAGAATGTCATCTTCTTCAAAGTCGACGAATCCATCTATTGTTAACCCGCCTTCAAATCCAGTCGTGATTTCTCTTACATCATCTTTGAAGTGTTTTAGGCTGGACACTACACCCCGATAAATCTCGTCTCCCCGTCTGATTACGCTTATGTCAGAATCCCTAAAAATTTTGCCGTCATTTACATATATGCCAGCTATCTTTGAATGTCTGCTTAAATTAAACACTGCTCTTACAGTTGCACGACCTACATAGACTTCTTGATAAGTTGGCTCTAGTTGCCCTTCTAATGCCGCGTGCACGTCCTCGATCAATTGGTATATTACATTATAGGACCTGATCTCGACCCCTTCTTGTTTGGCCAATGTTTCAGCGCCACCTTCTGGCTGGCTATTGAAACCAATTATTATTGCCTCTGAGGCTATTGCAAGTAATACATCTCGCTCAGTTATGGATCCACTGGCCATGTGNATTATGTTTACTTTAGTATCGTTTGAATTGAGGTCCTCTAAAGCCGCCTTAATTGGTTCAACTGTCCCTTGCACATCAGTCTTNATTATTAAGTCTATTTGTCTTATTTGATCTGAGGTCGTTCTGCTGTAGGCGTCCTGTAGAGTTACGGATTGTCGTCTTGTTTGATCTAATCGCTCCTCTACTAGCTTCCTTGCCTCTTTTTCATTTGCAACCATCTGAAAAAGNTCTCCGGCTTCTGGTACTTCATTCAAACCCATGATTTCTACAGGAGTGGAAGGACCGGCGTTTTTGACGCGATTACCGCCGTCGTCAAACATGGCTCTGATTCTGCCTTTACTATTTCCCGTTACAACTATGTCCCCCTGGTTGAGGGTGCCTGTTTGAACAAGCAAGGTCGCCACGGCACCTCTACTCCTTTCGGTCCTGGCTTCAACCACGACCCCCACAGCACCTCTATTTGCATTGGCTTTGTATTCACTAATTTCTGATACTAGTTCAATGGATTCAAGTAACTGGTCGACACCATCCCCCGTAAGCCCGGATAGAGGGACCGCTATTATATCTCCTCCCCAGTCTTCAATTAGCAAATCGTTTTCAGATAGTTGTCTGTATACCCTTTCAATATCGGCATTCGGCAAATCCTTTTTTGTGATCGCCACTATCATTGGGACATCTGCTGCCCTAGCGTGGTCTATAGCTTCTGCGGTTTGAGGCATTACTCCATCATCAGCAGCTACGACGAGTATCACGATGTCTGTTACTTTGGCACCTCGGGCACGCATCGCTGTAAAAGCTTCATGGCCAGGAGTATCTAGGAAAGTGATTANGCTGTTATTACGAGATACTTGGTAGGCACCGATGTGTTGCGTTATTCCACCCGCTTCACCNTGTACAACATTAGCTTTCCTGATTTGGTCAAGNAGAGTCGTCTTGCCATGATCAACGTGACCCAAAATAGTGACGATAGGTGGCCTTTCAGATAACTCTTCATCGCTTTCAGATTCAGTACTTGGCACTATCCTTGTGTTTTCTTTCTGTGTTTCAGGATTTTCTTGGACCTTGTAACCAAACAATTGACAAACAACCGAAGCGATGTCTCTTTCTATCACATCGTTTACGGCGAACATATAGCCACCCCGCATTAAAGCCTTGACTATTTCTACTGGGCTTACTTTGAGAAGCGTAGACAAATCGGCAACAGAGATTGCACTAGGTAGACTTATTGCGACGGGTTCTGATTTATTCGGTTTACTCGTTGGACTTGTCATTGTTATTTCTGAATTTCTTACATGTGTTTTACATTCATGGTTANGATTAATTTAATTTTGGCAAGTTTTTTAATTGCTGTTTCTTCAATAGAGATGTACAAAACTGTTCTTTCATCTATTGATTGTTTACTGAACTATTTGCTTGATCTCCCTTTTTTATTACTGGGACGTTTATTTCTATTCGACGANGGAACAGATNGTGCCCTTTTCCCACGTCTGGCAGTAACGCCACCATGGAGGTCTTCAATATCTTCCGCAAATCTGATCACTCCTGCTTGTTCTTGGTTTAGTCCGGCGCGGTGTATTGACCATATNTCTTCAGGTAAATCTGCTATTTCTGANCCAGATGCTTCGCCATCATCTTCCTCAACGATTTCCTCTTCTTCAAATAACATTAGCTCTTCTTCGGGACTTAGGCCGAGTGTAGCTATTTCGTTTTCCTCTTCAGCTATCATTGCAGCAAGAATTGCGTCTTCATCCACGGCGCGTTCCGTAGTTATGATTTCTTCGGATTTAGTAGAATCAGCTTGTTCAGTTACATTTTCAACTTCATCAGGCTTAGCGTCTTGTATCGACTCTTGCTCAGCAACATCTACGGCAGTATTTTCTTTCTTTTCCGATTCTAATTCTTCTTGCTTCTTAAGAGCTTCCAGATCCACATCCATATCACTTTTAATGTCAATTTTGAGTCCGCACAATTTGGCGGCCAGCCTGGCATTTTGTCCTTCTTTTCCAATGGCCAGAGAAAGGTGTCTATCTGGGACGACTGCTACAGCATTATCATTTTCAGTGTTGACATCTACTCTAAGAACTTGTGAAGGGCTTAACGCGTTCTGGATGTACTTATTGGTATCAGAATTCCATTCTAAAATGTCTATTTTTTCGCCCTGTAATTCATTCACGATGCTTTGAATTCTAACCCCTCTAAGCCCCACGCATGACCCAACCGGATCCACACCATCCTGTTTGGCCCGTACGGCCACCTTGCTCCTTGAGCCACACTCTCTCGCAATGTTTATGATTTCTACTGACCCGTTACTGATTTCAGGCACCTCTTGTTCAAACAATTTTTGTAACAGTAACTCATCGGCCCTTGAAACAATTAGCTCTGGTCCTCTTAGGGAGTCTTTATCTATGTTTTGTAATACCACCTTTATCTTGGTTCCCTGTCGATATCTCTCGTTGGGGACTTGTTGACTGACAGGCAGTATAGCCTCAGTCCGGCCAGTGTCAACGATGATTTTTGTTGACTCCACACGCTGTATAGTAACGGTGAATATTTCACCTTCTCTTCCCTCATATTCTGAAAGAACTATCTCACGCTCAGCTTCCCTTAACCTTTGTAGGACAACCTGTTTGGCGGTTTGGGCGGCTATTCTACCGGCGCTATTTGGGACATTTTCTGTTTTTATCGTATCCCCAACCTCAGCAGTTTTTAAGTAGTTTTCCCTTGCATCTTCTAATGTCATTTCAATAAGCGGGTCATCCACGACATCAACAACAGTTTTTACAATGTCGACCTCTATGTCTCCTGAGCCTGGATCCAGTCTGACTGAAACATTGCGTCCCTCTGTCACACTGTCTTTTTTGAAGGCGGACACAAGAGCAGCTTCTATTGCCGACATTACTTTGTCACGGGGGAGGTTGCGTTCGGCCGCTAATTGAGTTAATGCGATGATGAAGTCACTTTTCATTGAATCGCTACCTCCTTCGTTTAATTAGGCCACAACAAAAGAAAGTGGGCGAACCCACTTTCTTTAAACCAATATTTCTTTGCACGCTTGTAACACAGAGTACAAGGTCTAAATTATATCATTAGGTGAGGTTTAGGAACAACTGTGATGACAATGTATAATCTCGTACTGGAAACAAAGAAAAGGGCACTCAATTATTGTCTGAATGCCCCTGGTATCCAAATTACTTAAAAAAAGTCTCGATCAACATGAAAGTTTACTATCAAATTTTACTATTTGGGTTACTCTTGCTATCGATATACTCTTGTTCATCTAAAACTGATAAACAAATATTGATATACGCCGCCGCTAGCATGACTGATTCTTTGAATGAAATTGTCACAGAGTACGAGTTACGAAATCCGGATGTAAAGATAAATTTCAATTATGGAGGGTCTCAAGCCTTGGCTGCTCAGTTGAATCAAGGAGCACCAGGGGACGTTTTCATATCTGCAGGGTATGGTCCAGTTGGGTTTTTACTAAATTCCGATAAAATTCATTTAAAATCGATATCGCAAATCGCATCTAACAAACTCGTGGTGGTGACCCGGTCCAGCAGCAAAATGCCTACAGCTATTGAGGATATCCAGAATATTAATCGCATCGCAATTGCAGATCCGGATTTGGCTCCTGCAGGATCCTATGCGAGAGAAGCTCTAAGGAATATTGGTCTATGGGAAGATTTGACCGAGAAGATAGTTTTTGCCCCTGATGTCAGAGCCACATTAAATTACGTTCGGACAGGCAATGTAGATGCTGGGATAGTCTATTACACTGATGCTCTTTCGGTACCGGAACTAGTTAAACACGATCTTATATCTCAAAGTTCATACGGAACGATACTTTATCCCGCTGTGATAATCGAGGATGGAGACACTATTGCAGAAGCCGAAGCTCTTATTGAATTTATTATGGATGATTTCTCTAAAACAATTTTGCAAAAGCATGGATTTATTCTACCTTCATATGAGTGAAGTTTAAGCTGATTGGTGGCAAGTAAAAATGATTGACATAATTTTTTTAACATTAAAAATATCTGTCGTTGCCACGTTACTTAACATTCCGTTGGCTTTAATAATTGGTTGGGCTGTGGGTCGAAAAAACTTTCGAGGTAAATTTTTATTGGAGCTATTAGTATCTCTTCCGTTAGCGTTACCGCCCGTAGTGTTAGGTTATATGCTTTTATTACTTGTAGGCAGATCTGGTCCCATTGGCCAAATTTCTCATTTACTGTTCGGTTCTGATATTGTGTTTACATGGGTAGCGGCAACTCTGGCAGCGTCAGTGGTGTCGTTGCCGTTAATGGCAAGAGCCACAATCGTTTCAATGTCATCTGTTGATGAAACGCTTGAAAGATCAGCAAGGTCGCTGGGAGCTGGTCCGTTTCGGACGTTCTTAACGATAACTATACCCCTTTCTTACCATGGGGTTCTTGGTGGCATTTTGATTGGATTTGTTAGGGCATTGGCAGAATTCGGAGCTACAATAATTGTTGCTGGCAACATTCCAGGAAGCACCCAGACAATTCCGCTTGCCATTTATAACAAGGTTCAGCTTGGTCGTAATGATGAAGCTCTTGTACTAGTCGGGGTTTCTGTCTTGTTAGCCATTTGTACCCTATCAGTTTATACGTGGTTGTTGTCCAGATCAGGTAAAAATTATTCTTTATGAATAAAAATAATATGAAAGCATCTGTGAAAATCAGTAAAACTTTTAACGGATTTCAATTGAATTGTGATTTTGAATTGAATTCCAAAATAACGGCAATATTTGGGCCATCGGGAAGTGGGAAATCCACAATATTGAATTGTATAGCTGGATTCATAAATGCTGATGCTGGAAGTATAACTATATCGGAAAGAGAAGTTTTTTCCTCTACTAATAAGCGTAATTTACCTCCCGAGGAAAGACGTATTGGTTATGTACACCAAGGTTCAGCTCTGTTTCCAAATATGACTGTGATGAAAAATCTGGAATATGGATATAATTTATTGCCTATTGACCGGAGAAATTTCTCCCCACAAGAAATGCTAGAGGTTATGAACATTAGCCATCTATCTGAACGTGGAGTGACTAATCTGTCCGGAGGTGAACGCCAAAGAGTTGCTCTTGCTAGAGCCTTGTGTGCTAATCCAGATCTTTTATTGTTGGACGAACCTCTCGCATCTGTTGACGCAAAGTTTAAGGCTGTGCTGATTCAGGAATTAAAGAATGTTTCAGACTGCCTGAATATTCCTATTATCTTTGTATCACATTCAATATCTGATGTGATAACTCTTGCTGACCACGTTGTTGTCCTAAATGATGGTCGCAAAATTCTTGAGGGGCATCCATCTATCATATTGAATGATGTGTTAGCAAATGAAGAGGACTTTCGCACTTTTCAGAATTCGTATCTTGGAACTGTGTCTGATATTAGAAGTGACGGTATCGCTGAAGTAAGAGTGGGGCAGAAAATTTTCTCGGTTAAGGATGATGCCTTGTTAGTAGGGGAAAGCGTAATTTTGAACTTTCAAGCTTCGGACGTGATTATCAGTATGGATATACCTAAGTCTATCAGTGCAACAAATATTTTGGATGCGAAAATCATAGATTTTAACTACGCAATTAACTCGGTATTGGTTAAATTAGATTTTGGTTATGAACTTTATGTGGAGGTAACGAAATATTCTCTGGAAAATATGTCTCTTTCTGAAGGCCAAGAAGTTTTTTTGATCTTAAAAGGGAGTGGTATACAGGTGATCCGCACCAATACTTTAAATTAATCATATTAGGAATTTGTTTTTTAATTTAATTTTTTTCCCTTGTGAAATAATTGTATTTATATCGTGAAGCTTCGTTATATCTGCTAAGGGGTCACCGTTCACAACCAAAATGTCCGCAGATTTTCCAATTTCCAGAGTTCCTATTTGATTTGACATGCCGAGACATTCTGCTGATGTCCTTGTTGCACATATTAGGGCATCGATAGGAGATATTTTCATTTCCTTAACCATAACTTCGGGGATGTATGGGAAGTCATCAAAGTTCGCATTTGCCATTCCTGAATCCATGCCGGTAACAAATTTGACTCCGCGATCCCACATGTCTCTAAGTATTTCAAATCTTCTTTCGGGGTTAGAAGCCATTCCAGATGCAGGAGAGGGACTTTTCCCTCTCAATTTGTTTAGGTGTGACAAAGCTAGGGTTGGATCAACGTACATGTTTTTTTCAGCGATCAGATCTGCAGTATCGGTGTCGTAATCGTAAAGTTCCTCAGGATTTTCTGACATCCATGAACAATGTATTAAGTTATGAATGCCGGCTTCCACACAATTTTTAATTCCTGCTGTTCCATGACAATGGGCAGCTACTTTTAATCCCAGTCTATCAGCGTCGATTACCGCAGCCTTAATTATTTCAGCAGTGTATTGGGGTTTTCGGACATTAGTCCCCGGCGTGAATCCACCACCTGTTGACATTATTTTAATGCAGTCAGCTCCAACTTTGAATTGTTGCCGCACCGCTTGAACTACTTCTTCCACTGTATCAGCTTCCGTTCCAAACCAATTGCAATGTCCACCAGTTGTTGTGATTGGTGTGCCAGCTGCAATAAGACGGGGACCAACTAGTATTTCTTCAGATATGGAATTTCTTAGAGGGAATATCACTTCGTTCCGACTACCTAAATCTCTCATTGTGGTTACGCCAGACATAAGGGCGGATCTTAACGCTTGAGTACCTCTAATTAAAAAAGTTTCGTTAGTTTCAGAGGTTATGTGTTTATGTGCATCGGTCGGATGAGCGCTGCAATGGATGTGAGAATGCATTTCTATAAATCCAGGAATGATCGAACCATCGCCGAAAGTATGTTCCTCGGCTCCTAATCTATCAGTTACTGTAATTTTATCCTGAGTGGTTACCTTGGATATTTTGTCTCCCTCAATGATTACAGACCCATTGACGATAGTGTTGTGATCACTACAGGTGATGACTTTCTTGGCATTCAGTATTGTTTTCATAGGTGTTCTCCATCATAGGGTAAGCGTCATTATATACATGTAGCACACATATGAAAGCTACGTATGTGATTATCTTGAAAATAATCTAAGTCTTATGCTAACGTCAGTTTCCTATGGAGGAAAGAATGAATAAGCTTGAATGGAAACGAAACCAGTTTGGAGGTGTCGTCGTATCCCCTGAATCTGTTGTTTCATGTGAACAATATTTCACATCTGCTTTACAAAGCGCCATTAAACAATGGCTTTCAGAAAAATGTAAGGTTGTGTGGTTGGAAGTTCCAGATATAGCTTTTTCTATTTTGCCCAAAGCTTGCGAGGAAGGGTTCATTTTCCATCATGCATGCAAAAATTACGCGATGTTGACGTTGGAGTTAGAGGAGGGTGCTTTTGTACCTCCCTATGCCACACACTATATAGGCATAGGGGGAGTCGTGATTAACAGTAGTGAAGAGCTTCTTGTGGTATCTGAACGGTATCGTAGAGCCGGTCAAGGACCTTCATATAAATTACCAGGAGGGGCACTTCAAGCAGGAGAACATTTAGCTGAAGCCGCTGTTCGAGAGGTATTTGAAGAAACTGGAGTTAAAACTACATTTGACTCAATAAGTTTCTTCAGACACTGGCACGGATATCGGTATGGTATGTCAGATATTTATTTTGTAGCTAAATTGATACCTACAACCAAAAAAATAACGATGCAAGAGGAAGAGATATCTGAATGTTTTTGGATGCCTGTTGCTGACTTTCTGAACAATGACTTTGTTCACGATTTCAATAAGGCTATTGTGAATGCTTCCATACAGGAAAGCTCTATGCAAAAAATTACGATACATGGGTATGAGCCACCAGAAAAATATGAGTTTTTTAGTGTTTTGGGTTGATACAATAGGTGTGTTCGTTAATTTTTAAGTCTGATAATAACTATGTGGTTAATTGACACCTTACAAACGTAAAAGTAAAATCTTTAGGTTGTTTAAAAGAGAGCTTAAGTAATGCCTAAAAGAACTTACCAACCTAAAAAAAGACGCAGAGCAAGAGTCCATGGATTTAGATCCAGAATGAGCACTAAGGCGGGAAGGAACGTACTTAAACGTCGTATGTTCAAAGGACGACACAAATTAACTGTCTAAAGTGTCCAATTAATTGAGATTAGATTCACCTGATATGGGCAGATAATATTTTAAGAGGCTTGCTGCTTTTAACAGAGGGCACGATGCAGAAGCACTTTCGATTGCGTAAACCAAATGACTTTTACACTGTCCGAGCAAAAGGTCAAAGTTGGCACAGTAAATCTGTGGTTTTGTTGACTTGGAGAAGAGACACAGAGAATGAGGAACCTTCTCGTTTTGGGTTTGTAGTGTCAAAGAGAATTGGCAAGGCTGTTGTCAGAAACAAATTCAAACGGAAGATGAGAGCAGCGATAATGTCACAAGATATCTCGAATGGTTGGGACGTTGTCTGTATAGTCAAAAGTGGGCAACCGCATTTAAAAGTTTGCAAAGTATCGGACTCCATGGTGAATCTACTTCAAAGAGCAAATGTAATTGTTGGGTCTGATTAGTGATTATGAAAGATGAAAGTAGTAGATATGATCACTAATTCGGTACTTAAGTTATTGAAATTATATAAGGGTTTTGTGTCACCATATTTACCAGTATCGTGTCGTCACATGCCGACATGCTCTGAATATTCATATGGAGCCATATCAAAATATGGAGTAATTCGAGGTGGGTATATGACTTTAAAGAGAATATTAAGATGTAGTCCACTAGGCACGAGTGGCTATGACCCCGTACCATAGTAATGTATGCTGACACTACTGAATTTAAGAAGAATCCAATGAATTTGAGACATAACTTGAGTCAAAATAATATGCGCCTGATTACTATCATTTCCATGATGGTGTTTTTTATCGGATGTTCTCAACTTGGGATGTACCAAGGCTGGGCAAATGTTGCCATTGATTCCAATAGTGTTATTGTTGCTACGATGTCGGGAGAAATTGTCTCCTTGAATAAAGACACTGGCCAGCAATCAGTTAAATTCAGGCCTCAGCCTTTATGGGGTGAACCAAAGCGTTCAGGCGGGTTTTTAGATATTTTTTCAGGTGGTGGACGTGAGCAAGTAAAGAAAGCTTTTTACGGGACCCCGGTGATCTTGGATGGAGTGATTTATATCGCGAGTTATGATGGGAAGCTTCGAGCGCTTTCTTTGGAGACTGGTGAACGCCTATCACGGCCAACAGTGGTTGGAAATGGCTCCCCAATAGTTGGAGGTGTTTTGGTTAAAGATGGGCATGTTTATGTTGGTTCAGAGGAAGGGGTAACCCATAAATTCCAGATAATAAACCAAAATGGAGAAATAGAATTTGAAGAGGTTATGCAGTTTGGGCCTACAGGCAAAATATGGACCGCCCCTGTAATTGTTGAAGACACGCTGATTGTTAGTTCGCTTGATAACAAAGTGTATGGGTTTGATTTGAACTCTGGTCAATCTCGATGGCAACCATTTTTGACTGATGGGGCCATTGCAGCCACCCCTCTGCTGGTAAATGGAACCATATTCTTTGGGTCATTCGATAAGGTTTTCTATGCTGTTGATTCGGAAAGTGGGGTAGAAAAATGGCGATTTGAGGAGGCTGATAATTGGTACCTTGCCACCCCGGCCTATCATGAAGGCGTGTTGTTTGCTCCATCTTTGGACGGTAAATTGTATGCCTTGGATGCGGACTCCGGAGTTAAATTGTGGGAAATCGACACTCTCGATTCTATCGTTGGAACTCCTGCAATTGCAAAAGGGAAGACGGATTTCTTAGTATTTGCATCTAGAAAGGGACAATTGTTTGTAAAGGATTTGAGAAATAGTTCTCTAAGTGAAGATGACATATACTCTGGCTGTAACATAGAAGAAAAGATTGAGACTTCTGTTGTATCAGATGGAGATACAGTTTATTTATATGCAAGGGATCACTCAGTACGATCTTTAATACTAGGTAAATATGGTAATCCCGATGAAAAATGGGATGTTCCTTACTTTACGGATAAAGAGCCAGAAGACCAACCCCGACCAGGCGAGTGGAACAATGATTGCTGAGAAATTTGAAGGGAAAAAGCATTGGAATTTATAGTTCAAGTATGGAATGGGCTGATCATTCAGCCGATGGTCAATTCGTTGATTATTTTATACAGTGTTTCGTTTAGTAATTTCGGGATTGCTATATTACTTTTCACGGTTGTGATTCGCGGGATTATGATGCCATTGACAGTGAAGCAGAGTCGTCAGATGAAACGTATGACAGCATTGCAACCTAAGATTAAGGAGATTCAGTCGCGTTTCTCTGGAGATAGGCCAAGGCAATCCCAAGAGACAATGAAGTTATACAAAGAACAAGGAGTCAACCCAATAGGATGCCTTGGACCCATGTTCATACAATTCCCGATTTGGATAGGGTTGTATCAGGCTATTTTGAAAACTGTACCAGCAGCTCCAGAGAGTCTTATTGGTTTGTCAGGCTATCTATATGGGTGGTTGCCTTTTGCGAATTTCTATCCGATCAATAGTGAATTCTTGTGGATGAATTTAGCTGAACCTGACTCGCCGGTGATGCCGATTTTAGTTGGATTGTCTATGTGGTTAATGCAGAAAATGACAACTATGCCAGCAATGGATGAACGTCAAGCATCTACCAATAAAATGATGTTATGGATGATGCCAATCATGTTTGGGTTTTTTACCATGTCATTCCCGAGTGGATTGGCTCTCTACTGGGTGATATCTAACATTGTAGGTATAATCATCCAAGGGTTTATAACAGGGTGGGACCCGATTGTGAACTTACTTAACTTTAGATTTAGAAAAGACCCTACTCTTATAACGGCATCTGCTGTTCCAGAGCAGGCTCAAATTGAAGAGGTGGAAACAGATGAAATCGATAACAACCACAGCAAAAACAGTGGAAGACGCGATCGAGATCGCTCTAAAAGAGCTAGACGTAGACCGAACAGAGGTAGAAATAGACGTCGTTAGTAAAGGTAAGCCAGGGATATTAGGTATTGGCAGCGAACCAGCCTCTGTCCGAGTCAAAAAAGTTGAGTTTAAGTCGGATAATGATTCTGCGAAAGTAGCTGGCGAAGTTCTAGCAGGATTGTTGAATTTAATGAATGTGGAGGCTGTTTCCTCTCTCATTGACGCAGGGGATGATGAACAGTCCGGTCCTGAATTCGATATTGAAGGCGATGACGCTGGCTTACTGATAGGAAGAAGGGGCGAGACTCTGCAGGCATTGCAATTTATTACTAGAGTTATCACCAACAATAAAACGGGACATCGATCGCCGATATCTGTTGATGTGGAAGGTTATTATCAAAGGAGAGATCAGTCCTTGGTCAATCTCGCTGATAGGGTTGCGAAACGGGTTGTGAGAACAGGCAGAGAAATTGAATTGGAGCCCATGAATGCCCGTGAAAGGAGAGTGGTTCATATGTCATTAGCGGATAATGAAGATGTTTATACTGAGAGCTCTGGCCTTGGAACCGATCGAAGAATAGTTATCATACCGATGTAATCCATTCGATACGATCTGTAAAGTATGGAGAACGGTTCTGGGTTTCTAGCTATAGGTCATGTTACCAGAGATGGTTATGACGATAAATTTAGACCGGGTGGGGCAGTTTATTACGGTTCTGTGACAGCAAAAAGACTCGGTGAATCAGTTCGGGTTTTGACCAGCTATTCTACCGATTTCCACCTTCCGGTGGAAACTGAAGGAATGGAATGGATCAATAAATTATCATTGGAAACTACGACTTTTCACAATATTTATGGCAATTTAAGGAAGGAAGATTCTAGGACTCAAATTCTTAGCAGCCTCGCACTTCCTATTACACAATTTGATGTTCCATTAGATTGGAGGAATCCGAAAATTGTCTATTTAGCTCCTGTGATTGGTGAATTCGGACCTGATGTAGCTTCACTATTTCTAAACTCTAAAGTAGTAGCTTCCATACAGGGGTGGACAAGGCAGCAGGACTCTGAAGGTAAAATAATTATTAAAGATTGGCCAGGTATTGATATTTTGTCTTTTGTTGATGTGGCTGTATGTTCACATGAAGACATATATTCAGAAGACAACTTGAAGAGTTGGATAGATTGTGTTCCAATCCTAATCGTTACGTTGGGGCGACGTGGATCTGTAATATATGAGAACGGGGAATCATTTCATGTGGAAGCGGTGCCGAATAGCCAAGTGGATCCTACTGGTGCTGGCGATGTCTACGCGACTTCTTTCATGATTAAATATATTGAAACGAATGATACACGGAGATCTGCAAAATTTGCGTCACTTGTTGCCGGTATGAGTGTTTGTTCACACGGAGTCACTAGTCTGCCATATCTAGAGACGTTGACAGACTTATATTAAGACCTTAAAGAAAGTGTTGCTTACAATATGCCAATAAGACTTAGGAAGAATTGTTGAATGCAAGATGGTGCAGACAAGGAATTTAGCAATGGTAAATTAGCTAAATATGGGTTTTGGGTTTTAGTAGTACTTTTGTGTTTGCTAGGCTTATATTTAGTAAAAGGTGCTTTATTCTCATTTGTAATCGGCCTCGTTCTAACATATGTACTACACCCTTTTGTTAAGTTATTTGAAAAATGGAACCCTCTATCTGACACAAATCCGAGTTTAGCGAGAGCAATAGCGATTTTTTTTGTGTTTATCATAGTTTTGGTGGGGATTGTGGGTTATTTACTTGTTGTTGTGCCACCACTTTTCAAACAAACAACAGAATTACTTAATTCGCTTCCAACTTTCATTACAGGCGCACGAGCTACTGTGGAGAGTTGGAATCAAGAATACGCTTCAAACATCCCTGAAGAAATTCGTCTCGAAATTGACCAGTTGCTCGAAAATGCTGGAAGTATTTTGGTGGGTGCATTTGCTGGGTTATTAAATCGAACAGCTCTTGCAGCTGTGCATGCGCTGACTTTAGTTGTAGGTCTGGTGGTAGTTCCTTTATTTGTTTTTTATTTGCTTAAAGATCATGAAAAATTGAGGGAATCATTCATATCTACATTCCCTGTAGATTTCCAGATTCATGTTGTACATATCATGAGGATACTAAATCGAATTATAGGAGCGTATGTTCGAGCGCAAGTGACTTTAGCTGCATTCGTGTGGGTAGTTATATCTATAGGACTCTCATTACTAGGAATCGATTTTGCAATTTTGCTTGGAGCTGTTGCCGGTTTATTTGAGTTCGTACCGATTATTGGAGCTTGGTTAGGAGTAATTCCTGCTATCGTTATAACTTTATCAACTTCTCCTGACAAAATAGTTTTTGTGTTGTTTCTATATCTCATCGTACAGATCGTCCAAGGTGCTTTTCTCATACCTAGGATTCATAGCCAATCGCTAAAAGTACATCCGGTGTTGATTTTAGTCTCTATAGTTGTGGGTAGTGAGATAGGAGGTATGTGGGGTGTAGTATTGGGGCCTCCTCTTGCAGCTTCAATTAAAGAATTGTTTGCTTATTTCTCAAATCCAGAGACTTTGGAAATCATTGCGGAAGATAATTCTCTCAGGGATATGCAGAAAATGAATGAAGAGTCGAGGGATGAAAATGCTTGATCCAATCAAGTTTCAATTAATTTTAAATAATCAAGTTGCTGATATCCAATTCCAAGAAACAAGCGTTCAATGTGGTTACATGGATATAGTCTGGGCAATTGAAGATGTTCTTGAAAAATTGGGAAGATGCACAGATGTTCGGCTTGTACACATGTCTTCCTACTGTGAAAATTTCGTCCCAGACGGTGTGCACAATGAACTTGTAAATATTTCGAAAATAGGCTCTGTTAGTAGATTGCTATCTAGTGTGGATTTACCAATAGTAGTAAGTGTAAAAAAAAATGCTGTAGGTATGGGATTAGAGATGGTTTTATGCGCAGATGTGAAAATTTGCTCGCAGGATAGTCGATTTTCGATGAATCAGGTTGGTAATGGACTCATTCCTTTTGAGGGCGGAACGCAGCGATTATCGAGATCAGTAGGGCTAGGTAGAGCATTAGAATTAATAATGACGGGACGGATGTTTTATGCTCAAGAAGCGTTAGAAATCGGTTTGGTTCAGTATGTTTCAGAAAAAAATGTTTCTATCGATACATTTACTGTATCCCTGTTAGAGACTATATGTAATGCAGGGCCTATCGCTACCAAATATTTAAAGGAAGCGGTAAGAAATGGGCACGATATGACCCTGAAAGATGGGCTTACATTAGAGACGGATTTGAATGTGATTTTGCAAAGCACATCAGATAGAGCAGAGGGGATAGCTTCCTTTATGGAGAGGCGTTCTCCAGAATTTACCAATGAATGATAATGATAGTTAAGATAGATTTATGGATGTTATTAAATATAGCTTGAACTCCAGTGTAGCGACAATTAGCTTAAATAGACCTGAAGTTATTAATGCTTTTAGCATTCAGATGCGTGATGAATTATATGAATATATGAGATTGTTTCAAGATGACGAAGAAGCAAAAGTTGCAATTATTAAAGGCAATGGTGAAAGAGGATTTTGTGCAGGCGCAGACTTGAGTGAATTTGGCACAGCTCCATCACAGATAATGGCTAGAAACATTCGGTTTTCTAGAGATTTATGGAGCCTGTTTTTGGATATTAAAAAACCAATAATTGCGGCAATGCATGGATTTGTAATTGGTTCAGGCATAGAAATCGCAGCATTATGCGATATAAGAATTGCTGCTGAAAATGCCTGTTTTAGGATGCCAGAGGCTGCTCTAGGAATGATTCCAGCAGCTGGAGGGACTCAGATGTTGCCTCGATTGATCGGAGTCGATGCCACTTTGGATCTGCTTTTAACTAATAGGGAAATAAGCGCGAATTATGCACAGTCTATCGGCCTAATTGACATCGTAGTGGAGCAGAGCCAAATATACAATGAAGCGTTTGGTTTGGCAGCGAAATTAATAGGCAACGGAGACAAATTAAACGCTGCTATAAAATCAGCTGTACGGGCAGGCTTCGAAATGAATATAGATTCTGCACTAAAGCTTGAATATCGTACGGTACTTGGGTTACATGGGATGAAACCATAATTATAGATGGCTGCCCGGCCAGGATTCGAACCTGGGTCGAAGGAGTCAAAGTCCTTAGTGCTACCACTACACCACCGGGCAATGAAAAATTTTGCATAACTAGTATACTCAGTTATTTTATGATTTGCAGATGAACTATTAAGTTTATTCGGGTGTTAAATAATGTTTCTTCCAATCCATAGACCAGTGAAAGCTGCACATAATCCAATCAAAATACTGCCAATCAAATTTATACCGAAGTGTAAATGATCGCCTTTTTCCAACAAAGAGATTGAACTTAGCATTAATGTGGAAAAAGTGGTGTAAGAACCGCATACTCCCACAGTGAAAAAAAACGTGAAATTTTGAGGAATTGATGCTTTGGTCATGAGCCCAGCTACAAATAACCCGAGAAAGAAAGATCCGATTACGTTGGAGGTAAGTATCCCAAAATAATTCTGTCCCAAGAAAGTTGAAACGGCTCTGTCTGTGCCATATCTGGCTATAGCCCCTATAGCTCCCCCGGCTGCAATAGCTATTATGCTCGCCATGAGTTAACTCTTACTTTCCCATAATCCGCTTTTTATATATTTATGGGCGTTAATGGCAGCTGTGACTCCGTCCCCGCTAGAGCTTGCAAGTTGAGCTACTGAATGTGAACGAACATCGCCTGCTGCTAATATGCCATTTTGCGATGTTTGTAGTGATGAATTTGTGACAATATGTCCTGAACGGTCAATTTCAACTAATTTTTCCAAATAACTTGTGTTAGGTTCCAGTCCGACGAATATGAATACTCCGTCCATCCTTCTATTCTGCACTCGATCTGCACCCACTTTACGGAATGATATGCCTTCCACCATACCGTTTCCCGTTATTTCGCAGATTTCGGTTTCAAAATGAAATTTGATTTTTTCGTCTGTTGTTGCCTTTATCTGTAAAGCTTCTTGTGCGTGAGAAGATTGCTCTTTGCAGTAAATGTGTATATTTCTGGCAAATTCTGTTAGTGAAATGGCTTCTTGAATAGCAGAATCCCCCCCGCCTATTACACAGACATCTTGATCTATGAAAAAAGCTCCGTCACATGTCGCGCAGTAAGACACTCCTGAGCCTACAAACTCATTTTCACCAGGGACATTTAGTTTTTTGAGCTGAGACCCGCAAGCGATGATTACACTTTTTGTATACAAAGTTTCTTCGTATGTAGACACTAGCCAGTTATTGTTTTTTTCAGTTATGTGAGTTACTTCTGAGAGTCTGATTTCAGCACCAGCAGACATGGCTTGCTCTTGCATGATAGCAGTCAGTTCAGCTCCAGATATACTTGGATTTATACCAGGATAGTCTTCAATGGTTTCTGCGTTTATTATTTGACCGCCTGGCATTAGACTTTCTAAAACCACAGTATTCATACCTAGGCGAGCAGAGTATATTGCCGCAGATAATCCTGCAGTTCCAGCTCCTATGATTACTACATCATTATCGGTCATTTTTCGTCTGACTCCTGTTATTTATAAATTATTTCTTATATTTTCAAAATTGCCTATTTATTTGTGAAAGTTTAATTGTACTTCCACTGGTCATTATCTCAATAGATTTGAAAGTTCGCGCTTAAGCGTAGACAATAGAATTTGGATTTTTATGCTAACTGAAATAACGACAAATGTGTTATGGAACAATCAACTAAACTCATTTCATTTAGGATTATTTTATGAAAAGTTATTTGTCATATCTAGAATGTACATATTGCCATCAAACCTACGATGCGGAGATACCTCAAAGATTATGTAATGATTGTGGGAAGGTTTTGTATTCTAGATACGACATTGATAATGCCAAGAAAAATTTTTCTATAGGAGATCTGTCCGGAAGAGCTCCGAACATGTGGAGGTATTTTGAAATGCTTCCTGTTTTGAATGTTGCTAATGTAGTTACGCTTGGCGAAGGATTCACTCCTATATTTGATGCACCAAGACTTGGTGGGCGATTAGGTTATAGGGTTTTAAACATAAAAGATGAGGGCCTCAATCCGACGGCTTCTTTTAAAGCCCGAGGCCTTTCAGCAGCTGTATCTAAGGCTAAGGAATTGGGAATTAAAAAATTAACGATGCCTTCTGCAGGGAATGCTGCGGGGGCTATGTCTTCGTATGCTGCTAAAGCTGGATTGGAAGCCCATATTTTTATGCCTAAAGATGCCCCAGATTCTAATAAAATTGAAGTAGATATTACTGGCGGCAATTTAACTTTGATTGACGGTCTTATCAGTGATGCTGGAATCATATCTAGAGAAAAGGCCGCACAAATGGACCTTTTTGATGTTTCTACCTTGCAAGAGCCATACAGGGTGGAAGGGAAGAAAACTATGGGTTATGAGATTGCAGAACAATTGGATTGGGATTTGCCTGACGTGATAATTTACCCCACAGGTGGGGGAACGGGAATAGTTGGAATGTGGAAGGCGTTTCAAGAGATGGAAGATCTTGGCTGGATTTCCAACAAAAGGCCTAAAATGTTTGCGGTACAATCAGAAAATTGTGCTCCGATAGTGAGAGCCTTTGAATTAGATCAAGAATTTGCAGATCCGTGGGAAAATGCCAAAACTTTGGCTTCAGGAATAAGGGTACCATCAGCAATTGGCGATTATCTGATATTGAATTCATTAAGGGAAAGCGAAGGAGGTGCGATCACGGTTTCCGATGAGGAGATATTAGCAATGATGCGTGTTGTTGGATCTTTAGAAGGATTGTTTCTTTGCCCAGAAGGTGCTGCGACAGCTGTCGCAGCACAACATCTTCTGCAATCAGGAATACTTTCAGAAGATGAAAAAGTTCTATTACTTAATACTGGGACGGGTCTGAAATACCTTGATATGATCAAGTAAGGTTATTTCAAGTCGACATCCGTTACGTGTGGTGCGTAAATGGACAATGAGCTTTCCATCATCATCTTTACCATTGCATGATCTGGTACACACTCAGGGCACTCTTCATTAATACCTTTTACGTACTCCACTGAAAGGGTTTGATCCTCTAAGGATATAAAGTTAAGTGTTCCGCCTTCAGAAGCAACAATAGTTTCCATGTTGTCAAGAACAGTTTGAACACCTGGGTCTTGTAAAGTTGTCATGGTTTTTTCCTTAATTCATTCTTTCAAATATTGTAGCAATGCCTTGGCCTCCACCGACGCACATTGTAACTAATCCGAGTTGACTATCGGATTGTTCCATTTCTTCCATTATTTTAACAGTCATAATAGCTCCTGTTGCTCCTACAGGATGTCCGAGACTAATACCGCTACCATTAACATTAGTTTTATCTAGATCGAGACCTAGCTCCCTAATGCAGTATAATGCCTGAGAGGCAAAAGCTTCATTAAGTTCCACCACGTCAATATCTGATAAACTCATTCCAGATTTCTTAATTGCTTTATTTACAGCTGGAACGGGTCCTGTTCCCATTATTGCTGGCTCCACTCCCGCTGCACCTCGTGTGAGCCATTTCATTCGTGGGTTTATCTCTAAAGTTCGAGCTTTATCCGCTGACATTAGTACTACCATAGCAGATCCATCATTTATGCTTGAGGCGTTACCTGCTGTTACCGTACCGTCCTTTTTAAATACCGGTCGTAATGAGCTTAAGCTTTCTAAAGTTGTGTCTGCCCTCGGCCCTTCGTCTACTGAAACACTTATTGGGTCAGCTCTTCGCTGTGGGACCTCAACCTCAGTGATTTGGGATTTGAATTTTCCACCATTTATTGCTGCTACAGCTCTGTTGTGACTTATCATTGCTAGCTCATCTTGATCTTCTCTACTCACCCCGAACCTTTCTGCAACATTTTCAGCAGTAACCCCCATATGGTATCTATTGACTGGACAGCCAAGCCCATCGGTTAGTCCGTCGGACAAAGTAGAATCGCCCATACGAAGACCGTCGAACCGTGCTTGATAATTCACCATGAAAGGAACCTGGCTCATGTTTTCAGTTCCACCCGCAACGATTATTTCCGCTTCCCCGGTGCGGATTAATTGTGCTGCAAAGTTAATAGCTTCAAGACCGGACGAGCATTGCCTGTTGATAGCTACAGTAGGTGTTTCGTGTGGTATTCCTGCCCTTATGGATGCTAACCTCGCTGCGTATCCGGCTTCCGCGGCTTGAATAGCGTTTCCGATGACTACTTCATCCACCATGTCAGGAGAAATTCCTGCTTTGTTCAAAGCAGATTTTATAGCGGTAGCACCCAAGTCAGGAGCGCTAATATTTTTGAAAGATCCCCCAAATTTTCCGACAGGAGTTCTTGCTCCACTAACTATCACTGCGTCATTCATTTCAATCTCCTATAGAATTAAAATACCTTGTTGACCTTCGATACTTTTAAGATATCAGAGGGTTACATGCTACGCAATTGGGACTTCTAAAACAGGAATCAGTGCAGATTTTGACTGTGGAAAGCACGATTATAGTACTGGCATTTCTATGCTATTCTTTTGTGAAATATTTTGAGGGTGTTTTATTTGTTTGTTATTGGAACTGCCGGTCATGTTGACCATGGGAAATCCTCGTTAGTCCAAAGATTAACTGGTATTGATCCCGATCGATTTAAAGAAGAAAAGCAAAGAGGCATGACCATTGATTTGGGGTTTGCTTGGTTTGGACTTCCTAATGGGGATGAAGTTAGTGTAATTGACGTTCCGGGACATGAAAAATTTGTCAACAACATGCTGGCTGGTGTCGGTGGGATAGATCTAGCGTTAATAGTCATTTCAGCTGAAGAGTCTGTCATGCCTCAAACGAGAGAACACCTTCAAATACTTAATCTTCTTGGAGTAAATCGTGGGATTGTCGCTTTAACTAAAACTGATTTAGTCGAATCTGATTGGGTGGAGTTGGTGAAATCTGAAGTTATTGAGGAATTGAGTGGGACATCCCTCAAGAATGCTGACATAGTACCTGTTTCGTCAGTTACAGGGTTTGGGATTATAGATCTTGTATCAGTTATTGAGACAGAAATAGAATCCACGGAGCCGAAGGTGGACTTAGGTCGCCCACGTTTGCCTATTGATAGGTCCTTCACTATTTCTGGATTCGGAACTGTTGTTACGGGAACACTTGTAGAGGGACAGTTAAAGGTTGGTCAAGAAATTGAACTGTACCCCTCTGGTCTAAAAGGAAGAATACGTGGACTGCAATCCCACACTAATAAAGAAGACGTTGTATTTCCAGGTACTCGAGTGGCCGCCAATATATCTGGGATAGACCACAGTGATATAAAAAGAGGAGATGTTCTTTCTCTACCAAGTTTGTTGATTAGCAGTGAGGCATTCGATGTCAGGTTACAGGTCTTGGATGATTGTCCTTATGATCTTAAGCATGATTCGAATGTGACTCTATACACTGGGAGTAGGGAAGTGGGGGCTAGGCTCAGATTATTAGAAGGCAATTCGGTATCCAAAGGAGATTCGACTTGGGCGCAAATAAAACCTACCTATCCCATACCAGTATTAAAAGGAGATTTTTTCGTCATTCGTTCTAATACTGAAACCTTAGGTGGTGGGGTCGTAGTCGATATTCAATCTAGGAGACATAAACGTAGAAGTTTGAGCATTATAAAAAAATTGGAAATTTTAAAGGATGGGTCTTTAGGTGAGATACTTTTAAATATGATTGAAGCAAATCAACCGCTAGAATTTTCAAGTCTTGAAAATTCACTTTTGTTATCCAGGACAGAATTGAGTAATGCTATCGCCGAACTGGTGACAAAAGACAAATTGTTTGTAACTGAAAACGATATAGAGCGTGGTTATATTTTTACAAAACTAGGTTGGGAATCCACAAACATGAAAATAATGGAAACACTAACGGGGTTCCACTCTGAATTTCCTCTAAGGGAGGGTATTCAGAGGGAAGACCTGAGAATTCAAGTATCTCTTGATATTGGTCCATTTAACCATGTTGTCTCAGAGCTTTCTAAAAGTAATTTACTCGTAGAAAATGGATCTGTTATAACCTCTGTTAATCATGAAGTGGTCTTGGATGATAAATCAAAGTTAGAGTCAGCCGATTTTATAAATAAGTTATCAGTGAGTCCTTTCTCTCCCCCAACGGATTCGGTATTACATGAGGATGTAGTGAACTATTTGACCAACAGAGGAGAGGTAGTTAATGTAGGGCAGGGCATTGTGTTTCTAGCATCTGCTTTTGATGAAATGCTCTTGTATGTTAAATTCACGATAGAGGATAAAGGTGAGGTTACTGTTGGTGATGTTAGGACTAGATTCGATACAAGTAGGAAATACGTACTAGCTTTTATGGAATATCTTGATCAACAGCAAATTACTCGGCGCGTCGGAGACTCCAGAATACTTAGATGATTTCGATATATTAGCTTATCTTTACATTGAGGGGAAAATATGAAGATAGTGATACCTTCAAGAAAATTGTCTGCAACACACATTTCCACTTTAATGAGAGTTATTCAAGCTACAATGAGAGAAATTGCTGGGCAAGAAGTAAATTATGAAGCTGACTCATATCCTGTTCTTTATTGTGAGACCAATGTTGAGGATGATACGGGAGCCTTGGTCTATGAGTTTATGTTTGTAGATAAACATACGGGATCAGCTATAGAGGAATATACAAATCAAGTTGGAGAGAATCTGGTTGACGAGGTTGTTAAATACATGAACGGCAATTCCCAAGCTAGTCTGTGGGGGTTTTCAGTAATTGATAGAAATAAATACAAAGATCAACCTATCAGTAGGCTAGAGAAATTAAGAAGGGAACTTAATAAATACACCGGAACATATATTGAACATGATGGCAGAGTCGTGGAATTTAACGGGGAGTCGTTTAATTTTAAGGTTTAGAGGCGTTGTTTAGCTTATAAATGTTCAAGTTCTTCATCAGTTATTCCAAAGTGATGAGCGATTTCATGCAAAATCGTTTTTTCTATCTCAGACGTTAATTCTTCCACGGTGTCACATATGCTTTCTATGGAGTGCTGAAATACGGTTATTTTGTCTGGGAGGACCATATCGTATGTTGACCTTAAGGTAACAGGTATTCCTTCATATAAACCTAGAAGATCCGACCTGTCTGATAAATTCATTCCAAGTAATTGGTTATTTGTTGGAAAATCATCTACAACAATATCTACGTTATTTAAATTGTCTTTGATGTTGTCCGGCAAATTACTGATAGTATCTTGGACAAATAATTCAAAATCAGATCTAGAGACATTAAACATATATTAATGTTATCAAATCATTTTGATTAAATATCAATTATTAAACACATACCTATCAGTTTAGTTGACTGGGTTATAAAATTTATCTTATCTTTTTGTGAACATTAACTAATTTTTTAATTTCGAAGGTTAGATTATCATGAAGGTCAGTGAAATCAAAAAATTCCCCATACAAGACAATGAAGGTAAAAATTATTATGTAATTAAAATTGAAACTGATTCTGGTATATATGGTCTTGGAGAGGCAGGAATACCGGCATGGGGTGGAGCTATATCTAAAGCAATTGACCATCTTTCTGAAACAGTTATAGGTCAAGACCCGTTTTCAACTGAAAAATTATGGCAACGTATGTTCAGAGGAGGGTTTTTCCCTGCGGACAAAGTTTATTCATGTGCCATAAGTGCGATTGATATCGCTTTGTGGGATATTAAGGCTAAATATCTAAATATGCCTTTATACAAATTGCTCGGAGGACCTGTAAGAGATAAAGTGGTTTGCTACCCACATGCACAAGGTAACAGTATGTCGGAACTGATTGACAACTGTAACAAACATGTAGATGAAGGTTGGAAATTTGTTAGGTGGCATCAGCCGGAAACGAGTGGGTCTTTTACATACAAAGATAATCAGAATATACTAGAGCCAGTCGAATCTATAGCTTTAGCTGAAGAACAAATAGCTACCATAAGGGAAACAGTAGGTCCGAACATACAGATATGTTTTGACATCCATACGCGGTTGGATACAGCTCACGCTATAACTTTATGTAGGGCAGTTGAAAAATATAGGCCTTATTTTATGGAAGATCCATTGAGGTCTGAAAATCCTTCTAGTTATAGAAAACTTTCTCAGCATGTTTCAATTCCTATAGCTGCGGGGGAACAGTGGTCCAGTAAATGGCCTTTTCGGGAAGTGATAGAAGAAGAATTGATAAGTTACGCCAGGATTGATTTATGCATAGTTGGAGGATTCACCGAAGCTTTAAAAGTGACACATTCTGCAGAAACGCATTATATAGACATTGTTCCCCATAATCCTCTGGGGCCAGTGAGCGCCGCGGCTTGTGTGGCTCTCTGTATGGCCTCTACCAATGTGGGGGTTCAAGAGATGCCTAAAAAACCTGGGACGTATGCCACCAATTTGTTTCCAAAGCAAATTCAATGGGAAGACGGTTACGCATGGTGTCCAGATGAACCAGGTATGGGAGTAGATATTGATGAAGATGTTGCGAGATCAAGTATTGTTGATACTACTGGTTGGTTGCCTCAATTGAGAAGAAATGATGGCTCTTTTACTAACTGGTGATCAACGAGTACTTAAAATTTGAGAATATCAAGTATTACCTGTATTCTAGCTGCTAAGAGTTAGATGAGCTTTATTACTTTTTAAGTTAATGCAAAAATCGAAAATGGAGGTTGTATATTAATGACCGATTTAAGGAAAACGGTGGCGATAGTAGGGGTAGATGAATCTGATGAAATAGGGAAAGTACCCAATAAATCTAATCTTCAACACCATGCGGAAGCAGCGCATAATGCATTGGAAGATGCGGGGATGTCGATGAAAGATGTAAATGGCCTGTTCACGGCAGGGACATCTACTTTGAATTTAGCCGAATACCTTGGGATTGAGCCCAGTTTTACGGATACCACAGCAGTTGGAGGATCTTCTTTTATAATTCATATAGCGCATGCAATGGCTGCAATTAATGCTGGCTATTGCGACGTCGCTCTTGTGACTCATGGAGAGGCCGGTAGAAGCAGGAGAAGTAGGCCAGGAGGAGACGCTGCCGATCCAGGTTCACAGTTTGAATTGCCTTATGGATTTATTGGGGCACCAATAAATTATGCAATGGCGGCACGAAGATATATGCATGTTTATGGAGAGGAAAAAACCAGACAAGCTATGGCCGAGGTTGCTGTTGCTACTCGTAAGTGGGCTCAGCTTAATCCCAAGGCTTACATGAAAGATGATATGTCCTTTGATGATTATCATAATTCTAGGTGGATTTCTTGGCCCTTCCATTTGTTTGATTGTTGTCTCGTCACTGATGCTGGTGGGGCTTACGTTATAACTTCAGCGGAGAGAGCTAGAGACGCAAAGAAAAAGCCGGTATGGGTACTTGGCGCCGCCGAGTCTCATGATCACAATATGATCAGCCAGATGCCAGATCTCACTAGAACTGTTGCAAAGAACACAGGTCCTTCAGCCCTCGAACGGTCAGGGGTGACTCATAATGACATTGATCTCGCTATGATATATGACTCATTTACATATACAGTTTTGGCGACGCTTGAGAGCCTGGGTTTCTGTGGCCCAGGAGAAGCTCCAGATTTTGTGGCAGGTCAGCGTACGGCTCCAGGTGGTGATTTCGCCATGAACACGTCTGGCGGGGGGCTCTCATACACACATTCTGGTATGTATGGTATGTTCCTTGTTTTGGAGGCGGTCAGGCAGTTGAGAGGGGAATGTGGTGATCGGCAACTCGATGATCCCAAATTGTGCCTCATCAACGGTACAGGCGGATCTCTATCATCCACAGGTACCACGGTCCTGGCGGTCGACTAAATTTAAGGAGAGTAAAAAGATGGCATATAACAAACCAATACCTGTTCCACAAGGTGAGTCCGACGTTTATTGGCAAAAGGCCAAAGAGAAGGAATTGTGGCTAAGATACTGCAATGGCTGCAATGAGGCCTATTTCTATCCTACCGACTTCTGTCGGAATCCAGAATGTGCTACCCCGCGAGATACTAAATGGGTTCAAGCTTCAGGGAAAGCAACATTGTTCACATACGGCATTGTTCAGAGGGCCCCACACCCAGGGTTTGTAGAAGATGTTCCATTTGTAACTGCTATCGTTGAGTTGGAAGAAGGGCCGAAAATGGCCACGAACATTGTTATTGATGACCCTACACCAGACAATCTGACTATAGGAATGGATTTGGAAGTTGTTTTTGAGGATATAAATGATGAACTTGCATTACCAAAATTCAGGCCTGTTTAAGATTTTACAAAGTTCTTAGTTTCATAGGGCATTGGCCTAGATTGGCGCAGTGCCCTATTCCATGTTTTACTTCCTAGCGCATCTGCACATAGCTCTCAAAACATCAAACGGAAATATGCCTGTGTAATGTGCGTCACTCCAAAGGAATTGAATTGCATATTTACCCACAAATAAATAATCCTCTGCTGTAAGGTCTGAGGGTACGGTAGCTGGATCTAATAATTGTCTTTTGCTCCACTCCTCCACACATTGTGCACACTGACAGCTGATTCTGATTTCTTTGGCTCCAAATGTGCACTCATGGCTATCGTCCCACCTTATAAGAATCTTCTGTCCGTAAAGCCCAACTCGGTCAATCTTAATCTTGTTACTCAAATATTTAAATCCATGTTTTCTATGTTACGTACAATCCTTTAAGCCGCAATCATATCAGAAGTTTGATGCATTTCATTTTATTATCATCTATTTGAAGTCCGTCACTTGTAGCTATTGTTATACTTGCATTAGGTATTCGACTAGGCTTGAAATAGAATCATGGTTGTTAGTGTCTGTAAAATTGAAATATTGTTGTATTCGCGTTCCTTGAAAGAGAAACGGCGAGTTATAAAGTCTTTACTGGCACAAATACGATCTAGAAAAAATGTGTCAGCAGCTGAGGTGGGCTTGCAAGATAAGTTTGATTTTTCCATTGTGGGATTATCATCTGTTAGTGATAACCGAAAAGTATCTGAAAGTATAATTGATCAGACCATAAGGGTTATCGAAAATAGTAAATTTGAATTTGAAATCATAAAAATTGAACGAGAGGTTGCTCTTGGTATATGAAGAAATTTTAATTGTTAATTAGCTGAGAAGGAAAAAGATTGACCAAGAGAAGATTTGGGAAAACGGTATCTAGGGTGGGAAGAGATGCAGGGGACCCGGACGTAGAAATTAGCGTGGCAGCTGATTTGTTGTCCGTTGCTGGAATACCCATAAAAGAGGATGAAGTTTCCTACTATAGCCGAGAATATCCTCTAGAAAGTTTTGCTATCGAACAAAGTGCATCGGCCATCTGGGCAGAAAAAGAGAGGATAAAGCACACCCCTGACATCGATGCACTTTACAAAGATTATCAGGACGAAATAGCACCGATTATTGAAAAATTGCGCAAACAGGGAAATGTTAAACCAAATGGAATAAAAAATACTGGTGACATTTCAGGTTTGATCAAAGATAAAGCAAGAGAGCTTGGGTACGGAGAGGTAGGGTTTACAAGGTTTGATAGGCGTTACGTATATTCAAGCCGTAGAAATGAATTACGTAGTGACCTTGGGAATGCGATTTGTTTAGCCTATGAGCAAGATTATATAAAAACACAGGAAATTCCGGGAATAGAGGCAGAAATAGCCCAAGGAAAGGCTTATCAGAGACAAGCTGAGTTATCGCTCGAATTATCAAATTTTATCAATGAGCTTGGTTATGGAGCTCAAATATCTGGCCCGACTTGGTATTTTGGTCCTGTTATTCCTATGTTTGTTCAGTCCGGGTTAGGGCAACTTGGTGTCAATGGACAATTGTTATCTCCTCATTTTGGTTCACGAGCAAGGCTTCAAATAATAATTACTGACGCTCCGTTAACTTTCGATAGTCCTATTGACTATGGCATATATAAATTTTGCGAAACATGCCAGATATGTTTTATGAGATGTCCGGGAAAGGCAATTCAGGCTCAAAGGGTGTGGTTTAGGGGCGTGGAGAAAAACAAGTTGATACACAAACGATGCCGGCCTGTAATGGCACGGTATTCTGGCTGTGGTATATGTATGAAGGTTTGTCCGATCCAAAAATATGGTATGGCGCCTGTTATGGAACATTACTTGGAAACAGGACAAGTTTTAGGGAAAGGGTCTGATGATTTGGAAGGATTCTTCTTGGAGGACAAAGGTTACTTTAAAGCGGGGAAAGTTCCGGTTTTCGATAAATCATTTTTTGATATGCCAAATGGCAAAGCAGAGGAAACTGCCTATGGTAGGCTTATTGAAAATTTAAGGAAAACCAAAGAGGATGACAAACAACTTGTTGAGGAAATATGGGCTTCATATAGGGATGAAATAGACAATATTGAGAGCCAAAAAGGAAATATTGTGGATATGGGGATGGATACAGATTCATGATCTATATGCTCACGTTGGCAAAGGATATTAAATTTGATTGACCGATTTATGCTGATGTGGTAATTTCACCAGAGGTAAGCATTATTTAATATGGAAAGGAGATAGATATGGCTGGCGAAGCTAAGATGGATGTAGAAATTATTTATTGTGTCCCTTGATCACATCATGGTATGGCGGTCTGGATGGCCACCGAGTTTTTTGCCGAATGCGGTAATGATATTGCGATTACGATAACCCCTGGTGTCGGTGGGATATTCCAAGTATTCGCTGATGGAGATAAGATCTATGATAAAAATGGGGAAGAGAATGGAGTGTTCCCGAATCTGCCTAGAGTTAAAGAACTTAGGGCGGTTTTGAGAGATAAACTATCTGTACTGACTTCTGCGTAGATCCAAATACTATAGACGATTTATAAGCCTCGAACTTGTTCGGGGCTTATTTTATTAATGGGTTTAATCAGCTTATGAGTATAAAAGTTAAATCTGCTTACCATGGAATAAATATCCTTGAATTGACCAAGAGCAAGTCTGGCGCGTTTTGTGGAATGATGATGGCCGATAATGGGGCGGAGGTAATTAAGATTAGCGAGATTGATAAGCATCATTTTTCATCTGATCCCGTCTATTCGATTTTAGACAGAGGTAAGATTGTAGTCGAACTCGATATTACTGATGGCATTGATAAGATAAAGTCATTTCTTGAAAACGCTGACGTATTTTTGGTCGATTACGAATTGCCTGACTCAACCAAAGATGTTTTTTCATATGAACTATTGAAAGAAATTAACCCGTCTCTGATACTTTGTTCTATTACAGCTTACGGCGAAACCATTGATCATCATAACGAAGATGCAATAGAAGATTTGGTTAAAGCAAGAACTGGATTTTGCAGTAGTATGCCAGGGTTTTTTGAAGGTGATACTCATATTGCTCATCCTATAGCCTATATAGGTGCGGGTCTTTTAGCAGGGTTAGGAATTGCGGCCGCCCTATACAAAAGGTTGAAGACAGGGACGGGCACTGTCGTTAGCACTTCCTTGTACGCTGGGTGTCTATTGTTTTCTCCCAAAGCTAAAGGGGAAAGAGTGAAGGCAAGGTCTGTCAAAGTGACGGCCTATGGAGGAGGGCCCTTTTACAGTGTTTTTCAATGTAAAGACGGAGAATGGTTACAACTTGGTTGTATTCACGGAGGGTTTGTAGATTTAGCTGCAGCAGCGATGAACATAACGCATGTGATGCTGGATCCAAGATATGGTGATGGCCGTACTCCTGTTGACGAGGAGGCTAGGAAAGAGTTGTTTGAAATTGTAAAAGATTCAATCAGTAAGAAAACATCTGTGGAATGGCAGAATATTTTTACCGAAGTCGGTGTTCCCTTTGCTTTAGTAAATACAGCTGAAGAGGCTCTCGAGCATGAACAAATTATATATAACGAGATGCTCTATACATGTATTGATCCACTTCTAGGCCAAATGCTTCAACCAGGTGCGCCAATAAAATTTTCCAGAACCCCTTCGGAAATTAGAGGGCCTAGAGAGTTTAAGAACACAGAAGCAATTAGTTTTAATTTGGAAAGTGATAGACGTTTTAATGAAGTTACGAATTTTTGCGGAAGAACTAATCTTCCATTGGAGGGAGTAAAAGTATCTGATATCACCAACGTTATCGCAGGGCCAGTAGCTGGTAGATTACTTGCAGATTTGGGAGCCGATGTGGTAAAGATCGAACCTCCCTACGGGGATATATCACGACCAGCCAGCGGACCATATTTTCATGCGTTAAACGCAAATAAAAGATCCATTGCCATAGATGCAAAAACTGAGTCCGGGCGAGATGCTTTGCGCAGAATTGTAGCTTCTAGTGATGTGTTAATAGCGAATCTTCGACCGGGCGCTACAAATAGGATGGGATTATCCGAAGAGTTATTACAAAAATCGAATCCTAAGCTCATAGAGACCCACATTACAGCGTTTGGTTGGGATGGCCCTTTTTCTAAACGCCCTGGCGTTGATCCATTAGCTCAAGCCTGGACGGGACTCCAGCTGGCTCAAGGAGGTGGAAATGAACGACCTTCATTCTTACCACCTATTGCTCCGACGGATTACGCTGCAGGAGCTATGGGTGCTTTGGGTACGGTAGTTGGGCTATATGTCGCTGAAAAATATGGATATGGACAGAATATACAAACCAATTTGCTGAACGCTGGATGTTTTCTCACGGACGGAGATTTTTCTATGTATGATAATAAACCCTCTCGTAGATTAGCTGATAAGAATCAGAAAGGCATCAGCGATTTTCATAGACTTTATGAAACAGCTGATGGGTGGCTATATATTAGCTGCGAAAGGATTAAGTTGGCTAACGCATTTTTAGAAACTGTTGGGCTCTCTGGTAGTTACATGTTGGACTTAGAATTTACTACGTCAAACCCACCAATTAATTCAGAATTGGGAGAAAAAATTCAAAAAATCATGAAACTCCGTGAGACAGATTATTGGTTAAACATACTTCAAAATAAAAAAATACCTCATTCACCATCGGTCTCTTGCTATGACAAATTGTTCTTTGAAGATCCACAAGCCATAAATAGTGGGGTAATCGTTAAGTGCGATGTGGATTCGGATGTTAGTTATAGTTTTTCAGGTAATCTAGTTCAATTTACCGANATAGAAGCAAATGAGTTCCGNCCAACTCCATTATTGGGAGAACATTCATTGGATATATTGACTGAATCCGGATTTCAGCCCGAAAAAATTAGCGAATTAATAAATGAGGGTGTGNTTCTTGTTAATTGACCATACCCAAATTGTTCTATGAGAAATTAAAACAATCTTTTTTAAGAGCGAATATTCTTGGTATTATTATTCCTTATAGATGAAGATAGACTTCCTTAANAAGCCCCACGGATTATTTCAATTAATAAAAAAATGGATTGAACGCAAAATGAAAATAACAAAAGTTGAATCACTACCGGTCGATCGATTTTTATTTGTGAGGATACATACAGATGAAGGTGTTGTTGGANATGGTGAATCAGGAGCTTGGGGGTTTTTAGAACCTTCAGCCNCTGCCATAGATAAATTTGGACGATATTTGATTGGGCAAAATCCTCTAANTATTGAACATCATTGGCAATATATGTATCGATTCAGCCATTTTCGTGGGGCGGCCATAATGGGNGCTTTGAGNGCTATTGATATTGCTTTATGGGATATTATGGGCAAATACTTCGGAGTCCCTGTTCACCAGTTATTGGGTGGAAAGACTCGAGAAAGGGCTAGAGTTTATTACCATGTTTTTGGTAGTACTAAAGAAGAACTGGTTCACGGGGTGAGGNAAGCTAAANAAGAAGGGTTTACAGCAGTTGGNCATTTGACTCCTTTTCTAGATGAAGATCGAGAAGTTCCTTATTTCAAAACACATGCCAGCAAAATTAGAGACGCTATAGACACTGTTGGTATGTATAGAGATGCTGTAGGCGATTCAGTCGATTTATGTATTGAAATTCATCGACGTTTAACNCCAGCTGAGGCTGTGGTTTTGGCAAGAGGAATTGAAGATTTCCATCCTTATTTTTACGAAGACCCAATACTGCCCGAAAATTTTGATGCAATGGGATTGGTAGCTAATAACATAAGTGTTCCAATAGCTACTGGTGAGCGCTTACACTCCATCCATGAATTTCAAATGTTATTGAGTAGAGGTGCGGTTCAATACGTGAGGCCAGATGTTTGCTTGGCCGGTGGCATAACTCATACCAAAAAGATAGCNGCTATAGCAGAGGCCAATTATGTTGAAGTAGTTCCCCANAATCCTCTAGGTCCGGTTAGCACAGCGGCATGTTTGCAGATAGCAGCATCTATTCCAAATTTCGCAATTCAAGAATATCCATTAGGCGAATTAGAACCCCCGAAAAGNGANATAGTTAATAAACCATTGGAACTTGAAGAAGGTTTTTTAGTAATCCCTGATGCTCCTGGTATAGGTATAGAAATAGTTGAAGGAGCAGAGGAAATGTTCCCGGCCAGGAAAAGAGAAGTTAATACNAGACTGCACAAGGATGGNTCCGTCTTTGATCAGTAAAATAGGTGCTATTANATGAGTGAACAAGATTTGGACTCGCTACGATACAAGATACGCCATTCCACGGCGCATGTGATGGCTGATGTTGTCACAAGACTTTTTCCAGAAACAAAGCTGGCCATTGGGCCGCCTACTGAAGATGGCTTTTATTACGATTTCCTTACTGAAATTGCATTAACTGATTCCGACCTTGACCGAATTGAAAAGGAAATGATCAAGGTTATAAAGGAAGATTTGCCGTTTATATACAAGGAATACGAACGTAAAGAGATTGAAAAGAAAAATGCTAATGAACCTTTGAAACTTGAGGTTATTTCTGAAATACCTGAAGGNGAGGCTATTAGCACTTATAGNCATGGAGACTTTGAAGATCTATGTGCAGGACCGCATGTGTCATCGACAGGNAATATCCCTGCNTTCAAATTATTCAATGTTGCAGGTGCATATTGGCGAGGGGATGAAAATCGCCAGATGCTGCAGAGGATTTATGGAACTGCATTTGAGAATGAAGAGCAATTAAATATTCACTTAGAAAAGCTAGAGGAAGCCAAAAAAAGAGATCATAGAACTTTAGGAAGGGACCTTGACCTTTTTTCTGTACATGAAGATGTGGGCCCTGGTCTAGTTATTTGGCATCCGAACGGTGCTAGGGTTAGGAACTTGTTTGAAGAATTTTGGAAACAGGAGCATTACAAGCGAGGATACGAATTAATTTTCACTCCTAACATTGGGCGAGGTAATTTATGGGAAACTAGTGGCCATCTAGATTTTTTCAAAGAGAATATGTTTGCTCCGTCGCAAATAGACGACCAAGAGTACTATCTNAAACCCATGAATTGTCCTTTNCACATTATGTACTATAGATCNACCCTTAGGAGCTACAGAGATTTACCNATGAGGGTTGGGGAGNTGGGAACTGTTTATAGATACGAAAGAGGCGGTACTCTCCATGGTATGTTAAGAGTCAGAGGGTTTACACAAGATGATGCACATATTTTCTGTAGACCTGATCAAGTGGAAGATGAAATTGACGGNGTTCTTGATTTGACCTTTGATTTATTGANGGCTTTTGGGTTTGATAAATATACGGTAAATATTTCTACGCGTCCTGANAAAGCTGTTGGATCAGATGAGCAATGGAAGGTAGCAGAAANCTCGTTGAAAAATACCCTTAGTGCNAGAGGGCTGGAATTTTCTATTGAGGATGGTGGCGGTGCATTTTATGGGCCTAAAATTGATATAAATATACAGGATGCTTTGGGACGGTCTTGGCAATGTACAACAGTACAGTTTGATTTCAATTTACCCGAAAGATTTGGAATATCTTATATAGGAGACGATGGTAATAGCCACCAGCCATATATGGTACATAGAGCTATATTTGGATCTTTGGAAAGATTCATGGGAATACTTATTGAACATTATGGAGGAGCGTTTCCTACATGGTTGGCACCAGTGCAGGCTAAGATAATACCTATCGCTGATCGTCATATTGNTTATGNAGAAGGAATTGCTAAATNANTATTAGATGTGGATATTAGATGTGAAATTGATGGGCGAAGTGAAAGAATGAATGCAAAAATAAGAGATGCTCAACTTATGAAGGTACCATACATGATTGTTGTAGGGGATAGAGAAATAGCCGATGGTAAAATTGGGGTCCGCCTTAGAAGTGGTGAAGACTTGGGAGCTATAGAGCTGGATGATTTTATAAAGACTGTGAAATCAGATATCGAAAGAAAAGTTAATTGAATTTGTTGCTGCGTNATGGATGCTGTGCTATATTCATAANGGCNCATTTGTAGCTGTGTAAGTGTTTNGTTGAAAAATTAGGAGTATGAATATACCTAAAAGTTATAGAGTAAACGANCGAATAAGGGTACCCAACGTGCTCGTAGTTGATGAAAAAGGAACTCAATTAGGGGAATTGGAAACAAGNACCGCCATTGAAATGGCGACAGANCGTGGNTTGGATTTGGTGGAAGTTGCCCCTGCTGCCACTCCGCCTGTATGCCGNTTTATGAATTACGGAAAATTTAAGTACGAAGCGACAAGGAGAGAAAAAGAATCCAGGAGAGCCTCCAAAACGAAGGCNAGTAATCAGGTCAGAGAAGTTAGAATGAAGACCCGAATTGGGGATCATGACCTTCAAGCAAANATAAGACTTGTGAAAAGACTCATGAGCAAGGGATCAAAAGTAAGGGTTTCGGTGATGTTTAGGGGTCGAGAAGTACAGCACCCTCAAATCGGAATGGAGTTACTTAAGTCTGTTGCCGAGCAACTTCAAGAAGATGCGGTACTGGAGAAACCACCTTCTTTTGAAGGNAGATTTTTGTCAATTATATTGTCGCCTAGTGCCGCCTTGAAGCGGCAAATTGAGCAGAAGGAAAAGCAGATTGCCAAAACTTAAAACACATAAAGGTGCAGCNAGAAGATTCAAGCGCACCGGTAATGGTAAACTTTTGAGAATGAAAGGCCTTCGCAGTCATTTGAGAAGGAAAAANCCAAATAAAGTTAAAAGAATGTATGGGGCTAAGCTGCCTGTTAGTGAGCATGATGTGCCCAGACTAAATAAATTGTTGCCATACGATTAGTGACGATTGTTTAGTAACAATTGTTTTCATGAGGTAAATTAAGTTGACGAGAGTTAAATCCGGGGTCACTAGGCGCCGAAGACATAAAAAGATTCTAAATATGACGAAAGGCCACCAAGGTGTTCGTCACAGTTTGTATAGAAGAGCCCATGAGTCCATGATTCACGCNCTCCAATACTCTTACAACCATCGTAAGAAGAAAAAAGGGGACATGCGTCGGNTGTGGAACATCCGTATAAATGCTGGAGCCCGTCTGAATGATATAACTTACAGTAAACTGATACATGGGTTGAAACTTGCTGAAGTAGATCTTAATAGAAAGATGTTGTCTGAAATGGCAGTCGATGATCCGGAATCTTTCACTGGGGTAGTAAACATTGCTAAAAATGCACTAGCATCAGCATAGTTTTGNTNTCAAATATNGTCAGTTTAGAAGAAACGACTATCTAGTTTCCATCTNCCCCACAGTATTGATGTCTGAAGCTAGTGCAGCTTCATTTTCGACTTTGGAATGAACAATCCTGGCTTTGCCTGTTGCGTCTAATATGAAAACCGGAATAGTATGAGAAACTCTATATTTCTCTTCCATCTTTACGGTTAATATGTTTTTTGGCTGGGATATTTTCGTTTTTATTGGTGATACGTAAAATTCCCTCCAGACTTTAGCTAACATTTCCCGATCGCCGGTAACAAAATACCAATTTGGCTCCAGATCCCATTTTTCAAAGAAGTTCCCTATCGCCTTCTCGCTATCTCCCTCAGGGTCTACACTGAATACTATCACCGGTAATGTGGGGTATTTACTGGCATTCACAGCGTTCTTGATCTTATGAATACTCAGAGGACATACGTCAGTGCAAGTGGTGAAAAGGAATGTTACTATTGCGCCTGTACCATCATCCTTGCTGAAGTCCGGTAACATTCGACCTTTATAATCCATAAAATTGAAGGGCTCATACTTGTGAGATTTGAGTGAGGTCCCATTTATATTTACAGTTGTTGTTGTACATGAAGGCAAAATGACCAAACATATGCTTAGGGCAGCAAGCAGTATTTTAACCATCGTTATATTATGGGAATGAAAAAGGTTTATACGCTCTATCTTTCAGAGCTTTTTTCTAATAAGTAAGCTATTAGCGGGGTTCCGATCAGTAGAACCATACCGATTATGATCACTCCCATGGTGCCCATTTCTGTATTGTGATGTACTTGATAAAATACGTACCCTAGCACAACTGCAAATACAGCCACCATTATGAATGAGGCTAAAGGTACCACGAATGATAAGACTACTTTATTCATAGCGTCTCCTGATTGTCTGGCTGTCTCCTATTATACCGTTTTTGGGATCGATGTGTTCATTTTGTTCACTAATACTAGCCCATTTGAAAAAGGCGATAATTAGTAAAGCCAAAAATAAGAATCCGCTACCTACCTTCATGATAATCCCGCCGATTTGTTGATCGACTAAAGGGTTAATATTCCAGATTCTGGGGGCATCTACATAATGACTATATATTGGATCCGATGCAAAGGTAACTATTCCGAAAACAATAACTTGCGCCAAAGACATCACAAATAAGTACATCATTTGAAGCGGGTATATTAATTTTGGAATATATGTTATTTGACTGCATAGAGGCCACCACATAATTAAAGCTGCAATTACAAATAAAAAGTGCTCAGTTACATGTGCCCAATGGTATTTAACTGAAAGGGCATATAAAGATGGTATATGCCAAATCGAAAAAACGAAATTGAATAGGATTATGGCTACGATCGGGTTAAATATCAGCTTGAATATTTTTAAAATCAGTTTGTTTCTGAAGATTGGTTCTATTAACCAATTGGGCGTTCCAATGATTAAAAGAGGAGGGGAAATCAACGTAATTATGACATGCTGTAGCATGTGAGCACTGAATAAATAGTCATCGCTCAAAATGTGCAATGGAGAAGATAGCGAAAGGAAAATCAATAACACGCCAGTTGAAAAATAAAAAGTTTGTTGCGGTGCGTGCGAGTCACTGAGGTTAAATTTTCCTCGGATGGGACCAACGCCTAGCAAATAAGCGGTTTGTATTAAAATAGTTCCTATAAGGACTTCAGGGTGCGCATGCCAATGCAACCATAGGCTATCGGAAAGATTTGAGCTAACCAAATTTGCGCTCTAACGATTTGATATTGTTGTAATTACCACGCACTAAAAAGGAATAGAAGAGCCGATACTACGGCAGCTGCTAGGACTAATCCAGCGATAAACATTATGGTAAAAAGTTTATTGTCAAATTTTAGATGCATATAATACATCACCACAAGAGCAAACTTACCAAGAGATAGTACGGTTAGTATTGGAATCATCCAATGACCAATATCTTCTAAATAAAATATTCCCACTTCAATTGCTGTAAGTACACAGAGTATTATCGCAATCTTAAAGTATACTCCCGCTGTAGGGTGTCCTGTGTGGACTGTTTCCGTTGTACTCTCATGACTCATATCGTTTTATGTTACTCCGATTACCCGTTAAAAACCGGGAAATACTCCGAAAAGGTATACGACTGTGAAAATGACTATCCAAACAATATCCACAAAGTGCCAATAAAGGGCTGCGAGATCAACATCCAAATCTTTTTGAGGGGTGATTACTCCTTTCTTAAACGACAACAATAGCAAAGATAGTAACCATATTATGCCTAGCGTGACGTGCGCTCCGTGAAATCCAGTGAGTGTATAAAAGGTCGTGCCAAACAGGTTGGTCTGCGGTTTGAGACCAATTTTCTTGTCTACATAATCTTTACCTTCAGCAATGGCTTTTTCGCAATCTTCATCAAACACAGTTTGCTCTAACTCCGTCATCTCATGAGGGTGGACACAATCAACATGAACATGGTGGTTGGCGAAGCTACTGAATTCATAAACTTGGAATCCCACAAAAGTGGCTCCCATGATGGCTGTTGAAACCATCCATATCCTGAATCCTTTCATACTTCCGCGAGTCAGAGCTGCGTAAGCAAGGACCATACTCATACTGCTCATAAGGAGTACGAAGGTGCTCACGGATGTGACTAGAATATCAAATACGTCTACTGGCATAGGTCCCGATAAACTCTTGCCTTTGTAGACCAAATATGTGGCGATCAAGGTTCCAAAAAACATGCAGTCCGAGCCTAAGAAGGCCCACATGAGCATCTTTCGATGGTTAAGACCAGTCGAAGTTTCTTCGTGTTCGCCGTGTATCGTTGAAGTATGTTCCTGTGTCAATTTGCACAGCCCCTCTTAGTGTGTAGAGTTTTCATCTGGGTCATTTACTGGCTCCAATGACCATGCATATACGCCTATGAAGCCGATTACTAGGCCTATTGTCGCTAGGCCCCATGGTACGATCAAATCGTTGAATACCACCCCGTAGGCCGAAATGAATAATCCGATTGCGCTAACCATAGGCCAGTATGACGGCTGAGGCAAATGAATGTCGTGTTCTTCATCACCTGAGCCTCCACCCGTTGGTACGGATCGTTGAGGGGACCCCTGTTTAGTGATCCACCAGTCATCTAGACCTTTCACGACAGGAATTTCCTTGAAATTATATTCTGGGGGAGGAGACGGGATTGACCATTCTAATGTTCTACCATCCCAAGGGTCTCCAGGGGCTTGTTTACCATTTTTCCAGTGATATCCGATGTTGTGCAGGACAAAAAGAAATCCTAATATCAGTATGAATACTCCGCCTGTAGCTACGCCATTCCACATTTCCCATCCCATGCCTTCAACGTATGTATAGATTCTTCTTGGCATTCCGTCTAATCCAACAAAGTGCATAGGGAAGAATGTTACATTTTGTCCAAGCATTATAAGCCAGAAGGAAATTTTCCCAAGCTTTTCGCTATACATTTTTCCGGAATATTTGGGAAACCAGTAATATATACCGGATAGAATTGCCATTATGGCTCCACCAAACAATACGTAATGTATGTGGGCGGGTATAAAATATGTGTCCTGCTGTTGTGCATCAGATGCTGAAACAGCGTGCATTACACCACTAACCCCACCAAGTAAGAACATTGCTATAAACCCTAAGGAAAATAGCATCGGGGTGTTAAGCTTTAGGGAGCCCCCCCAAATTGTTCCTATCCAGTTGAATACTTTTATTCCCGTAGGCACTGCGATAAGCATCGTCGTTACTGTGAATACTGCGTTGGCAACTGCTCCCAACCCTACTGTAAACATGTGGTGGCTCCAGACCATCCAGCCCATGAATGCGATAATTGCTCCTGCAAGAACAACCGTCGTGTAACCAAACAGTGGTTTTTTTGAAAACACCGGTAATACTTCTGACACGATTCCCATAGCAGGTAAGATCAAAATATAAACTTCTGGATGCCCGAAGACCCAGAATAAGTGTTGCCAAAGAACTACACTTCCACCGTTTGCAACATTAAAGAAATTGAACGCGAAATAGCGATCAAATGTTAATTCGATCAAGGCAACTGTGATCACGGGGAATGCTAACACTAGCAGTATTGCAGTTATGAAAGTCATCCACGTGAACAGCGGCATCCTCATCATGCTCATTCCTGGGGCACGCATATTTATTATAGTGACAATGAAGTTGAAAGAGGCAGCCAGTGAAGCTACACCTAAGACCTGCAAACTAATTATCCAAAAATCTATCCCCGTACCTGGGTTTTGAGCAATTGATGTTAATGGAGCGTATCCGAACCATCCAGCATCTGTTGCTCCACCTATCCAGCTTAGCTTTAGCATCAAGGCGCCACCAAGGAAAGTCCAATAGCTGAACGCATTAAGGCGTGGGAAGGCAACATCTCTCGCTCCAATCTGTAATGGTATTACAAAGTTGAAAAACGCTGCACTGAGAGGCATTATTGCTAGAAAGATCATGGTTGTTCCATGCATGGTGAACAACTGGTTGTACACTGCTGCACTCACAATGTCCAATTCTGGCCCTGCAAGCTGAATTCTCATGAGTGTTGCTTCTATCCCACCTGACAAAAACATTAGGAAAGCGGTAACTCCGTAGAGTATCCCTATTCTTTTGTGGTCAATAGTAGTGATCCAACTCCATATACCTGTTGGGTGAACTGGTCTTGGAATCGATAGAGGGAAAGTACTCAATTGCTGACCTCACAAAAAATTGCAGATATTCTTCTCACTGTTTTTGTTCTCATCCTATTTTAATGATGTTAAGTAATTTACAAGGGCAGATATTTGCGCCTCGGTTAGTTTTTTATTTTCATCCGTATAAACTGCTGCCTGAGCGGACATTATGTTTCCTGGCTTGATTGAATTTGGGTCTTCTAGCCATATTCTGAGATTTTTTTGTAAATAGGAGTCATTCACTGAGCCATCAGGGTTTGAGTTGTCGAGCATACCAGCTGCCAAATCTTGTCTGGATGCCAGGTGTGCTAAGTTCGGCCCAACTCTTCCTTTGGATCCTTTTTTGACTACAGTCTTGGTGGCGTGGCACCCTGAGCATCCTGCGTCTTTAAAAACATCCGCACCCTCTAAGGCTAATGGATCACCAGACTCAAAAGCAGGTTGTGCTTGATATTGCAACCAGGCGTTGAAATCTACTTCTGGTACAGCAATAACTTTAAATTTCATATTTGCATGAGATTCCCCACAGTATTCCGCACACTGACCATAATACTCTCCTGGTTCATCCGCTTCGAACCACATGTAGTTTCCTTCACTTGGTACCATATCTACCTTGCCGGCTAACTTGGGAACCCAAAAACTATGGATGACGTCTACTGACTCTAAATTTATTGCAATTGGATAACCTACTGGGATGTAGACTTCATTGGCTGTTACGATTTCTTCTTCTGGGTTTTCAGGATTTGGATACCTGAACTCAAACCACCATTGGTGTCCGATTGCTTCCAGAGTGTGCTGAGGTAAGGCTGACTTAGGGGCTTCAGAAGCATAGAACAAAGTTTGTATGGTAGGAACCATTATAATCGCTAAAAATATGGCTGGGATCACGGTCCATATAATTTCCAAACGAATGTTTCCATGTACTTGTTTGGGCATTTCATCTTCGTTTTTTCGCCTGAATTTAAATATGGCGTAAATGAGGGCAATTTCCACAAGAACTGTGACAATAACTCCACCTATGAGTATCCACCAAAATATCACTAACTGCGCTTCAGCTACGGGTCCTTTTGGGTCGAAAGTGGATTGATTATGTTCGGGGTAGCATCCCATTGCAACAAAGGATAGAACCACTAAGCTGAGCAACGGAAATATTTTCATTATTCGTCTAAAATTCATGAATGTCTTGCTTAACCTCATCATTACACATAAATTCTACTCGACACCGACTGTGAAAGCTATCAAATTTTCACTGATTTCGTCAACCTAAATTTGTAAACAAAAATGGTTGGTTTGATCAACAGCCTTTTTTACTCCTAAAGATTACCATTTTATAAAATTTTCGTATGTAATTAAACTTTCTAATACCATCGCCATGAATAATAGTGCCAAATAAAGCATGGAGAATAGATATGTAGGCATAGCTAGTTTTATATTTGAAGCTTTACGAAGTTTCCATGCCATAAATATGAATCCACATGATAGCAATATGGAAATTAATCCGTATATAACATCGAGCTTGTCAGATAGAAATATCGAGACTATTGCAAGGAGTAAAAGGATCCATGTATAAACGAAAATTTGAGTCTTGGTATGCTGGACTCCGGAGATTACCGGTAGCATTGGAACCCCTGCTTCTGCATAATCATCTTTCAAAATTAGTGATAGAGCCCAAAAATGTGGGGGGGTCCATAAGAAAACTATAGCGAATAGAATTATGGGCGATGGGTCAATAACAGTTCCTGTGACGGCAGCCCATCCGACCATGGGAGGTATAGAGCCTGCGGCTCCTCCAATCACTATGTTTTGTGTAGATCTTCTTTTTAGTCCGAGGGTGTATATAAAAATATAGAATAAGGTTGCTGATAGAGTTAAAAGTGCACTAATCAGGTTTGCCCACTGCCATAGGACACCAAAAGCAACCAAGTTTAACAATATACCAAACAACAAAGCGTTTACAGGCTTTACCGTTCCAGACGCTACTGGTCTGTTACTTGTACGTTTCATTTTTAAATCTATGTCACGATCAATGTAATGGTTTAAAGCATTGGCGCCACCTGCAGCTAGCGATCCACCGATGATTACCGAGATTGTGATGACCATCCCTGGTACTCCGTCAGAGGCGAGAAATAAACCACCCACCGCCGTTATTAACAACAGTACGATTATTTTGGGTTTAGTTAAGGCTATGTAATTTGAAATCATTGTTCTTTTTTTCTGGATATGCTTTATAAATAACGAATGAAAGGTACACAGCAGCTATCCAGACTAACGTAGCAATTGATAAATGAAAAGCTTTTATGTGTGGATGGAATTCGGTAAATATTATGATTGCCCCAATTATGATTTGCACAGCTATCAGGCCGAATAAGCTGTGTAAAGCCTTTTTTAGCCTTGGTGATAAATTGTGAGTCTTTAGCCATTTGATAGTTGTGAATAGCATTCCTAGAAGCGCTATTGCTGCAATATATCTGTGAAGCATATGTATTACATAAATTTCTTTCCATGGAAGACTGAAACCTTGACATAAGGGCCAAGACGTACAGACTGCTGAGGCCCCAGTGCCAACCACATAAGAACCCGATAGAATCAGTAAATAAATAGTTACCAAAATATAAACTATTTCTTTTTTCCTTTGTTTGAATAATTTGTATGGTATCTCGATTCCGTATGGTAAAAACAAGAAACCTGTTAGCACTGTTAGAATGGCTATCAAGGCTTGGGCAATTCCTAGATGTATCAGCCGTATCCACCATACCAATTCGGTAACCACTGTTATACCACCAAGTATCCCAGCAAAGATTACTAAGATGAGGGAACAAATACTTAGGATTAGCAGATCTCTAGAATGTCTGTATTTGAACAGTACAACAGTAACCATCAAAATGATAAAAACACCTAGAACAGTCCCTGTTAATCTATGTGAATATTCGATCATTGTGTGATATTCAAACGGTGGGATTAATTCTCCATGACATAACGGCCAATCCGGGCAACCTAGTCCAGATTCTGAAACACGGACAAAACCGCCGAGTGATACCTGTGAAAATGCTGTTAAAAGGGAAACCACAACTAGTGATTTGAGTGAAAAGCTATTTAAAAAATTAGATTCCATAGTCTCCGACAATACAATGTTCAAATGTGTTTTTTCTAACAAATAGAAAACAGCAAGTTTTATTTCGCCGAAATAGGCTAACATGTCATTTATTTAGTGGTCAAAGAATAGGCAAGACTACGATTTTATTATTTGAGTTATCTGTTCCTCCTTTCACGTATGCAGTATTGAATATAGAGGGCTTTTATCACTAGAATTGTTGGATAAATTTATCGGGGCGTAGCGCAGTTGGTAGCGCGCCACGTTCGGGACGTGGAGGTCGCTGGTTCAAGTCCAGTCGCCCCGACCATTGCCTAGCTTGGCAAGAATAAAATTTGTTTAATATGCAATAAGGGTACGGATATTGTCGATCGAATTAGTAAGTATGCTCACGCGTGTTTGTTCTCCTTTAATAATTAGATGAATAATCGATTAGTATTAAGCGCTTGGGTGTCTTACGACATGGGTAACACATTGTTCACTACAGGGGTAGTCGGGCTTGTGTTTCCTTTATGGATTACAGGTGATATGGGTGGTAGCGATGGAACTTTGGGTTATTTGATTGCTGCCTCAATGTTGATTCTATTTTTTGTAGCACCACTTATTGGTGCTATATCTGATGAGTTTGGAACACGGTTGCCATTCTTGACGGTTGTTACACTCTTATGTTTAGGTTTTACATTTTTGATAGGGGTATATGGATATGTTATTTCCCTTTTACTCTTTTCGGGGGCAGTCATTACTTCACAGTTGGCCGTGATTTTGTATAACGGAAATCTGGAAGATATAAGTTCTTCCAAAGACGTTGGGCGCATTGGGGGACTTGGGGTTGGTATAGGTTATGGGGGGGCAATATTGGCTGTGCTAATTAGTTTGCTGTTTTTGGATTCAAGAGGTGAAATATTTGTATTCAAAATAATGGCAATTTCGATGTTTTTATTTAATTTACCGCTTTTGTTATTTGGTAGATACAAGCGGTTAAATTACTCGAATTTATCTTTTTCGAGGATTTTTTTAAATGGTATTTCTAATTCTATTGAAACTATTAAACATTCGGGTGGTGATTCATATTGGATTAGATTTTTAATAGCCAGATTTTGGTATTTTTGGGCAGCTAACACAGCTGCCACATTTGCCATAATTTATGCCACACAGACTGTCGGACTTACAAAAGGTGAAGTTCAGTTAGTTCTGTTAGTAGGGATATTGTGTGGGATCCCTTCAGGCCTTTTATGGGGATTTCTTGTTGATAATATAGGCGCATCACCAGTTTTGAAAATTAATGTATTTGGGTGGCTGTTATTGCTCACTCTAGGGGTACTAATACCTATGATGGATTTGCCAGGGTATTTGTGGTGGTTGGTTGGGGTGTTGAGCGGGATCTTTATGGCGGGCCTGTATGTGTCAGAGAGGCCCTTCATAATTCAGAGGGCTGAGAAAAACAAGGTGGGCCAATATTTTGCTATGTATAGCATGGTCAGTAGGTGTGCTGCTATAGTTGGGCCGTTTGGTTGGGGGGTTGTCTCTCATACTTTGGGATTGGGCCAAACTACGGCAGCAGTCTCACTAGTTTTATGCGCTGGCATAGGCTTACTTGTATTGATGGTCCCATCAAAACCTTCAACTGTAGCCCGACCTTAAGGTGAAACTACAAGTTCTGAGAGTATTTTTTTAGTGGATACTATGTGCTTATTTAGTCTCATTTTCTCCGGTTTAATTCCTAGAGATAGCCCCACTAATTGTGGCAAGTGAATGATAGGCAAGTCTATGTCACGCTTCCTCAACGAGGATGCGTTGGGCTGATATCCATCTAAATTCAAATGACAGAGCGGGCATGGAGTTACCATTGCGTCAGCGCCGCGGTCTTTTGCGTCAATAGTGTGATTAGCAACCATGTTTACTGAGTTAGTAGGATTAATGGTAAGTATGGGAAATCCACAACAAAGGGTTTTCCCAGGGAAATCCACCACTTCCCCTCCTACTGCTTCAATAACAGCTTCTAGTGCTTCCTTACGGCCTGGGTTTTCCTTTAAGCCTAAGGCTTTGGAAGGTCGTACAATATAGCACCCGTAAAACGGTGCTAATTTCAAACCATCAAGTTTTCTTACAATTTTAGATTCAAGGAACTCAATGCCGAGGTCTTCAGCGATTACCCATAATAAGTGTTTTGGCTCCACTGTTCCCTTGTATTCTAATCCTTCCTCTCTGAGGTCCTCATTTATAGATTCTAAATATTCTGGGTCTGCAGTTAGTCTTTCATTCGCTTGAGCCATTACTCCCTGACATGTACTACATATTGTCATAAGTGGTAATCCGGCTTTCTCAGCCATAGCGAATGTTCGGGCATTGAGAGTGTCACCCAACCTTTCATTTTTTTCTTGTAGTACGCCAGCTCCTGTACAAGAGGCTCCTCTTAGTGAATCTTCATCAAGCTCGATTCCTAGAATCTCGCATACTTCTAATGTGGAGGTATAAAGTTCTGGGCATGCACCTCGAGCGACACAGCCTGGATAAAAAGCATATCTCATTTTCTAGTCTCAACCTTTTCAAAAATTTTTCGTACGTTTTCGGCGCCTGGAATACTTTTGTGGAATATTGGAGGTCTTTTCCCTTTCAATTGTGCGCGTACACCTGTGGGAATTAGAGAAATCATCGCTTTGATATTAAATATACCGAAGCTTTTTATTGGAAGCCGGAGTTCGTCGAGCCATCCACTGTGCTTTACTGAATCAGTGAATGCATTGGCATGCCTAGCACCGTTGGTATTGTTGTACCCCGCCTCCATGACTCTGTCACGGAGATTCATTATTCTACCCATGGGATCTACACCTTTGGGACAGACCTCTACGCATTTCATACATCTGGTGCAATCCCACACCCCTCCTGGTTCGTTAAGCTGCTGGAGTCGGGTTTCGTCTGCATCATCTCTGGGATCCCTAACAAACCTGTAGGATTTAGCTAAAGCCGCAGGCCCTAAGAAATCATCATCCACTTCTAATACTGTACAGTCCGATACACATGCACCACACAGTATGCATGAGACTACATTTGCTAAATGTAACATGTCATCATCTGGTGCTAAATATTCTGTTTCTGGTTCCTCTCCGTCAGGTCTGAGCCATGGGTCAACGGATTTCACTTTTGACCAAAACGGCTGAAAGTCTACAACTAAATCTTTTACAACTGGCAGATTGCCAGCCGGCTCAATAGTAATTTCTGAACCATCTTTTTTCTGAACATCAATTATTTTGGTGTTGCATGCAAGACCAGCTTCACCATTTATTTTCATTGCACAGGATCCGCAGATGGCACTTCTGCAGGAGCACCTTAGGCTCAAAGTGCCGTCCATATTTTCTCTGATGTCTATTAAAGCATCTAGTACTGTCGCTGATGAGTCCATTTCAAGCTGGTATTCTTGAAAATGAGGCACGTTATTAGTCGATTCGGGATCGAATCTTCTTACGTTGAATTTTACTTCCATGAGCCTGACTTCCTTGTAGTTTTTAGTATTGTCTTATTTGAGGTTCCCATTCGGTGATAACCACGTCTTTGTAGGAAATTTCGTGAGAGTCCTCATTTTTGTTAACTAAAATATGTTTTATCCAATTTTTATCATCCCTGTCTGGCATATCAGTTCTAGTGTGAGCCCCTCTGCTCTCCTTACGATCTATTGCACTAGCTGCTATAGTTTCAGCGCATTCAATCATAAACCCGAGTTCTAGTGTGAATAAAAGGTTGGTGTTGAATGTACTAGTTTTATCAGCAACATAAACGTTCTCGGCTCGTTTTTTTACCGCCTGTATTTTTTCCACCCCTTTTGCCATGCTGTTTTCTTCTCTAAACACTCCAAAATGTTCCTTCATAGCTGTGCCCATGTCGAGCCGGATTTGACCGAAGGATTCACCTTTGTCATTGTCTAAAAGACGCTGTATGTTTTCTTTATCCGATTGTGCGTCGTTTTCGTTAATATTGATATGTCCAATTTTCTTACTCAACTCTGAGGCATGTAATCCTGAACGTCTACCAAACACAAGTGTGTCGAGTAATGAATTTGCTCCGAGTCTGTTCCCACCATGAACACTGACGCATGCGACTTCACCCGCTGCATATAGACCAGGTACTTTTGTTTCGCCGTCGATGTTAGCCTGCACTCCTCCCATTTGATAATGCATTCCCGGCATAATTGGTACGGGGTCGGTGACCATGTCGACGTTCGCGAAATCCATGGCTAATTCTCTGATTTGAGATAGTCTCTCACTGATGTACTTTTCCCCAAGGTGTCGTAAATCTAGCAGGACACAACCATCTATACCTCGCCCCTCATCTATTTCCGTTTGTTCACATCGAGAAACCACATCTCGCGAGGCCAACTCTTTGAATTCCGGTGCATACCGAAGCATGAATCTTTCGTTTTCTGAGTTCAGAAGGTATGCTCCTTCCCCTCTGGCGGCTTCACTTATTAAAACCCCACTTCCCTTCAATGTGGTAGGGTGGTATTGAACCATTTCCATATCCATTAGAGAGGCTCCTGCCCTATAACCCAGGCTCATTCCGTCACCAGTACAGATCAGGGCGTTTGTGCTTGGCTCAAAAACTCTGCCCAGTCCACCGGCTGCGAGTATAACTGCTTTAGCTTTTACAACTTCTATTTTGCCGGTCCGGATATCCATCATTACGACCCCGCCACATCGGCCATCCTTAACTATTAGGGAAAGAACAAACCATTCTTCATAAACTCTAGCACCAGCTTTCATAATTTGCTCGTATAGAACGTGAAGAAGCGCTTGTCCTGTGAAATCTGCCACAAAGAATGTCCTTGCCTGCCGTTGACCACCAAAACTCCTAGTTCCCAGCCGTCCTTCCTCGTCCCGGTTAAAGATCGCCCCCATATGCTCCATGGCTATAACTTCGTCACCGGCTTCCTTGCACATTATGGATATCGCATCTTGGTCACCAAGGTAGTCGCTACCTTTGATCGTATCGTAAGCGTGATCACGCCAGTCGTCGCCCCGGTCGGTCAAAGCAGCATTTATACCCCCTTGGGCAGCATTCGAATGGCTCCTTACCGGGTGAACTTTGGATACGACAGCGACATCAACCCCTTCTTGTTTTGCGGCCAAAGCCGCTCGCATCCCTGCTAAGCCCGCTCCAATTATTAAAACGTCATGTTCAATCATTAACTAAACCTCTAAATACACTCTGTGAAACTAACATCAGCAGAAAGATATTCATTTTGTCAACACTGGCTACATTTTACACGAGAAAAATAACTTAAGAGTTTTTGCGTTAATTGATATGCAGGTTTTAATTATATTTCATTGACCACGGGACGCATGGAATGGTACCATTACCTCCTTGTCGAGATTGAAAACTTAATATAAATGCTTTGAAAGAGAGTAGTAGCTTAAATCTAAAGGCTAAGAGAGTCGCTGGTTGCTGTGAATGCGATGCCTTCTAAAGTTAGTGAACTCGCTCTGGAGCACCTGTTCTGAAATACTTCGGACTTTGAGTTTGTTAATTATTAGGAACGTGGCGGTCGCGCCGTAATAGCTGTTAATGAGTGGTCTGCTAGTAGAGTTATGCAGGCAAATTGGGTGGTACCACGGGAGTGGCTTTTATCCCGTCCCATATTGGGCGGGATTTATTTTTGCCCAAATTTATTGAATAAAACTATGGTTTAGTATTTTTATTGGTATTGGTAAAGGAAATGAAATGATCAGGAAAGGTTCGCAAATAGTTTGTGAGAGTCTTCTGAGAGAAGGCTGTGATGTTGTATTTGGTATTCCGGGTGGGGCAATATTGCCTCTCTATCAATCGTTGCCTGAATATCCAGAGTTAAGACATATTTTAGTTAGACATGAACAAGGGGCGTCATTAGCTGCTGATGGTTATGCACGAGTAACTGGTAAACCAGGTGTAGCATTTGCTACTTCAGGCCCAGGAGCAACAAATTTGGTTACGGGAATTGCATCCGCGCAAATGGATTCAGTGCCGCTAGTGATAGTGACAGGTCAAGTCGGAGCAGCTTCATTGGGCACAGATGCTTTCCAAGAAACTGATATAACAGGGATAACTCTCCCGATTACAAAACACAATTTTCTAGTAATGGACGCAAGTGAGATTTCCCGTGTCATCCGAGAAGCTTTCTACATAGCCAATTCAGGAAGGCCTGGTCCGGTATTGGTCGACATACCCAGGAATGTGTTTTTACAGGAAGTGAACTATGAAGATCCCGGTCCTGTTAGTATCGCTGGGTATAAACCCAAATTGGAAGGCAACAGCCGGCAAATTAAAAAGGCCGCCAATCTAATTAATAAGTCTCAGCGACCAGTAATAATCGCTGGTCACGGTGTAATAATTTCCAAGGCATACAAGGAACTCAAAGAATTGGCTGAAAAGGCTCAAATTCCTGTCATAACAACGTTGCTAGGAGTGAGTTCCTTTCCAGAAGACCATGTTTTGTGGACGGGTTGGCCAGGTATGCATGGAATGGCTTATTCTAGTTTTGCTCTAGAGGAATCTGATCTTTTAATTGCCTTAGGAATGCGGTTTGATGACCGTATAACGGGGGATACCAGCAAGTTTTCCACTAACTCCAAGAAGATCCACGTAGATATTGATCCATCAGAGATTGGTAAAAACATTTCTGTTGATATCCCTATCGTTGGAGATGTTAAACATGTTTTGACTGCTTTGAATGAACTTGTAAATGAGAGTGTTCATCCAGAATGGATCCAAAGGATCGATCAACTTAAGGCAGAACATCCTTCTTTGACTCTACCAGAAACAGACAAATTGCTGGCGAGACAAGTAATTAAAGAATTGTCTGAATACACAGAAGGGCAAGCTACCGTAGTCACCGGGGTGGGGCAACATCAAATGTGGGCCGCTCAGCACTACCGTTTTAAGAAACCTTGTTCTTTGCTTACTTCCGGAGGATCCGGGACTATGGGCTACGAAGTACCAGCTGCTATGGGTGCACAAGTTGCAGATCCTGATGCTATGGTTTGGTCTGTGGCTGGAGACGGGGGATTCCAAATGACTCTTTGTGAACTTGCGACTATTGCGGAAAATAAGCTGCCGGTAAAGTTTGCCATATTGAACAATGATTTCTTGGGTATGGTAAGACAATGGCAAGAAATATTCTTTGATCGGTCATACGTTTCAACGGGATATACAGGTAACCCTGACTTCGTCAAATTAGCTGAAGCATATGGCATAAAGGGGATAAGGGTTACAGATAAGACCCAAGTACGTGCTGCCATTAAAGAGGCTGTGGAGCATGAAGGTCCTGTATTAGTGGATTTTATAGTTGAGCAAGAAGAGAATGTGTATCCCATGATTCCTTCAGGAATGACTGTATATGACATCATTGAAGAGCCTATAAATAAAAAGATAACTGTGTGACATGAATCCTATAAATATAGAAAAACATACGATTACAGCTTTGGTTGAAGATCAGCCAGGTGTTCTAAATCGGATTTCAAGTATGTTTAGACGTCGCGGATACAACATCTCCAGCCTCGCTGTGGGAAAGAGTGAGGCTGCAGGATTGTCACGAATGACATTTGTAGTGGAAGGAGACGTCAGGACAGTGGAAATGGTCACTAAGAACCTTCATAAGTTAGTTGAAGTGATAAAAGTGTCTGATATTTCGGAGGAGAGCGCAGTTTCAAGAGAATTGGCTTTAATAAGAGTCAAATCAGATGTTTCTAATCGCAATGAGATAATGCAAATCGTGGATATATTCAGAGCAAAAATCGTAGACATATCGCCTGAGACGCTAATTGTTGAAGTGACGGGAGATGAAGTTAAAGTCAACTCATTGGTGGATCTGTTGGGTGCATTTGGTGTCTACGAAGTAATGCGTACTGGGAAGATTGCTATGAATAGAGGTGTTACATTTGATTCGGAACGAAAGAATTGATTATTGGTGCAGTTATAAATATGAGTTCAGCAATTATTAGGAGCAAATGAAATGGCAAACATGTATTATGAAAGTGACGCAGATATGAGTTTATTGTCTGGCAAGCATATCGGGATTATTGGATATGGAAGTCAAGGTCATGCTCATGCTTTAAATTTAAAAGACTCTGGGTTGAATGTGTCTGTGGGGTTATATGAGGGGAGTAGTAGCTGGACCAAAGCTGAAAATGAGGGCCTAAATGTTGGCACAGTGGCGGAGGTAGCAGAGAAATCAGATGTCATAATGGTGTTGATACCCGACCATTTACAGGCGAAGGTATACAACGAGTCTATATTGCCTCATCTTCTTCCGGGTAAAACCTTAATGTTTGCTCATGGTTTCAATATTCACTACGATGCAATAAAGCCTCCTGAAAATGTGGATGTGTCGATGGTCGCTCCCAAAGCACCTGGGCACAGGATGCGTGAAGTGTACACAAAGGACTCAGGCGTACCTGGATTATTGGCTGTTCATCAGGATGCTACAGGAAATGCCCATGCTGTTGGGTTGGCCTACTCGAGAGGAGTAGGGTGTACTCGAGCTGGGGTACTTGATACAACTTTTAAAGAAGAAACTGAAACTGACCTGTTTGGGGAACAAGCGGTACTTTGCGGCGGAGTAGCAGCTTTGGTAAAAGCGGCCTTCGAGACACTAATTGATGCTGGATATCAACCTGAATCTGCCTATTTTGAGTGTATGCACGAGTTGAAACTCATAGTAGATCTGTTCTACCAAGGTGGTATGGAGTATATGAGATATTCGGTAAGTGATACTGCAGAATATGGGGATTACACTCGCGGTCCGGTTGTCATAGATGACAGTGTCAAAGAGAACATGAAGAAGGTTTTAGTTCAAATACAGGACGGATCATTTGCCAAGGAATGGATCACAGAGAATGATGAGGGCCGCCCCAGATTTAATAGATTACGTGAAGAGAACGCAGAACATCCTATTGAAGAAGTGGGCAAGGAACTAAGAGGTATGATGTCTTTTTTATCTGACGCGGATTAAGCCGGGATAAGAGAATGGTAAGTCACACCAAGTAGAGAGTAAGGAGTGAAAATGTCAGAAGAAAAAGTGGTTATTTTTGATACAACTCTGAGAGATGGAGAGCAGTCCGCGGGTATTGGTTTGACTACGCAGGAAAAATTAGAGATCGCCAAACAGCTTGAGAGGCTAGGAGTGGATGTGATTGAAGCGGGCTTCGCCGCTTCATCACCTGGGGATCTTGAAGCAGTTCAAACAATAGCTAAGGAAGTACGGGAACCAATAATCGCGTCTCTTGCTCGTTGTTATGTAGATGATGTTGATAAAGCCTGGGAAGGCGTTCAAGGGGCTGCTAGACCAAGGATACACGTCTTTATATCCAGCTCAGATATACAGATAATGAATCAACTTCGTAAGAACCCTGAGGAAGTACTTGATATCTCAGTGGCATCGGTTGAAAGAGCAAAGAGTTATTGTGACGATGTGGAGTTTTCTCCAATGGATGCTACTAGGACAGACCCTGAGTACCTGTACAAGTTATTGGAAGCTGTTATCGATGCAGGAGCGACCACTGTTAATATTGCTGACACTGTTGGGTACACAATACCCTCCGAATTCTCTTCGAGACTTGAAGATATAAAATCTAACGTGCCAAACATAGATAAAGCAGTACTCAGTGTACATTGTCATAATGATTTAGGGCTTTCAGTAGCAAATAGCTTGGCTGCTGTTAAGTCTGGTGCCAGACAAGTCGAGGGCTGTATTAATGGTCTAGGTGAAAGGGCCGGAAATGCTTCATTAGAAGAAATAATCATGGCGATAGAAACCAGAGATGATCTATTTCAGGTTTCAACCAACATTGATACCAAGCAGATTTATAGGACTAGCAGGCTAGTGAGTGATATTACTGGTTTTCCGGTCCAGCCCAACAAAGCGATTGTAGGAGCTAACGCATTTCGGCATGCTTCAGGAATTCATCAGGACGGAGTATTAAAAGACAGAAGCACATACGAAATCATAGATCCAAAAGCTGTCGGTTGGCCTAGTAATTCATTGGTTCTAGGAAAATTAAGTGGTAGAGCTGGACTTAGGTCAAGACTTGAGGAGCTCGGGTACCACTTGGAAAAAGAGCAGCTTAATGAAGTTTTTGAAGAATTCAAAGGATTAGCTGATCGCAAAAGAGAAGTGACTGATCAGGATCTTGAGTCGCTCATGTCAACACAAAGACGTAGTGCTGACGTACCTGTAACCTATGGTCTGGATCATGTTCAAGTATCAACGGGCGATCATGGCGTGCCAACTGCAACGGTTAGCGTTAAACTTCCAGATGGATCTAATGTTACTGATGCAGCAACAGGGACAGGACCAGTAGATGCAGTGTATAGAGCAATTAATCGCGTGGTTGACGTCAACAATAAATTAACCGAATTCAGAGTGGACGCAGTCACAGAAGGGATAGATGCTATTGGTGATGTGACCATTAGAATAGAGAGAAATGATGATGTGTTTGTAGGTAGAGGTAGCGATACAGACATAATAGTTGCTAGTGCAAAAGCTTACATGAATGCGCTCAACCGGGCGATCGCTTCTGATTCCAAGTAAGCTTTTCAAAGATTGTAATAATAATTAGAGAGGATTTAATGGCTCCTAAAACAATGTTTGAAAAAATATGGGATAGGCACGTGGTTAAGGAGGCGCCTGGTCAACCATCCCTGTTATACGTTGACCTTCATTTGGTGCATGAAGTCACATCACCGCAAGCATTTGACGGACTTAGAATGTCTAATCGGAAAGTGCGGAGACCTGATCTTACGATTGCTGTGGCTGATCATAATACACCTACCTGGGACCTATCATTGCCGATTACGGACCCAATAGCAAAACAGCAGTTGGACGCTTTATCTAAGAACTGCGAGGAGTTCGGGGTAACTCTGCACGATCGGTTCAGTCCTTTACAAGGAATAGTTCATGTTATAGGTCCTGAACAAGGTCACACACTTCCTGGCAAAACAATCGTATGTGGTGATAGCCATACCTCCACTCATGGAGCTTTTGGCGCTTTTGCGATAGGCATAGGGACTTCAGAAGTGGAACATGTGTTGGCAACTCAAATATTACGGCAATTTAAACCTAAAACTATGGAAATAAGGGTTGACGGTAAATTGCCGGAAGGGGTATCTGCAAAAGATATTGTATTGGGCATAATAGGAAAGATTGGTACGGCTGGCGCCACTGGGGATGTAATAGAATATACGGGACAAGCCATACGTGACCTCAGTATGGAGGGGCGCATGACTGTTTGCAATATGAGTATCGAAGCTGGTGCAAGGGCGGGTATGGTGGCCCCTGATGACAAAACCTTTGAATATGTAAAAGGTAGACCACATGCTCCCTCTGGAGAGGATTTCGATAAAGCAGTAGAGACATGGAAAGATCTTGTTACCGATGACTGCGCAAAATATGATGAAGTGATTGTTATCGACGCTGAAGATTTAGAACCTCATGTATCTTGGGGAACTAATCCAGGTATGGTTGTTCCGGTGTCTTCGCGCGTTCCTGGGCCAAGCGATTATGATGATGAAGGTGATAAAGAGTCAGTAAACCGAGCCTTGGAATATATGGATTTAATGCCCGGTACTAGGATTCAGGATATATCGATCGATAGAGTATTTATAGGATCGTGTACCAATTCCAGAATTGAAGACTTGAGGGCTGCTGCGAATATCGTTAAAGATAAACAAGTGAATGAAAATGTTTACGCTATGGTAGTACCAGGTTCCAATTTGGTCAAAAGACAGGCTGAAGAAGAAGGTATAGATGTAACTTTAAAAGACGCAGGATTTGATTGGAGAGAAGCTGGATGTTCTATGTGTCTTGGAATGAACCCTGATCAACTTAGAAGTGGAGAAAGATGTGCTTCTACTTCAAATCGTAACTTTGAGGGTAGACAAGGCAGAGGTGGAAGAACTCATTTAGTAAGTCCAGGTATGGCAGCAGCAGCAGCTATATCTGGAAATCTAGACGATGTAAGAAAGTACCAAAATTAAATGAGAAAATTTAATACACTTAAAAGTATTCCTGCATATTTACCAATAGTGAATATAGATACGGATATGATTATTCCAAAACAATTTTTAAAAACAATTAAAAGAACTGGATTAGGAAAAAACTTATTCTTTGAAATGAGATATGATGAAAACGGAAAAGAGATTAATGACTTTGTTTTAAATAAAAGTCCTTTTA
>PBDQ01000001.1 GCA_002717465.1 Chloroflexota bacterium
AACGAATGCTAGACATGGAGATATGTTTTGTCTTTTAGCTCGAACGGATCCTGATCCGGAATCAAAACATAGAGGATTGACGGCGTTTGTGATGGAGAAAGGGGAAGGATTTCGAGTTGGAAGAGATTTAGATAAATTAGGATATAGAGGTTTAGATACTTGCGAAATCTTTTTTGATAATCTTAGAGTACCTGAAGAGAATGTGATTGGAGGAAGTGAAGGAAAAGGCTTTTCGCAGGTGATGAGTGGATTAGAAACAGGAAGAATAAATGTAGCTGCTAGAGCAGTAGGGGTAGCTCAGGCGGCTTTTGATGCAGCTATTAAGTATTCTCAGCAAAGGTATAGTTTTGGTTCACCATTGTCAGACACACAAATTATTCAAACCAAATTAGCTGATATGGCAACCAAAATTCAGGCTGCTAGATTGTTAACCTATGATGCAGCTGAGAAAAAAGACCTAGGTGAAAGATCTGATGCTGAATCTGGAATGGCTAAATTGTATGCAAGTGAAATATGCCAAGAGGTAGCAATGGATGCTATGAGGATTCACGGGGGATATGGTTTTATAAAAGACTTACCAGTGGAAAGATATTACAGAGATGCCCCGCTGATGATTATCGGTGAAGGAACTAATGAGATCCTAAAGATAGTTATAGCGAGGCAGTTATTAAAACGACCTGAATATCAAATCAGTTAAGGTTAATCTTTAAATTCTGATTCAATCGAATTGAAAGTGACTCTTAACATGTCAGAGTCAGATTCATTTCTCCATTGATGGTGGACATTACCAGGCACCAGAATTCCATCTCCTTCTACCACCTTGTAGTCTTTGCCTCCGCAGTTGATTATTCCTTCTCCAGAAAGAACATAAACCACATGTTCCCAAGGATGCACGTGACCACCTGTGTCTGCATGACTAACTGACCCTGGTTTCATGGCTCCGTTGTATAACATTACATAGTTCAGTGCGCCCTCAGGGCTGCCGATTAGAACATTCCCTGATTTAAGGTCTGTGATATTTCGAATTGTAGGTTTTTCGCCAGTACCTCCACCTTGTTTACTGGAGCCTCCGGATTGAGCAGCAATTAATGGATTGACTTCTATTCGGCTGAGTGTTCCACTTCCACTATCATTTATTGTGTAGTGATCAACATTAGGTGGGATAAATAAACCGTCACCTGCTTGAACAGGATATTCAACTCCATCGCAATGTAAGGTTCCTTTACCGGCAATAATGTAGACTTCATGCTCCCATTCATGAATATGATGAGGACTTGTCTCACCATGTTCGAATTGTGAATAAGTTAGTGTGCATGTTGAAGGATTTTCATCAAGAAACACTAACCGTGCAGGGGACTCAGTATTTTTATTTTTTATTAAAGGTTCCATAGGTACACTCCCTTCCAACTGTTAATTATCCGTGATATTAACATAATGCAAAGATTAACTCACCATTTTCTTGGTAGTATCAATCACTTCAGTGGAAGCGGGATCTACATTTTTTAATATACCTAGATAAAAACTTGTGTAGTCAGACAAGCTCATCATGCATATTATTTGTTCTAAATTACTTGAGAATTCTGATTTAATGAATTGATGTTGTAAGCCATAGTCGCATAGTAGAGTCTTTAAAGATGCATAACGTTTCTGAAGCCATTTCGGATTTTTATTTGGTTCTATAACTATAATGAACAGACTTGGATTCAAGGCTTCATATTTCTGAACAGATTCTATAGTGTTGTGAAATAATTCTGGGATGTAGTCATTTACGCACATGGATTTGGCATTTTCATTTATTTGTGTTTTCCATCGTAATGTCATCCCTTTAAATATTCCCCCTCCGTAAATACAAGGAAGGTTGTTTTCTAGTTTGATCGCTATTTGTTTAGCTAAATTATTCTTGGTAGGGGTATTGATATTATACTGTTCTATGCATTTCCCCACAGATTGTAAAGTAGAGTGAATATCGGATTCGCTTATATCAACAAGATTCAGAAAGGCAAATAAGCGAATTAACAATAAAAAGTGATATGGAACAATACTCCGCGGTTCTCCTGTGACATTCATTTTTATCAGCGGAGTTCTGCTTGTGGATGCCAATTGTTCTAGTCTCCCTCCACTGGTTACTGCGATCATGGGGCATCCAGCCTCTAATCCTTTGTTAAACATCATTATGGATTCTTCGGTATTTCCTGAGAAACTGTTTACTATTAATAAAGTTTTGGAATTAAGTGTATAAGGGAACAGAGGTTCTCTAATAACTGTTGTTGGTATATCGAATTGGCCATCCATGTAATCTTTTAAGAGATCACATGCTATGGCTGATCCTCCCATGCCTACTAATATTACACTTGAAGGTTTCTCGGCTATAGGTAAATCAATTTCAGTATTCATAGCAGCTTCTAGCATTGATGAAGCATTACTTATTCTTTTTGACATGTTTGTTATATCTATAGCGCCAATAGCTTTGGGGTCGTCTAGTAGATTCATATTGTATGTTCCTTGTCCGGTTTGTCCCATCTTGCCGACACGGTGTTTAGTATGGACTTAAGTAGAATGTACACGTCTCTTTTGAATGAAATATTATGGATATAATCCAAGTCATATTCCAATTTTTTCCCTGGATCTAGATCATACGGTCCAGCTATCTGAGCGCTTCCTGTAAGCCCAGGCTTTATAGCTAACCTTTTATCAAATTTTGGGATTACTTTACTAAATTCGTGATGTAATTCAGGCCTTTCTGCCCTAGGGCCTATGAATGACATGTCGTTTTTAATTATATTTAATATTTGGGGGAGTTCATCAAGTGCAGTAAGCCTTAGTAGTTTCCCGATTTTAGTAATTCTAGGATCAGATTTGCTGGCCCAAACTGGGCCAGAGGTCTCTGCATTTACGATCATGGTTCTGAATTTATATATTTTGAATAATTTTTTATTTTTACCTATTCTTGTCTGTGTGTAAAATACGGGGCCTCTATCTTCTAGCCAAATACATAGAGGTACTACTGTCCAAATCAATATCCATATCAAAGGGAACGGAGGTGTAATATGGGCGAAAAGGAGAATTGATAAGTCCAATGGTCTTTTGTATTTAGGGTAAATTACCATTTTAGGATTCGACGAATTCACTATATGGATAGCTTAATAATTTATTGACGATTCTAGTTGATGCCTGCCCATCCCCATATGGATTGGAGGCTTGGATGTATTGGTGATACTCTGATTCAGAATCAATCACTTTGGATACCTCGGTAATTATATTTTCTTTGTCAGTGCCTAATATCAATCCCACTTTGTTTTGAATGCCTTCTGTTCGTTCGGTATTGTTTCTTAATATGAATACGGGAATTTGTAAGCTTGGAGCTTCTTCTTGGATTCCACCTGAATCTGTAATGATTAGGAATGATTGTTTCAATAAATGGATGAAATCAAAATAATCTAAGGGTTCAATCAAAGAAATATTGGATATGTTGTTTAATAGATTATAAGCGGTACCCTGTACATTTGGATTTGGATGTACAGGGTATATGAAATGGCATTCATTATGATACTTGTTTGCTAATTTTTTGATAGCTTCACAAATCATCGTAAGAGGCTTACCAAAGTTCTCTCTACGGTGAGCAGTAATCGCTATTATCTTTTTGTTAGGATGATTTGTATCAAGAATATTTTGGATATGTTTTGAAGGTTGAGAATCAGAAGCTATTGCTAAAGAATCAACTACTGTGTTTCCTGTTACGATTATAGTTTCTTCTTCAACTCCTTCTAACGATAAATTATTTTTAGCATTCAAGGTTGGCGCAAAGTGTAAGTCCGCTATTTTACTAATGAGTTGCCTGTTGATTTCTTCGGGATAGGGTTCCCATTTGTTATAGGTTCTAAGTCCTGCTTCTATGTGTCCTACTTTTACTCTATTATAGAATCCAGACAATGAAGCTGATAAAGCAGTAGAAGTATCACCTTGAACCAGTATCCAGTCAAAAGAGCGCTGTTTAAGTATGGAGCTTATTCCAGTCAAGGACTTACTAGAAATCTCCTCTAATGTTTGGTTATCTGACATCAAATCCAAGTCATAATCAGAAGTTATGTTGAAGTTAATCAGGACATCATCTAATAAAGATCTATGTTGGGCGGTGATACAGATTTCTACGTAAATTTTGTCAGAGTGCTTTTGCAGTTCCAATACAATTGGAGAAAGCTTAATCGCTTCTGGCCTAGTACCTATAACAACTAATATGTTTAGCATGATGGTAGATTAATGACTGATTTCACGAACTGCAGAGGATGCTCCGGGACCAAATTGAGCTGCATTATCTATTAAATCCCAGTTTTCTCTGAACCAATTTACTGTATTAGTAATTCCTTCTTGAAAGTCTGTATTCGGATTGTATCCAATAAGCTCATTAGCTTTATTTATAGATGCTAAGAGTCTTGNTTTTGTGTCCCAGTTCCGCCGTTTTGCAAAGGTAANCCCNGCTTGATTTCCNGTTAATTCATTTATTAAATTGGCTAGATCTATNATTTGTGTTTCTTTGCCAGANGCTAGATTGAATTCCTCACCNATAGCAGNTTCATGTATTCCTGANGCTAAGAGACCATCAGCTATNTCGGTGACGTATGTGAAATCTCTAGTTTCTTCACCGGTACCTGTTATTGGAAGAGGTAGGCCTTTTAGNGCCCAATATATAAAGTTNGGTATNACATTGTGGTATTGNCCNGGGATTTCTCCGGGGCCGTANGAATTAAAAAATCTAGGTTTAACGATTTTNAATTGNTGATGATTTANGTAGTAATTACAATAGAGTTCTCCTAGCATTTTGGTGATTTGATAAGGAGAACTCAAATGCATTGACATGAAAGATTCCGTTAAAGGNAANGGTGAATCGCTNCCATATATTGAACATCCAGATGANGCATAAATAAATCGGTCTATNCCTGTGAGTGTNGAATATTCGAGTAATTTCAATGTGCCTTTGCCGTTTATATCTAGNTCCCATTCAGGGTGGTCTACTGAGTTTTGATTTGCAAACAAAGCAGCNAGATGGAAAATCAAATCAGGCTTTTCATTAAACACTCGTTTTAGTATAACTTCATCTAAGATATCACCTTTGACGAAAAGTAATTTCGGTGTTGAGGGCAGGTTCCAGCTTTGTCCAGAAGAAAGATTGTCGAGCACAATAACTTCTGCATCTTGAGCTAGAAGTGACCTTGTAAGATTTGATCCGATCGCACCTGCTCCACCAGTCACTAATATTCTTTTATTTTTGTATTCAGGGTAATTCATAATAATTCCTTTCAGAATGTCATTCTAATAAGTTAGCAAAAAGTTCTTGATATTTGATAGTAGCGCTGGATACATTCAAATTGTTTTTTATATAATTTAGGCCGTTTTCCCCTAATTTTGCTCTATCAAACTCATTGTCAACAAGGTGTATAGCAGATTTGGCGAGCTTATTATAATCTCCTGGCAATATGTTGACCCCGCAATTAAGTTCTTTGATTAACTTGGGTGCATCTCCGGCCAGGTCCATAGCGCAGAGTACAGGAATTCCTGCAGACATTATAGAATATATTTTTGATGGCACTACAGGAGTTTTAACTATTGGTTTTAGAGTGGCCAAACCTAGGTATGAATTGGCTAAAATAGCATCGTATTCCTGGCGTTCTAGCATAGGTAATACTTTAATGTTTGATAGGGCATACTTCNTTATTGAATTCAACAGATATTCTTTTTGCGCTCCATCACCTACTATTAGCCATAGTAGGTCAGTTCGGGAGGCTGTGGTTCTCGCAGCATTAATAATGATGTCTAGGTCTTGAGAATGTCCTAAGACTCCTCCAAAAGTAATTAGTTTTGACTTTGATAAGGAATATTTATGTAGTATGTCTGCAGTCATATCTTTGTGCTGTGAATCAGGGATATTAACCCAATTCTCTATGATACTTACTTTGTCATTTTCAACTCCTTGAGAAGTTACATGTTCCAAGTTTCCTTGTGACATGACTGTGATATGGTCGGCATACTTGTACGAAAATTGTTCCAAGTTTTTGAAAATTTGTATTAGAGAGTGATTTTTCAACATACCTAAGTCAATAATGCTTTGAGGGACAAGATCCTGTATGTTGAGTATTACTTTAGTACCCTTGAATTTATTCAATAAGAACCCAGACAGGCATAATGGTAATGGAGGAGAATATACAAGACATATATCCTTTTTATTTAAAAATAAGGCTCCCAAAGATAATGCGAGAGACACCCAGATTTGCCATAGCCCTCTGCCTATTTTAAACATCCCTTCAAATCTAGGACAATAAATTCTATGAATAGTTATTTTATTCTTTTTCTCGGTAATCCAGATTTTCTTTTTGTATTTGTCCAAATTACCAACAGAGTGATACTGAGGGATAGTGGTAAGTACCGTAACTTCGTTGCCTTTGTCGGATAAATTATGCGCTAGGTCATGGAACAGATTAGCGGCAGATCCATTGTCAGGCGGAAAGTATGAGGTTACTAATAGTATGTTCATTGTATTAATTTTTGATATGAGGATAGTGTTTGGTTCTCTCCAGTCAATATCGCTTGCTCAATAGCGAAACTGGTCAAAGTAGTATTTATGTAGTCAGAGTTATTCTCACTGTCAGCATTAGGATTGGTTATCAGATTGTAGAGATGGTTTAATTGATTGACATGACCTCTATCTGTTGATAGCCAGTTTGAGATGGTTTTCGTAGATGAAGTAGAAACGCTATATGCTTTCTTGAAGTTATGTATGGAGATTATTTTACCACCGCAATAAATTTCAACCGATTCTCGTCGGTGTCTTCTGTTGCCAGACGTGACGTAGGTAATATTAACAATAGATCCGGATTCCATTTCTAAGTTAATTACGTTNTCTCCTGTACTTGAGCCNTTCTGGTAGGCGGATACTGAATAAACTCTAGAATTTGTGAAATATTGCGCTAAATCTATAAAATGGCANACTTCACCTATNATNCNTCCTCCTTGGCCTTTTTCATCAGCCCAGTGGTCTGGATTTAGATTACCGGCATTAACCACCATATTGATTGTCATTTGAACATTATCTGGGAGTTGTTGTTTTGCCCAGATTGAAAATCTTGAGAATCGTCTATTGAATCCAACCATTAAAATGGCTTGTGACAATTTTTTTGTAGATCGCATTAGATTAGTTATTGACTTGAGCTCATCTACATTGAGCGCCAATGGTTTTTCTACAAATATATGTTTATTAGATTTTAGGCACTCTCCTACTAGGTGAGCATGTGAGTCGTGCCTAGTTAATATTATGGCTAAGTCTATTAAAGGATNGCTGATGATTTTATATGCATCGGTANTACTATTTTCAAAATGATATTTTTTTTGTATGAATTTTGCTCTGACTCCGTTTGGAGCACATATGGATATGAGCTTAAACAAACCATGCTTTTTGATTGCAGGAAGGAATGTGCCACTTGCATATAANCCTGCTCCTATNATCCCAGTGGAAACGGNAAGATTTTTAGATGTTTTGTTATGGTCTGTATTTATTGAAGTATTTGGTGGTTGCGTATGGTTGATTTCAGACGATGTATCCTTGGTGTAATTTAGCACAATTCCAATTTGCGAGTGATTGGGGTTTAGTATTGCTTTATAAGCATCTATAGCGTTGTTGATGTTATACGTCGATGTTATCAAGGAAACTACATCNCAGTTTTTATTGCTAATGAACTCTAAGAATTCTGTAATGTTTTGAAATGCACTTGGATGTTTNCGGTTTTGAACAGCCTCGCTTTGGTTGTTACTATCGTCNCCCCAAGCTTTTGACACTGCAAAGCGTAATTCTTTTTCATAAAAGAGTTGTCTGGGTATATTCAGACCNGTGAGACCAGTTGACACAACTGTCCCTCGAAGTTTGACTGCTGTAGCACTAGCTTCGATAGGTTCATTACTATCAGTTGANGCTGTAATNATGACNGAGTCAACTCCNTTTCCGTCNGTATTAGCATTGATGCAATTTTGAAAGTCATGATAANNGGCTGANGTAANCATNTTGGGNACTAAAGTTTGAGCTAATTTAAGCTTGTTTGGATCTATATCTAAAGCTATAACTTTGCAGTTCCGNGCAGATANTANNTGGATNGNNATCAANCCAATTAACCCAATTCCTATNACACCAACNGTATCTCCGTCTTNTATGTNGGCNATTTTNATNGATTCTAGAGCNATNCCNCCTANNGCNCAAAACGCNNCTTCCTTGAAAAGANACATTAGNAGGTAATGNTGCGCATAAATGTTCNGGNACTGCNACATATTCTGAATGAGATGCATNNCCAGANCCAGTACATGCNACTCTGTCACCAGGTTTNAANTTTGTTACCGNNTCTCCGATCTCTANAACTGTNCCACTTGAAGAATAGCCTAATAATATCGGGTTTTCTAATCGAGCTTTTACCTGACGGTATGTCTCTGTGATACCTTCATTCTTAACGCTGTCTAATACTCTTCTAACAAGATCNGGTCGAATAATCGCTTTGCCTATTAATGACTTTTTAGCGAGTTCAATCATTGTTTTTTCGGTGCCTACACTTACTATTGACGCTTCATTTTTGACCAGAATCTCGTTCGACTTTATTGAAGGTTTATCTATATCTTCTAGGGTGAGTATTCCTGTCTTATATTCTTGTTGTACAGCTTTCATTCAGTCGTTTCTCTCTTTTTGAATTTCCCAAATGTGTGTGGCCATGTGTTCGTTTGCCACGGAGATCCCTGTAGCTGCTAAAAAACTTGAGGAATTGTTTCCTGTAGGTAAAGATATATTTGCGAACTGAAATAATTTACTGGGCAAGGCACTCTTTTTCCAACTTACAATATTTTCCCAGGTATGACCGTTGTCACTAAATTTAAGAGATGTATATTTGGTTAGATTAACGTTACTCGGCTCTACTGCTGATGAAAAAAATAACAGATTTGAGATATTACATGCAGATAGTGAAGAACTTGGTAAGTCAGAAAGTATTCTTATAGTACTTGATTTTTCTATTATACAAATGTTGTTTGCTTCGAAGGGTGTATCAGTAGCAAAATAGAGGCCTTCAGGTCTGGGTATAGCTGCTACGCAGCGTATATTTTGTGATCCTTTAAATACTATTTCGAAGTTTGCCATGTTTTCATCAGCTTTCATGATAAAACATTCGTTGTGGTCATCTCCAGTGAATATCCAGAACGTTTTTAAGTATGGATCCCATAAGATATTATGGATATGGCGGATTGTTGAATTAGGGAAAGTGTAAATTATTGACCAGCTTTCTCCTAAATCATAGGAAGCATATATATGGACTTCTTCTCTATGGGCGTTATTAAAGTATTCACCCCAAAAAAGGTGTCCTTGCGGATTACTTGCTATTGATAAAGGTCGAGTCCCTCTTTTGATAGTGAAGACATTTTCGAATAGATTAGTGTCAGGATTTAGTTTCACTATGGCTTTGTCTATGACACCTAATAATGAATCATCTTTTAAGAGCATTAAGTGATGAAACCCTGAGCGCTTTATCCTAGACAAAGTTTTGGATTTTTCATAGAGTTTCTGTGTTAGATTAGGATGGTATTGTCCTACCGGACCCCAATTTTGCTTGGGTAATTCTGTGTCATAACATAGGATCCTATAACCACGAGAGCAGTACAGTTTAGTGTCATCCCACATCAATGCTCTGAGATTAGGAAATCTTGCCGAATGTTTAAGAGAATAATTCAACACAGGGATCTTATTTAATGACGAAATCTCCCAATATAAGGACATCCATGTCGGTTCTTAGAAAACATTCTAGGGCTTCTGTTGGAGTACATACGATAGGCTCATTTTCATTAAATGATGTGTTCAAAATTATAGGGACTCCAGTAATATTCTTAAATTCATTAATTAAATTCCAATACCGCGGGTTTGAAGCTTGGGAAACTGTTTGTATCCTGCTGGTGCCGTCTATGTGAACAACAGCTGGTAGGATATCTCTTTTTTCTGGTCTAACATTTGCATTTATTAGCATATAGGGTGCGGGACCATCAGTGTCAAAGTATTCAGATACATATTCCTCCAGTATTGAGGGTGCGAACGGTCTGAAAGTTTCCCTTAGTTTGATGCGTTCATTCAATATTTCTCGCATGTCAGATCTTCTTGGGTCAGCTATTATACTTCGGTTACCTAAAGCTCTTGGACCAAATTCCGTTCGACCTTGGAACCATCCAATGATAGCTCCCTCGGATATTTGCTTCGCTGTCATTTTGCAAAGTTCATTTAGATCTGAAATCTCGGTGATAGATTTCCCGGATTTATTAATTTTTTCTATATACGTTTCTAGAACTTCGGAGATTTGATTCCTGTCATATGAGGGGCCCCAATAGGCGTGTTCCATTGGTTGTACTCTAGGATTATCCAATATGTCATGCCACACGTACAATGCTGATCCTAGAGAGGTACCCCCATCCCATGCAGCAGGTTGTATGTATAACTCTTCAAAAGGCGTTTGCTCTAGAATTTTTGAATTCATAGTGCAATTGAGCGCTACACCTCCTGCCATGGTTAATTTTTTCAGACCAGTCCTTTTGTGAAGTTTGTTAAGCATGTCGAATACAACTTCTTCTAGACGCCTTTGCAAGGAAGCAGCTACTTCATAATGAAATTCACTCATATTGTCTTCATAATGCCTCGGAGGATGACCAAGAGCTGTAATTAAGTTTTGCGAGTATAGGGTATCAACTATTGGCTCACCTTCTAGCCATTGCATGCTATTAACGTTCTTATGATGGGTAAAATATCTTAGATCCATTTGGAATCCAATTCTATTGTCGTCGGTAGTCACGAGTTTTCTGAAGAAATCAAGTTTGTTTGCATCTGCGTACGCTGCTAAAGCCATTGTTTTGTATTCATCACCAAATTTGGTTAGTCCAAGGTATTGTGTTATTGCTGTGTATAAGATACCAAGGGAATGAGGGAACTTGACGGCTCCGTCTATATGTAATTTGTTGCCTACTCCAGTACCCCACATAGCACTGACGAAGTCCCCAAATCCATCTACTGAAAAAACGGCAGATTCTTCATAAGGGGAAGCATAGAAAGCGCTTGCTATATGAGCTTTATGATGCTCTACTTTATGAAGTTTTGGGTTAAAGTCAGGACTGAGTATGTTCAGGCTTTGTTGAAGTTCATCTTGTAGACTTAGTACTTTGGCATTGGCTTTTAGCCGATCTATCACTCCTGCTGGATTTGGCCGATTTAATAAAGTGAACATTACTTTTTTCCAAAAATGAGCTTTGGGGTTTCTGCATATAGCAACATGGGATAGGTCAACAGCTTGATAGTTAGATGCTTCCACGCAAAATTTTACACTCTCATAAGGGAAACCTGCTGAGTGTTTTATTCTACTGAATCTTTCTTCCTCGACTGCTGCAGTGAGCTCCCCTTTTGTTAGAATCGCTGCGGATGCATCAGCATTATAGGCATTTAATCCTAAAATTAACATTCTGATTTACCCCGTATGCTACTGCTGTTCAAGTATTTCATCATATATAGCTTCTATGTTATCAGTAAGTAATCTCGAATCGAATTTAGTTTTTGCCCACTTACGAGCATTATGCCTCATTTTCAACATTAGATCTTTATCTTGGATCAATTTAATAATCGATTGACTGAGTAATACTGGATCGTTTGGAGGTATGATTAGTCCAGTGTATCCTTGCGGGATTTCTTCTGGGTTACCTCCAACGTCTGTTGCGATTACTGGTGTGCCGCAACTCATAGATTCTAGTGGTACTAAGGGCCCAGCATCTGTTACAGACGGCTGAATCAGCAGGTCAATAGAGTTTAATATTTTGTGTATATTATTTTGATAACCAGTAAATGTAACGTGATTATTTAATCCGAATTCATCTATCATTTCGATTAAGTGATGTTTGTATTCTATTTGATGCTGAGAATGATCACCTACAATTAAGAAATGAATTTTTAGGTTATGTCTTATAGTGTATTTAGCTGCTTTAATAAATAATTCATGGCCTTTTCGAGGGTCCAATGCACTTATCATACCTACGATAGACGATTCTTTAGCTATCCCGAATTGAGTGTGAGCGTATTGTGTTTTTTTAGTAGGTTTGAATATGTTAGTATCGATCCCGTTGTAAGAAACTACAATTTTTTTTTGGTCAACTCCTACCTCTATAAGCTTTCTCGCAACAGCATTGGATACGGCAATAATTTTATCGCAACAAATATTAATGATTGCCCCGAAGATAAACCTAAATATTGAGTTAGAGAAACCTAGTCCATGGACATGAATAACATGGGGGGTTTTTGTGATACGAGCTGCTAATAATGTTGTGAAACATATCTCATTGTTTGAATGTATAAGGTCAATGTTGTATTTTTTTATAAATTTACATAAAGATATTATATTCACTGGTAAGTTTATAAGTGTGCCAAGGAATTCTTTGATATTTTTGGGTTTGCCGATATTGTAGATTTCTGGGGAATATCGAAATGAAACTGATTTAGCCATGGGATGGTCTTCAGTAGGGCTACCAACGATCAGATCATATTTTGTTTTATTTAGGTTTTTTAGGATAGTAATCCCTACTTGCTGTGGTCCGCCAGGGATTTGACTAGGATCAGCAAACAGGATTTTGGGTAAAATATGAATATTGTTACCCAATCAATGCCTCCGTAATTCTTTCAGCGGTTTTACCATCCCATAATTCGGGTATGCTTGGCGGGTTACTTTTTGGGGAGTTGATTGCCTCAACAATCCGTTGAGTCAAATTTGGCTCGATGGGATTAATTAGAGTATTGGTTCCTTCACTAATCGTAATAGGCCTTTCTGTTGTAGTTCTAAGAGTGATGCAAGGAGTTCCTAGATGAGTGGTTTCCTCTTGGATGCCTCCTGAGTCTGTTATTACTAGGCTGGCATGCTGAACCAGACATAAAAACTCAATGTATCCTAAAGGTTCTATACATATGATTTTGTCTGTTTTGAGATTATTTATAATGGTTTCAATTTTATTTCGTGATCGGGGATGGACTGGAAATATTGTAGGATTCTTAGAAGGTATATTCATTATTGAATCGATTAACTTGGTCAAGGACTCAGTGTTATCTACATTTGAAGGTCTATGCAAAGTTAGCACGTTATATGGTTTAACTTCAGAGGTATCAGATGGACGTAATTCTAGTGTGTTCAGTATTTGAGACTTATTTATTTGTCCCATGGAAGAGACTAGTGTGTCAATCATAATGTTACCGACAAAATATATTTTGTCGGAATCTATATTTTCTGCCAATAAGTTATCTGTTGCGTCCTTTGATGGAGTGAACAAATAGGAAGATGTATGATCAGTTATAACGCGGTTGATTTCTTCAGGCATAGTATTGTCTCGTGACCTTAAACCAGATTCAACATGGGCAATTGGTATATTGAGCTTAGATCCAGCTAAGGCTCCAGCGAGTGTGGAGTTTGTATCTCCGTAGACTACTATACAATCTGGAGAAAAGTTTTTAATAGGATCTTCTAAACGATAGATCATTTCAGATAAAAGGACTAGTGCGCTACCCTGTGAAACCTCTAAGTTGATATCCGGATAGGGGATTCCTAATTGTTCAAAGAAGATATCTGACATATTGGAGTCGAAATGTTGACCTGTATGTACTAAAAGCTGTTGCCCTGCAGGCAAGCGTCCTTGTATCGCTTTGATTAATGGCCCAACTTTGATGAAATTGGGTCGGGCCCCAACTATGTGCAAGATTCTTTTGTGGTTAGACATATTGGTCTATTGCCTCTTGTAAAATTGTTTCTACATGTTGAGATATTGTTTTGTATGAATACATCGTCATAACTGAGTTACGTGCTATTTCTCCTAATTGCTGCCGCAAAGTTGGGGATTCTATAAGCTTAAGCAAGTTTAATTGTAAATCTCCAGGATCCCCTGTTTTGTAACAGGTACCAATGCCTAAAGATTCTCTAGTTTGCCCCCATGGTAGATCAGTAATAATCACAGGAATGCCACATGCAGAAGCTTCAATGCAACTTAATGACGACTCTCCTGGATATACACATATATCTGCCATCTTCATTATTGAAGGTAATTCTGTGAATGGAACAAAGGGGATTATCACTACTCTATTGGATATATTGAACTTGATATAAGGTTCTAAGCACTGATTTAAATATGTGGGATTTCCACCACCTACCAATACTAACCACAGATTAGGATTGGACCGCATCGGCTGTAACATGGCTTCACTTAACACTTCAGTTCCTTTTTCTTTGGATAATTTTCCAGTTTGCATCACGACTACAGCATTAGCGGGGATGTTATATAGGGTACGTTTTTCCATAGTTAGTGTGTTATCTAATCCAAATATATCTGTATCAACTCCAAAATCAAGCGCTTGTACTTTCTGGGGAGTTATCCCTTGTTGTGTAATCATAAAATCACATGACTCTTCGCTCATACCTAGGAAGTAGGACACATATGGATTTAAATAAAGTTTAGTTATTCGCCTGAGAAACATATAATAAATGTTTGCTAGGAGCCCAGATCCTTGTGCGACATAAGCCATATGGTTATCTAGAACTAGTGGAATTTTTAACTTTCTTGATATTTTGGTCAATGAAAAAGCGAGAGGAGAACTGGTTCCATGGCAAAATATTACATCAGGGTTGATTTCTGAAACCTTTGTCTGGAGTTTAGACAACCAAATTCTCCTCCTGAATTCCAATTTAACAGGAAGTCTGTGAATTGTTACGCCATCAATTATTTGTGTAGATACTCCAACATGGCGTGGACCAAGGATATACTTCCACGTAGTGTTATAGTCAGGTATGGGTGTATATCTATCTGATGTAATAATGTGCACTTCGTTACTATTTTTAGAGTTCCATTTGGGTAAAATAAATTCTTGATAACCCATAGTAGGCATTACGTAATCAGCCACGTGCAAGATTCTCATTAGATCTGACCCTCATTAACATACCAATCGATAGTTTTTTCTAGACCTTGGGATAGAGACCAATTAGGAGTCCAGTCGAGTGATGTTTTGGCATCTTCCAAATGCTTTGGCTTGAGAATCGTTTCATATTTACAATCATCTGATTCGAATTCGATTAAATTAGGGTCTTTACCCATTAATTCTGCTATCAAGGTTGTTATATCTTTAACTGTTAAAAGTTGATTAGTCCCTATGTATATTGGTTTTACAGGTTTCATAGCCAATCCCGCTTTTAATAGTGCATGTATTAGGTCATCTACAAATAGTATATCTAAGTAACGATTTAGTTTTAGTTTAATAGGACCTCTTGCAATGTTTAATGAGTTAATAGTGTACGGAACCAAACTATTTAACTTTTGGTGAGGACCATAGGTGAGGCAGATCATTAATTTGGAAATATCTGCGTTGTAATTACTACTATACAGATCAGCATATAGGGAGGCAGCCGACTTGGATACTGTATAGGGATTTTTGATGTCAGAATTTTCTAATATTGATCCAGGTATGACTATCTTAGGGCTTTTTGCCGCATTTGTTGCTGCTTCCAACAGATTCAAAGTTGCTATTACATTATTCTTATTGGCTTTGTTTACATTGCCCATTGAGATGTCACTTGAAACCCATCCTGCAGCATGGAATATTATTTTGAAAGATTTACTTTGGATTAGAGTTTGGCAAGCTTCATAATCGCTCAAATCACATTTTAAAACACGTGGATCATTTTTTTGTTGCCGTCTAGCTATTTGGGTAATATTAGCATCTAATATATTTAGCACTTCTATTAGCCTATTTCCAATGAATCCTGTGCTTCCGGTAACCAACACAGGTAACTTCCTATAGGAAAGTAATTCTGGGGTCTTCCAATCAATCATTATTATATTTATTGGGAATTCTTATAAATTTCATTATTGATGGTTGCCATTTGAGTATAGAAACAGAAGCTAATATTATGATTAAACTATCAGAAGGAAATCTGAATCTAGGAGATGACCAAAATATCATCGTAGTAAGATAAGAATATAAAATTAAAATCATAAAAAACCAAAAATTAGAGCTTCTATAAAATCGTACAGCGAATGAAAAAGCTATTAATATTGGGATCCAAATTATTCCTAAAATTATATCGTTGATTGTAATCCTAGGATCAAATGGATCTGGTCTACTTCCCCAATAATTAAAAGTTCGATTGACTAGAATTTGTGGGATCATGGATGAGTTTGTTCTTAACTCATTGAAGACTGTGGACTTGGCAAATTCAACTAAATCAGAGTATGAGGTTTCAAGATTACTCAGCTCACTTAGTTTTACCATGGCAGGACTAAGTTTGTCGTATCCACCTTGTTTTATAACCGGACTAGACAGATCTCCATTAGATAACACTAATCCATAAGGAAGTCGGGATTCAATAGGCAGGATAGAACCGATTGTGTTGTAATTTCGTATTATTATAGGGGATGTGATAATTCCGATTGTTACTACAATTACTACTATGCTTTTTATATCTATTAATTTTGTTTTAAATAAAACTTTAGAACATATGCTTGCAGTAATAATGAAAATGGGTAAATAAACATAAGATGATCGTGCTAAGATCAGGCATCCCATGGTTATGCCAGTTAGAATCACAAAATACGTTTTTGATGATTCTTTCAAGTTTATTAGACATAAAGCCGTGATTGTTACGAGTAAAGATGTTAATGATTCTGTGAGTATGAGCCCTGAATACCAAATAGCAGGGGGATAGAATGCCCAGACTGCGGAAGGTAGTAATGCTTGAATTTTATTAAGTCCAAAAGCTTTTTTGCTAAGATAGTACACAAATATGGGGGTTAGAGAAGAGATAAGGACTAGTGAAATTCTGATTGTATGCGTACCCAAATCTAGTAAAGGGCTAATGATTAAGCTTAAAAGGACAGGTCTTGTATTGGGAGTTTCTGCATTGATCCAACTCTGTCCTGATTTTATATATTCGGCTAAGGTTACATAGTCTGGTTCATCATCCCAGGTTATATTCGTATCTGGCCAGTATAGTTCTAAAAATAGGATTCTAATAAAGGCGCTTACTAAGAATAATCCGATTAGCAATTGAACATTTCTGTTCAGCAAAGCTTTAAAAATATTGTATTGTATGTAATTTATGATTGCGTAAATTTCTTTGAGGATTGTAATCTGCATTTTAGAATTGTGATTAAAGACGCTAATCCATCTTTCCAGGCTTTTAACTTTTTTCCTTCGGCTTTAGTTCTAGGATAGTAAGAGATCCTAGTTTCACTTATTAGCCCTCCTAATTTGAGTGTTTTAACAACAATTTCGAAGTCTAAGTTGAATCCAGTATCAGTTAATACTACGGATTTTATGAAATGACTCTCCATGATTTTCAAAGCTGTAGCTGGGTCAGTTATTTGACTTCTAAATAATATGTTTATGATTTTTGTAAGGACTGCAACTCCTATGTAATTCTGGAAGTATTTGTAAGATATATCTTCACCGCCCAGGACTCTACTCCCTAATGCTAATTGAGCATTATTGTCTAGAGCGTTTTTTAATAAAGCCGGTATATCTTTTGCATCATATTCGAGGTCAGGGTCATGGATTATTACATATTCCCCACTAGATGCTTCCAAACCAAGTCGTATTGATCCTCCTTTACCTATGTTGGTTCTGTTTAATATTTTTATTGTGTTTATGTCGGGTAAAGATTCAATCCATTCTCTTGTTCCATCAGTAGATGCATTGTCTACGAAAATGAGTTCATATTGGAATTTTACGGATGCTAATTCTTGCTGTAGTTGGTGAACTGCGTGTTGTATTCGACCTGTTTCGTTGTAAGAACAAAGGATGATTGATATAAGCATTAGATGCTGACCGGACTCATGGAGTTCAAGGCTATTAACTTAGTGTGAGTTAACAAACTTGGCTATCGTGTCATACGAGTAATTTAACATTTCTTTGGAAATGCCGGGATATATTCCTATCCAGAATGTATTCTCTGCTACAATGTCTGTATTTTCCAAATTCCCTATTTGCCTTCTTTCGATTGTACGATAGGCGGGTTGGCGGAGTAAGTTGCCCCCGAATAGCAACCGAGTACCTATTTTAGAGTTTTCTAAATGGGTTGTGATATCTCTTCGTGTGAAATTGCAGTTTGGTTTCAGTGTAATTGGATATCCGAACCACGAAGGATTACTATTAACGATTGACTTGGGAAGTAGCAAATGATCTTCTAGTGTCTTCATTTTCTGATGCAAATAATTGAAATTGGATTTTCTTTTATTTATGAAATCCTGCAGTTTTTGTAATTGAGCATTACCTATGGAGGCTTGAAAATCCGTCATTTTGAGATTGTAACCTATATGTGAGTATACATATTTGTGGTCATATCCAAAGGGTAATTCATCGAATTGCCATTCAAATCTTTTCCCGCAGGTATTATCTTTTCCGGGTTCACACCAGCAATCTCGCCCCCATTCCCGAAAAGATTCTACGATAACTTTTAGCGATGGATTATTTGTAAATACGCATCCTCCCTCTCCTGTGGTGATATGGTGAGCGGGATACATACTTAGTGTTGAAAGGTCTCCAAAAGTGCCTGTAAGTTGGTCATTTATAGATGAACCCAAGGCGTCACAGTTATCTTCTATGAACCATAGATTATGGGTATCTGCTATCTCCCGTATAGCTATCGAATCATATGGGTTGCCTAATGTATGGGCTATAAATATGCCTTTTGTTTTTGGTCCAATGGCTTGAATGATAGATTCTATAGATGGATTGTAAAAACTCAGTTCTATGTCTATAAATACAGGAATCAGATTGTTCTGTATTATTGGGTTTACAGTGGTGGGAAATCCTGCTGCTACTGTTATGATTTCATCTCCGGGGGAGAGTTTCTGGACACCCAATTTATCCGAAGTTAATGCTGTCAAAGCTAATAAATTGGCAGATGAGCCGGAATTACAGAGTACAGCGTGTCTGGAGTTCATAAATCTAGCTAAGTTGCGTTCAAATAATTGAGCATGCCTACCGGATGTGAGCCACATATCCAAAGAAGCATCAATGCTATTTATTAATTCTGAGGAATCTAATACTTTGCCTGATACAGGAATGTAATCTTTGCCGCATTCAAATTGTTTTGCAGGAAAAGTCATATCGAAATATAATCTGGCCAAATCAAAGATTTGGTTTTTAATATCTTGTTGTTTGTTATTGTCCATGACTTAGGAAAGAAATTCTGTATACCATTCAATAGTGGATTTTAGTCCTTGCTCAAGGGAATATGATGGCTCCCAGTTTAAATCATGTTTCGCTTTCGTGCTGTCTAGGTATTGTGAATGGATTTCCCCTTTAGCAGTGTTAGTTATAATCGGTTCCAAATGTGATATGTTCATAGCGGTAGTGATCATATTTACTAAATCAAGTACTGATATTGGAGAGTTGTTGCCAAAATTAAAAGCTTGACCATATTCTAGTCCAGATACTGTGACAGAACCTAAAGTGAGGTATCCAGCTATAATATCTTTAACGTATATGTAATCTCTAAGATGAGTTCCGTCGCTTCTAATGATAGGCGCCTGATTATGTATTAGATCTTTGATAGTGCCAGGAATTATTCTATTCCAGTTTAGGTCTCCGCCTCCATACACGTTTCCACATCTAGCAATTGATATTGGCATTTTATAGGTTATTGCATAAGACCTAGCTAGTAAATCGGTGCATGTTTTAGACACTTCATAAGGATAGATCCCGTCTAAATTTGTTGTTTCGGTGTAAGGAAGAATTTGATGGGTCCCGTAAGCTTTGTCACTAGATGCCACAACAATAGCATTTATACTGTCCATATGCAGTCTGCATGCCTCTAATAGATTATATGTTCCCCTGATGTTATGTTCGAATGTTGTAAGCGGATCTTGAGCAGCAGTTTCTACGATGGCTTGAGCGCCTAAATGAAAGACAAGGTTTATATTATTATCTTTGATTATGGATTTTAATAGTTCTATGTTGGTTAAAGAACCTTGAATATTAGTTGTATTACTTAAGATATCATGTTTTTTTAGTATGGGATTTTCGTTATTTCCCCATAGTAATAATACGGTATTTAATTTTAGATCGATAAGTGTTTTTACAAGCCACGAACCAATCACACCAGTTCCACCCGTAACCAAGATATTTAGACCTGATAAGTTTTTATATTTATCGGTCACCAAATTTTCCATGGAGCATTGCCTGAATCCCACATGCTTTTTAGTAATCTTAATTCTCTTAAAGTGTCCATGGGTTGCCAAAACCCCTCATGTTTGAAAGCTTGCAATTGGTTATCTTGCGCTAATTTTTCCAGTGGTTCTCGTTCAAATATAGTTGCGTCATCTTTTATGTAGTCAAAAATTTTGGGTTCAAGGACAAAAAATCCTCCATTAATCCAGCCTTCTCCTATTTGTGGTTTCTCAGAAAATGAAATTACAGAATCTCCGTCAAATTCAAGTCGTCCGAACCTTGATGGAGGTCTAACAGCAGTAATAGTTGCCAATTTGCCATGAGATTTATGAAATTTTATAAGTTCGTCAATATCTATGTTTGCGACCCCGTCCCCATATGTCATTAGAAATGTTTCTTTACCGATGTGTTCTTTTAATTTAAGAATCCTGCCACCTGTTTCAGTGTTTTTACCTGTTTCTATAAGATTAATAACCCAATTTTTCCGGGTTTGTTTGACATAATCAGTTTCTCCGGTTTTTAAATTTACTGTTATATCGTCCTCAAATAAATTGTAGTTGATAAAATATTGTTTTATTTGCTCACCTTTGTATCCAAGGGCAATATAGAAGTCATCATGACCATAATGTCCATAAATATTTAAAATGTGCCATAAGATAGGGTTATCTCCAATTTCCACCATTGGTTTTGGCCGAACACTCGTTTCTTCGGAGAGCCGAGTGCCGAGTCCGCCTGCTAAAATAATCGTTTTCATACTTTGTAATTCTCTAATATTCTGGTTACCCTAGATTGCCAGGTATTTGCTTGCGCATCTTGCAGTGCGTTCAAAGCTATTTTATTAGCCATTTGATAGTTTGTCAGTGCGTTTTCTACAGCAAATTTCCAATCCTGTATGTTGTCTGGTTCAACTAAAATAGAATTTGTTTCATTTAATACTTCTCGTAAAGCTGGGAGGTCACTTGCGATGATGGGTTTGTTGCTGGCCATATATTCAAAAGTTTTCATAGGGCTCATCCATGTAGAGGTGTCACCTCCTCCGGATACCGATACTTTTCGTTGATATGGCATTATCAGTATGTCCGCTGCTTGGTAGTATTGAGGCAATTGGTTATTAGGGATAAATCCTGTGTAGGTCAAATTGTCTATGTTCATTTTCAAGGATATTGATTGCTGGTAAGAGACGTCGTCTTGTTCTCCTCCCACGATGAGAAAATGTATGTGAGGTAATTTTTTTGCTAACTTGTGAATTATGTTTATCCCTCGCCCTTCATACAAATGCCCTACATATAGCACGATTTTTGAGTTTGAGTGAATTTCTAATGAAGACTTAGTCTGTGTTGTCATATCGGTCTTTAGGGACAACCTTTGTATATCTACAGCATCATGGTGGACAAAAATATTGTTTTCTTTTAAATAAGGATGTTGTTGTAATAATTTTTCTTTCAAAGACAGGGATATTGTTACGATGAAATTCAGGTATTTTTTTCTAGTTAATGATTTGAGCATAAACTTGTTAAACAGAGTATTTGGAATGGAGTGCAATTCAAGAACATTATTTTGTTTGATATATTGGCATAAATAAGATGCTCGTAAACTCCTTGTATAGACCAGATTAGGTCTGTTGATTAACACTTGTAATAGTACTGATAAGTCATAATTTATATTCCTAACCATTGATAATGCTTTATATGTGACAATTTTAAAAGTATTTTCTATGCCGTAGATTTCATTTAATGGAAAGAGTATAGGTGAAGTTTGGGAATTAGGTTTTTTTGCGTATAGAGTCACTTGATGGCCGCATCCCTTAATGGCATCGCACATTTTCATCACTTGGATTGAATTGGCTGCTTTGGAAGGTATAACAGAATCAGACCAGAATATAATATTAAGTTTCAGTGTTTCTCCAGTAAGCGTTTGAGTTTCTTAGGTAGGTAGTATCTTTGTACATATAATGTTTGCTTTATTATTTCATTAAACGTTCTTTTTAAAGGGCCGTAGGGTTGCAGGATTTGTGTTGTGAAATCACAACCATAGCTGGATTTAATGATCTTTTCTATTACTTCGACTGATAGATCCCTCATATGATTAATTCCGTAACCTTGGTGCAAGTGGTATTTGGCAAAAGTTATAGTGTTGAATTCTTTTGTCATGTTGTATGGTAATGAAGCTGGAGATAGTAATATTTGAGATCTACTGTTGGGGATTTTTTCTAGTTCTTTAGATAATTCTAATGATATATGTCTAGTGTTTTTTGAAGTATATAAAACAGGGTTCTTAAGATAAGGGCCAAATTGCTTGGATTGCCCTTGGGTAGTATATGAATGGAAATCTATATAAATATTGGGAGGTGAAGTTTGGAAAAGATTCCATAAATAATGTGCCTCTGGGCAAGCCTGGATGTTATATTTTTGGAAATCCCAAAAGAAATTGACTCCGTTATGATTACATCCGTTTTTCCCGCTTATAAATCCATCTGGATTAAGTACAGGGATAATCATGAAATCAAACGCACTATTATGATGATTACCTTCATTAAGAAGCCATTCTGTTATTGCGACGGTCGAAATTGTATCTCCTTCAGCAGGATGAATCCCAGAACTGATACATATCAGGGGTAACTTCTCGTTTCGTTTGGAATATAAGGTAAATGCGTTTAGATCGTGTCCTAAGACACTTTTGCCATAGTTTAATTTGTGAATATAATTTGATTTCGCATATTCATCGAATTTTAAGGTAATATTTTTCAAAGGTTTCCACATAGTATTTGAAAAATACCGTTTACTCATAGGAGGTAAATCTACAGTAAAAGCATATCCAGCAGGACATTTAGTAACCTCTACTTTGGACTCGAGAAAGCAATTACTTGGAGAAGTTGAGGACCATATAGCATCAGGGATAGGTTTTTTATCGGTTTGCTGGATTATTACTTTGATTTGCTTATGTTCCTCCGAATGGTTGGATAGGCCAAAATTGAAATGAAGATTATAGTCATGGATCTCGTAGTCGATATCGACCAGAGGTTCTTCAGATAGTGCACATGTCAGGCTAGTTCCTTCTTCACTATATGCTCCAAGACTAGCTCCATCATAGTCCACTAGTAACTCTATGTTAGTGTTGCTGCTAAGCATTGGTAATGCATTTACGAGTATATTCAGCAAGTAGTGTGATTTGGTCATTCCATTCTTTACGCTCGCTTCCGTGTTGTTCACTACTTTTAGCTACACCGTCGCGATTCAATAATGTTGAATAAAAATTTAAACTTTGTGACTGCGATATGATTGAAGCAAGATAACGGATAACTGATTTTTTATTATATTGATAGTTGTATAGAATGTTCTGTATTGATTCACTTAAATCATGGAAACTACGTATTTTAATTACCATAGAAGAAGGGAGGAACTGATAAGCAGTATTTCCGAAAATTACTACAGGCTTCCGCTTTATGATAGCTTCCCAGCCGGCAGAACCTCCAATAGTTAATACTAATTTACTATGATTAATTATTGGGTCTGTAGGCACATTAGGATCGATTAACTTGCAATTCGGTATCTCAAGGATCTTGGTGTAATAGCTTAAAGTACGTCTTCCGATGGATTTAGGATGGTCTTTCACTAACAATTCCATTCCAGTAGGTAGGCTTGAGGCGATATTACGGATAACTTCAATTTGGTTGGTGTTATATCTCCCATATACCAGCAAAGCAACTTCTGGCTCTAGATGTAGAGGGAAAAAAGCGAAATTATGTGAAGATAATTCAGCGGCATTGACATACCTATTACGTAAGTTTATTTTGATAAGTTGTTTTAGTAGTGGCTTATACAAACAGTTATGGAACATTGGTTTTATAAGACCAGGGTCGTGACGATCTCTCAATCTTCCAAATTTAATTGAAAATTCTTGGAAGAGTATTTTGATTACTTTGGGGGATTTTATAATCCGTATAAAGTTTTTAAGGATTATGGTATGAATCCTACGAGTTACTTTGATTCCCACGCCCTCGTATTGGAAAATCCCTTTTACTAAATCTTTATAGATTGCTTCTGCTTGCTCAGTAAGTTCCTTTTCTATAGGCATGGTCCTAAAGTCTTCATATTGTTTCTGGATTCTATTTGAAGGTTCTTGTATGTCATCACTGAACACCATGAAGTCTTTTATTCTGGTTGTTCTTATGTTAAGAATTTGGATGCCTCTCGATTTCGCAAAGAGGTGGATAAGGTATTCTGTTAAGGTAACGCATATAAAAGAGATTACGACTTTGGGCTGAACGCTGTTGAAGAATTTTTCTACCCGGATTAGGGCCGTTTGTAATATCTGCAATAATTCGGTGTGAGTGTAAGGAGACCTGTAATCTTGAAAATAAGTTGCTCTAATGTTTTGCATTAGTCTCCGGTCCGATATTATTGCATCCCAAAAGTTTGGTATGTTTAATATCTTCTGATAATGGTCTAATAGTTCGTAGTCAACTTGGGTATTCTGGTAATCATTGGTAATTTCCCATTCTGCAAGGATTTGGAATTTATCTAATTGATTGCCTGGGTTTGATTTTTGAAAGTCTGCAACTGACCGTCTATGGGATACTGCGAGTCCTATGTTGTTTAAGTCAATTTGATGTTGCAGTTTCAATGCTAAATCATGGAACATATTGATACTTCCAGATTGGCTTATGAAGATCGCGTTCACTATTACGCTCGGTCCAAGCTGTCAAGAAATTTTTTGGCAATAAATACTTCTGTGGCAGCCATAGATTCGTAAGTGCATCCTCCGATATGAGGAGTAATGATTACATGAGGGTCATTGGTAGTTTGAGAGTAGTTCCATAAAGCACTATTTCCCAGATCGTATTCTGTAGCTAGCACATCGACAGCGACTCCTCTAACCTTACCATTTAATAAACAATCTACAATATCTGGTTCTTTTATAATTTGCCCTCTCGATGTGTTTATAAGGTGGATGCCTGAATTCATTTGAGATATTTGATTTTTGCCAATTAACTCATGCGTTTCCTGATTGTAAGGAAGATGTATTGAAAGGATATCTGAGCCTTTAAGTGCTTCATTGAGATTGGTGCTTGAGAAGTAATCCCCTGTATATTTATTGTCAAATGACCTGATGTTCATGCCAAATGCAGAAGCTATGTTCGCTACTTGTATACCAATTCTACCCATTCCTAATATACACAAGGTTTTACCTTTTAACTCGTTTCCTTTGTGCTCCATTCTGTTCCAAATGCCGTTTTTGACATCAGCTACAGCTGATGGGATGTTTCTGAATAGAGATAGCATTAAGGTTATTGTGTGCTCTGCAGTTGCAGGTATTGATTGAAGGAATTGATATTCTCCTTGCAATGAAATGATCCTGATGCTTCGTTTTTGGCACTCTAATTGATCTATGTGGTCTAATCCTGTGGTAGCTGTCAGAATGAATTTCAAATCGGGGAATCGGTCTAGGAATCTATGATCAATTACTTCTTTTAGGCGTGTAATGATTACTTGTATTGGCTCATTCGTAGGATTTTCATAATATATACCCACTGTTTGCAATATCTCTATTGCATGGGTAGAGTACTCTGAAGGTTCATTGTTCAATATGTTCATCATAGTAGATTATTTTCCCATGCAGGGACTATCACTTTTGCAAGTTCTAAGTCTTCGTAGTCATCCAGGTTGCATATATATTTCTTAGGCATAACGTAGGCTATTTTTTTATCCACAATAATTTTATTTTCATCCATCAATATCGATCTTCTGGCCGCATAGATAGCACCATTACGTACATAACTTTGTGGTATTTCTTGCCTACGGATCCGTTGGCTGGATTCCCCATTGATTGCGATTAACACTTCATTATTTAGGTTATTGTCATATTCCAAATAATATTGATGATCAGGTAGAAAAACACCACATTCCGAAACACTCACTACTCCTTCGATGCTTCGATTCTTGTCCATCAGGTGAATTACATTGTCAATGTCTTTCCCTGTTCTTATAGGGGAAGTGGGTTGCAGCAGAATAACATTATGGTACTGATTTTTTTTGGTGGTCTCAATGAAGCTTACTGCGTCTTGAAGACAGGTAACGACTGGAGAATCATCTTGAGCCATATGAATCGGCCTTTGTCGCACTTCAATTGAAAGCCCCGTAGCTATTTCCAAGATGGTTGGATGGTCAGAAGTGACTATGATATCGGTAAGTAAAGAGCTATTTTTTGCAGCAAATATAGCATGTTCGATTAAATTTTTACTTCCAATCTTTAATAGGTTTTTATTGGGTATCCCTTTACTTCCCGCTCGAGCTGGAATTATGGCTAGATTAGTTGAGATTTTTGATTGGTCTTGTTTCATCAAATAGTTAAGCTTTTATTAATGTTAAATTCACACGTTGCTAATATATCTGCCATTTTTTTACCTGCAGTGCCATCACCATAAAGATTATCTTTTGTTATATCTGTTCTTTGCAATTGATGACGTATAGAAGATACGATTTGGGAAGAATTGTGTTCGCAATCAACTACATTATTACCTCGTTCCCGGCCGAATTGCCTGGTGCCAATGTTGACAGCGGGTACTCCAAGAAAAGAACATTCTCGGATTGCCACACTAGAATTACCAATAATGCAAGAACTTGAAACTGCCAATTTCAAGAAATCTTCAGGCGACATGTTAATAATGAAATGGATATTTGAATTATTATGATGTTCTCTGAAGACTCTGATTTCTTTTGCAATACCAGATGATCCAGCATCGGGGTTAGGCCAGAACCAAAATGCAGGAATGTTCAACTCAGTGATAGCAGATAGTGTAGCTAGTGTTTGATCATTTGAATTTTGATGTTCTGTTGTTATTGGATGTTGCATTACAATCAGGTAATCTTGTGACACATCAAAAGTCTCTCCTACTCCTCCATACTTGATAAATGGGTCAAAATCGATGCTAGGATGCTCCTGGATTTTTCTTGCAATATCTATTGATGGACATCCGGTTACGTGCACAAACTCAGGGTTTTCGCCCATGCCTATAACTCTTTCGTAGGCTTTATTGGTGGATACGAAGTGAAGATCGGAAAGTTTGGTGACAGCGTGTCTAACTTTTTCGTCGATTGACCCAGTAATTTCACCTCCTTGGATATGAACCACGGGTATGTTTAGGTAAGAAGCGGCTATTGCTGTTGCGAGTGTTTCGTACCGGTCAGCTATTGTTATTACCGCATCAGGCTTTAATTTATTTAATTCAGAAGATAATTCGATCACAGCTATGCCTGTAGACTTGGCAGATGATAATAAAGTCTCTCCTTCAACAATGTGATAGATTTGAGCATCTGGGACAAAACCGTCTTCCACGATAAAGTCTATTGCAGACCCATATTTGGGAAGCAGTGCAGATCCGGATATTATTAATTGTAATTCTAAATTTGGATCATCTTGTATAGCATATAGAGCGGATCTTATTCTGGCATAGCTAGGCCTAGCAGTAATTACTACACATATTTTTCTGGTCATATCGATGTCTCTGTTATATTAATTTATTTGCATTATTTTGATATGAATGTCTTGAACCACAATTCAGTGTTAATCCATTGCCAAACATAGAATGAATTCTTTGGATTACCTTTTCTAAAGACTTGATAGGCATCAGATACTGCGTCAGTATCGAATAATCCTCGCTCTTGAAATGATTTGGAGCTAATAGTATCTAACACCCATTCTTGGAGTTCATTTTGTAGCCAAGGGGTTTGCGGTGTTACGATAGATTTTTTTGGTCTGGAAGTCCATGAGATTCCTGATATTGTCTCTGCATACTCTCTGAGTATAGATTTACCTTGATCGTTCTTAATTTTCAGATTGTTTGGTAGTTTAAAGGCGAATTCCACTAATCTATGGTCTAAAAACGGTACTCTTAACTCAATCCCGTTCGCCATTGATAATCTATCGTTCATTCGCAATACTCGTGGTAATTTGGTGTATCTCAAATCCCTATATAAAATGTTTCTTAGATGATCGTCAAAAGGAGTTTCAAAAGATGGTGGTGAACTCGAAAGGGCCAATAGGTCAGGGCTTAATGATTTATGGTGCAAATGTTGGGTCCCATCGTGGCTTATGTTTAATGATTGATTTGCCATGATTTTTTTTATCGCCGGGACTCTAGATTTTATGGTTTGATTATTCTCTATTAGCGATTCCAAGTGTTTCCAGCCATGTTGGTTGATTATGTCTGCGTAATAGTAATTTAATGTGTACTCGTAACCGGCGAATAATTCATCTAATCCTTGTCCTTCAAGTGATACTATGCATCCATTTTGTCGTATGTTTTTATGGAGGTCAAAATATGCAAGGGTTGGAACTCCCCCAAAAGGAGCTTCTTCGTACCAGATAAGTTCTTCAGCTAATTCAGGAATGGATTCGTGATTGGTTACATGGCTTTTGGTATTAAAATTATTAAATTTTAAATCCTTAACTGCAAGGTATTCGTCGTACTGTTTATTTTTGAATGAACTAGTAAAAGAGTTCATAGGGACGGTTGAATCTAATCGTTTATCTAATATGCAGGCTAACAAACTAGAATCTAGGCCTCCAGATAGATTTACACTCATTGGTACATCACTTTGTAAATGGTCAAGAATAATTTCTTCTAGTAGAGATGATATGTAATCCAATGTATGGTTATAGGGATCTTCTTCAAATTGGTTAGTTATACGAGGGAGATCCCAGTATTTTTTGGTATTAATATCACCTTTTGAGAATAGTAAATGAGAACCCGGTGCTAGTGAGTAAATATGTTTAAAGAAAGTTTCATCATTATGGTCCATATAACCATAGTTGAGATAATCTCCCCACGCTTCCCAATTGGGCTGTGGCTCAATCCCCGCTGTTAATATTGATTTGATTTCTGACCCAAAGATTAATTTCCCATCGAGATGATAATAATAGAATGGTTTGATCCCTAGTCTATCCCGTGCACAAAAAAGTTGTTGTTTGTATTCGTCCCAAATTGCAAAGGCAAACATTCCTATTAATTTTTTCGTGCACTCAGTACCCCATCTTGTATACGCTGCTAGGATAACTTCCGTATCACTGTTTGATTTAAAATTATATGTTCTTAAGTCGGACTTAAGGTCGAGATAGTTATAAATCTCTCCATTAAACACTATAGTGAGGTCACCTGTATTGTCTTGCATTGGACAGTTCGCTTCGGGTGATAAATCTATGATACTAAGTCTATTATGACCCAATCCTACATATTGACTTTCGTTAGTGAAAATATTATTAAAGTCGGGTCCTCTGTGAGTTTGACAGGTTACCATGCCATCTAATTGTGATAGATGCCAGGTGTTCCCAATTATTCCTGAAATTCCACACATAACTAGCTATCCTTCAAATTCAAAACGTAGTTCACAGCTTCTCTTACTGCTCCGTGACCACCATTTTTTAAGGTGGTTATGCCTGCATTGGATTGAATTTGAGGTTCAGCATCTGCTACTGCAAATGATAAACCCACGTTTTGAATTACTTGGAGGTCATTAAGATCGTCGCCAATATATGCCACATTATTCAATCCTATGTTCAATTCTGAACATAAAGTTTCTACTAGTGGTAATTTATTTGATACTCCGAGGAACACTTTGGATATTCCCATTTTGGCTGCACGTGCTCTAACTATATCCGAATCTTCCCCGGTGATGATTGCTACGTGAATACCAGCATCTTGCAGTAATCTTAGCCCGAATGCATCTCTAGTGTTGAATTTTTTCATGTATTCACCATCTTTTGTGTAATACATTCCCCCATCTGTTAAGGTACCGTCAACATCTGTGATAAATAGCTTGATTGATGTTTTAGATATCATTTGTAGAAAGAGGATATATGTGGCTTAGTTTTGTAATTGGATTGTAGGTGATTCGATTGTGAGGCAATAGTTTTTTCAAGGCTGTTAAGGTATGTATTCGTTGATCCAAAAATGCTTCAATTGTTTCATTGCCTGATGAAATTAGGTTTATTATGTCTGCATTAAAGCATTTTGGGTAATTCAAATCAGCAAAATATTTCCTGTCTGTTGGGCCATCAATGAACATGAAATCATACGGTGCAGGAGGTATCTTCGAATAAGATGAACCTAAGTGCCCATCATAAGAGGTTTCAACCCTTTCTGAATGGATGAAGGTCACATGTTTGTTTAGGTTATCAGGGAATATCGACTTGATTTGCTCATAATAAAAAGGATCTTCTTCCATAGTAACTAGATGACCTTGATAAGATTTGTCGTTTTGATGATTTATTTCGATTGAGTAGGCAATCACAGCGGTTGTAACACCTGAACCGCATTCCAAAATATGTTTTGGATTTGTTCGATTGATAAAGTTGTAAAGATGCAAATAATCGCTGAATTCAGCACCAGTAGATTGACTTTTGGCAAGCATAACATTGATGATTTCATATAATTGTGGATGTTTGTGTTTCAATGTGATTTTACAGCTGTATTCATTCCATTTGCGTATGTAATAAAGTGGATTGATCCCAATAGGCCTGGCAGTGTAATAGTAGTATATTTTCAGATTGAATAGACGTGCAGATACTGAATCTGTAAATCGGGTAAATATTTTGGTAATAAGCATTGTCTATTAAATATTGATGGCAAGAAACTGTATTAAATCAGCTGCATATTGGGAGGACGTACCAATGTTGGTATGACATTCTGAAGCGACCAATCGAGATCGTGCTGCTTTCTTGGCTTCAGGTGATTGCAACTCTTGCTTGATAGAGTGTATGAATTCTGGTGCTGAGTATACAACTTTAGTCGCTCCGGAATTTATGACTCTTTGGTTGTGCGTTTGCCTTTCGTCTATTCTTATGTCGTACCTTGCAATTTTGGCATTGACCTTTTTGAGATCAGGATCTTCGAAACATACGTTTATGGCCGGCACATCAAATATGGAAGCTTCTAAATTTAGAGTGGAAAACATATTTATACAAAGTTTACTGTGTTTAAGTAGTGAACCAAGTTTAAGTATCTCGTTATCTGACATGAAGTAGTTTAGATCACTATCAGTGATTTCTGGGTAATCTATCATAATGGTGTCAGGACCGTACTCTTCTTGTAATTCATTCCAATCTTCCCCAAAATGTTCGCCGTCTGATGTCCTATTGAATCTAAAATAAATCGGATGGAGTCTGCATATTATCAGGTAATCTTGGAGATCAGAGTCATTATTAAAAAGCTCACACAGTAGTCTTGCTATATAAAGATTAGAAGAAAAATTGTTAGGAGATTTACTCCCAAACAAGATTATTTTTTTGTTTGGTTCAATGTTTAATTTTGAATAAAGCCTATCTTTATCCCACAGTTCTGTATGGATCTTGGAATAGGCATCAAAATGAGGTACGCCTCCAATAGAGATTTTGTCCTGAGGTATGTAATGTAGAGTCATTAAATCTTGGAGCATCTGAGGAGACCAGACTATTATGTGGTCTGATAAGTTAGTGCCAAATCCTTTGGATGAGGTGTTATCCCAGCTTAACACGTAGGTTAGGATCTTTAATCCTCTAGATTTGGCCTCTCTCATGACGTATGCATCATTATCAAAAGTTCCAATACTAGTTGTAATTAATATGTCGGGTTTGTATCGATCAAAGAATATACTATTGCCATGAGTTAACGTAAATTTATTTTCTAGTCTAATAATTGCGAACATGATTTTATGATGGAATTTCGCTATCCTCACTACTGTTCTTACAATGTATAAGAAAATTTTTGTATTAGTATTTTTAGATAATAAAGCGTTTTCTTTTTCTATTTTTAAATGGTCCAGAGTGGTCTGAGATTTTTGAGCGAGAAATCTAGTGAATTGAAGTATTCTTGAGATAATTTGAGATTTCTTTACTTCATACAACTTCGTTTCTAGGGGGTGCACAGGTATATCAGTATATCCCTTGTCTGTTAGATACTTATTAATGGTATTAGGCCCAGAAGTTAGTATTATGGGCGATATTGAGCGTTTTATAAGTTCGTCGAGAAGTTTTGATTGTAGTAATAATCGGGCCCCGAATCCTTGCTCTATCAATAGAGCTGCTGTCTTTACGTTTTTCACAGAAACTATGGGATATATTTTAGTTTTTTTCTGTTGGAGACTTCTATGTCCATAACTTCTTTAGTTTTGAATGTTAGTGACTCAGCAACGATTTTGGTGCTATCTCTGACAAATTTCAGTTCTTCCGGATCTAACGATGCTGAGTGGTCAGTCCCTTTCCAATTTTTATCTAGAGTAAAGTGTCTCTCGATATAGTCTGCTCCTAATACAAAGGCCGCTCCGTCTAGTTCAACGCCATCATAGTGTGATGAAAATCCTATGCCTTTGATAGAATTTGAATATTGCTCTACTAATCGTTTTATGCCTAACAAACATATATCTTTAGGAGGCACTGGATAACCTGATGTACAGTGGTAAAGGACAAGGTCTGAAAGGCGTTTATGTTTGTTGAAGATATCTATTAGCCGTTTTTCTTCCTCCGTTGTTGTCATGCCTAAGGAAACGTGTATTTCTCCGTTATAGTTCTTACAGAGGTAATTAACTAATTCCAAATGAGTGTTTGTTCCAGAACCAATTTTTATGAGGGGAGGATTTATTTCAGTTATCTGTATTGCTGATGTCATGTCCCATACGGAAGAACTGTATCCTATACCAATTGTCTTACAGTAATTGAGAAGTTCGTGGTGTTGTTCTTGGGTGAATTCCAGGAATTCTCTATGAGCTCCATAAGTTTCCCCGTATGAATTAGCGGGGACGGGGTGAGGAGACTGATATTGTGTTTCGCTAAGCAACTCTTTGGGATTGCGTTTTTGAAATTTTGCGTATTGTACATCACATTGCTCTTTTGCGATTTTGATCATGGATTTAGCTCTTTCTAAATCACCCATATGGTTGCAGCCTATTTCTGCTATGATCGTTGGTGCAGGCCGTGTGACAAAGTTTTGAAGGTCATAGGGTAGTTGAATCATTTAATTATAGTCCTCTGTTAGATGTTTATCAGCTAAAAATCTAGCAAATTCAAGATCCTGCCAGTCATCTATATCCATGACAATCACATCTTTTAATATGTGAGATAAGATATGTTGACCTGTCATAGATCGTTTTTTTAGTATTGTGTCTGGCCTAATAACGTCCACATATCCGAATGATTGGAATGTTTCTGGCAAAGACTGTCTCGGTAAATTATATGGCTCAGAAATGTCAGATTTGATTAAAGGACCCAGATACTGTTGATCCTCATCCACGACCCACATTTTATATGGGTGTACAGTAGAAGGAGTGACTACCCTTAAGGCATCAGCTTTGGGGTTTTTGATCATTTTTTGAATGCAGCTTTCGATTACCAAAGATTTTCTGAAGGGGTTTGTGGGTCTTAACTGGACTATTAAATCAGGTATGTAATTATCATTTTCAATGAGCCATTCTAGGCAATGTATGAATACGGGGAGGTCTGGAGTATCATCTTCAGCCAAATAGGAAGGCCTAATAAAAGGAATTTCAGCTCCATATTTTGAACTGACGTCAGCGATCTCAGTTGAATCGGTGCTCACTATTAGTCTGTTAATTGAAGGAGTATTTTTCCCAACGTTTATGGTATGCGCTATGAGTGGCTTGCCATGTAAGTCAATGATATTTTTGTTAGGAATCGATTTTGAACCACCACGGGCAGGAATTATACCTAATATTTGAGGTGTTTTCATGATTTCTAGTCTATGTCCTCATAAGATAATTGCCGGTCTGTTTCAATATTTTTATTTAGCTGTCTGCCTAATAAGGACATAACATTTTCAGGAGCTAGCCCGGTTCCTGGTTTCTTGAATGCCAAATCCTCTGCGGTCAATATGTGACCACTCTCTAGATTGTGGTTCGCAACTATACTTTTGGCAAATAAAGCTTTCAATGGTTTGAGCTCTTCCGAGATATCATTTTTGTTTACAGGATTATTTTGTATTGTCTCTATGTATCGAATACCTTCTACTAAATATGCCAATTCGGATATTGTGATTGATGCGGTTACATCGGGACCAAACATGTCTTTTGAGAATGTGACGTGTGTCTCTAACATATCTATGCCTAATGTTGCTGCAGCGAGCCCGGTGAATACTGTTCCTGAATGGTCTGATAATCCCACAGGGATTCCGAATGTATTCCTGTAAGCTTCAATATTATTTAACCCAATTTTTTCGGGAGGGCACGGGTATGCAGTAGTGGTTTGAAATAGTAATAGTGGCACCTCATATTGTGACAGGTAGGTTAAAGTGTTTTGGATTTCTTCCATATCGCTCATTCCTGTGGATACTAAAATAGGTTTACCAGTTAAAGCGATTTTTTGGAGCATAGGAAGATTAGTAATTTCACCTGATGCGATTTTCCATGCTTCCATACCGAGATTGTCTAGTAATTCTACTGCTTGTTCCGAAAAAGGAGAACTTAAAAAAACGATACCTACTTCTCGGCAATGATCGTATAACCCTTCCCACTGTGAAGGGGTGAATTCCATCCGTCGCCAATACTCATATCTAGTATTATCTTGCTTGCTGAAATTTATTCTGAATTGCTCTAGAGGTGTGCTTTCAGCTGATGCTATATGAGTTTGGAATTTGATAGCATTAGCTCCAGCTTTTGCTACAGCGTCTATATAAGCATGGGCCGTTCCTAAACTACCATCGTGACCTTGTCCAATCTCTGCAATTATGAAACAGCCATCAGAGCCGATAGTATGGTTATGTATTTTGAATGAATTCATGGAATTAGTACTGCAAAACACTGATTCGATTAGATTCTTTTATAAGTCTACAGTAATTTCAGCTAGGTTTCCTGATGAAACCTCATAAATTTTGTTGAATTTAATTGCGGGGAGAGTGTTGTGAGAGGAAGCAATTAATATGGAACTCGAATCGAGGTGGTTATGTATATTAGCGAGGATTTGAGTTTCTATATCATGGTCCATATGAGTAGTCGCTTCGTCTAGAATTATTAAAGAAGGATTCCTAGAGAAAAGCCTAGATAATAATATTCGTTGGCGTTGCCCTAAAGAGAAATTGTTAGCATCATCCCCTAATGTTTGGCTGAGCCAATGTTTTTCAGTTATCAGTTCAGTAAGGCAGGCGTTATTGAGCATGGATTTGATCTCTTCTTGGGTGAGTGTTCCATTGGGATCAAGGTAATCTCTGATGGGTATGTTTGGTACATACATATCGTTGGCTGCGTAGAATATGTGATTAGCGACTGACTTAAAAGATAGGGAGTCCGTAGTTTTAATATCATTGTTGTAGGAAATAGTTCCTTTATCAGGGGTATAGTATCCAGATAATAGTTTGAGCAATGTGGATTTACCTTGTCCAGAAGGTCCCTGTATCAAAATTTTATCTCCTTCGCAAACATCTGTAGTGATCGAATTTATGATTGGGGTTTGATCGTAAGAAAATGAAACATTGTGAATTTGAATATTCTCGATTCTATTAAATTCAAATAATTCTGTTCTTCCATTGCTAGTCATGGTGTCCAAAGTTGATAGGAGTGTTGTTGTAGATTCATAGTTCTCTTTAATGTTTACCCAGCTTACTTGACATTCGTTGGCATAACTGCGTAACCGGTTGAATATAAGTATCAACAATAACAGTGTTTCTAGGTTGACTGTGCCTAGTAATATCGCGATAAAGGCAATAATTCCAAGGGATAGTAAGCTGAATGCATCAGACAATATTGTAACTGTGTGAGTTGTTACTATTTTGTTTACTTTCCATTCCCAGTCTAGATGTAAAACTTTTTTTATTTTTCCTGAAGTTACTTTTTCTAAACCATCGAATTTGACCCATATGAAACTTCGGATATTCTGAGTTAGTTCCTTAAGCAAATCATCTGTAACTTGGATTTTTTCTGTCCCAATCACACCAATAATTCTAAAATTACGATAATTGATGATTACTGAAACAACCGCTAGTATCATAGCTGCTATTGTGATTTGCCAAGAGCTTACTATAGCAGTCGCCGTTAAAAGTATCACAGCAAATATACTAGACACTAACCCAATCAACGAAATGTAATAAACTGATGCACTTTCTGACCTGCGTATGACCATGTTAGTTATTTCTTCCGTATTCTGATGTAACTGTGAATTGGCTGGCGTTTCAAAATATGATTCCGTTACCTTAGCTGCTAAAGATTCATATATGTTGTATCTAGTAGTAGTCAATATTTGTGCTTTAATACGTTTCAGGAATGCCCATGCCAATATTGTTACTAGTGTTAGTCCAAATAAAACGCTTATTACTTGCAGGTGTGTTAGGCCAGGGTATTCAAATAAATTTAGTAATTGAGTTTTTATAGTGTCAATCTGAGATTTACTGAGTAAAAGATAAATAAGGGCCAATATAGCGATTTCAAGTGGCGGTACTATTGTGTTTAAGATTAGGATGTAAACGACATGCTTTCGATTAGCCCAGGTTATATTTTTAATGAATTGAAATATCAAATGAATCTTTCTTTTATCAATTATCCACTGATATGTCGGTAAGCCATTCTTTATTTTTTTGATACCATTCGATTGTATTGTTTAATCCTTGTTCAAAGGAAAGTTGAGGCTCCCAATTTAGAAGGTTTTTGGCTTTTTCAATGTTAGCAAATGTTGAACTTACGTCAGCGTTATTTTTGGGTAAATATTCTCTAGAGGCGTTTTTGTTTAATTTGGATTCTATGCAAGAAATCACATGGTTGATAGACACTGGGCTGTGCGATCCTAAATTGAAAATTTCAAAACCGATTGGTTTTAAGCTTGCTATAGTGCCTCTTGCAACGTCATCAACGTGAGTAAAATCTCTAGTTTGGGTTCCATCTCCAAACACGGTTATGGTTTTATTTTCATCAATCAGTTTTATAAATTTAAAAATACTCATATCAGGCCTGCCGAATTGACCGTAGACAGTGAAATATCTGTTAATACTAATATCGATATCATATTGGTAATGATATGAATAACAAAGAAGCTCAGCGGATTTTTTGGATACTGAGTATGGAGTAAGAGGTAAGTCCGTTGGATTAGCTTCATCAATAAGTCTGGAATTTGTTTCTCCATACAGACTAGATGTAGAAGCTAATACCATTTTTTTTATTTTAGCGTCCCTGCAGAATTCAAGGATATTGAGAGTTCCAAGGATGTTTGTCTCTAAGTATATTCCAGGAGATTCCAGGGACTGGCGCACTCCTGCTCTCGCTGCTAAATGTATTACTGCATCAAATTGCACATCAGGGATCTCTTTTATTAAGGAATTGTTACATATATCCATGTTCAGTAATTTGAATTCTTGGAAAGTGGACAATTCCTTATTTCTGATCTGTTTGATAGTAGGATCGTATGCATCATTTAAAGAATCTATACCTATCACTGTATGTCCTGATTCTAGCAAGATTTTGGATATTTGTGTGCCAATAAAACCCACAGCGCCTGTAACTAGATATTTAGCCACTACAATTTCTCTACTTTATCAATTCGGGTACGGAGATTTCTGGTTGCATTTCTAGTGTCTAAAATGGAATCTGAATGTTGGACTATGAATTCCCAGTCATAATCTGAATGGTCGGTGGCGATGACTGCGCAGTCAAATTGTGACAAGGTTTTTTTATTTAAAGGTATACTAGTCATATTAAAATGCTCATATGAGATCTGCTCAATCAAAGGGTCGTTGTATGATATGTTGGCTCCCTGTTCGGTTAGAATATCTATTATGTCTAGAGAAGGAGACTCTCTGAAATCTGGTACATCTGGTTTGTATGCTATTCCTAATATTAAGATGTTTGAACCGTTTAAAGGCATTTTTTTCCTGTTAAGAATCTTCTGTACTTTTTCAACTACATAATTGGGCATTGAGGTGTTGATTTCGGTTGCTAATTGAATAAATCTAGCATTGTAGTTTAGTGTTTTTAATTTCCAGGCTAAAAATTGAGGATCTACAGGAATACAATGCCCACCTAGTCCTGGTCCTGGATAAAAAGGCGTGAACCCGAAAGGTTTGGTGGCTGCGGCATTTATAACTTCCCAAACATCTATATCAAGTCTGTCGCACATTATGGCTATTTCATTGACTAAACCTATATTAGTAGCTCTATAAGTGTTTTCCAGCAATTTAACCATTTCTGCCACTCTAGTTGAGGATACAGGAATTACAGTGTTAATGGCAGATTCATAAAGTAGCTTTGCTATTTCTGAACACTCGTATGTAATACCTCCAATGACTTTAGGAGTATCTGTCACGGTCCAAATTTCATTGTTAGGATCTATTCTTTCGGGTGAAAAGGCTACATGTATATTTTTGCCTACGACAAAATCACCATGACCAACATTTTCCATGAGAGGGACAATTAGCTCCTCTGTTGTCCCTGGATAGGTTGTACTTTCTAAGATTATTATCATATCGTCATGGATATACTGTGAAATAGATTGAGCTGAGCTAATTATGAATGACATGTCAGGGTCTTTAGTTTTGCTGACAGGAGTAGGTACACATATAATTACACAATCTGAATCAACCAATGATGAATAATGGGTAGTAGCAGTTAAGGTTCCAGATTTGGATTCTTTAGGAGAAAGCTGGCGTAAGCTCTCCGAAGTTATATCACCAATGTAGGATTCACCTGAGTTGATTTTAAGTACTTTGTTATTGTCATTGTCTACGATATTTACTGAGAACCCGTTACTCGCGAAAGCTATCGCTAGAGGCAGACCTACATATCCTGCTCCTATTACTGAAATCTTTGCCGTTTTGGTGCTTATTTTGGTTTTTAGATTAGAGTTCATGTTATCCTCAGACAGATTTTGGCAAGGCTCCGCCATATGCTTGCTGAGAGCTACTGTTATTTAACGATTTCGGAGCTGACGCTTCCACGATAATCGGTTTGTCATCTGGTATATGCATTTATGCTGCTATAAGTTGTTTTATGGGGCGGTTTCGTCCCCTTGTTCTCCTCCTGTTATGTAACTTGTGATTTTTCTTGGATGGTTCATATGAGGTTAAGTTAAACCAATTAACTTCGGCTTTAATTTCTTTTCCCATGAAATCAATCAATATACGGACTCTGGTTTTATCGGACATAGAGTGTTGAATTACAGTACCTATTTTCGACAAACCATGCACCTCTAAAAGTACTTTATCTCCGGCAGTATAAGTTTTCCATACTCCTCCCAAATTATTTATATCACTGACTTTATGGCGCAATTTTGAGATAAAGTCATCTTCAATAATGGCTGGAAGGCTATCTTGGAATAAACATCCGTAGATTCCTTTGATTTTACTGATTAAATGGGAATGTTTTTCAAAATTGTCAGATTGGATAAATATGTATCCAGAAAATAATGGTTTGTACGATGTAACAGCTTGTTCGTTAGTGTGTTTTATTACAGGTAAGTAGTATGATAATCCTATGTTAGAAAGTTCGGATGTTACGTTAGAGGAAATATTATTCTGGATCCGGAATACGTACCATGATCTATTCATCAGACGGCCTCCACTGGCTTGCCATCCAATGTGAATGCAACGATTTTATTCTTGGGAATAGATTTCCCAAGAGAGTCAAAAGCCCCTGCATCTGACCCCATATCTGCAAAGAATATTTTGTCGTAGGCTTGGAGAGCTTTTGGGGATAATTCTCTCACTTGCATTCCCAGGAATTTTTGACCGGGGTAAGCAAATAATCCAAATGAGTCGATATCTTCAACTCCATGATTCTTCAATGCGAGATATACTAATTCCGCGAAATCACTTGTTCCTATAATTGCTACGCGAGATTCCATATGAAGTGATGTGAGAGCCATATCAGTGCGTATGGTTTGTTTTATAACATTGTAGTGAGAAATGGTCCTAGATATATATTTTTGAGTGAGGTTTATTTTGTGAGTAAAACCTTCAGGAGTAAGGTTGTATAGCCATCTTTTCCATCCAGCTTGGGAAGCTTTAATATATCCTTTTTGTGCTAGATTTTTTATAAGAACGTTAGTTAGCCCCAGTGCGATTCCAATGTTTTTGGATAATTGCCTCTGGGTTATCTCTGGATTCGATTCGATTTGTTCGAGAGCTAACATTTCTCTCTCGCTTACATTGTCGAACGAATCGTTCTGTTCATGAACGGAACGCATACTGTAATGATAATATCGCGTTTAATTGATGTCAATTCATTTTGGTATTAATTGAGGCTGATATATTTGATTTGTTAGATATATGCTTGAAACTAAGATAAAATGCAGGGAATGCAATAAACTATAGGATGGATACTATGTCTGAAGTTAGATTAACTGAATTATCCCACTGCGCTGGTTGAGCTGCAAAAATTAATCAAGAAGATCTGGTTCAGATCTTGAGCAAACTTCCTAAAATAAGTCATCCAAACTTGATTGTGGGTTCTGAAACTGGAGATGATGCTGCTGTTTACCAATTAGATAAAGACACAGGATTAGTGTTTACTGTAGATTTTTTCCCTCCTATAACTGATGATCCTTATCAATATGGAGCCATATCTGCAGCTAATTCTCTTAGTGACGTTTATGCTATGGGAGGCAAGCCTTTACTGGCGTTAAACGTGGTTGGATTCCCAGCAAACTTAGATAATGAAATATTGGCAGATATTTTGAAAGGCGGATACGATAAAGCCATAGAATCTGGATGTCTTTTGGCTGGGGGGCATACAGTAGATGATCCAGAGCCAAAATACGGATTGGCAGTTGTAGGGATTGTTCCTCCAAATGATACTGTGTCAAACAAGGGAGCCAAACCAGGAGATTCATTGGTGTTAACAAAGGCCATAGGTACTGGCATTATTACTACTGCGGGTAAACAAATGAAAGCTCCTGATTCCGTGATAGACGACGCGGTCACAATAATGAGCACTTTGAATAAAAATGCCAGTGAAGTGATGATGGAAGTAGGGGTTAATTCTTGTACAGATATAACCGGCTTTGGCTTGATGGGGCATTTGATGTCAATGATGAAGGCTAGTTCTTGCACTGCTAACATAAATTCAAATGATATTCCGGTTATAGAAGGCACTTGGGATCTACTGAGAGAAGGTATTTTGCCAGGTGGAACGATGCGGAACAAAGACAGTGTTGAGTCCAGTATTGAATGGCATGACGACTTGAGTGAAGAATCAAAATTATTATTATGTGACGCGCAAACTTCTGGAGGATTACTTATTTCGGTTTCAGAAGATAAAACCGATGAATTATTGAATAAACTCATAGAAAATGGAGTGAAATCTTCTGCCCTAATTGGTACTATCAAAGCTCAAGAATCAGCGCTTATTGAAGTGAAATAAGGAGACTGTTATGAAAAGACCAGATCAAATAAGACAAGTTCCTGAACACCTGCAAGGGGATCGAACTCCTCCAGGACAATTCTTAACGGAAAAATTCCCTATATTGACCTATGGAGAGACTCCAAAATTAGATCTGTCTACGTGGCAGATGAAAAT
>PBDQ01000029.1 GCA_002717465.1 Chloroflexota bacterium
TTAATTAATTGTCTAGGTCTTAAGTCAAAATGCACTCTTATAAGATCAGAAATTTTGTCTTCATCTATTTTTGAAGTTCCAAATGTATTTACACTGATTGAAGTAGGCTCAGCAACTCCAATTGCATAAGAGACTTGAATTTCACACTTATCTGCTAGACCAGAAGCTACAATATTTTTGGCAACATATCGTCCTGCATAGGCCGCTGACCTATCAACTTTGGAAGGATCTTTTCCCGAGAACGCACCGCCCCCATGTCTGGCCATTCCACCGTATGTGTCAACAAGTATTTTTCTTCCTGTGAGACCGGTGTCGCCTACAGGACCACCAATGACAAATCTACCAGACGGATTTATGAAATATTTAGTGTCACTTAATAGATGACTTGGGATGATCCTCTTAATAACTTTTTCTATTAAATCTTCTCTGATCTGCTCGTTTGAAACTTCTGGATCATGTTGATTACTTAACAGTACTGTATGAACCCGCTTGGGTATTCCCTTAGAGTATTCAACAGTAACCTGGGATTTGCCATCTGGACGTAAGTATCCTAAGTCTCCATCTTTTCTTACTTTTGTTAATTGCTGGGTTAATTGGTGAGCGAGAGACATTGGCATAGGCATTAATTCTGGCGTTTCGTCACATGCGTACCCAACCATCATTCCTTGATCTCCTGCACCAAGCATTTCGACTTCATCGTCGCTGATGTCAGTGGAGCGAGTCTCTAGAGAATTACTTACGCCTCCAGATATATCTGATGATTGCTCATCTAATGCCACCATAACTCCGCAGGACTTATAGTCGAATCCGTAAGACGCATCAGTGTACCCGATTTCTTTTATGGTGTTTCTTACCAACTTTGGGATGTCAACGTATCCTTGATTGACGGTTATCTCTCCCATCACAACGACTAAACCTGTAGTACAGGAAACTTCACATGCTACTCGAGCCCTTGGATCCAGCCGCAACATTGCGTCAAGAACTGAATCTGAAATTTGGTCACATATTTTGTCAGGGTGACCCTCAGTAACGGATTCAGATGTGAACAAGTAAGATTCAGATTCGGCGAAACTAGTTGACATTCAATTTGCTCCTAATTATTGTTCCTGATTTAGGTTCCGACGTTCCAACTGTTGAGATATACTTCCTGCTCGTCAGTTAGCTTGTCTATTTCTATTCCCATTGACAGTAGTTTTAGCCTACCAATTTCGTCATCGATATCCCTTGGTACCACGTATACTTGATTTTCAAGGTTTTTATAATTTGTTGATACGAATTCTGCTGATAATGATTGGTCGGCAAAGCTCATGTCCATTACTGCGGAGGGGTGCCCTTCTGCAGCGGCTAAATTAATTAGTCTTCCTTCTCCAAGTAAATTGATTTTCCTTCCGTCCATTAATATATATTCTTCAACAAAGGGTTTGATTTCAGATTTACTGTCAGATAATTCCTCAATGCCATCGATGTCGATTTCAACATTGAAGTGCCCACTATTCGCCAATAGGGCCCCGTTTTTCATGTTTTGTACATGTTTTTTGTCGATAGCTTTCATTCCTCCTGTGACAGTTATGAAGATATCGCCAAGTTTGGAAGCATTTTCCATTGTCATCACTTGATGGCCATCCATAGCTGCTTCTAGACCTCTTATGTGGTCAACTTCGCAAACGATGGTTTGGGCTCCCATTCCTCTTGCCCTCATAGCAACTCCTCTTCCACACCATCCGTACCCAATAACTACTACTGTTTTACCAGCCCACAATATATTGGTAGCTCGTGTGATTCCATCAAGAGTACTCTGCCCGGTGCCATACCTATTGTCGAAAAAATGCTTCGTATCAGCATCGTTGACAGCTATGACGGGATATTGCAAATCTCCACTATCTGCAAGACTCTTGAGCCTTATTACACCTGTTGTAGTTTCTTCTGTTCCTCCAATGATGTTTTCCATCAAATCTGTTCTTTCGCCGTGCAACGTTGCGACCAGATCTGCCCCGTCGTCCATAGTGATGTGAGGCTTTTTTTCCAGGACCGATATTATGTGATTGTAGTATGTTTCCGTATCTTCACCTTTAATTGCGAATGTGGAAATACCATGGTCAGCAACAAGGGAAGCCGCCACATCATCTTGGGTGCTTAATGGGTTACTAGCACATAGAAACACCTCTGCTCCACCCTCTTTCAGTGTGATAGCTAGATTGGCTGTTTCAGAAGTTACGTGCAGGCATGCAGCTAATCTTAAGCCCCGTAATGGTTTTTCTTTTGAAAAACGTTCTTTGATTTGTCTTAGAACTGGCATTTCCCTCTCTGCCCATCTGATTCTTTTAAGTCCATCTTCAGCTAGGCTGAGGTCTTTAACGTCACTACTAATATTATTTGACACAATGGTCTCCATTTTAATCTTGTTTGTTACTGCTTTAACGAATATCTGGGTTAAAAATTGTTAGTTTATATAATTGGTCGAACCTGCTATTTATTTCATTCCTGTCAATCTCTATAAGCTTACGCACACTGAAATTTTCTACTGCTATTGACCCCATCACTGAGGCAAATCCGGCTGCCTGCCGAACACTTTTTGCGTCAATAGTGTCTACTGAGCTTAGATAACCCATAAATCCACCGCCGAAAGAGTCTCCTGCTCCTGTAGGGTCTACCACATTTCGTGTTGGAAATGCGGGCATTGCAAAGAGATTTCCTTCGTGTGACAGTACAACTCCATGTTCGCCTTTTTTAATCACTACAATAGAAGGCCCCATATCATGTACATACTCCGCAGCGTCATAAATCGTGTTTTGTTGAGTGAATTCCCTAATTTCAAATGCATCCATAAATAGCACGTCGATTTTCCTGACTACTTTTTCCAAGGAGCGTTTTTCGGTATCTATCCAATAGTTCATTGTATCCAACCCCACTAGTGTAGGGGAGTTTTCCATTTGTTCCAATACATTTAATTGCAAAGTTGGATCTATATTTCCTAAAAATAAGAATTTGCTGGTTCTGTTGCGATCAGACAGTATTGGATTGAACTTTGCAAACACATTCAAGCGAGTATCGAGAGTATCTCTTTTATTGAAGTCGTCAGGGTCGTATCTTCCGTGCCATCTAAAGGTGTCACCATCGGCTACTTCAAGACCAGTTGTGTCTATTTCATTGATCTGAAGAAGGTCGTGATCATTTTTTTTAAAATCACTGCCTACAACCCCAACTATTCTGACTGGTGAAAAAAAACTTGCCGAGAGGGAGCAATAGGTAGCAGATCCTCCCAGTGAGTCCTTTGATAAACCCGATTTGGTTTCAACAGTGTCGTAGGCGATTGATCCTATAATTAGTAGAGTCATTAATCAGAGTTCAGTACCAGTACTTGTTGGATATCCCTTTTCTATCCAAGTCGGGGTCCCATCTTCGATGTTGTATAGCCTATCTGATTCTAGACCCATGGCAGCCGCCATTTCACATGCTAAGCCGCTTCGTACCCCAGCCGCGCATATAAATAGAAGTTTTTTGTCACTTGGTAATTCTTCAATTCTGGACAAAATGTCGTCGACTGTGATGAAAATAGCTCCCTTAACATGTCCTTCAACATATTCATCCATACGGCGAACGTCTATAAACGCCACCTCGTCAGATCCATGTAGTTCAGCAGCCTCGTCGACACTGATTCTTTGAAAAGGTTCCCCCTCAATTTGTTTAGGCATCCCTGTTCTCCTGTTTTGAATTATCTTAATTGATGTATTTTTTCACGATTGGGTTTAACTTTTCTATCAAACTTGAGTCTAATTTTAACCTATCTTTTATTAATGCATTGGACAATGAATCTTTGCATGCACAAGCATCACTAGATAGTACCGGTGTTTTTACAATGTTTTTTATTAACCTTTGTACTTTTGTAACGTTTTGTTTTAAATTTGAAATGACAATTTGTGAAGTTACGGGCTCCTCATTTTTGTTCCAGCAGTCATAGTCTGTTACCATCGCTATTGACGAATAACAAATTTCTGCTTCTCTTGCCAGTTTTGATTCTTGAGCAGTTGTCATACCGATAATGTGGCCACCCAATTTCCTATACATGTGAGATTCAGCGTATGTTGAAAATTGTGGCCCTTCAATTACTACCAAAGTTTTTTCACTATGGTGACTCATATTTTCGGATTGTAAAATTGTGGTTAAAGTTTCAGACAATTGGGAACAAAATGGGTCAGACATACTTACGTGAGCAACTAACCCTTTTCCAAAAAAACTGCTAACTCTCCTGTTTGTGTTGTCAATAAGTTGGTTTGGAATAACCATATCTAACGGTTTTATATCTTTTTGTAGACTACCGACGGCCGAAACACCTATGAGTTTTGTTATTCCAATAGATTTGAGAGCCCATATATTTGCAGCATATGGAACTTCTGATGGTAGTAACGAATGGGTTTTTCCATGTCGTGGGATAAAACAAATATTTCTGCCATACATTTTCCCCGTGATGATTTCTGAGCTTGTTTTCCCGTACGGGGTGTCAATTGATAAGGCGGTTTCCATATTGAAATTGTCAAGGTTGTACAGGCCCGACCCTCCTATGAAAGCGAGGTCAATATCCGGTTCGATATGCATTTTTCTGGGTTCCTTCATACGGTGTTTTTATTACTCACTTTTTCTGGATCATGTCTAATATGAGGCAATATTTTTTTGGGATTTTTTATCTATCTCAGGATACAGTAAAAATATTTTCGGTTTCCTGACCTATCAGCGGAGTTAAGTAATTCTTATAACTATCCGGAATATTCCCATCCTTACCGGGCCGAAATTCCTCTGGGAGTTTCCTTGTACGGAAAGCCACTTCTTCTAACGAAGCGATCCCAGTTGAAGGCGATTGACTTGGTTCATTTAAAGGGTTTAATGTGATCATAATATTGGAATTGCCAGACATAGCTGCCTCAACTGCCGATTGGCCTACGAGGTGGGCTTCTAAATAGTCTGTTTTAGACACTAACCCCATCATAGTGCGTTGAATAGTTCCAGGTTTCTCATGCCTGCAACGAACTTTTAACTCTGTTGATACTTTGTTGGCTAAGTACTGTCCAATGCTCTCATGGTACTTATGTCCGAAATCGTCCGTGAGATAGGGGACCCTTTTGTTACTCAGTAGCTGTTTGTCAGTAACACAATTCTCTGCTACAACAGCTACTGCAAAGCCGTAATTGTTTAGAGCATTATCTATCAGCGAGATAAAATTTTCTTCATTGATATCTTCTTCAGGAATTCCAATAAAATGAGGTGGGTCTTTCTGTGAATTCTTTAATTTTCCTGATGCAGAAGCTAGCCACCCGGTGTCTCTACCCATGACTTCTAAAATTGCTACCGGAGAGTATTTACCCATTGATTTGGTGTCTTTACCTATTCCCCAAGTCGCTGCGGATATGAATTTNGCNGTGCTTGCGAATCCNGGACAATGATCCGTCATCATCAGGTCGTTATCGATNGTTTTAGGGACATTTATAACCTGTANATCCATTTTNATTTNCGATGAATATTTTTGGATTTCTAGNCCCGTTTCGGCAGAGTCGTTTCCTCCTATAATGTGAACTACTCGAATTTGGTTTTTGACTAATGTNNTTTCGATTTTTGACAGTTCAATTGNGTNNATTTTGTGTCTAGTGGATCCTAAAAAAGCTCCTGGAGAGTTCCCTATCACCTCGATTTGAGATTGAGTTAAACCAGTTAGATCTATCAGGTTATCAGCTATCAATCCTTCGATGCCGTATTTGGCACCGTAAACGCGATCTTTAGGAAAGAATTCTTTAGCGGCGCTTACTATTCCTGTTAAGCTTCTGTTAATTACTGNAGTNGGNCCGCCAGATTGAAGAANTACAAANTTGGCCATTTTTAACTTTAATGAATTATCTAGTTATTTTTATTTGTNANAANGNTGTGTTNATAAGTTTCGCATTTTTTTAGCGAGACTCACAAAGTCATCAGCTATGATGTCAATGTAGTCTTCATCAGTAGTGTCAGTTNTGGTTTTAGGGCCATGTTCAAACGGTCTGGGNANATACCCAGTTTTCATGCCTTGTGATTTAGCTGATTTGAGATCGTTTTTGTGAGCAGCGACCATCATAATTTGATCGATTGGAAATCCTAAGAATTCGGAGGTGCTGAGATAGGCTTCTGGGTCAGGCTTATAGTGTTGTGCCAGTTCGGCAGACAATACAGTATCCCATGGTAATCCACCGTACTTCGCCATATTTACCAGCAATGCTACATTTCCATTCGACAGTGGGCTTATAACATAATTTTCTTTCAGTTTTGTGAGGCCTTCTACTGAATCTGGCCATGGGTCTAATCTGTGCCATGCTCGGTTGAGGTGATCTTTTTCAGATTCTGTTAGATTTGGAATATTATATTCTTCTAGCAAGTCATTGAGTATCATTCTGTGCAAGACATCGATTTTAGTCCAAGGTAATTCTCCAGTTCTGACTTTATTCATCGAAGGTCCGTATCCAGCTCTCCATTTGTCGGCAAATGTGTCCCAATTCACATCGAATCCTTTCTGTTCACCTACTAATCTGATTTCTCTGGATATACTTGATCTCCAATCTACAACTGTGCCAAAAACATCGAAGGTCATTGCTTTTACATTTTTTAAGGATTCTGACATGGGTTTTCTCTCACTTATTTTTCAGCGAATTTAGTAGCTACGTGTCGTCTTTGTATTTTTCCGGTTGCAGTTCTAGGTAATTCCTGTACCAAATAAACTCGGTCAGGGATTTTAAAATCTGCCAAATGGTTAGAGCAGAAATCTCTTATATCTTTTTCGTTGGTATCGCTGGATAAAACGACTGCAGCTTGAACTACCTCTCCGTATTTTTCATCTGAAACCCCAAAACTTACTGCTTCAGATACAGCAGGATGATTGAGTAAAGCCGCATCTACTTCGAGAGGTGATATTTTTTCTCCACCTCTGTTAATCAATTCTTTCAACCTGCCAGTCAAAGTCAATATTTTTTTACTTGATAATACTCCTTGGTCCCCAGTTCTGAACCAACCATTGGTAAACGCCTCCGCATTGGCTTCAGGATTCTTGTGGTAACCTAAAGTTACGTTTTCCCCTCGGATTACAACCTCACCGGTTTGGTTGTTCTCTAATAGGCCTCCAGATTCGCTCATTATTCCTATGTCCACTCCTGTACCGATTCCGACAGTCCCGGGATTTCTTTCACCAGGTGGTAAAAGGTTGGATGACATTTGATGAGATGCTTCGGTCATCCCATAAGCTTCTAGAACAGGCGCTCCAAATCTGTTTTCTAATTCAGAAAATACAGAAGGTGCAAGTGCCGCAGAACATGACCTGATAAATCTAAATGATTTTTTGGGTGCATTGTCGTCATCTGCCCGCATCAGCAAGATTTGGTGAATTGTAGGTACTGCTGAATACCAAGTGGATTGACTGGATTCTTGATCTCTCCAAAATGTGCTTGCGCTGAATCGTGAGGGTATAACAAGGCTTCCTCCACTAAACAGAGATGACAGGGATACTCCTATTAACCCATGGACGTGAAATAATGGCATCACAACCATGGCTCTGTCGTTAGGAGTTAGACTATAACTATTGTTGATATTTAGAAGTGATGTCACAAGATTCTTGTGAGTCAACGGGACGCCTTTTGGCCGACTGGTGGTTCCAGAAGTGTGCAAGAATAGTGCTACGTCATTTTCTGAAGGTAAATCCGATTCGACTGATTTGGTGAGTCTGGTTCCATTAGAGAATAATTCCAATTTTCCTGATTCATTAATTTTGGACACTATTACTGGTATCCCAACATTGGAGGCGGCCTGTACCGCGGCTGCAGAATTTTCTCCTACCACCACAAATTGTGACTCTGCGTCAGACATAAAGAATTCAAACTCATCAACTGTGTAGGCGGGATTTAATGGAGCAGCGATCGCTCCAGCTCTAGTAGCTGCAAGGAAAGTAATCATGAAGTCAAGGCCATTTCCGAGAACTATGGAAATTGTCCTGCCTTTAAGAATTCCGTAGCCAGTAAAAAGATTACTGATTTCTTCAACATATTCAGCATATTCTTGGTAGGTGAGTTTCGGTCCGTCAGGGATCAAGATAGACGTTTTATTAGAAGGGTGACCGTCTAGTAAATTGGCTAGCGTTTTCAAATTGTTCCTCCCGAAGGGTTTTACTTAGTTTGACCCTACTTCATGGATTTGCATTGTGTTTTCCACCTTAATAAACAATCACTTTACATTATTGATCACTAAATTGCAGAAGTTTCTTTTCCAAGCCATTTCAAAAAGTCTGCGATGCCTTGTTCTATAGAGAATTTTGGTTCCCAATCCAACAACTGCTTTGCTTTATCCCGATTGGTGTATGCGCCAGCCACGTCACCAGGCCGGGCAGGTTTATACAATACATCAATTTTTTTTCCTGAAACTTCTTCGAATGCTGTGATCAGTTCCATCACAGTGGTCCCTTCTCCAGACCCTATGTTGATTTCAGAATAGGGTTCTGATTTTGTCACTATCTGATTGAAATTCTGAACTGCCCTAACATGTGCAAGAGCTACGTCCCACACATGAATGTAGTCTCTTATTCCTGTGCCGTCTCTTGTTGGCCAATTTGATCCCGTTACATGAAATGTGCTGGTTGATTTTTGAGATGATTCAGACAATTTTCCGATGATGTGTGATGGGTTAATATTTGAAGGTCCGGATCGCATTTTTGGATCTGCTCCAATTGGATTGAAATACCGGAGGGATATCCCTCTGATATCGTAGGCATGGCAATAATCTTTTATTGCCATTTCTACAGCTAATTTGGTTTTAGAGTAAGGGCTTTTTGGAGACAAATGGGAATCTTCAGTGACCATGCCACCATCATCACCTGAATAGATACTTGCCGTTGAGCTAAAGATAATTTTAGTTGCTGATGTGTTTTTCAAGTAATCCAAAAGCTTTATAGAATTGATTACGTTGTTGTTGTAGTAATCGGATGGGTTATCCATTGATTCCGGCACGATTATGGATGCGGCGCAGTGTATGGTTACATCAATATCTGGATGGTCAGCGAAAATTTCATCAAGACGCTTGGAGTTTCCGATATCACCGTGATAAAAATTTTTATCTATTGTGAAATTTGGGTCGCCCGCTGTTAGTGAATCCAAAATTATAGGCTTATATCCATGGTCTTCAAGAGCTGAATAAATTGTACTTCCAATATAGCCGGCTCCACCAGTGATCAGTATTTTCATTTAAATTCCCCTAACATCAATTTCAAGAGTTTCAAGAAGTTTTCTTGTGCCTATGACATTGTATGTTTATATTTGCACATAAATTTGAGANTATTATGATCCGATATGGAGATTTTGTCTTTCGCAAATTTTGACTTTCTAGGAGGTATTATTTTGATACATGAAATTAGGACCTATGATTTAAAGCCTAGGTCAGTGGATGTCTTTGGNGAGAAAACAAAAGCTAAATTGCANAAAAGGCTAGAATACTCTGATCTTGGAGGGTTTTGGTATACAGAAATGGGTCCTTTGAACCAAGTAGTTCATTTATGGCCTTATGTTGATGCAAATCATAGATCTGATGTTAGAAGAAATGCAATTAATGATGGGGTTTGGCCGCCAGACAATAACGATCTGATCTTGAATATGCATAGTGACATAATGATTCCGGCACCGTTTATGAAACCTTTGTCCCGGCGCTCTTATGGCCCAGTTTATGAGATGCGAATATATGTTTACAAACCGGGAGATATGCCAAAGGTTTTAGATGCTTGGAGTCTAGCAATCGAGGAAAGAGAAAAGCATTCGCCTTTGGTTGGCTGTTGGCATTCAGATGTGGGGGAACTGAATAAATTCATACATTTGTGGGCCTATGATTCATACGAACATAGATCAAATATTCGTTCTAAGACGAAAGAATTAGGTATATGGCCGCCTAAGGGAAGCCCGGGGCCGATAAAACAAGAAACGAAAATTTTGCTCCCGTTTGATTTTTCTCCGTTGCAGTAGGAAAAGCTGGATTAGAATCTAGATAAGTTGAATGGCGTTAGGTCGTAGTTATGGGAGGAGCCAGTGATAATGTCACTTGTAATTTTCCCCATTCCTGGCCCTAATAATATCCCTTTTCTACCGGTGCCAGATGCTATATAAAGATTTGACGTGTCGGGGACTTCCCCGAGTATAATCTTGCCGTCGTTTGATAGAGGTCGTAAGCAAGCAGTGTGGTGTATAAGTTGGGCAGACTCTAGCCCGTTTATCATCTTGGTCAAAGAGGCTAATACGCTATCCCTACCAAACGATGATGGGGAATCGTCGAACCCTACATCTTCCTCAGTTGTCCCAGCCCATAGTAATCCGTCAGGTTTAGTACAGGCATAATTTCCTTGCCATCCCACTGACATTTGTAAATTCACCTTATCTGATTTTAATCTTATTATCTGTCCTTTTAGTGGTCTGATGGGTATTTTTTGATTTATCCACTTTGAGGCATTCAGAGACCATGGACCCATAGCTAATACTACGGAGTTGCAATGTATGTCTCCTCGATCAGAAATGACTGAGGTTGCGGTATGTCCGTCAAATCCTAGTCCGCGTGCTTTGGTTGAAATTATATTGACTCCCATTTTTTCACATGCAGTCGTTAGTGCTAGCATCAGCCTGTAAGGTTCGACGTCAGCAACTCCTTTGGTAAATACCGCCCCGTTTATTTCATTCGATATTTCAGGCACCATGTCAAGTACTTCTTTTGCTTCAAGCCATTCAACTGAATATCCGTCCTCACTAGCTCTCCATTTCACTTGGTCTTTTGCTTCTTTTGCCTCTTCATCACTAAATGCCAAGTCTAATGCTGGCCTGAATCTGTGTTGAATATCAATGCCTGTTAGTTCAGGTAAAATTTTGGCAAACTCTGTGTGTATTGACATGCCTAAGCGTGCAACAGAAAGCTCTGAAATTATTTCATCTACCTGGCCTGCTTCACCGAGTGGACTTAATCCGCCAAATGCGAAACCAGAAGCGTGGCTACCTATGGAATCTGGGTCCAATACTATTACGGATATTTTATTTAGGGACAAAAAATAAGCTGTGGATAGGCCAACTATGCCTCCACCGACAATACAAACGTCCGTATTAAAGTTCTTATTCACTTCAATATTTCGAATTCTATTTGGGTCAGAGTTGAGTCTAGCTGGGTTATGAGGTGGTCTATTTCGTCTTTGGTTATGCATAAGGGAGGAGCTATAGGGATAGTATCTCCACCTCTACCTAATAGGCCGTGTTTTTGCATGATTTCGGTAACAGATTCTGGGAAGTTTAATGAAGATGGGAACCTTTCTTTAGTTTCACGGTTTTGTACGAGCTCCACAGCGGCTAATAGCCCCATACCGCCTCTTATATCTCCGACTATGTCATGCTCATATAACACTTGTAATTCGTTATATAAATAGTCACCTAAGTCCGCGGAGTTTTTAACCATTGACTCGTTTTCCATGATGTGCAAGTTAGCTATACCGGCAGCGCAAGAAGCAGGATTACCGCCAAAAGTAATTAGATGCTTAAAAGTTTGGTCCTCACCTCCCTCGAAGGCGGAGGATATTTTTTTGTTTGCGATAGCAGCACCTATTGGGAGGTACCCACTTGTAAGGGCTTTTGCGACCGTTGTTATGTCTGGTTGAATATCCCAGTGTTCTGTGGCAAACATTTTACCTGTACGGCCAAATGCATTGATTACTTCATCACATATCATGACAACACCATACTTGTCACATATTTCTCTAACAGTAGCCCAATATTCAGGGTGTGGTATATGTATGCCCGCTGCTGCTGATATGGGTTCTCCTATGAAGGCTGCTACTGTGGAGGGACCTTCGTGCAGAATCGCCCTCTCCAGATCTTTTGCACATTCTAACGTGCAGCCTCCCCCCGCGGAACAGCATCTGCCTCTGTACCCATCCGGTTGCTCTATATGGATATTACCTGGCATGAGTGGGCCAAAATTAGTTGGAGCACTAATGCCTCCCCCTCCAAGACTCATACATGCTTGAGTGGCTCCATGATAGGATCCCCTTCGGCTTATAACTTTCCACCGTGTAGGCTCACCTATGTTTCGTTGATAATTTTTCGCCATTTTTAACGCTGATTCTACCGCTTCTGATCCACCGCTCACGAAATAAACTCGAGAGTCCTTGTCAGGAGCCAAGGATGCAACTTTAGCGGACAGTTCAGCAGTTGCTGGGGCTACTGTACCACCAGGGGAATAGGACACGTCTTTCATCTGTTCGTACACGGCTTCAGCAATTTCTTGCCTTCCATGACCTATGTTAACTAACCACATACTTGATATCGTATCGAACCATTTTCTGGTCTCAACGTCTTCTACCCAAACTCCATGGGCTTTTTGAACAACATGAATACCATTATCCCCAAACATATTTGAAGTTTGCCTGCTATGTGGCCAAAAGTGTTCGGAGGCGTTTTGTTTGATCTCCTCAATTTGTTCGCCCGTCAAAGTTGTCATTGCTTGGCCTCCAAAAGTAATTGGTTTTGAAAATTCACTGCTCGGTACGGTACTAGGATGCTTTCCCTATTCTAAATAATTTTGAATTACACGTTCCACAAATTCCTTTCGTGGCAGGCCTTCCATTTTTTAGTGTGACTTCTTCGGGGTTCAATACTTTTTTTTGACCTTTGCACTTAAGGCAGTAAGCTTCCAATATTTTGCTCCCCTTGTCTCAGGTGACTATAAAACCACCATTCATTTTAATGACATCAGCTCAGATTTTTATTTGAGCTGAAGTTTTGGCATTATATATACCCAATGGGAGTATGAACACCCCATAATTTTTAGGTTGGAACGATTTGGTATCACCGTAAATGGATGTTAATGCAAAGGTTGGAACAATGAATAGAAAAAAAATATTGATAACTGGGTCATCAGGATTAGTAGGTAGCATTATTAGGACGGGTATTGAAGACGAATACGATGTGATTGGCTTGGACAAAATGGATCATTTGAACACAGATTACATAGCTAATTCTGCTCACCTCAATGATATATATTCTTACTTTGATGGTGTGGACACAGTGATAGATCTTGCAAGCAATCCAGATCAATTCAGCTCCTGGGATGAAATTTACAAAAACAATTTACTCTGTACTTACAATTGCCTTGAAGCCGCACTGTCTGCTGGGGTTAAACGGGTTATATTTGCAAGTTCCAATCATGCAACAGGAATGTATGAATTTGATGAACCGTATAGGTCAATAGTTTNAGGGNATTATGATGAAAATGTCGTTAATAATATACCTNTCATAACTACTGAAATGCCCATTCGGCCTGATGGGCCCTATGGCATCGGGAAGGCTTTTGGGGAAGCGGCTGGTCGATATTTTTCAGATCAACACAATATTTCTGTGTTTTGCCTTAGAATCGGTACCGTGAATAAAGAAAACAGGCCTGTGAATATTAGGCAGTATGCGACTTTGTTGTCACATGAAGATTTAGTTAGACTTGTTAAGTCATGTATAGANGCACCTATNGCAAAAAGGTTTGGGATTTATTATGGAGTTTCAAATAACAAGTGGCGATTCTGGGATTTAAGTAATTCCCATTCGGAATTAGGATATTCTCCTAAAGATAACGCTGAATTATGGAGAACCTCTGAAAGCATTTAGTCCTCATTAAACATTATTTTCTATATCTATTACTTTTTCTAGCCGTCTTTGATGTCTTTCTTCATGTGTATAACTAGCGTTCAGAAAAGCGTTTACTAATTCTTTTGCCACTTCTAACCCAACTATTCTGGACCCAAGACACAATATGTTCATATCGTCGTGTTCNACTCCTTGGTGGGCGGAATANATATCATGGCATACGGCTGCTCTTACGCCTTTAACTTTGTTAGCGGCGACTGAAGCCCCGACACCACTACCGCATATCATTATTCCTCGATCGTATAATCCAGATGATACCCCTTCTGCTAAAGGCTTAGCATAATCAGGATAGTCATCTGATGGGTCAAGAGTGTGAGGNCCAACATCGGTCACCTCATGGCCNGCATCAGTGATTATTGCATTGAGTAAGGCCTTCAGGTCGTATCCATTGTGATCTGCTGCTAATGCGATTTTCATGTTTCAGTCCTCTGTCTGGGAGTTTAAATTGGNCATAGATGTTGTGATTTATTTCCATGAAAGTTTAATTTTTGATGTAATCTAGCGTCAACAGTTGATTGCGTGCTGTTAGTATTTCAGAGTTATGAAGAGAAAGTAAGGAGTAGTCTAAGTATGTCGGTTAAGAGGATAGATATAACACACCGGTCTATTTATGAAGGGGGTAAATCATTTGGGGAAGTGGGACCTTATATTTATTTGGAAGGGGTGGCCTATTTCGAAATTGATCCTGACAATGAAGCAAATACCAGTATAACGGATATTGATCTGGCCCCTTTGAACGAAAATGGCATGATCGAATTTTCTTCTGATTTCTCTGTTTTGAAGCCTTCTGATCCTGCCAGAGGATGCCGGACTGTTCTATTGGATATTGTAAATCGAGGAACAAGAACAGTATTGTCGGGATTTAACAGATCAGATAGATCCGCAACTCCGATATCAAATTCTAGTTCAGGCAATGGTTTTTTGATGGAAAAAGGTTATACGATTGTTTTTTGTGGTTGGCAGGCAGATGTGCCAAACATACCAGGGTTGATTGGATTACATGGTCCTGAAGCACTGCTTAATGGTGAACCATTGGTTGGAGATATTATGAACCAGTATCAAGCCAACGAGGCGACACAGGTGTTTCCATTAGCAGACAGATATCACAAGACAAATCCTGCCGCAGAAAAAGATATCTCTGACGCTAAGCTTTTTGTTGGAGATTATCCGGACGGGGAATTTGAATTAGTTTCTCCTGATCTTTGGTCTTTGGTGCGAGTGGAAGATCGTGAAATAGAGGTAAATCCTTCTCACTTGTACATGAAAAAAGGTTTTGAACTGGGACGGATTTATCAATTNGTATACAAGGGGGTTGGAAGCCGACTGGTTGGGCTTGGGTTCGCCGCACTTAGAGATGTTTCAATATTTTTAAAAGAAAAGGACCATGCAGTTAATCCGTTAGCAGGTGAGATAGATTATGTGATTTCTTTTGGATCCTCCCAGTCTGGCAGATTTCTGAGGCAATATTTATACACCGGTATGAATATTGGGGAGGATGGGAAATTGGCCATGGATGGAATTATTCCCCATGTTGCTGGAGGAATGAGGGGGGAATTCAATCTTAGATTTGGGCAACCCTCCAAAGATGTCTGTTATATCATGCCGGGCCTGTTTCCATTTTCTGATTTTAATCAGATCGACCCGATTAGTGGCCAAGAAGGGGGGCTTTTAAACATCAATAATAGCCAGCCCGTTACCGCGAAAATAATGTTTACCAATACATCGGCGGAATATTGGCGTGGAGATGCTGCACTAATACATACGAATTTNCTGAATGATTCTGATGGTAATAATTTGATTAATGTAAGAAATTATCATTTTGCGGGTACTCAGCATGGATCGGGAGTTTACCCGCCGGTTGNGATAAGGGAAAGTGATGCTATCCAGGGCGGAAATTGTTTTAATGCTGTGGATTACTCTCCATTATTGAGAGGATTGCTTGAACGTCTTAGAAATTGGATTAAAGATGGGATAGAGCCCCCAGATAGTTCTTGTCCCAGCATTAACAAAGGGACGTCGGTTAGTTCAAGTAAGGTGATTAAAAAGTTTGAAGAAGTGGAATCTATAAAAATACCGTTCAAAACTTTAAACGCTATGCGATTGGATTACGGAAACAGGGTGGATGAAGGCTTAACCACCATCTTGCCTCCAGAAAGGGGAGAAAAATTTCCCGCCTATGTATCAGATGTTGATGAGACTCTAAATGAGGTGGCTGGTATACGATTGCCTGATGTTAGTGTGCCGTTGTATACCAACACAGGTTGGAACCCAAGGCATCATAGTATTGGAAACGAAGGATTATTAATTGGGATAACGGGTGGATTGGCCGGATCATCTGTTCTTTTGCCTATAACGGAAGCGGATCGGGATAAGTCTGGAGACCCAAGACCTTCCTTGGAGATTCTGTATAAATCTAAAGAAGAATACATGGATAAAGTTAAATATGAGGTTAAAAAGTTAGTACAGGCAGGCTATTTGTTAGTTGATGATATTGAAGATGTGTGCAGTCAAGCATCAGACAGGTACGAACATGTATTTGACACGAACGATTGAATGAAGGTTTTCGTATGAAGGTTGAAAAGAAGAGTCAAAGGATATTTACAAGAGATTCACTCATTAAGAAACTAGGAGATTCTTCCCGTAACCTGTACACAGATCGAACAGTGTACATAACTCATAAGTCATTGTCAGAAAAAGGTGTGACGGCTCAAATGGCTGGCCCTGTTATCGCGGCTGTTGTAGACGAAGTCAAACATTCTGAAACAGGGTTAGTCTTATTTAGGAGGGATGATGAGGTAGAGGTTATAGAACCTCCCATTCCTCTCAGTATGGACGCGATAGCTGAAGGCCAAGATATTTTTTTACTTAAGGATTTATTGTCAGACCCGATTGTTATCGGTGTTGTTTTGTTGAGATTGGGTAGATTTGCAGTTGGGTTGTATGAGGGCGGGGCTCTTGTGGCCAGTAAAACAGAAGGAAGGTATGTCAAGAATCGGCATCGAGCGGGTGGATCGTCACAGAGAAGATTTGAAAGAAGTAGAGAAAGATTGATAAGAGAGTTGTTTGATAAAACTTGTTCTATCACTCAGTCTATTTTCGGTAATCAAAGTCAGGGGCGTGATATTGATTATGTTTTCATGGGAGGAGAGAAACATACATTGAATAAGTTTTTGAAAAGGTGTGAATATTTGGGGAACATGCGATCGAAAATATTGAGTCGTACTTTNAATGTGGAAAATCCGAATCGAGAAACATTGGAAAGTGTTTCTGAAGAGATATACAAGAGCAAGGTGACTACGTATTATGTAGTACGTTAATGGACCATTGATTATTGGGCTGTGTACCCTCCGTCTACAACCATTGAAGATCCAGTTACAAATGAAGCATCATCTGATGCCAAAAAAAGTGCGGCAGATGCTATTTCTTCAGGCCTTCCTAATCGGCCCATCGGATGAAGTCTTTTTAGGAATTCATTAGTGTCGGCATCTGAGGTTAAATTTTTAGTAAGGTTTGTTTCTACGAAACCTGGACATAGACAGTTTACTCTAATATTGTCTTGAGCCAGATCGGTTGCCAATGTTTTGGTGAATTGAACAATTCCGCCTTTTGACGGTGGATAGGCATTAAATCCACCGCCTAGCCCCACTGGATATCCAACAATACCCATTATGGAAGCAAGGTTGATTATTGACCCTCCACCTGCCTTTTTCATCTGTGGGACAGCGTGCCAAGAAGGCAAATATGTGCCTTTTAAATTGACCTCTATAACCTTATCCCAAATGGCCTCTGGGTTTGATCCTTCCGGTAAGGCGTTCCTACCAGTTACCCCCGCACTGTTGATTAGAATGTCTATGCGTCCGAATTTAGCCACNGTTGCTTTTACCATAGATCCGCAACTATCGGAATTAGTAACATCTCCTGATAGAGCTGTAAATGATTTTCCTAATTTTAAGTTTGGGCTTTCTAGATCTACTCCTACTACCTCTGCTCCTTCTTTTATAAATCTTTCGGAGCAGGCTTTTCCAATACCTGATCCAGCACCTGTTATTAAAGCAACCCTTCCAGAGAGCCGACTATTGTCTGTTTTTAGAACATCCATTGAACTATCCTTAAATATTTATTAATTCATAGTGAACGCGATGTTACCATTAACTCATTACGAATATGAATAACAATTTCTGTTGATTNTATTTAGNTTNATACAAACCATTAGCCTACAAAAAGGAACAGTATTATGCCCGTAGCGTATGGAGATCTTGTTGATATTATTAAGCAAAGGAGGAACACAAAAAATTTTAAGGATAGAGAAGTTTCTAGGAGTGATATTGAGATTTTGATTGATAGTGCTGTATGGGCTCCAAATCATAGAAGTACGGAACCCTGGAAATTTTTTGTCATTCCTAAGAATTCTGACATGAGGGAAAAGATCGGGCAAGGATTAGTGAGTCTTCAAGAGGAAAGTACAGGGAAAGCATTATCTGAAGACCAAAAATCAAGAATAAAAGCACAATTTGATGTGTCTACAACATTGGTATTTTGTTTTAGTGNAGTAGATGACAACACCGAAATAACTGAAGAAAATTATGCAGCGGTTTGTTGTGCTATACAGAACATCCAATTAGTCGCAGAATCTCTAGGCTTGGGTGTGGGTTGGTCGACTGGAAGAATTGCAAAAATCAAGAATTTAAAAGATATTTTTGGGATTGAACAGGAACTGAAAATTGCTGGGGTATTGACGGTTGGGTATCCCGATGATAGAGCCCTTAAGAATAGAAAAGACTTTAAGCTTTCTACAAAATGGTTGTGAAATTAAAATTGTTTTATCAGAGCAGGGTTTTAATTCCAAGTAATACATGATTATTTTGTGATAGTTGTCCAATTGGGATAGTTTGATCTGACATGTTGACGCAAAGGGACCTTCAGTCGTATATGCATGATATATAATCAGGGTGTGTGATTTAAAGTATTTAAAGAGGAGATGCGGTATGCCTGAATTTAGAAATCATGTTCTTGTATGCGATGTAGAAAGGGATGATGGTGCGCATTGCGGTAATAAAGGTGGAGCAGAGGTGAAGAGAAAAGTCATAGAAATGTTGTCAAAACATGGACTAAGGAGTGATGTATANGTTTCTAGCGTTGGGTGTACTAGTCAACATAGACTATGTGATATGCAGCAATGTAGCATGATAGTTTATGGCCCTGGTAACCAAGGAACATGGTATGTGGCTAATGCTGATGATGTTGAGAAAATAGTAGAGGATCATATTATCGGCGGCAATGTGGTTCAAGATTTAGTAAATGATGGGATGAAAGTATCAACTGGGTCCTAAATTAATACTGGAATTGCTCGCCAGATCTGAATTGATTGTATTCATTAAGACGGTATGTGGTGACAATTCCATTTCCTAGTACGTGCCCTTNACCATTATCAATAAATACCCCTGTTGACGCAGACAGACCGATCATATTTAGCCCGCTTTTGAGCTTGTGTGAAAAATTCTTTAGCACTGATTCGGGATTGCTGTTCTCGTGATGTGGAAGAATAGCTAGCCGATCGCAAATACCTAAAGATTTTCTCCAACCTTGGTATCGCATATCGCTTCCCATTATCATGGCTCCTGCGCTTGATCCAGCGACAATAACACCGCTTTTTAGACCCTGTATCAATGCTGCTTCAATTGGCGTACCTGTTATTGTGTCCAAAAGATGTTGAGGGTTCCCGCCGGTGAAATAAATTAAATCAGCTTGACTCAACTGNTTTAATTTATATTCATTAAAAGCGTCTAGTCGATTAAGAATCATAGGGACTGTAGTTTTTGCTCCAATTTGTTCAAAATGGGAACAACCATTTTCCGCGGCTTTGTGAGGTGACTCATGTGAAGCCGCTGTCGGTACTATAGCAACCAATGGGTCCACGCTATTTGTCTTATCGAGGACCCATGTATCCATATCAGTGCATTCTTTCCTAAATTCCCCGCCACCTACTAGAAATATGTTATTTAACACGTTTTCACGCTTACTGAATTAATTTATTTGTACAATTGCCTCTATTTCAATCGGCATGCCGCCAGGTAATGTGGCTACACCAACTGCTGACCTAGCGTGTTTGCCTTTTTCGCCGAAGACTTCAACAAGTAAATCTGAGCACCCGTTCGTTACAGCAGGAGGATCTANAAAGTCAGGGTCTGAATTGACCATAGATAATAATTTGACTATTTGTTCTACTCTGTCAAGCTCCCCTAGATACCCTTTAAGTCTTGCGATTATATTTATTGCTGTGTGCCTTGCAGCATCGTATCCTTCTTCTACTGTCAGATCAGAACCAAGTTTCCCTTTAAATTCTGAACCGTCGCTTTTTGGAGCTGGCCCCACCCCAGATANATAAATTAAATTTCCCGTTCTCACAACGGGCACATAGTTTGCAACGGCACCGGGTGATTGTGGTAATTCAATTCCAAGATCTATTAGTTTGTCTTCTGCTTTTCCCAAGTGATTTCTCCTTTTTGTTATACGTATTTTATATGTTTCGGCCAAATATAAATTATGGTTGCCACGATGTTTCATAATTGATAAGTTGTTTTCGAATGCATATTAACAGAAGGAGATAAGTATGGCTTTAATCAGGGATGACATAAGACTGAAGGCAGTTAATCACGTAACATACAATGTAAAAGATAAAGAACGTGCAGCAAAGTTTTGGGAAGAGGTTTTAGGGGTCAAAAGAATACCAAAACAAGTCGATGCGGATCACATAGTATGGCTACAACTACCCAGCGGAGCTATGGTGCATTTAGTTGAAACTCCTGATGGCCCGTCAGTTCCATCCCATCACGGGGCTTTTGAGGTTGATAATATAGAATCTGCTAACAAAGCAATGATTGATATGGGTGTTAAAACAACTGAAATTAATACTAGGAATGATGGCCAAAGAGTGTTTTTTATAAATGACCCTGAAGGTAACAGAATTGAAATATGTACGGTTTCTGGTTTCGGGATTTTAGTATAANACACTGATCTGAAAATNATATTTTCCACTAAATCTTTCGTTGCAAAGTGAGGAGGCNTTTAGGATTTTCATCNGTTATTGAATGGATCTCTTGTTTCGTAAAGCCTTTTTCAATCATCCTTGGTACAACGTGGCCTAGAAAATGTCCGTATCCGTGACCTCCATATGTGGTAAGTCTATGTTTTGTACAAATATCGTGAGCGACAACGATNCTATGCTGAAGTCCTTCATTTAGCATGATTNTTATATGTTCCAATCGTTGCGCGTCGCTTGGCATNTCGAAATCTGAAGGTTGGTAATAAGAAACTTCGTTTCCAAATAAATCCCACTCTAAAGTACAACCTGTTTCAGCGATTCTTTTCAACATTGTTATGGAATCTACAGTACGGTCCAGGTGGCCCATAATAACCCTGGATAAATTTGCTCCAGATCTTTCTAACACATTTAAGATTTCTAAGGGCGCAGACTTGTGACGTCCGGGATGGATTAATATAGATGCACCGGATTCTATTTGCGCGGCTGATGAAGCCTTTAGAATCTTTATTTCATTTGAAGTAAGGGGCCATGTGCACCCTATTTCACCTATTATTCCCGCTTTTATCCCAGTTTCACCAACTCCTTTAGTTAACTCCAAATATATTTGTTCTGCGATTTGATCCACAGTCAAGTCATTTACTGATGACGGATGAGCAGCATCAACATAATACCCTGCTCCCATTATGATATTCACTGAAGAGGCTTGAGAAATTCGTGCTAAAGCTTCAGGATTTCTTCCGATTCCGATTGTTGTTGCGTCTACTATTGTTCCCCCGCCTTGTTTCTTATACCGGATACACTCAGATATTGCGGTTTGTTCTTCAGTTACTAGGAGGTTGTCTTTGTTACTGTAGCAATATTGATTAATCCAGCCTAAATTTTCCATCGTCACAGGGGCGTCCATCATGTGACGATCCTTTGGGTTTCTTGGATCTCTTAACATCATAGAAAAATCAATAATTAAGTGTTCATGTGTCATCGTCGATCCTAGCTCAGAGGGTTGAACTGGACCCAGCACGGTTTGAACGATACCTTGATCAGTTTCAGTTGCCATTATTCGTCCTTTTTAGTCTCTATAAGCTTCGGAACGATTTGTTGAAGATCGCGAAAATTACTGTTGCCGTGGCCAATAGTACACCACTGATAGACAAAGCATTTGANGTGCCGATAGTTTCTGCAATAATCCCAAATGGAACTGCGCTAAGAGGCATTAGTCCAAAGGTCATCATAGCAATGCTCATTATCCTACCGCGCATTTCTTTTTTTGAATTTAGTTGAATTAAAGACATATTCATTGACATGAAAATTGAACTGGTTAGTCCAATAAAAACCAAAAAAGGGGCTGCTATCAAGAAAGTGTTAACTTGAGCGAAGATGGCCAACGAAATACCCCAAGCTGTTGCAGCACACAGTAAAATCACGCCCTTGTGAGGGGTATNTCCTCTCGTTGCTAGTAGTATCGTTCCAATCGTGGCCCCAATTCCCATAATCATTAATAGAACGCCAAGTCCGTCTGATTTGATGTTAAGAGCTTCTCTTGCCCAAGCTGGTATTAAGGCATAGTAAGAAAACCCAAATAAAACAGCAATGAATGTGATGGTGAAAAGACCTTTCAGTTTTGGGTCTTCGGTTGAGTATCTCAATCCTTCTTTGACATCTGATAACACCTTGCTATTTTTGGGGGATTTATTAAAGTTTTGTGCTGTGATAAGCGTTACAGACAAAGCAGATAATAAATATATTACTGACACGATAAAAAACACCCCTGCAGTGTCTATCAGCAAAATTAATAAACCCGCAAATGCAGGCCCTAACACTCTTGTTAGATTCATGCTCGAGTTATTTAAAGAAATAGCATTCATAAGACTTTTGTCAGGGACAACGTCAGATATTAAGGCTTGACGACTTGGCATATTTATAGCCATAAAAGAACCATTAAAAACGCCTATTAGCATGATGTGCCAATAATTTACTAACTGAGTTATATCTAGAACTCCGAGAACGCATGTAAAAAAAGCTGTTAGTAGTTGGCTTATCGCTATTAATTTTCTTCTTGAAAGTCTGTCAGCTAACGCGCCAGCAAAAGGGGATACTAATGTCATTGGCAGTGCAAATGTTAATGTTACAGCGGTTAATGCCAAAGGAGAGTCATTTGTAACTCGGAGTATTAGCCAGCTGCGGGTAATCATTTGCATGTTCATTGCAATGAATGACATGAATGAGCCCAACCAAATCCATTTAAATTCTTCGTATTTAAGTGCTTCTAGCAAGGGTACACTTTATATATTTGTGAGACTTGGCTTGATCAATGTTTTTTTAATGTTCATGTGAACCAGAATTTGGACGTGGTATCTATTTTTCACTATGTGATCAGAGTTTTGGAACCATATATATGACGAATAATTCATGCAATTCTTTTCTTTTTAGAAAGAATTTAACATATCAATAAGTTGAATGGATAGACCGTAGACAACACCCTGAGTACAATTAAAATTGATGGGTTAAGTAATTTTAGGATTTTGTGAGGAGGTCGCGGTTTTATTAGGTGATCGACAACGTGTGTTAGAGTCGAGTATTTGAGATTTAATAGGAGAGTATAAATGATGGCAGAAGATACAGTTAAAGTCGGGTTAGTCGGGGCAGGTGGCAACACAAGGCTTAGGCATATTCCAGGCTTTCAACAGATGAGTGGTGTCATTGTTGATAGTGTCTGTAACAGAAGCCTTGAGTCTGGTAAGAAAGTCGCGGATGAATTCGGTATAGAGAAAATTTACGATAACTGGATTGATGTCATGGATGATCCAGAGAATGACGCGGTATGCATTGGTACATGGCCATATATGCACTGCACTTTAGTTTTGGCGGCGTTGGAGAGTGGGAAACACGTAATGACAGAGGCTCGTATGTCAACGAGTGCGGCTGAGGCACACATTATGCTGGAGGCTTCCAGAAATTATCCGGACCTGATAACTCAAATTGTACCGTCTCCTATGACTCTTAATTTAGACAAGACCATAAAGGGACTAATATCAGACGGTTATTTAGGAGACATCCTCTCTGTTGATGTGTCTGTGGCCCAAGGAGCAGGACAATCAGGATTCGTTGATAAAACCAAACCTTTTCACTGGAGNCAGAGTAGAGATTTTAGTGGTTTTAATATTATGGGACTTGGTATTTGGTATGAAGCCCTGATGAGGTGGGTAGGCCCCGCAGCTTCAGTTCAGGCTTTGACTCGAATTACCGTGCCCAGCCGGAAAGATGAATCTGGTGAATTACAAGTTATATCCGTGCCAGATCATGTTGAGATTTTATGTGAAATGTTCTCAGGCCCGATTACACATATCAGATTTACTGACGTACTTGGGCATGCCCCTGGAAATGCTGTATGGATCTATGGGACTGAAGGTACGTTGCATATTGACGGCTCTGCGACGACAAATTTGAAATTATTCGGTGGCAGGAAATCCGACTCTGGGCTGAGTGAGATCGCTATAAAGCCTGAGCTGCAAGGTGGTTGGAGGGTTGAAGAAGAATTCATAAATGCAATAAGGGGTGCAGAAGAGATATCACACACTACTTTTGAAGATGGTGTGAGGTATATGGAATTTACTGAAGCAGTGACGAGAAGTTCACAGTCAGGAGAAAAGATATATTTACCTCTTTAATTTGAATTAAACCACTACATGAATAGGTGAATTAACCCCATGAGTTTCAGTTTTGATGAATTAGGAGCTAAATCTGTTCCTAGCCAAATAGAAATGCCCCAAGGTTTAACAGAAGATGTTAAACACGTTTTTTCTGTTACTTACACAGATCCTGATGCTATGTCTTTAGCAGGTTTGGCTGATGCAGCTAAAGTAGCTATCAAGGAAGAAGGTGAATCGCTTTCTACCTATCCACCTCCTTTAGGGCACACAGGATTGAGAGATTTAATAGCTTATGAATTAGAAGTTAATCGGTCTATTGATGTTGATGTAGACAATATATTTTTATCGAGTGGAGCNGGTGGNNCATGCCAGACNNTNGTGGACGCTTTCATTGATCCAGGAGACGTTGTTATCATGGATCAATTTTGTTATCACGGTAGTCTGAATATGTTTTTGAAGAAGGGGGCGGTTCCGGTACATGTAGAAATGGATCAAGATGGAATGAAAATTGATCGACTAAGAGATGTGGTTGTCGAACAGATAAATAATGGCAGAAAACCTAAGTTGATTTATACGATACCTGTCTATCACAATCCCACTGGNACTACCTTATCTCTACAGCGTAGGAAAAACATGATAGACNTTGCTTCAGAATATGAGATTCCTATAGTTGAGAATGAATCATATGCTGACTTTAGAATCGACGGACCCAAATTACCACCTGCGATGATGGGATTATCAGGGGGCGAAGGTGTGATTTATATCTCAGCTTTTACTAAATTAATTGGATGTGGGTTGAGACTAGGATATGGGGTTTTTCCAGAATCAGCTAGATCTCATTTGTCAAATGTAGGCTTTGGCATCAGACCAAGTCATTTAACTGCTATGGTTGTTAACCGGTTCCTCAGGGAGAATAAAGGTAGTTACGTTGAAGGGGTTGCAAATTCCTTGAAAGGAAAACGNGATGCAATGATTAGGTCACTTGGTGAACATTTCCCTCCATCGTGTGGTTGGACAGAACCATCAGGAGGGATGATGTTGTGGGTTGAGTTGCCAGAGGGTGCTGACAGTTGGGATCTATTGGATAAGGCAGTTGCAAGAGGAGTTAAATACAACCCAGGTCCCATATTCAGATCTGATAGAGCTGGTAGGAATTTTCTTAGNTTGACTTANAGTCATAACACGCCATCTGAAATNGACGAAGGCGTTGCCATTCTTGCGGATGTGTTNGATAAAGAAGGTGTGTTTAAATGAAATCAGATGGACAAAGATTATCTTCAGACGAAATTCGTGAAATTGCGGCTCTCGCTCGTATATCAATGAGTGAAAAAGAAGTTGAGATAATGCGTAGTCAAATGTCGGATATTTTGGAGAACATCGATGTTCTCAATGCAGTAGACACTAGCAATGTGGAACCTACAGGACATTCTGTAAATGTCAAGTCTGTTATGAGAGAAGATGAGCCTAAGGCATCTATGCTCACAGATGAAGTGATACTCAATGCTCCAAATAGTGAAGATGGGTTTATACGCGTTAGATCTGTTTTAGATTAAACCTTTAGGTGGAAATAATGACGAAGGATTTGACCTCTTTATCAATACGTGAATCTAGGGAATTGCTAGATTCTGGGGATGTCACGTCGGTTGAACTGACGGAAGCATATTTGGAAAGAATTGGTAATGTCGAAAATAAGATAAATTCTTTCACAGCAGTTACATCTGATAATGCACTAATAGGTGCCAAAGCTGCTGATGAGATGATTAGTCNGGGGGATCAGACTACCCTGACCGGTATACCTATGCAATTGAAAGATAATATCTGTACATCGGGTATTACTACAACATGTGGCTCAAAAATGTTGGAGAATTTTGTCCCTCCCTACGACGCNCATGTATCTGAGAAATTGAAAAAGTCTGGAGCTGTGTTGTTAGGCAAAGGCAATTTGGATGAGTTTGCGATGGGCTCTTCTACTGAGAATTCTTATTCGCATATAACTAAGAATCCGTGGGATATGACTAGAGTTCCAGGCGGTTCGAGTGGTGGTCCTGCCGCGGCTGTTTCTGCATCTGAATGCCTTTTTTCATTAGGTTCTGATACTGGAGGNAGTATACGTCAACCAGCCTCGTTTTGTGGGGTTGTAGGCATGAAACCCACCTATGGTTTGGTGAGTCGTTTTGGCCTTATTGCATTCGCTAGTTCTTTGGATCAGATTGGTCCCATAACAAGGGATGTTTATGACAATGCTTTGGTACTAAGCTCGATTGCTGGATTTGATAAACGTGATTCAACTTCCATCGACTCAATTATTCCTAACTACGTTGAACAAATGAACGGCGACATAAGAGGCATGAAANTAGGGGTTCCGGTAGAATATTTACCAGATTCAATGAATCCTGATGTGAAATCCGCGGTTGAAGAATCCATAGAGGTTTTGAAGCAGTTAGGAGCAGTCGTTGAAAGAACATCTCTTCCTCATACCACGTATGCTCTAGCTGTCTATTACATAATTGCACCTTCGGAAGCTTCTGCTAATTTATCACGGTACGATGGGGTGAAGTATGGTTATTCTGATACAGGGGCTACTAACATGATAGAGGCCCTTGAATCTACTCGATCGAGTGGATTTGGAGAGGAAGTCAAAAGACGAATATTGCTGGGTACTTATGCTTTGTCTTCAGGCTATTATGATGCGTATTATTTGAAAGCGCAGAAAGTTCGAACTCTGATCATAAATGAATTTAATGAAGCGTTTAAAAAATTTGATGTTTTGGCCATGCCTACTGCCCCTACTAGTGCCTTTAAAATAGGAGACAAGATCGATGATCCTATCCAAATGTATCTGAATGACATATTCACCATACCTGCTAATATTGCTGGGATACCCGGTATATCCGTTCCGACTAAGCATGTGAATGGTCTACCTGTTGGATTTCAGTTTATGGCAGGAGCTTTGCAGGAACAAAAATTGTTTAACGCGGCATATGCATTTCAACAGGCAAGCGAATGGGATAGTGGTAAACCCAGCATATAAAGTGGTGAACTGTGTCGAAAGATGAAGATATTTCTATTGGTATAGTTGGATTATCTGAATGGGNTGTTGAAGAAGGNCAGACAGGNCGGGGATTATATATAGACACCACTAGGGGACGTATAAAGACGTTAATCCATCACGACCCAGAGCTTCCCACTACAAAAGCTATTGTTTGGGTATCTGGTGCCTCTGGGGGCTTAGATGGGCCGGCAGATCGAATGTACCAACTCTTGGGTGAAGAAATGGCCCCTGATGTAACATCCATAAGATTAGATTATCGACATCCAGGTGATCTTACTGAGAGTGTTATGGATACTTTGTCGGCCGTATCTTTTCTGACTGGAACCGGTCACGAAGATATTGTTTTGGTTGGTCATTCTTTTGGTGGAGCTGTAGTGATATCTGCTGCCCCATTCAGTGACGATGTAAGAGGGGTGGTGGCGTTGTCCAGTCAAACAGCAGGAGCATTCAATGTTTCAAATGTTGCTCCTCGAGCGCTTTTACTAATACACGGGGATGAAGACTTGGTTTTACATCATAATTGTTCAGAAATGATTTTTAATTGGGCAAATGAGCCTAAAGAATTGTTATTGATGCCTGGGAGTGGACATAGATTATCTGAATGTGCCAGAGAGGTTCAATTTAAGGTTAAACAGTGGGTTTTAGAACATTTAAAATGTGGAATTGATTTAGGAAAATAGCAGACATGTCGCTACTGCTATATACTCAGGAGACATAAGACATTAAATACGAGATGGAGAATATCACAATGGGAGAACTTGACGGGAAAGTAGCAATAGTTACAGGTGCTGGAAGGTTGAGAGGTATCGGAAGGGCGGCGGCTGTTGCATTGGCACGTTTAGGTGCAGATGTTGTAGTGACAGGAACAGGTAGGAATCCAGATAGTTTTCCTGAGGATGAAAAAGCAATTGGNTGGAGAGANATTGATAGCGTTGCGGACCAAGTTAGGGAAATTGGGACTAGGGCCTTGCCTATGGTAGTTGATGTAACTGATAGAAATGCTGTGCAAGCCATGGTAGAAAANACCCTTAAGGATTTGGGAAGAGTTGATATTTTGATTAATAATGCTGCATTCGCTAGAGGTATTGATAGAGTTCCGATCTCCGACTTAGCTGAAGACATATTTCAAAAGGTTATGGACATCAAAGTGACAGGGACTTTTCTTTGTACGAAAGCCGCCATAGCCCCAATGATAGAACAAGGAGATGGCGGAAAAATTGTAAACATCTCTTCCACTGCGGGTAAAAAAGGTTCAGCCAATACTCTCGCCTATAACGGAGCAAATTTTGCTATCGTTGGGATGACTCAATCAATGGCTAGGGAATTAGGNCCNCACCGTATTAATGTCAACGCGGTTTGNCCTGGTGCAGTAGACACTCACAGGATGGATATTTTAGGACGAGGAGACGTTTGGGATAATATGGCTTCTAGCACTCCGATCGGAAGGAATGGTACAGACGATGAGGTAGGGGATTTTTGTGCCTATTTGTGCACTGAGGCAGCGTCTTGGATTCACGGGCAATCGATAAACCAAAATGGTGGCACGGTCATGGAACATTAATACAGATTTATTTTGATTGACCCAAGATAAATTAATGGATAAACTTGGCANCTTGTTTGGATGAAAAGGGCGGTTAGCTCAGTGGTTTAGAGCGCTGCGTTGACATCGCAGAGGTCATTGGTTCGAATCCATTACCGCCCACCACATCCTTCGCATAGGCAAATTCAGGTATTAATTGCGGCTAGTCAATTCGTTTTATTTTTTACTAATTGTCCTTTTTAGAAATTCCGCATAATGTCTTTTTCTGATATCAGTTCCTTCCTGTTGACGGTAAGGTTGGTAAATCAAATAGCCATCTAAATCTTCGAAACTTAAAATCACATCATCTATTATTTCGGCCCACTCACGCTTTGCATATGCGTCTGCGAGTTGCATAATTTCTTCATTATTCATGTCCGGCATTGTTTGGCTTATACGGCTCCACCAATTGACTTCTCTCCACGATGGCAACAGATGTTCATTTCTTAGTGCATATTCATATGCCATGTCTATTATTCGTCTAGATTGAGCCCACGGGATTTTATGTTGNTCGCACTTATTCCATGCGAATTGCTTATCGTTTTCAACAAGTTTAGGCTCAAGTTGTTTGAATTTTCTGGTCCATTTTCTAATAGTACTAATACTTACTGTTTTGTCTTTGTAATATTGAGAGAGTTTTGCATGGATTTCGTTGTGATCTTGATTGGAAAAGTGTAACTTATAGCAGTCTATTTTTTGAGCTTTGATTTCTATTTGCTTACTCACGTAAAATTCTCACTTGATTCTTATGTTTTTTGGTTGTTGATAATTATATTGAAAATAAATCATACAATTAAGGAAAAGGAAAAAATGATCTCCNGTGAAGTGAATATTCAAATCCCTTTTGCCACCCCTGTTCGTATGCCAAATGGTTTGCAATGGTACGAGGATGAACTCTATGTTATGGATCAACTTACAGACGATGTCTTTGTTTTAAACATTGATGGTTCAGTAAATCGAATAGTGACAACTGAGACAGAAAATGGTTCGGGTATAACAGTTGGGGGGGGGTTCATTTGGACGGCTAGCAATGGTGAGGCTAGCGCGAGACCTGCTAGAAAGTCTGATGATCATATATCCAAGATTCTCAAAATCGANCCTATAAGCGGTTGTACTGTGGATTATTTCTTAACTCCTGATGGTGGAGGAGTACATGGTTTGGCTTGGGATGATGGAAAAATTTGGATAACGGCGTTCAACCCTCGTGCTATACATGTAATTGATTGTAGTAATTATGAAATCGTACAGAGCTTTTCTTCTGATTTAGATGTTTTACATGGGTTGGCATTGGATGGTGATGGTATCTGGTGTTCCGACCGAGCAAATGGCTTGATTGTTAGAATGAACAAACAGACTGGGGAAGTTACTGATCATATCAAGATGCCTAATGGTAGCGGAGATCCTCACGGACTCACCATTAATAGTAGTGGTTTGTGGTATTCCGATGCGGATTTCCCTTTTGCCGATGGGATGAGGGGGTATCCGGAAATAGGGATAATCGCTATATAAATTTTAACAGCCTGACTAATTGCTGTATTATGTCGATTGACAGTGGTTTGAACGAGGAGAAATGGCAAATGACAACAAGTAATGTCGATACTCAGTTAGAATTGATAGCTCATTTATACCGCAGAGCAGGCTTTGGGGCCACTCCNAGTGAAATGGCCGATGTTTCAGGGATGGGGTACAAAGAAATTGTGGATAGATTGATGACGTTTGATAAGATGGATTTTGTACCTGAAGATATGATCTGTAGATTCCATAAGGATCAGTCTGATCTTAGAGGGGCTCCGGCCGGGGGGGCGAATTGGGTCTATAGAATGGTCATGACGAATAATCCTTTGAGAGAGAAAATGTGTCTGTTCTGGCACAGAGTGTTTGCGACTGCATCCACTAAACTCATACAAAATCGTGTAGTTATCAATCAGATTGATATGTTTAGAAGACACGGTATGGGTTCCTTCGATAATCTTTTATTGGAATTGTCTCGAGATCCAGCGATGATTATGTGGCTTGATAATCAAGATAATCACGGTGCCAACATCAATGAAAATTATGGTAGAGAGATCCTCGAATTGTTTGCTATGGGGGTTGGTAATTACTCNGAGGAGGACATAAAGGAGACTGCACGTGCATTTACTGGTTGGAGTGTCGTTAATCCGGAGTATATGTCTATAAAAATGCGAAACAACACTGCCAGGCCCTACGGTTACATGTCATGGCAATTTGAATATGATGATGAAGATCATGATCACAGTGAGAAAACAATACTTGGNCAAACTGGTAATTGGAATGGAGAAGATGCCATTCGGATAATCTGCGAGCAACAAGCAACAGCAGAATATATAGCCAGACACTTGTATCATTTCTTTGTTGAAGATGAACTTCCTGTTCCGCAATGGCCCCATGAAGGGCCAAGAGACCCCAAGGCTATAAAAATTCTTACTGAAGCATATTTCGATAGCGATCACAGTATAAAGGCTATGATGGAGGCGATGTTCAATTCCGATTTTTTCAAGGACGAAAAGGTAAGATATGCTCGTATAAAAAGCCCTGCAGAGATGGTTGTAGGNACAATGAGACTTGCGGGTCCTATAGAAATACCATCTGATGATACTTACTACGCGCAGGCTGTATGTGGCAATATGGGTCAAGCTCTATTGAGACCTCCCAGCGTGGAAGGATGGCAAGGGGGCAGTGAATGGATCAACACCGGCGCTTATGTAGAAAGAATCAATTTCGCTACTAGAGTTCTTAATGATCCGTCTAAAGTTGGTGTGAGAGACATAATTGATCGCATAAAAACAGGCAATGTCGATGGGATGATGACATCAGACGAGTTAGTTGATAATTGTTTGAAAGTTATGGGCCCTATTAGTTTGCTGCAAAGTACAAGCNCTAGATTGAAAGAGTATGCGTCCAAATATGATGATTTTGATCTAACTATTGGTCAATCGGATTCTTTTGATAAAGCTGCTTTGGCCGTCATTCAATTGATTGTTTCCACTCAGGAATACCAGACTGCATAGACGTTAAATATTGGGGGTAACAGATGGTTTCTACAAGCTTTCAACTGGAATATGCAGGCGTTGTGGGGTTTCATACAGATCAGGGAGGAAGAGGGTTCCAGCATCCTACAGGCATTGCGATGCGGTCGGATGGCAGGATATTTGTGTCTAGCAGAGGTGCTGGACCGACTGTTGGAATACAAATGGTTTCAAAGGATTTTGAATTTTTCGGTAAGATAGGTTCTTCTGGAAGTAATGTTGGCCAAATGTTACAGCCAGGCGGTTTAGCTCTGGATAAATCCAACAACATATATGTTTCTGACGAGAAATTAAACCGGATCACCTATTTTGATTCAGAAGGTGAAGTTATAGGATCGTGGGGTGATTCGGGTTCAGGCCCCGGGTACTTCAACAGGCCCACAGGGCTTGTAATTATTGGAGAATCTATTTTTGTTTCTGACTCTTTGAACCACAGAATTCAGGAATTTGATCTCGAAGGCCGATACATTAATCAGTGGGGTATTCATGGTAAGAATGTAGGAGAGATGAATTATCCTTGGGGTTTATCAGAAGGTCGGGACGGGCACATCGTTGTTGCCGATTGGGGTAATGACAGGATATCCACGTTCACCCAAAATGGTGAATATGTAAGTAGTCTTGGTGATGGGGAGGAGTCTAATCGGTTTTTAAATCGACCTGCCCATGCAGTACTTGATCATGAAGGTAATATGTACGTTGCCGACTGGGGAAACCAGATACTGCAGGTTTTTGATCAAGATAATAATGTCATAGATGTGAAGAGAGGGCAGGCCGACCTTAATCCCTGGGCGTTGGAATACTTTGAATCCCAACAAGATGAGAAGCTGGCACGTTCCACCTATGAACCCGTTTATAAAACTGACACAGGTGATATTAGAGAAATTTCCGCAAGAATAGAACCGTATTTCTGGGATCCTTGCGCGGTCATGTTGGATGAGGACAATAGGGTGTACGTGCTTGAAACCTGCAGGCATAGGTTTCAAATGTTTGATAGATGTTGACACTTTTATTATTTTAGGGATGCGAGGACTTTATCTCCGGCACCCAGATGTCATAAAATGTCACAAATAAGCAAAATTTTCAATAGAACCATGAGTTTAGTAAATTAGAGGTTGTTAATAATGGTACAGGTTGCAGACGAAACAACAGTTATGGCTCATTTGATGAGGAGGGCGGCGTTTGGAGCGACAAAGGATAAATTGGAAGAACTGGTTGGCCACGGATATGACCAAACTGTAGATTCCCTTATAGGGGTTAGCAAGTCAGAAATTGATGATGCGATGGTGAGGCGATATTTCCCCGATCAATCAGCATTACATGATTCTAGTGGTGCTGGCGCATATTGGCTATATCGGTTGGTTTCCACAGAAGATCCACTCAGGGAGAAAATGGCTTTCTTTTGGCACAACATATTTGCTACTGGTTATGCCAAAGTAACTAATGGCAGACCATTAAGCGATCAGCTAAAGATGTTTCGTGCACACGGTATGGGAACACTGGATAATTTGTTACTTCAGCTATCCAGGGACCCAGCGATGATAATTTGGTTGGATAATATTGATAATCACTCTGGAGCAATAAACGAAAACTACGGAAGAGAACTCCTAGAGCTGTTCTCGATGGGTGTCGGGAATTATACAGAGGATGATATTAAAGAATGCTCCAGGGCTTTCACGGGGTGGACCATTGCGAATAGAGATTATATAAAGCAGCTTGCTGTTAGAAATTCTATTTGGCCCTACGGAAAACTTGCATGGAGATATGAATATGATCCCGAGGATCATGACACAGGTGAAAAGACATTTTTAGGTGAGAAAGGTAACTTTAATGGAGAAGACATTATCGAGATAATCTGTAATCAGCCTGCTACAGCTAGGTTCATTGCTCGACACATGTACCATTTTTTTGTTGCGGATGAGCCTCCGGTGCCTGCATGGCCTTATAAAGACCCACAGGACATGGATGCCATGGAGATATTAGAGAAAGCATATTTTGACGGTGGTCATGATATAAGCTTCATGCTTGAAACATTATTCAAATCTGACTTTTTCAAATCACAGGATTGTCACTATAAGAAGATTAAAAGTCCAGCTGAGCTCGTTGCAGGAGTGTTACGAACCACAGAGGAATTTCATGCAGACCCGAGAATAGATATAAACGAAAAAACAAACCAAATCTCTTTTATGGGTCAGACTTTGTTGAATCCTCCTTCTGTTGAAGGGTGGCACCAAGGATTAGAATGGATTGAAACAGGGTCACTCACTGAAAGAGTTAATTTTTCTGCTCAAAATTTAGGCGACATTAGCAAAGTTGGAATAAAGAATCTGGTTAGGAATGTACTCCAACAAGCTGGACAGTTTATGAGTGCTGAAGACTGCGTCGATAAGTGTCTCGATGAATTAGGTTATATTAAAGTGTCAGACTATATAAGAGACAGTTTAATTGAATTCGCTGATGATAGTGGAATATCAGATATTGACCTAGAGAAAAATATTGATGAAGCAGAATTAAAAATGTCAGGGATTCTGAGTGTTATAGGGTCAGCCCCTGAGTTTCAGCGCTCCTAAAATTAATAAACAAGGATATATATCGTGACTACAGATTCGATATCCCAATCGAAAAGTGAATTTTTGAAATACAGCCACAGTATCGGAATTTGTGTGATGGAAGGTAGAGGGTTCATGTTCCCTGTTGACACCACAGTCGGGAAAGACGGTCGTATGCATACCGTTAGCAGAGCTTGGGTGAATGCTTCCAGTAATTTGAGAATTACCATGTATGACATAGAAAGTGAATATTATGGTGTATATGGGGAATTTGGTGAGGGATTAGGAGAGTTTAGATGGCCGGCAGGAATGGCTGCGGATTCCGCGGGCAACATTTATTTGAGTGACGAACAAACACAAAGGATAAATGTTTATTCAGCGGATGGAATTGCAATATCAAATTGGGGAGTCCATGGGTCAAAGGAGGGGCAGTTTGATAGGCCTTCTGGTATAGCATTTGATCCAGAAGATAATCTCTATGTCAGCGATAGCATAAATAATAGGATACTTAGATTTTCTAAAGATGGAATTCACCAGGCTTCATTTGAGATTGAGCAAAACTTGCTAAACAGGCCATGGGGACTTACGTTCGCCCCGGATAGATGTATTTATGTAGCAGATTGGGGAAATGATCGTGTATGCAAATTCAATGAGGAAGGTGAATTTGTAAAGAGTTTTGGTAAACGGGGCACCGGAAATGGTCAGTTTCGTAATCCGTCTAGTGTAGCGGTTGACGTGGACGGATATATTTATGTTGCAGACTGGGCAAACGAGAGAATACAGGTTTTATCCAAAGATGGCGATTTTATAGCTAAGTATAGAGGTGAATCTACTGTTTCTAAATGGGCTCAGGAATTTCTTGATAGCAATGTTGAAGAAGCAGAGCCTAGATCAAGATCAAATCTTGAGCCGGATCCAGATATGTTCGGAGGTGATCCACATGAAGAATCGGCTCATATAGAAAAATACTTTTGGGGACCTACTTCCATCAAAATTGACCAAAAAGGCCGTATTCTCGTTACAGAAAGCAACAGGCATAGGGTTCAAGTATATGAGAGAAACCCTTAGGTATTCGGATTTATTGTAAAGTGGTTTTTTACATTTGCTAGAACGTTCAAAGACTCTTCGGGGTTAGGCCCTAATGGGGGGCCAAAGCTTATATGATCGGCCCCCATATGTATAAGAGGCTCGAGTTTTTCCCTTATGTCGAATTCGGTACCTGTAATTCCTACTTTTAGCATATTATCAGTTACAAGTGATAATGCTAGCTTTTTGTCGTGCTTGTGATTAAGTGCATGTGAGATAGGTTTGAATGCCTCTCTAGGCACTTTAATTTTATCTAATATTTCTTGTGGCATAGCGTTACCGAAATAAGCGATTTTTTCTCCCAGAGCATCTCTCGCCTGATTGATGTCTGTTGATGCTGATACCCAAATGGAACCAACTAGGTCAAAGTTTGAATGGGTTCTTTTGGCCAATTTGAGTCCCTTGGACACATTCTCTTTGGCATTAACATATGTTTCAGGAGGTAGAAGTAAAGGAAGTAGTCCGTCAGCTATTTCTCCTGCGAGTGATTGTATGTTCGGTCCTACTCCACCTATGTAAATGGGTATGTGATGACTATCTTTAAATCGCATGTAAGCTTCGGGTTTGAAATCGAAGAAATCTCCATAATTTCTGATTTTTTCTCCTGTCAAAAGAGATTTAATGATTTTGACAGATTCTTCTAAGTGCGTTTTTGGCTTTATGTGTGGAATTCCGACCCAATCTAGAAATTCAGATGCACCACAGGATATACCTAAGTTGAAACGTCCATTCGTGATCTCGGACAGCGTCGCAGCCAGCATCGCTATTTCCGCGGGGTGGATTGTGTACGGGTTTAATATGCAAGTTCCCAGCCTGATATTTTTGGTTTTACTGGCTAAGTCTGACAAAATGACTGGTGCACTTCGGAGAAATAAGTCGTTGCTTATCCACAATTGGTCAAAGCCCAGGGAATCTGCTTGTATGGCTATATTCCTATATTCTGTTATGGATAGGTCATTATTTAAACGTATACTGAATTTCAATTTTAATCTCCAATAACCGCTATAGCTTCTATTTCTACTTTCAACCCATCGCCAATAATCCCGGCCTTCACTAACGTGTTTGCTGGACATAGATTTCCAAAAAAACTCTTATGAGACATTGCGGCTTGTTCCCAGTCATTATCGTCATCGATATATATTCGGGTATAAATAATATCTTCTTTTGTAGCGTTAAATGATTTTAGGGCAGACTCGATAATTTCCAGACATCTTAGGGATTGGGCTTTCACGCTAGTTATTCCATTTTTCAAATCAATTTCAGTTACTGTTGTTCCGGAAGTGTATACAGTATTGTTTACTTTGACGGCTCTACTAAATCCTGCCAACTCTTCCCATGTTGTGTTGGTCGAATATTTTTCGTATTTCATGAGCTTGCTCCTACTTACTAAATATTGGGCAAATGCAAAATATTTGTCGTGCGTATTTGTTTTATGGTTATACTTAGTTATGGATAATACACAGATTCAAAAACTTATAGTAGATGAATTTTCAGAAGATGTAACACTGCGCCCTATGTCAGGGTTTAAGATGGATTTTTCAGCTAATCCAGGCTTTAGAAAGATATTTTTTGCTGCAAGTTGTGTTTGTGAAACTTCGGCTTTGCTGAGTGTGGAGATTTCCGATGATAAAGATGACCATGAAATAATCGCTGCCATTCCGTCTTTGGTTGAGAGATTGGAGCGTCAAGAAAGGGCATTTAAGATGATGGATTGTGAGACGCATAGTAAAATGATGAAAGGTTTTAGTAGAGATTGAATTTATCGATATACCTCGACTTATAAATGGAGCTAAATATGCCTAGAGAGATGAGTGAGGACGAAGCGTTAGAAAAGACGATCAAGTTCTCTGAGAGATACGTGGACCGTGGGCCATATGAATTTTTCCCCGAGAAAGAAGTTGTTGAAGAAGTTCAGATAGGATTAGCGCAAAATCATCGTATTGAGGGTTATAGATATTGTCCATGAATGCCTTTAAGTGGCGATCCAGTTGAGGATCGTAAGAAAATTTGTCCTTGTGAGAGACATCATGAAGACATTGAGAGAGATGGGTTTTGCATATGAATGTTTTTTGTTAGCGAAGAGTTTCTTCGCAAGTATGAAGCAGGAGAAGATTTTAACCAGACTATCGACGAGGCTGTACCGTTAGGAACGGAGTTGTTTGAAAATACCGGCGGTAAGAAAGAATTTAATCAAAAACGTAGGGAGTCTGAGGAGCAACAGGATTCCAATTGATGTACAATTATCCGTGGTCGTTAGCTTTCCTACCATCAAAGGTGCGGAATAAAGCAAATAGGAGATCTAGATGAGCGATGTAATAAAGGTTTTTACCTCGAAAGGTTGAGGCCCTTGTCACATGGTGAAAGTGTATCTTTCACGGAAAGGGTTTGAATATACCGAACATAATGTTTCTACCGATAGAGACTCGTTAAAGGATTTAGTTTCTATGGGATATAGGAGCACTCCTGTCACTGTCATCGGTGAAGAGAAAATAGTTGGTTATAGTCCATCCAAACTTGACTCTGCGCTTGAAGCTGCTGGATATTCTGCTAGTTAGAGTTGGCTAGAAATACAGCTTGTTGACTAGTGCGACTGCAGTACTTAAAATTTTTGTAACGTGGCCCCGTGGTGTAGCGGTTTAACATACGGCCCTGTCAAGGCTGAGATCGCCAGTTCGAATCTGGTCGGGGTCGCCACCAAATGATATACGCTAGTTTATTGAACATTATTTAAGAGAGAATGTGTTCAAGTTTTACTCCCATTGTGATAGATTTGGCCTATAGCGATTTGATTATACTGGGGGTGTTGAGATTATGACTGAATCTGGTTCCAATATTGTACTGAGTGAGAAGGAATTTGAAGTTGTAGGTACAAGACCGATTAGGCATGATGGCGCTGATAAGGTCACTGGTCGGGCTAAATACAGTGCTGATTCCCATCCTACCGGTTATCTGCACGGCAAAATACTCAGAAGCCCGTACGCACATGCTCGCGTAAAGTCTATTGATGTGACAAAAGCATTGGCATTACCTGGAGTTATATCTGTAGTAACTGGTACGGATTTACCAGACGTTTCTGCGGAAATAGCAGATTTAGAGGAAGGTGCGGCAGTTAACTACGGATTTTATTCCCGTAATGTTATGGCAAGAGAAAAGGTATTGTATGTGGGCCATGCGGTTGCAGCCGTGGCAGCTAATGATCCAAATATTGCTGAAGAAGCATTGGGATTAATTGAAGTGGAGTATGAAATTTTGCGGGCAGTTCTTAATGTAGATGATGCTCTTAAACCTGATGCTCCTATTCTTCATGATAGATTACTTACACAATCTAGTGCCCTTTTCAGAGTAGGTGGATGGGGTGATGATGAAGATGCAAGTGATAGTAATCTAGCTTTGAAAATAGTTATGGAAGAAGGAGATGTAGAGGCTGCTTTTTTAGAATCTGACCTAATAATAAGCAAGTCTTTCAAAACAAAGGCTGTACATCAAGGTTATATTGAGCCTCAGGCAACTACGGCATTTTGGAATTCCGATGGCAGGCTCACAGTTTGGTGTAGTACTCAACAACTTTTTGCTTTTAGGGATCATATTTCAGCGATATTGGATATACCGGTAGGTGATGTCACAGTGGTCCCCCTTGAAATTGGTGGTGGATTCGGGGGCAAAGGTATGGGCGGAGTATATCTAGAACCAGTTGCAGCTGTTTTGTCAAAAAAGTCTGGTCTGCCGGTTAAGATAACCATGAGTCGAGCTGAAGTATTTATGGGAACGGGTCCTACGTCAGCAACATCTATTGACATAAAAATGGGTGCGACTAAAGACGGTAAGTTACGGGCCATAAAAGCTAAATTGATTTATGATGCCGGTGCTTTTCCAGGGTCTCCTGTAGCGGGTGGCACCAGGACTATGATCGGGCCATATGTCATTCCTAACGCATACTTGGAGGGCCTAGATGTAGTAACAAATGTTCAAAAATCTTCTGCATACAGAGCCCCAGGATCTCCAGCCTCTGCTTTCGCGATAGAATCTGTAGTGGATGAATTGGCTGAGAAACTCGATATTGATCCAATTGAATTTAGACTAATTAATGCGGCCAGTGAAGGAAGTCGTCAGCCTGCAAATGGGCCTATTTACAGAAAGATAGGACTCATTGAGACTCTTGAAGCGGCTAAAAACCACGAACATTATATTTCAGAATTAACTGGAAACTGTGTCGGTAGAGGAGTAGCGTCTGGTGCATGGTTTAACGGTAGTGGACCTGCAAGTGCAGTTGCAAGTGTTAATGCAGATGGGTCAGTCTCATTGGTAGAAGGGTCACCTGATATAGGCGGAAGCAGGACGGCTATGGCTATGCAAGTGGCAGATATACTTGGATTAGATGTAAATGATGTATCTCCGTCTATAGGAACAACTGATTCAATTGGATATAGTTCTGGTGCTGGTGGTAGTGGTGTTACATTCAAGACTGGAATAGCCTGTGTTGAAGCGGCAAAGGATATTCAGGATCAAATGCGTCTACGTGCGGCGATGATATGGGACGTTGAGATCGATGAGGTTGAGTACGCAGATGGAAACATTTCACATATTAGTGATCCAGAATTGAGGTTCACTTTCAGTGAATTGGCAAGCCAATTGAATAGTACTGGCGGACCCATTGTTGGTAGGGCTACAGTCAATCCTGGAGGAGTTGGTAACGCTTTTGCAGTACATATTGTAGACGTTGAAGTTGATAGAGAAACGGGTAAAGTGGATGTTTTGAGGTATACGTCAATACAGGATGTTGGGAAGGCGATACACCCTAGTTATGTTGAAGGACAGTTGCAGGGTGGTGCGGTACAGGGAATCGGATGGGCGTTAAACGAAGAGTATGTGTTTTCTGAAGACGGGCGGATGGATAACGCTACCTTTTTAGATTACAGAATGCCTGTTTCCCTAGATTTGCCAATGATTGATACCGTGTTGGTTGAGGTGGCTAATCCAGGACATCCTTTTGGTTTAAGGGGAGTGGGGGAAGCTTGCTTAATTCCCCCTATGGCCGCCCTGGCCAATGCAATATATGATGCAGTTGGAGTTAGGTTGAACGACTTGCCTATGTCTCCGTCAAAGGTGTCCAAGGCTCTAAAAAATTATTGATTAAGTAGTTTTTGGTTTAGATGTGGATTTCTATGATGTCTCCGTCTGTCATGACATGGTTACGCCCTACCCTTTGTCCATCAAATTTTCCAGATTCTCCCCATAGTACCCCGTATTTTAAGCTACGGCTGAGGTCTTTGTGCACCTGTTGGGCAGCCTCAGCTACCGTACTTCCAATAGGCAATACAACGGGTTCTTTTTTTTCGAAATCATTAAGTTTTTCTCTTGGAGATTTTGTGTAAACTCTTATGATCTTTAGGGCTTCGAAAATGTGGTGTCCTAACTCGTCAAGTCCAACATTTTCTTCTGCACTAGCCATTATCACAGGGAAGGTTGAGCTGAATTCTTGTTCCATTATTTCATATTGATCAAGAGCGTCAGGGATATCGGCTTTGTTACAGAGAATTAAAGTCGGTTTATGGACTTGTCGATCTTCTATATCTGTATTTATCGTCTTTCCCGCTAACTTGAAGCCCCATTCTTTCAATTCTCGGAAACTCTGATGAGTTTGTTCTATTGGGTTATTTGTTAGGTCAGATACAAATATAAACACATCACTTGTTCTCAGTAGACCGTATAAACGACTTTGTGTGGCAATGTTATTGATTGGGGGCGTATCCACCATTTGGAAGTAAATATCATTGAAGGGATACATACCAGGTACTGGTTCTTGAGTGCTTAATGCATAGGCACCTACTTTGGTTTTTGCACCAGTGGCATTAGATAAAATTAGTGACTTGCCAACATTTGTAGGACCTATTAGGGTTACTCTACCAGCACCATCTTTAGGAATTGAAAATGGTTCTGTCCGACCACCTTTACCGCCTGTAGCTGTTTCCAAGTCGGACATCAGTTTAGACAGCCGAGATCTAAGCTGAGCTTTTAAATGGTCAGTGCCTTTATGTTTGGGCATTATTTGCAGCATTTCTTGTAATGCTGCAATTTTGGCTTGGACTGTCTCAGCGTCCCGGAATCTTTGTTCTGCTTCTCTATACTGAGGAGGTACATTTGTAGGCATACTTAGATGATACCCAGACTCCGCCTCATCTTCAAGAACTTACTAACATAATGGTGTCGGTGGGAATTTATATAGCAGAATCTCCTGACTCCCCTGTCCTTACCCTTATTGTGTCTGACACTTCACTTACAAAGATTTTGCCATCGCCGATTTCTCCACTTCTTGCAGCTGATACTATCGCATCTATAACCGTATCTTTTTTGGAGTTATCAATTACTGTTACTAGTAAGGTTTTGGAGGATGAAGCCCTTGTAGTGGCNTGTCCGCCTCTGCCTGTGACAACTTCTATTCCTTTTTGTTGGCCTTGGCCGGTGACGTTTTGGTAATGGAACCCTGTCACTCCGGCTTCAACCAGAGCTTCGGTGACAGCTGTTACCCTTTCTGGTCGAAAAATCGCCTCAATTTTTAACATGGTCAGTCTCCGTTTTTCTAACTTGTTCTAGCGATGTAGCATACTCAACTGTACATATCATGTAACATGGATGCAACATTTAAGAAACATTTATGTAATAACTTCTGGTTTTTTGATCGTAATTATTTCAGTAAAACAGCCCCCATATGTGGAATGCTTAGTTCCACATATGGGAAAAACTGTATGAATGCCACGGATCCTAATTGGCACCGTCGTTAACGAACGCTTGTTCACCGTGCGATGCTAAGTCCAGACCTTGATCTTCGCTTGTCTCAGACTCACGTAGGCCTAACCCTGGGATTTTGTCCAAAACAAATAGGATAACGAAAGTTAGAATTCCTGAGTATAGAAGAGTACCTATCAAGCTGATTGCTTGTATAACTAGTTGTTCTATACTACCTTCAATTAACCCTTCTGCTCCAGCTAATGCTGACACAGTGAAAATACCGGTAGCAAGACAGCCCCAGATACCTCCTATACCATGAACGGCAAAGACGTCTAAGGCGTCATCTAATCCTGTTTTATGTATTATTTCGACTGCGAAAAAGCAGATCAGTCCTGCTCCAAANCCAATGGCGAGAGCCCCCATCACGCCTACTGCACCTGCGGCTGGGGTGATGGCAACTAATCCTGCTACCGCGCCTGTAGCTACGCCTACCGCTCCCATTTTGCCAGTTTTAAACATGGAAATAAGGCCCCATGTTAATGCTGCAGTAGCTGCGGCTACATTTGTGACGAGAAATGCGTTTGCTGCATAGGTATCTGCTGCCAATGCAGATCCAGCATTAAATCCGAACCAGCCAAACCAGAGTATNGCAGCACCCAGTACCACAAAGGGTACATTATTGGATTGTAGGCCAGGGTTGCGGCGTTTCTTAACCAGTAAAGCTGCTGCTACTGCCGCTATACCAGCGTTTATATGTATAACCGTGCCACCAGCGAAGTCTAGTGCACCCTGCGTTGAACCGATTTCTATGTCTCCTATCCAACCTCCTCCCCAAACCCAATGTGTTATTGGAGAATATACTACCGTGCTCCAGATAACTAGGAAAATTAAGTAGGTTGAAAATTTGAATCTTTCCACGAAAGCCCCGGTTATGAGTGCGGGAGTTATGATTGCAAACATCATTTGGAATATCACATCTATTGATGCAGGGTATCCTAGATCTTCATTAATTGCATCAAATGCAATTCCTTTAAGGCCTACCATCGACAGGTCTCCAACAAACCAGTTTAATCCGCCTCCATCTCCGAATGCGAGACTGTAACCCCATAAAACCCATACTATGCTTACTACCGCTATAGAAATAAAGCTGTACATTATTGTGTTAACTAGGTTCTTAACTCTAACGAGTCCACCGTAGAAAAAAGCTAAACCAGGTGTCATAAAGAACACTAAAGCCGAAGCAGTTAACATCCAAGCTGTATGTCCTGAATCCATTTCCGTTGCTCCTTTAACTCTATGCTTGTTGGTACTTAACCACTCTTCGAAGCATGTTGTGAGTGTTTTTCAANANAACCATAATAATGGTGTGTTACGAAGGTGTTTCTGGATTGTTAAATAGATGTTTCTTATAAGTTACATTTATGTTTCAGATATGAATTATGTTTAATTATGACAATGCGAAATAGGGTTTTTCATGTGAGGTATAAGTGAAAATTTCGGTTTCCACTAAATATGGTATAACCCNCCACCAATGGCNATCCACAATATGTTGTATAAAAACCNNTTGCATTTTTAATTGTTTTATGAATAATATGGTCATATAACAAGTCCTCGCTAAGGAGGGAGATATGGAAGCGTATTGCGTAAAATGNCGTGCAAAGGTTCAGATAAACAATCCTGAGCAGGTTACATTGAAAAATGGNCGNCCNGCGACTAGGGGAGTTTGCTCCGTTTCAGGGTGTGGAACCAAAGTTTTCCGAATTGGAAAAGCGAGCTAAGTTCTTCACCCAATAATTAAGGTGGCTCANTATTGAGTCACCTNCCTTAAATAGCCCGAATACATTCGGGCTATTCTGCTTGANTGTTACATACCATTTTTAANATTGATGGTAAGGTTTGCTTCAGGGATTTTAATTGGATCATTTTGGACTTTATGTCAGAATAAACTGGCGGAATTTATAGAGGTGAGAATTGTAATATGGGTTTTAAGTGTGGGATTGTTGGCCTACCGAATGTAGGNAAATCAACGTTGTTTAATGCTCTCACCCAGACCGCTTCGGCGCAGGCCGCAAACTATCCGTTTTGTACAATAGAACCTAATGTTGGGGAAGTTTCAATCCCTGACCCGAGACTTTACGAATTATCTGAATTGGTTGATTCAAAAAGTACGATCCCTGCTCGGATGACTTTCGTTGATATTGCTGGGCTTGTTAAGGGGGCTTCAAAAGGTGAAGGTCTTGGGAATCAGTTTTTAGCAAATATTAGGGAAATGGATGCTGTAGCATACGTGTTGCGTTGTTTTGAAGACGANGATATTACTCATGTGGCCGGTGAAGTTAATCCTATAGCGGATTCTGAAATAGTTGAAACTGAACTTATGTTAGCTGATTTAGAGTCGCTTGAAAAAAGACTACCAGNATTAGAGAAAAAAGCAAAAAGTGGAGACACTGAGTCCAAAACTTTAGTTGGAATCATTGATCAAACCATCGCCTTGCTAAATGAAGGTAAACCTGCCAGGCACATTTCGTTAAAGGAAGACCAGAAAAGTCTTTATAATTCTTTGCAATTATTGACTGCGAAACCTGTTTTATTTGTTTGCAATGTTGATGAAGCTTCGGCTGTTACAGGTAATAGGTATTCGGAATTGGTGAACAGCTTGGCTGACAAAGAAGGTGCAGGTATTGTTTTAATATCTGCTGAAATAGAAGCCGAGATTTCCCAGTTGGACGAGAATGAAAAGTCTGAATTTTTAAATGAACTAGGTTTGGAGTCCCCTGGACTAAATAGACTTATTTTTGAAGGTTATCAATTGCTGGATTTGATGACATATTTTACAGCTGGCCCCAAGGAAACTAGAGCTTGGACTATTCCGAATGGATCTACTGCTCCAAGAGCATCCAGGGCAATACATACAGACTTTGAAAAAGGGTTTATAAGAGCTGAAGTCATCTCATACGATGATTACATAGAATTGGGAGGAGAACAAAAAGCGAAAGAATCTGGAAAAATGCGGGTTGAAGGAAAGGACTATGTAGTTAAGGACGGTGATGTCATATATTTCAGGTTCAATACATAGAGGTTAACCTTTGTCATTCATTAGAGAGTAATTTTCTTAAATTATTTTCATCAATCTCTATTCCTAATCCTGGTTTTTCAGGTACATAAAGACGGCCTTTTTCAAATTTGAACTCGTCTTTCGTTAATTCATCTCTTATTGCGCTTGGGGTTCTGTCGTATTCCATTACAGATTCTTGAACAAATGGTTCAGGTTGAAAGGATGGAGGGCATAAAGGTATTGTGACAGCTACGTTTAGACTGGCCGAGATCATTATTGGGGACCCCCAGACGTGTGGATTTACTTGTATGCCGAAGGTGTTCGCAGTCATCGCGATGTTTCTTAATTCTGTTATTCCTCCTACATTAATTACATCGGGTTGTATGATGTCGTAGGCACGCCTTGAAATGAAATCTTGAAATTCATATCTTGTTCTTAAGTTTTCACCTCCTGATATGGCCATGGGAGATTTAGATTTCACCTGTAAATAAGCTTCAATGTCTTGTGCGTTCACAGGCTCTTCAAACCACATCAGATCTTGATCCTCCAGTTTATGCGCAATTCGTATGGCTGAATGTGCATTGTATGCCTGGTTNCCATCAATCATTAATTTCATATCAAACCCTATCTCATCTCGTATAGCTTTGACTCTTTCAACGTCTTTTTTTATGGTGAGTCCCCCAACCTTTGTTTTCATTCCCATAAAGCCTTGATCTACATAGTCTCTGGCTTCTTTTAGTAAATTNACCGGTAATTCATCTTTGGTGTAATAAAGACCGGTAGCATAGNCTGGAACGGATTCTCTAACCTTGCCACCAAGTAGTTTGTGGATAGGTTGATTTGTGGACTTTCCATATATATCCCATAGAGCTATATCAACAGCACTTATCGCAGAACCACCGAANCCAACCACTGAATTACTGTTGTACATTGCGTGGAACATTTTCGCCCAAGCTGCCGAAATATTCGTTGGATCTTCATCCTTTAATAATGGGAATAAAACGTCGTCAATTATTTTTGCAGATGGCCCCTGGCACCCCTCGCCCCATCCGATTATTCCATCATCCGTTGTGATTTTTACTAATCCTATAGAACGACTAGTGATAGTATCTTGAGACCACCCAAATGGTATATCTAAAGGTGACTTAAGTTGGAATGTCTCAATGTTTTTTATTTTCATATATTTCCCAGAGTTGTTACTTGATAAATAAATAATATCTTTGAACCAAATAAGTTCATTTCTTAAAATTTTTTAGCATTGTAAGTTATTGTAACTTTGTTTAAGGTGAATTAATGATCTCTTTCTGCATTGATTTATGGAATTGGTTGTGTCAATATCAGAGATATAATTCATGTTCAATAATTCACGAATATAAAATACTGATATGGCTTCTGGCGGCACATTTGAACCGTTTTGGAACGGTAATTACAGATTAATATGGGGAACCAATTTCACCATGTATGTTTCCAGATGGATGCAAATGACGACTCTTGCATGGTTTGTTCTAGATCTCACCGACTCCGCGTTTAAAGTTGGTGTTGTAGGGTTCTGTGGTATGGCACCCTTGTTGTTTCTTGGGATTTTTGGAGGTCTTCTTGCTGATAAGTTAGATCGGAAGAAGCTAATAGTTGCAACGCAGTTTCTTACTTTTACTGCTTCTTGTGTAATGAGTTTTCTCATGGTCTTTGGAGTTGTGGAATATTGGTATGCGTATATAGCTATTCTCGTCCCAGGGCTGGGTTGGGCTTTAGATATGCCATCGAGGAGATCATTGATATTAGATATAGTCGGCACCCAAGGCATCACAAAAGGCATTGCTTTAGATTCAGTTGGAATGCACAGTAGTAAAATGCTGGGGCCTGCTGTAGCAGGAGCAATGATTGCATTTGTAGGAGTTTCAGGAGCCTATATATTTTTGAGTGTCCTGATAGCTTTCGGATGTTTTTTTGTGTTGAAAGTTACGCAATCAAAGAGACCTGCGGGCGCTGAAATTGAACATAATATTTGTNATGAATGTGGTTCTAATATAGAAGTTGAGGATCGTGTTTGCGGAATATGCGGGGCACAGATTCCAGTGGCTAAACCGCTATCACCGAAAGATGTGTTGAAAGATGCCTTTGCAAATTTGATAGAAGGGATCAAGTACGCCTTTTCTAATCAGGTTGTTGCTGCAATCATAGTAATAACAATTTTCATGAATTTACTCCTGTTTCCATATATGCAAATGGTCACAGTTGTTTCGAAAGATATTTTGAATGTCGGGCCTCTTCTAATGGGTATACTTATGGCTAGTGATGGGTTTGGAGCCTTTCTAGGTTCAGTTGGGATAGCTTCGAGGAAAAATATGCAATATCACGGTAGGATATTTCTTTATGGATCAATATTATCGCTAATAGCATTATTGNTTTTTTCTGTTTCTAATGTGTACGTAATTTCTTTAATTTTGTTATTTGTTTTGGGCGTTGGAACTGCTGGGTTTGGAACCATGCAGTCAGCCATAGTTTTAATAGTGTCAAAACCGGATATTAGGGGACGTGCTTTAGGGGTTGTCACTATTGCCATAGGTGCAGGACCAATTGGGGCACTAATTGTCGGTGCAATGGCGGAGTTGATAGGCCCATCTCAGGCGATTATGTACAACGCAATTGCAGGATTGATAATTGTCTCAATATGCGGCTTGTTCATGCCTGCTATTAGAGGTCAAATAAAACCATTTGTTTAATTTTATGTGACTCTAATAGNTTGAANACGATATTAGCCGATTCTTTCTTGTTCGGTTACAAATGTACTTCTGAACCTGTGTAGCGTCGCCTCTGGCTCTACAGGAGCTACCGGTAAGTATTCTTGTTCTTCGATTTTAGCCACTATGTACCAAGGTCCTGGCTCTTCTAATGCTTGAGAGAATACAAGGTCTAAGTCTTCCTCATTTGTTACTGTTTTTGTCTTATTAATACCTGTAGCTTTAGCCACAGCTTCCAAATCGGTTCCATAAGCCGTGTGGCTTGGTTGGTATCCCGTCTGAGCCCATTTTTCATTGTCCCAAACAACAATAATTAAGTTCGATGGCATAATTCGACCTACTGTGCCGAGTGCACCTAGGTTCATCAAAGTTGATCCATCACCGTCAAGCGCTATGACTTTCTGTTCAATTGCTACAGCCATCCCTAACGCTATTGAGCTACATAATCCCATAGAACCATAAGTGTAAAAATTTCGATCTCTNTTCGAGGCATGCCATAACTCATCACTNGTTGGNCCTAAATTTGAAACAACNGGTTGATCAGTGATTTGTTTCATGATTAGCTTTGTGGCTGAGTATCTAAGCATTTTTNCCCCCATGTAGCANAGGAGTCAAACATATGGCCAACGGCTCGNGAGAAGAATAGCAAAGCCGTATTGCCCCNGTTACTTTTTTTTCAAGATNTAGGTCGTTTTCTAAGGTGTAATGGGGTAATCCTAAAACGTCCAGAATNGGTTTTGTCGACTGCCCCATGGTTACCTGGGCTATGTTGNATTCNCCGTATTCACCTCTTAAGTTGATGAATATAGGTATTGGTAAGCGAGCTGGTATGTTCAAACTGGCAATAGCGTTTATAGAATTTCCAAAACCACTGGATTGCATAAACACGGCAGACTTTTTACCGACTGCATAAGCGCCGGAAGCGATTCCTATAGCTTCTTCTTCCCTCGAGGCAGAAATCAATTGAAAGTAAGGGTCCTCATCCAATAGTTTCGTCACTTTATGTATGTTTATGTCTGGAACGTACGAAATAATTGCTATTTCTTCGTTTTTTAGTACAGATGCAATAGTTTGANCCCAATCCATATTTATATACCCATAACGTGATAACCAGTGTCAACGTGGATAACTTCTCCTGTGACGCCGCTGGACATACCACTGCACAAATAAAGTGCGGTGGATGCCACTTCATCATGGGTGATGTTTCTAGCCATTGGTGCCCTGTCAGAGTGAGCTTTCTTCATGTCTCGGTAACCACTGATGACNCTAGAAGATAAAGTGTCCAAAGGACCAGCNGAAATNGCATTTACCCTGATATTTTGTTTTCCTAGGTCATGNGATATCTGACGNACTTCATTTTCAAGAGCGGCTTTAGCAGTGCTCATAACGTTGTAACCGGGAAATACCTTTTCAGCTGCCATAAATGACATGGTTATTATTGATCCACCATCTGTCATTAATTCTGAGGCGTATTTTGCTATTGGGACGAGGGAATAGGCGCTTACGTCTAGGGCGATTCTGAATCCTTCACGACTGGTGTCTATGAATCGGCCCCCGAGGTCTTCTCTTTGTGCAAATGCAATCGAATGGACNACAATGTCTACTGTTTCACATAATCCTCCAATTTCTTTGAATGCATTATCAATATTCCGGTCTACGCTGACATCACACTCAACGATATGTGCGTCCTTTAAATTACTCGTTAATTTTTCAACAGGTTCTTTTACCCTTTCGTTTTGGTATGCGGCTATTACTTTAGCNCCGGAATCGGATAATAATTTAGCTATTGACCAAGCAATACTTCGTTGGTTTGCGATTCCGAATACGATCGCAGTTTTCCCTGTCAGATCTATTGTGTACATTTGATTCCTTGCATTTGAGTCTGGGTGGTTTCTGTAAATTAATTGGCTATTACAGTGATTCTAATTTCTTCAGTAGAGGGCGGCAAGTGGTATTGATGATTTGATTAATTACTTTCTACCTTGTTTAGCTCAATTGACATTGTTAATATTTAGTAGCGTTGGGGATTCGTCTAATGGTAGGACAGCGGACTCTGACTCCGTAAGTATAGGTTCGAATCCTATATCCCCAGCCACACTTGGNTTTGACTTTTTCATGTTTTGGGCATGANGCGAGGATCAGGGCCATATTTATTTGGACCAGTTTCTCCTTGGCGGACTAACCAAATCAAAAACCAAACAGTTGATGCTATTGCTGCTAAGAATGATGCTGCAGCTAATAAGAATAATCCCCCAATTCCTATTCCAAAAACTGTCGTTAGGATTCCTACAATTAGAGCGACTACGAAGGTTCCCCACGCTGCAGTCGATATTAGGAAATACCANAGCTGCCACCANCCCGTTTTACNTATGTCGTGTAGCCTTCGTGTTGTAAGTGAAACAGTTGGTATTAGGAACACTATCCATGTGAACCAGTTNATGACAGGTATTAGACTGATGAGAAAGTAGAATAGTATGAACCACCAATATTCGGCTCTTGTCGCCCTGCCATTGAACTTGAAGTAATTCTTAAACCCCAGACTAATGGCTTTTCCAAAACCAACTTTTGGATGATTGGTCCTATGAACATTGTTACCAGAGGATAAATCTGTACCACAAATTCCACAGAATCGAGCTTCAGGTTTGTTTTCTGTGCGGCATGTTGGACATTTCATTGCCTAATTCGATCTTTCAGCCTAGGGATCCAAGAAGAGCGAATGTAATTGACATGAATAGCATGTAAGGAATGAAACCTAATAAAACTACAACAATCGCTCTCAATGTTGACGTGTAGTCCAGTGCTTGACGCACAGCTATGACCATTGCAATGAGCATCCANATAGATGCGACAGAAAAGATAATGAGACCTATNCCGGGCACTGCCCCCAATGCCCTCAATATGCCTGGGCTCTGAGCAAAGCCCAAAGTACGTGCTAATTGTCCCCAATCTGCGTGAGTTGNATCCGATGGGATTATTTTTGCGCCTATGAAATACACTATCCATGCCCAGAGCGCCCATCCAACGATACCTAATACAATTCCTACGAATAGTCCACCGATTCCGGTTGTACTCAGAGTCCCTATTCCGGTCGCTAATGCGACAATTGCAACGACTAAAAGGGCTTGTTTTGTAGCCGACGTGTCGGCTTCAACCTCTTCGAATAAATGCACGTCAAGACGGGAGGCTCGTGTCATTCGTTGAACTATACTGTGAGTTCCTTCGGAATCCAAAGGAGATGAGCCGTCGCTTGAGCTTAAAGAAGTTCCACAAATACCGCAGAACTGAGCATCTGGCTTATTTTCGTTATTACAGGTAGAACATTTCATAAGTGTATAGTATCAAAGAGGGTTCGTCCCTGCACCTTATTCATGCGACGGCGTATTGCCTGACACAGCTTCAAAATTACATCGTTGCAGGCTTGCCAGATTGTTCAGTATATATTTCATCGCCGATTNTTCTTAAACGTTCGTATCTAATGAAATTTCTTCCTTCCCTCATATAAAACTGCTGCCCGCATTGCGAATTTAATACCGCCCACAACTTGCGTCTGTAATAAAACATATCAGATTCGTTTGTTAATCGACCCATCCTCCATTCAGTGTTCATAACAGTGAACCACCTTAAATAATAGTGATTTAACTTTTCAAAATCTTCGGTANTTAAGTCATTTTCACTGTTGTGTCTTTGGGTCCATATTCGNGAAAANTCTTTTTCCATACGGACTGCCATTAATTTGTCGGTCAAGTTAAGTGATTCGAAGGATAAATTCTGCTCGTTATCTCTGTGAGCAGTTTCTAGAGATTTTCTTTGCAATATCATCTGCCATATTAAGACCGAAGCAACAATCAAGGTCGCTATTCCGGTGACAATTTGTGCCGCTGCTAAAATTGGTTCAATATCCACAGGTATTACTCCTAGCTTTGACTATAAAGAATCCTTTCAGAAGTGAGTGACTTAGGTAAGGGCTTATCCCTGCACCATACATATAGGATTGATTATTGTCTGGCCCAGCTTTGAAATCAATCTAACAGCGGGACATCATTAGGTAAGCTTTTAATGAAACTGACAATCCGATTGTATGTACTGCGCATTATCTTCGATTTCACTGTGGAAGTGATGCGTGGGTTGAGTTTCGCATTGGATATTCCACAGAACAGGGCGGATGATTTGTTCGTTTAACACAGATTTCGTAACTCAAATCCACGTCCTTAAAAAGTTTATCGAGTCGCCAATAATATACTAAATAAGGATATAAAGTAATATATATGGAAATATTGTATTAATTATGGGGAAGAAATAAAGGTTGAGCATACTTTCTGCGGCCATTGGTGGTGTTTTTGTAGGCGCGCCTTTCATGGGAGGGGGGATTGGCTTCTCTAGTGGATTGGAAGGATTCGCTAAAGGGCTACTTATTGGTGGGTTCTTAGGGTTGGTGGCTGGAGGAGTCGGAGTGGTAATAACTGTCAGTAAATGAAAGGATTTAGTGCACGTCCTAAGCGATGACGATCGTGTGAAGACTAATTATGAATTGCCCCAGATACACCTTATGGGTCAGGAGATTTAGCTTGAACCATAAGTAGAGAATTAAATTGTTTAAATATGGAGAATATATGTCATGAGTTTGAAGTTTGTTAACCCAAATAATGCCCCACAGCCAGCAGCGAACTATACTAATTTGGTTGTGATACCTGCTGGTCATAAAATTCTGACTATAGCCGGCCAAATTGGTAATCTTGTTGACGGGACTATCGTTGACGGGTTGGAAGCTCAGTATGAGCAAGCCATCGCGAATATAAATGCAATTGTTGCATCAGAAGGCGGTAGTTCAAAAAATATAGCAAGGATAACCGTATTCCTTACGGAAAAGCCTGCGGAGGGTGATAAAGTTACGGCTGCTATGAAAAAACATTTTCCCGAAGGGCCACCAGCGATGTCCTGGATATATGTTTCCGCACTATTCAGAGAAGACGTGAAGGTTGAAATTGAGGCCATTGCAGCTGTTTCCGATAGCTAGCTATGAAGCGTCAGCTTCAAAGACTTTTGCAAACACTCAAAAAATAGGATGATAAAAGAGCAGTTTTAGCTGTGGCGAATTCGTCTAGCGGCCAAGAACACCGTCTTCTCAAGGCGGAAATTATCAGACTAAGCGCATTACCCCTCTAGTACTAAATTTAGCGCAGGCACAACTCAGTCACAATAACTTGAACGAAGGGGGTTCCGCCTCGCACTATACACATACCGTTGCGTATTGACCTACACAGCTTTGAAATTATTTACACCCTGACCCAGCGGGAGGGATCAGGGGCATAATCATGATAGGTGGCGTTCCATAGTCTCTACCCACGTAAAAGCTTGGTTAGAGAGTTAATCTGAATTGGCAAAAACAAATGTTGGTGGTGCAGTTACCCCTGCCTCTCCCATTCCTTTTTTTACTTCTTCTGAAGTGATAAACGCCTTTGCTGCATCAATACTAGTCCATGTGTTGAGAACACTCACGGTGTTAGGGTCATCTGAATGACGTAAGACAACTGCTGTTAGTTCACCAGATTCTTTTCGAAGCTGTTCAAATTGGTCGAAGGCAATCTTCCAGGTATCAAAATCTTTCACAGGATGCGTAACGATAAGGTAGGCAGCCATAGGTTCTCCTTTTTGTTTAAATTCATGGTTTATTCACTCGATTTGGTGCTCAAATTGACTTGTCTTGTGCATATTACCTAAGTCAATTTAGATATTGATTGAATTATTTACCCCATTGTCCTTTTTCTTTCCTTGTAGCAATGTTATCCATGACTGGGACAACCTGGATATCACCCCGTCCCATTTGTGGTCGCAAAAGCGTAGTAACACTTTGCATATCGTCGGCCTCTAACACGGCAAATGCTGTGTGTGATACTTGATATCCCCAAACCCCTAAAACCTTCACATCATCGTTTCCCTCTATCCATCGTTGAAATTCCACAGTTTTATCACTGTCAAATCCGCTTTGAATTGCAGGGCAAGTTTCGTAATTATGTTTTGCTGTTACATGAAAAAGCATGTTTATCTCCCTTAATCTATTCAATCGCTTGCTACAATCATAATTATTAATACGAAGAACATTCTGTCAACACTACCAGGACGATTTCAACACACAGCTTTGAATACGAAATTGGCATATAGAGTAATATATCCGCATGTATTGTAGTAATTGCGGGGAAGAAATTAGGGCTGAGCATACTTTCTGCGGCCATTGTGGGTTTGACCTATCAACAGATAGCGAAAAAGACACTGTTGTTACTCAAACTGAAAAGACATTGGGCACTTCTTCTCTAATCTGTGGTGGATTAGGAAATATGCATTGTCCGAATTGTCATGCAGAATTACCCGTCAATAACAACTTTTGTGAGGCATGTGGTAGAAATGTAAATCCTGTGACCAGCGATGGTAATACATTTATTAAACCTAAAACAGCCAAGAAATCTGGTTGCGGTACTTACGTCTTAATTGGCCTAACCATATTAGTTGTGGTGACTTTGATAGCGGCTATTTTTATAGTGAAACTGATTTCGGAGATACTAAATACATTATCATTCTAATGCTAAGAAGATTGAAGCGCACCACCGTCCGCGTTGCTAGAGGTTCCTTCCTTCACTATATACATACCATTGCGTATTGAAATTTGGAACTATGTTCGTAGGTTTTCTGTAATTCAACGATAAAAAGTTTTTTCCCCGCCCTGAAATACCCAGGGGCCATCACCGCATTTATTTTTATCTATCGCTTCTACTGTTAACTTTTTAGCATCTTCTGAAAGGCTGACTATCAAAATCTTATGTACGTCATTAGAAATCACGAACATATTTTCCTTAACCCTCAGTTCCACACAGTAGTTTTTACCTGACTTGATATTGTCCCATGCAAGATTTGCGGGACCATTCTTGGAAGCACTATAGCTATATTCTGCGTGTGGACCGGAATCTAACCCAAAAGTATTGTGACCAACCGTGATGTTGTAGGTAGAGTGCGCATCTTTCCGAAAATCTTGATACAACCATATGGTTTCCCATTCATCAACGTCCCATTCATCCTTCGTTTCGTATCCAGGGAATATGTTGGTCGAAGGTGTATTAAGCCAAAAGCCCATAGCTGTTCCTGGGACATCTTGGTTGAAAGGACCACAATTGAAGTCCCCCAAAAGTTCAATATACTCCGACCGTAAAGGTTCTTTAAAGTATTCTAGAGGACAAACAGCATTACCTGAGCCACCGGTTCTCCACGGAGTTATAGAATATCCATACCCAGGTTGTTTTTGTAATTCTTCGGCGGTTAACCCGGCTAAACTAAGCCCAAAATCGAAACCCGAAGTGTAGCCACTCGACTTAAATAATGGCGTGCCACCAGGTATCAGTCCCGGAAACAGCCATCTGCATGAATTTTTGTCACAACCTGGCTCGGGTTCGTTTTCAGTTAAGAGTAAACTCAGTTCTTCTGAGGGTTCTGAGATGTGACCAAGCATTATCGCATGCCCATTACAGGCATAAAGTGTCGCACCCCACTCTTTTGTATTTTTGCTAACATCTATAAAAAAAATATCTACAGGGTTATAAAGCTGGACCTTCTCAGAAACCTGTTGCTCATCATGAGATTTATTTGAGTGTCTCTCTATGTCCGCTGTTCCCCAATATGCCATGTGGTCATGCGGGGCGATATGACTGCCAGGACTAACTCCTATAGCCTCAATATCTGAAGGGTTTGCTAGTTTGTGAGTGAATTCAAAATTACCGTTGCATCTCTGCGTTACCGGCTGCAAAGGGTCATTCCAAAAAAAATCGGTACTTGCAGATTGTTTTGGCTCTAGAGTAGGTCTTGGAATTTGAACAGGCGAGCTTCTTGGGTTGTTTATTTTTGAAGGTTTCGGTGTCAAAATTTGAGAGGGAGGAACAGTTGCAACAGCAACTGGAGTAGTAGTAGTAAGGGGGATTGGTACTGGGGTTAAAGTTGGTACCGGCGTGAATACCTTCGTCAGTATGATTGCTTTTACTGTTGTAGGAGTACCAGTAGCAGCTGGCTTAACCGGTATATTTGTTGAAGTGGGTAAAAGTTTAGGAATTGCAATACTCGTACGACTCGCAGCTATTATCATCGGAGAAGGTGTAGGAGTTACTTTAGCCAATTCAGATTGCGGTATCGACTCTACTGTGGCTTCGACGTCTGGCATGGGTTGCTGCCCGCAGGCCATTACAAACAAACTTAAAACTAGATAAATCAGCTTACTCATGGGCGCATATTAGCAGAGGGGGTTCGTTCCGGCACTATACACATACCATTGCATAGTGCCACACAGATTTTTGAATAATTAGCCCAGTTAGGAATACTTTTCTAGAGTTGTCCCGATGGAAGGCCCTGCCTTTTCAAAATCTTCGCCATTCATTACAGGTACCACAGTGATATCAGCTCCCATAGAGAGAAACCATGGTT
>PBDQ01000030.1 GCA_002717465.1 Chloroflexota bacterium
GCTATGATTGCATTTGCTGCTCGGTATCCGATATCTGCTTTCTCCGGTAGGATGGGATCCCTACCCAAAATTTCGGCGGCTTCCTTAATATGTCGTTCATAATTAATCCCGGCTGCGTAAAAAGTTGGAGGAATTACAGGAGCAAGCAACTTAACGTCGGAAATTTTATGCTTAATAGCACTTAGAGAGTATCCTTCAAATGGGCTGCCACGAACTTCATTTATCTGTTCGTCTTCATAAATCCCATAAAAAGTTTTACCGTCGGAAATATATCTTGCCCATCTCACAATACACTCATTCCTGAACTAACTTGTTTTTGAATACGGGGATGATTTCTTCAGCTATTCTGTTACATTCCTCAACATGAGGGTAGCCAGATAAAATAAACTCATCTATTCCGAGTTTCCAATAATCATATAATTTGCTCGTGACTTGATCATAATTACCAACAATTGCAGTACCACAATTAACCCGAACAGTAGATATTCCATTCCAGAGATTGTCGTCTACTATATGATTTTTGTGCATTTCAATCTGATATTTTTGACCTTCCATGGTGTTTTTTGAGAATGTGGCATTCCTTTGGCTAACGACAGTCTGTGAGCGACTGTCCAGTAGGGTTTCTGCGGCTTTCCAGGCCTCAGTTTCAGATTTTCTTGCAATAATGTGGGTTCTCATTCCAATACTTGGTGTTCTGTTTACTAGATGGTGCTCTTTTTGTACTTTTTTTAGTAACTCGTCTAAGCGTGACGTTGGGAGGATCCAGGCTAAATAATTGTCTCCATGTTTTGCGGTAAGTTGAATGGCTTTGTCCGACGCACCACCTATATAGAATTTTAAGTTTTTGCTAGGTGTGGGTGAGCATGTTGCTGATCGTAAATTTATGAAAGTGCCATCAAAGTCTACAGGCTTAGGGCTAGACCAAAGTAGCTTGCAAGCTTCAATAAATTCAGCTGCTCTTTCGTATCGGCTGCCGTGTGATGAGTTTTCCCCTAATTTTTCAAGGTCACCACTAATTCCCCCTGGGACGATATTAAGGTCAATTCTGCCGTTCGATATTTCGTCTAGAGTTCCTACCATCCGGGCGAATAAACCGGTAGATATGAAACCTGGCCTCACGGCTATTAAGAATCGTATATTTTGGGTTACTGTACATAGTGCTGTTACAGTGGTCCATGTTTCTGCTAGAGGCTGTCCTTCTTCGAATAACCCATTAGAAAACCTTGTTGGAACTAGTAATGAATGGAAGCCGTTTCTGTCTGCTGTTTGAGCCACCGTTTTTAGATATTGAAATGTAGGGAGACGTTCAGCCTGTACAGTGCCGATTTTATTTCCGTCACCGTCTATTGGTATGAACCAGTCAATTTTAGGTTCTGGCCGAGTAGTTCTTTCAAAATCCAAATTAGAACTCCAATGAGTTGACGCTATGAGAGAATTATTAAAGCGACCATAGCTATATTGACTAGGCTACCATAAATGGCTACAAGGAGTGAGTAAGGCTTCTATACTTTTGAATATAATGGTGTTGCTATTTGCGTCCCATCTGATAAGTTTTCTATCGAGAAATCTTGAAACAGAAGAGGTGCTTCTTTTTGAAGGAGCCTCAACAAATTTATCGCCACGAATCTAATTTCTGTATCAGCATAAACAGATCCTCTCATTTCGATAAAGTGTCTTAGTGCCCTGACATTTGCTGTCACAAATATTTTTGTTTCAGTGGCATTAGGAAGAACTGATCTGGCAGCTTGTCTTATTGCTTTGCGTCTATCAGTTCTGGATTCAAACATTTCTTTTGGGAGGGATTTGTCCAACTCTTCCACCAAGTTCTGGTAAGCTTCAGATGCTTTTTCTAGNGCAGCATTCAGTATCATTCTNGGGTTCCCTGAACCTGGCTGTCCTGAAGCCATNATTGGGGGNACAACAAACGAACCTTCAGTCTCATCAACGTACCTTTGNGACCTTTGACTATAGGCAAATCCTGCNCGGTGTCTAATCAATTCGTGAGTAAGACTTCTGGATACCCCTGTCAATATGAATCCGTAATTGACATGTTCAAATACGCTTCCGTCTTTTGAATTAAGTAAGTTATTTATAAAGTCTGTTATGTCTTTTCTGCCTCGGCCATAACTCATGTAGCACATACGAGCTGAAATTTCTACGACCGCAGCCGATTCATCGTTGCCTGCACGTACGGTTTCAGGTATGGGGGGAACATTCTCTTCTTCAAAAAAAATGGAGATTTGGTCCCAATCTATGGCGGGTTTAGTTACTAGATACACGGAAGGTTTTTCTTTTATAGACATATATTGCTCCAAACTCCAGTGTCATGAAAAGTTTAACAGTTTAATATTGAATGTAGCTCAAATCCTTTTATTACTACATGGGTAGCGGAACATGGCTTTTCCACTTGTTTATTGCCGCTTGTGCTCTTGGGCTTATTGCATTGGCAATTTGTACGTTTATTAGGCTAGGCCTATTCATAGAAAAAGCTCTTTCTATTGCATTCGGAAGTTCGTCTGGGTGTTGAACGCTTTCACCATGGCCACCCAACGCTTTGACTACTTGGTCATATTTCGAAGGTAATAAGTCAGTGGCAACAGTTTTACCGAAGACTTCTTTTTGTATGTGGCGATCGATACCCCACGCAGAGTCATGACCCATGATGCATACTATTGGTAAATGATGACGTACAGCTGTGTCGAATTCGAGGCCATTGAACCCAAATGCCCCATCACCGGTGAAGGCAATGACTCTACTGTCGGGATTCGCAATTTTTGCGGCCAATGCTGTTGGTATAGCTTGGCCTAACATACCGGAGCTTCCAAGATAGTGCCATGATCGTGGAGAATTGGCTTCGTAGTAAGCTCTCCCAAAATGGCAGAAATCTCCTCCGTCAAATACCAAAATGTCTTTTTCAGACAGGTTTCTTCCAACTATTTGATGTACCAATGCGGCATGCATGGGAGATTGTATTTTTGTAAGATCATCCAATTCGGATGATTGAATCTTTCGCTCTGCATTCAATTCATTCAGCCATTCCGTTTCGACCCAGTCATATTTCTTTGATTCCTTTGCTAACTGGAGGCTTATATCTTCTATATTNCCAGTGATACCAATATCAACCGCTCTATTTCGAGCTATTAATGAACCTTCAGGGTCTATTTGTATTATCTTGGCTGTCTCAGATATGGTTGGCGGCATTGCGTAGCCTACAATTAGGTCTTGTTTTCGTCCAAGTAAAATAACCAAATCTGCTTGTTGTATTTTCCTCGCTGATTTATTTAACCCTATGTCAAAAAAGCCGAAACAATATTCGTGTGAATCAGGTATCAGACCTCTAGCATTGCCTTCTGTCATGACAGGGATTTTCGTAGTCTCTATTAGTTCCACAAGTGCGGAACCGGTTTCCGCATATGAGCCTGCATTTCCTACGATGATTAATGGTTTGCTAGCGGATCTCATCAAAGAGATCGCTTTTTCGATTGTTTCTTTATTTGCTTGTGATGAATCAACTGGTCTGTTTTTTAAAGGATCATGATAGGTGATTTGTTCTGAAGGCACAGACATTTCTTGAATGTCGACAGGTATCGTTAGATGCACTGGACCTCTACGTCCACTGAATGCCAACCTAATTGCGTGAGAAATCATGTCGGGGATTCGCAGTGGATTTGTCACCATCCAACTACCTTTTGTGACTGGACTGGTCATGCCGATTTGATCTATTTCTTGCATAGCGCCTCTACCGAGTTCTGATAGTTCAGCGCAGCCGCTTATTGATAAAAGTGGAGCCTCAGAATGCATTGCGTTCGCTAATCCGGGTATCGCGTTTGCTAAACCTGGAGTTGTGTAAATAGCTACACCTAATTTGTTGGTGATTCGACCCCAGGCGTCGGCCATATGAACCGCTGCTTGCTCGTGTCGGGTATCCCAAATTTTGAAATTTCTATCTCCCATGTCATCAAGAGTGGGCAAAACGTGATCACCAGCCAAGGTAAATATATTTTCGACTCCCTCAGCCATCAAAGAACGTGATATTATCTCACTCCCAGTTATTGTTTTTGATTGCGCCATATGTAGTGTTCCTCTCGATAGAGTTAGATTCGTAATTTTGACTCCGAACAACTGTACCAAAACATTGGTACATAAAGCCATTTGTAGCAGTCTATAGTTATTCTTGTGAGGCTGTAGTGCCCATGATACAATTCAGGTTGGTGAAAAATCAGGCTTTTAAGTAAGTTAGGAAATATATTGGCAGAGAGAAATCGAGAATATGAACTATTAATGGCGTTATCTCCAGTAGCTTCTGAGTCGGAAGCTACTGACTTGGTTGATACCATACTTGGTTATGTAACTGANGCTGGGGGATCGTTGGTAGAACGTGAAAATATTGGTGTTAAGAGATTATCCTTCCCTGTGAATGATTACAGAGAAGGGAATTACGTGAGAGCGGTTTTGAATATGGCAGCAAGTGAAGTTCGAGGGTTTGAGAGGACTTTAAATGCCAACGAAGAAATCCTTGTTCATATGGTCTCCCGTATTTAATCGTCAAGTTCAGGTGAATAAGAGGGTGGATGTCATATGACCATGAACAAAATTCTCATTATAGGCAATTTGGGTTCTGACCCAGAGATGAGGTATACCCCTAATGGTAGCTCAGTAACATCGTTTACTGTGGCTACTAATCGACGGTACAGGACATCTGACGGAGAGAATAGGGAGGAAACAGAGTGGTTTAGAATAAGTGCGTGGAATAGACTGGCTGAGACCTGTAATCAATATTTGCAGCGAGGGAGTAAAGTTTATGTTGAAGGTCGATTGACCAGTAGGACCTACGTGGGAAATGATGGGCAGACGAGGGTCTCCTTGGATGTTAATGCCTCTGAAGTGAGGTTTATAGACAGTAGAAATGCTCAGCAACCCGCGCCCGGCGGGATATCTTCGGATTCAAATTTCCCTCAAGAACCAGCCGCTTTTAATCAAGAGGTAGGTCCAGAACCAGAAGATGATCTGCCTTGGTAAAAAATTTCGACTCAACAAATAGAAAAATCAAAATGGTGAATTAACATGACTACGCAAACAGATAGATCTTCACAGCGCAGATCTAGGCCCCGATTTTATTCAAGAAGGAAATTTTGTCAGCCTTGTGTTGATAAGAAACGAGACTTTGACTATAAGGATGTTGAGTATCTCAAGAAATATTTATCTGATAGATTTATGATTGAAGCCCGCCGNAAGACNGGTATGTGCGCCAAGTGCCAGAGGACTTTTGCAAAAGCAGTAAAAAGAGCGAGACAGCTTTCTTTGATCCCTTATTCACCTGCTCATCGAGGGGCAATGCCCATAAACTACAGAAGGTGAACACGCTCTTTGTAAAAAGTTTAGATTGGTGACTCTAAAATGGATGTTACTGGTGTGACTTAGTATTGATCAATATGGATTATCGCATTGGCTGAAATAAACGTCACAAATAATAAAGATACGACACACATTGATAGAAGAAGGCTTGTTCTTCAACAGCCGAGGTTTAAGCTTCGGCAGAAGATAACATTTGTCACATTGGCATTATCCATAGCGGTGATATTAGGTGTTTTTTTGGTAGGCTATTTCATAGCTTTCGTGTTGCCCCCAAGAGAATTGGTTGTTAGGGTTAACGATGTTAAATATACTAGGGGCGATTTGGTTGAACTGGTGAGGATTAACCAGAAAACTGCTGATTTCTTTGGTGTTACTTTCGATGCCAGTTCTTCAGTTTTTGAGTCACTTCAAACGATAGTTGAGAATGAAATCATATCTCAATCGGCACCTTCATATGGAATAATTGTTTCTGATGAGGAAGTTGACTTACAGATAAATTCAGTAATGAAGCCAACGGCNGATCTCGAATCAGGTAAAAGTGAAGAACAAATAGTTCGTGAAACACGTGAAAGATANGCCTCTTATTTGAACACGATACAAATAGACGAAAGTACGCATAGAGACATAGTTCGGAAAACTATGGTCAGAGAGAGATTCCGACAATACATTGGCGATTCAGTCCCTTTTGTAGCGGAACAAGTCAAGCTACANAGACTAATAATGCCCGCATTGGGGGAAATAGACATTATGAAAGTCAAATTTGAGGATGCGAAAAGAGACGCAAANACATCTCAAGCATTGTCAGTGGCGTTTGGTAGTGTTGTGAGGGAATTCTCTAATGACACCCCATCAACTTTAAGAAGAGGCGGTGATCTTGGTTGGATTGCCAAGGGTGTGATTCCTGAATACGAAAGAGATTTTTTCTACCTTGAGCCTGGTGAGTTAAGTGACCCGGTAAAGAACAAAGAAAACTCAAACCAAGCTATATTTTTTATGATATCGGAACGTCACATGGCTCAGGAATTGTCTGTCGCTGTTAGAGATGAACTGAAAACAAGAGCTTTACAGGAATGGGTAAACGAAGAAAGAAGCAACTACGACGTTTATGCGGTGTTTAATTCGGATATCTATGCATGGATATTCAAGCAGCTAAGATTGAGCTCTACTGCCCCGACTCCAACGCCTGACCCATTTCAGTCAATGCTTAACCCACAATAGGAGATTTTATGTCTAAACCTATTAATGTTGGGTTACTGGGGGCTGGGGTGGTTGGTAGTGGTGTTATTAAGACATTTCAGGAAAAAGCAGCTGATATTGAACGCCAAGTTGGGGCGAAAGTTATTGTGACTCATGCATTGGTACGAAATAAATCAAAGAACAGAGACTTCAGTTGTTCTGACGATTTTTTTGTAGATTCTGCCAGTGAAATAATAAATAANCCGAATGTAGACATTGTGGTTGAGTTGATGGGTGGAGAAGAGCCAGCTTATGAGTACATCAAAGGATCGTTAAAGAGTAAGAAACATGTTGTCACTGCAAATAAAGAGGTGATGGCGAAACATTGTCAGGAGGTTTTCAGTCTCGCTAAATCTAATAAAGTCCGAATAATGTTTGAGGGTAGTGTCGCAGGGGGGACGCCTATCATTTCNCCCTTGGTAAGAGATTTGCTTGCAAATGATATTCATTCTATTAGGGCAATAATAAATGGTACGACTAATTACATGCTTACTAAGATGGCTAAAGAGCATGCAGATTATTTAACTGTTTTGCGAGAAGCACAAAGTTTAGGATATGCAGAATCGGATCCAACCAACGATGTAGAANGTATAGATGCTGCATATAAATTAGCAATATTGTCTACTCTTGGGTTTCGATGTGAAGTTAAGGATACTGACGTTTTTCGTGAGGGTATAACTAAGTTATCTGCGTCTGATTTTGTGTATGCTGAGGANTTAGGGTTTAATATAAAATTATTGGCGATGGCAAACCTTATAAATAATAGAATTCAGGCTAGAGTTCACCCTGTTTTGATTGCTGAAAGTGATATGTTGGCTAAGGTTGATGGCGTATTAAATGCAGTGGAAGTAGACACTGATTTGGTTAACAAGGTACTTTTTCATGGACCTGGAGCAGGCTCTCTGCCCACAAGCAGTGCAGTGGTAGCAGATATAGTCAACATCAGTCGTAGTTTAGTCGCCGAATCACCTATTCCAGACCCAATCACATTAGTCAATAGCTATGATATTTCATCTATAAATGAATTAACATGTCAATATTACATTCGACTAAATGCTAAAGATGAGCCAGGTGTGTTAGCTCAGGTGTCCTCCATATTGGGAGATAATGGAATTAGCATCTCATCTTTTATTCAGAAGGATTCTGAAACTAGTTCAGGAAACGCAGAATTAGTGATCATGACACACACTTCTACTGAGCAGTCTGTTCAAGATGCTTTGTGTAGTATAGATAGACTTCCTGTTGTTAACGAGATTTCAATTACTATTAGAGTTGCAGATTAAATAAGAGGTCGTTGTGTCTGAAATAACTTTTTATACTTGGGGTAAATGAAGCAGTTGTAAGAAAGTGAAAGCGTCGCTTTTGCAGGCAGGATTAAAAATTGATGAGAGAGACTTTTTTTCTGAACCGCTANATAATCATGAATTGGCAAATTTGATGAGTGGTAAAGACGTATCAAGTTANTTNTCCTGGAGGAGTCCGTCATTCAAAAAAATGGGGGTCGATAAGGAAAAACTCAGTANGGACGATTTGATTGAATTGATGTNAGCTGAACCTCGATTNATAAGACGGCCTTTGATAGATACTGGNAGTNAGTTAATAGTTGGAACTGATAAAGTTGCAATGTGTGAATTGATNAAGCAAAATTGAGAAAATATCCTGAGAAACTCTAGTTGTTTTATGGGGGCGATCCATTGATTGATCTAAGTAGNAGGCANGCTTTGGTTACAGGGGGAGGTAGCGGTATTGGTAGAGGGATATGCAAAGTACTTGCAAAAGGTGGCGCAGATGTGACAGTAGTAGATATTGATGTCGCGGGAGCCGAGNATACAGCAGGTATGTTGGCTGGTAGAGGTCAATTCAGATCTGAACAAGTTGATGTAACTTCTATAGAATCTGTTACAAGTCTTTTGCAGCGGGTTTTGGAGTATTCGGTTAAGGTGGATATATTAGTAAATAATGCGGGTATAATTGGTTCGAAAGATTGGTGGACACGTGAAGAGCCTAATGGTGACGACTGGGATGATGTTTTTGCCGTCAATGTTAAAGGCGTAGCTACGGTTACAGACATAATATCGAGCCATATGGTCGACAATAATTATGGCAAGATAGTAAACATAGCTTCCATAGCCGCCCGTCAAGGAAGTCCAGAGAATCCCCATTACAGTACATCGAAAGCAGCCGTTGTCAGTCTGACTCAGTCTATTGCTCTCAAACTGGCTAACAATAACATAAATGTGAATGCAGTCTGCCCNGGGTTGTTATGGACGCCAATGTGGGAAGCTATTGCGGAAAAGCGTTCTAGGTTTGGAGGAAGTGGTTTTGATGCTGGGGAAGTTTCGGGGCGTCAGTTGTTTGAGAAAGCAGTTGAGTCCTGGATACCGATGCAAAAAGAACAGAAACCAGAAGATATTGGTAATCTTGTTGCATTTTTAGTGAGTGATCTGTCTGAGAATATAACTGGTCANNCAATAAATGTTGACGGCGGTCGATTCATGAACTAGGGTTGTTTTCTTACGAAGAGGAACGGCAAAATAGTAAAGAAATATATCGCGGCAGCGATGAGGAAAAAATTACTAAAAAGCTCGGTTCCNGCATAAATTAAATCTAATTCGAAGTTTTTTGTTCGCTCTAGGAAATTTGCAGAACTTTCCCCTGTTTTAGGCAGAGGTAGCGCTATTCCCGCGATTAGGTGTTGAAACCTATCGGCTCCCCAAGCGGTTAGTCCTGCCATCCCGATGGCCATTCCGAAAAATCTTGACGTGGTTATAATTCCTGCTGCGGCCCCCCTGAACTCTACTTTGGTATTGTTTACTGCTGCGACGGTTATTGGAGCTATGAGTACCCCAAATGTCAACCCACATAATATTAATTGTATAGACATATATGGGTCGGATATTGTGTTATCCCATTGACTGAATAGTAGTAGAGTGAAAGTCCCGATTAACAAAGACGGTATGCAAAAGACTCGCAAATCATATTTATTTGATAGGTAACCTCCCAAAATNGCACCAGGNACCATAGCTACGGTTANACGAGTCAACATTAATCCTCCGGTTAACGAATCTCCNGATAGGACAGAGTTGGNCATTAATGGGATTGTGACCATTACTATGATTAGTGAAATCCCATAACAAAAATGGGCTATATTAGCAGATATGAACGTCTTGTTTTTGAACATATCCAAAGGAATGATGGCTTTTTTATTTGTTCTGTTTATAAAATAGAACACTAATGTAACTACTATTCCTATTAGGCACCAAATAAAAAACATAATATTTGAATTTGATATTTTAGAAAAAGCATATGTGAAGGATATAATGGCGAACGAGATCAAGACGGCTCCTACCGCGTCAAAAGGTTCTTTTTTGGAGTTGGAACNTTTCGGAATAATGAAGTAAACCAAAATAATAATTCCGATGCCCACTGGGACGTTCAACCAAAATATGGTTTTCCAATCCCATATATGGTTAATTACAGCTCCCCAGATTGGACCAACAATGGCACCGGCTTCCGCTGAAGCCCCAAGGATGCCATAGGCCAGACCGCTTTCGTCCGTAGAGAAAATATCGCTCACCATCGCTATCGATATTGGGATTAGCGCGCCAGCGCCAATAGCTTGAAATATTCTTGTGGCTATTACCCATGTAATACTATGGGGCCAATTGGAGTTACTCGTTGGTAATATTTGCTCCAAATTAAGATTTGTCATGCCAGTACCAATTGACCCAACTATAAATAGAATAAGTGCTCCTAGGTAAATATTCTTTTTGTTTAACATATCGGATAGACGTCCGGCTATGGGCATTATTGAGACATATCCCAATAAATATCCTGTTATTGTCCAAGCNGCCTTATCTATGTCAGTCACATTTAANGATAAGTCGTTCATTATTTCAGGTAATACTGTTACCACAACTGTTTGGTCGTCTGCGGCAAAGAAAATCCCGAGAGAGAGAGAAAACAGAGAAAGTAATCGAATCTTTTTAGAAGTTTGATTCATTTTTTATTTATTCGGGTAAATTTATATTAGTTAAGTTGTCGTAATCATAAAGAGCCAATTCCCGCACGATATTGTATGGATCAGATAATTGAAGGCGGCCAATTATACGGACTTTATTTAGGAGTTTTGATGTCTTGTTGATTGACAATTCTAAAGAGACTATCTCATTGATGGTTGATCCCACAAATGATTCTAATAAAGTGGTTGGTATATTTCCTCGTATTTCATATTGTGATTGTGATGATTTTGCACCAATAGATAAATTGGTTATTCCAGACAATAAGGATTCGATGCCAGTTTGAGGATCAAAATATGCCAATGGATTTAGTGATTGACTCATTTCTTCCCATTCTTTACTTAAAGGGTTTTGCATGTAGGTGGTTTGATCTTTTGAAATAATTCTCGTTTGAAAAGGTAGAGCTCCTAGTAACAATTGCACTTCAACATCCATTGAGCCATAAGTTTCCACTTTTCCATCTGCAGTAATAAGTAAAAGGTCTCCTAACATAGTCCCGGTTCCCTTGCTGTGAGTTAATGTGAAGGAAAATGATTGTAATTCAGACATAACCGATGCTGTTTCTTNTAGTATCGAATCTAAATTAATTGGAGTAGGAGTAGGAATTTCAATTGATTTGATATTCTCTGAAGTAGTCTCGTGTTGATTTGAATTGTTAAAGCAGGCAGTAAATACAATCACAAATAATGAACAGATGAAGAAATATTTGACTACATTTATGTATGTGCATTGTAAGTTATTCAGATACTTATCTGAGTATCTGAATATTAAATCAAAAAAAAAGGCCCCCAATGAGGAGCCTTTTTTCGATGCACTTAAATAAGCATTAATTTCTAATTCTGGCAATACCTAAAGCGCTTCCAACCATTAATACAATTCCAAGTAGAGCTACGTATTTGATCAATGTTCCCAAGATGGGTTCTCCCACACTAGGTAGTCCTAATCCAAAAATACTTTCTTCACTTTCTTCTTCGNCTATTGCGCTCTCGCTGGCGTATGATATGTAACTAGCGTCCCCAGCGAGTATTGGCAACCTTCCCATACTTTGCGCTGTTGCATAGATNTCCGTGGATCCATGGCCTATATTGACATCGCCATTTCTAGATACATTAAGTGTCGCTGCTGCTAGATCGATCCATAGGTCAGCNAGGGTTTTATCTGTCTGAGCTGCTGCTTGAGTTGCATTATCTTTGACAGATTCCGCCCAACTACTTATGTTGTCAGCCGATGTAATCACCGCACTGGCTTCTGTAGATATGTCTGCACCGCTGATGTTTTCTGACCCAGCGTGTCCAGCTATTTCTGCTGTTATCGTTTGGATCGATGGTACTGCTTCTATAATTGCGTTTAAGCTATCAGCTGCAGAGCTAACATCCGCAGCATCTTTTGCAGCAGTTGCATTTGCTATTGCAGTATCCAGTATCGCAGTCAGGGATGCAGATTTCGTGATTATGCTATTTATCTCACTGTGATTACCGATGCTGATCCCTCCACCGTACACTATCTCATTATTTCCACTTTCTACTATTCTAACTCGGTTGTATTTGCTAAGAAGATTAGCCCCATCATATCCAGCTGAGGAACTGCCATAGGTGTGATTTATGGAACCAGTGCTCTGTATTACCCCATGCACAATAGCCTGAGTAACTGTGACTATTCCTAGGTCTAATGCAGACGACCCATCAGCCGATACCAGATGAGCGGAGTAACTAACTCCATCTCCTGGAACTTGAACTCCGTCTACTGTCACTGTGACAGAGTCGTTAACGTTCTGGTCGTCTTGTACAGTTGCGTACCCTAGAACCAGATCCGTTTCTCCGTGAGCTACGTTGATCGAAGCTACCGAGGCTAATACTATAATTGCGATTGTTGCTAAAAACTTGGTCCTGAACATAGCTAACGTGCTGCCTCCTTGACCAATGACTAAGATTTGTTGACTGAATTATTTCAGATATATACAAGATAACCCTATCACAAACCTTTAGCATATAGAACCATATCCTTAGCTTACATTTCATGGAAATTGGTGAAATACGTAAATAAATGCGATAAATCTGGATTTTAAGGCGTCTAATTATGTTTCGGGCTTCTATGGCCTAAGATGGAAAACTTTGGCTTTTTGGTGCTTTATTTATAATGTTTATCAGTGGCACCAGGGGAATAATTTTTGTGACTCTTTTTGTGACTCGTGGTATTTGCCGCTTTGCTCTAGATTACGTAATAATTCCTGAAGCTTCAATTAATTCGGTGGTCAATTGGAAAGGTTTCGAAAGGTAATGAGTAAACAATTGGTTTTAACTGAAGGTCTAAAAAAATTAGATATTTCTTATTCAGAAACTCAATTGTCGAAAATTTTAGAGTTTTTTGAATATTTAACTTTCAAAAACACCCAAGTTAACTTGATGTCCAAAAGAGATTTGGAAAGATGGGATGAGTTTGCTAAACGCCACGTATTAGATTCATTGTCTGTTATACCTGCAATCAGAAAATCCATTGGAATGGAAGATATTTCTATGTTAGACGTCGGGTCAGGAGCTGGATTTCCAGGATTACCAATCAAATTATTTTTTCCGAATCTAACGACTTATTTCTTAGAAGCAACAAAAAAGAAAGTCGATTTCATTAATGAGGCATGTAAGGAGTTTGATTTGAGGAATTCTGCGACCATCTGGGGTAGAGCAGAAATTTTAGGCCACGATTCCAGTCACAGAGGTATGCATGACGTTGTGATTTCACGAGCGGTTGCTCCGTTAAGAACCCTTTTGGAGTTGACATTACCTTTTTGTCGGTTAGGTGGGATTGTTATAGCAATGAAGGGAAAAAAAGCGATATATGAATGTGCCGAGTCGTCTGATGCTTTATTAAAACTTGGTGGCGACATCGAAACGGTTACAAAAGTTTCTCAATTACTGCCTGATTCTGAAGGAGAATTAGTAGTGATAAAGAAGACAAAAGAAACACCAGATGAGTATCCCCGCAGACCAGGGCTACCACAAAAGAACCCTTATTAACTCGTCGGTCGACTATATTTGATGTTCATATTCTCGATATTTCAACCGATTGGTTTAAATACATCCTTGACTTACGGAGGATCTGTTAATAGACTTCTTCGTAAATATAATTCGTTGATATTTGTTATGTGGTTTGCTAATAATTGGGACTATTTTTAATGCATGGAGGATAACCTGAGATGACTCTTAAGGAAATTAACCACGTTGTAACGAGGTCCGGTCGGACTTTGGATCATCCAGATGTTGAGATTCCGGTTGCCAAAGATCTAACCACCGTGCCGGGAATTCCTAAAAGGGATAAAGATGTAGCTTTTTACACTCGAAATTATCCTCTGGAAACCCAAGCAATTGAAAAGGCTGCTGACAGAGAGTGGACGTGGACAGTTTATACAGGCGAAATGTATGAATACAGGAAGCACCATGATGAAGTTAATAAGCCCTTAATTGAAGCAGCTCTTGTTTCTGGAGATGTGATGCCTGAGGTGTCTCCGGAATCCGGTAAAGATGTGACAGAAGAAATTCGATCTAAAGCCAGAGAATTAGGATTCGGAGAGGTTGGATTTACAAAATATGACCGGAAATATACATATAAGAGTAAAAAAGGTTGGGTTAAATACGAACATGCGATATGCCTTGCCCTTGAACAAGATTATTGGCAAACTCAAACCATTCCTAGCATGGAGGCGGAGTTTGCACATTTTGGTACTTATGAGGACGAAGGTAGGCTTGCGATTGATTTGGCGGACTACATAAGATCATTAGGATACAAGGCTCAGATACATAGCCCAAACGATAATAGCGCAGCTTATATTCCCATGTTTGTTGAAGCTGGACTTGGTCAGCTTGGTGCCAATGGTCAATTGTTGTCTCCTCACTTCGGGTCCAGGTCTAGAATTATGATAATTTCGACAGATGCATTAGTTACGTATGATAAGCCAGTTGATTACGGGATTCATAAATTTTGTGAAGAATGTCAAGTTTGTGTAAACCGATGCCCTGGCAGAGCACTCGTTAAAGAGAAGGTATGGTGGAGAGGTGCCGAGAAACATAAGTTAATGTATGACAGATGTAGGCCGGTGATGGCGACATATGAAGGATGCGGCGTATGCATGTTGACTTGTCCTGTACAGCGGTATGGCATGCCATCTGTGATGGAACACTATGTTGAAACGGGAGAGATTTTAGGAAAGGGTACGCATAATCTTGAGGGCTTTGAAATTAGAGGGAAGGGGTATTTTGGACCTGGTGAGCTGCCAAGTTTCAGCAGAGATTTTTTTGATATACCGCATGGTACTAAAGAAGAATGGTTATTTGAACAGTTCAAAAATAAACTAGCCGAGAACGGTGAAAGCTCCACAGAAGATGCTGAAGAATTTGCTGGACAGCTAAGCGAAATATTGAAGGAAAATAGAGGATTTGACGCTGGGTTATAAAGGAATTGTGTAAGAACTCGCGATTGTTGTAAATTTAGGTAAAAGAGGTTGCTAGATATGCCTACCGGAGTTACGTTTCAGAGAGAACATATAGACGGGTTGTTCGGAGAGCTGAATCGAGACTACAAAGGGAAGCCTGAGAGCGAACAATTGCACAGGGATGCGCATTTGGCGATCGCTTTGTTTGATGCCGGACGTAGCCTACCAGAAAGTATAGACTCAAGAGTAATTGACTTGGTCGATAGGTACAAGCCACAAGATTGAGATAGAATTCCAGCAAGCGCTAACTTGAAAGGTCAGTTTACTTTGTTTCCCGCAGGCAAGTGAGTGTTTTATAACCAATAGCAAAATTCCAGCCGAAATAAGCGGAAATAAACGATTGCCGTTATTTTGAATTACCATTGATTTAGCGGTATATTTGTGTGTAAGTTTTTTGTCGCTAAAACCAATTGGAGGAGATATGTCCACTGATCTGAAGGATTTAACCAGGTTGAAACATAAATCTGGCGTTGTGAGTCTCGGTCCAGATAGAGCGCCTGCTAGGTCAATGTTGCGAGCTGTCGGACTTGGTGATGATGATATGGAGAAGCCTTTTATAGGGGTAGCCAACTTGGCAAGTGATGTGACTCCTTGCAATGTTCACCTGACTAGAATAGCTGAGAGTGTTAAAGAAGGTTTATGGGATTCACAGTCGGTTCCTTTTATGTTTGGCACGATCACCATCAGTGATGGGATTTCTATGGGTACGGAAGGCATGAAAGGGTCTTTAGTTTCGCGGGAAGTAATAGCGGATTCAATTGAAACCGTGTGTTTTACTGAAGGAATGGATGGTCTTGTTGTTGTAGCTGCATGTGATAAGAACATGCCTGGGGCAATGATGTCTATGGCAAGGTTGAATATACCATCCGTGTTTGTTTATGGAGGAGCAATACTACCGGGCAATTATGGCGGCAGGGATATCAATATACAGGATATGTATGAAGCAGTTGGAGCATTCTCAAAATGCCAGTTGACACTTGACGAACTCACAAATATGGAGAGAGTGGCATGTCCTGGCGAAGGTGCTTGTTCTGGTATGTTCACCGCTAACACTATGGCATCAGCTATTGAAGCGATGGGGATGTCCATTCCGGGAGCGGCTTCTATTCCTGCGGTTGACGGCAGGACATTAGATGTTGCAAAAGAGGCGGGTAAACATATCTATTCAATGCTGGAGAACGGAATAAAACCCCGCGATATTATGACAAGAGAAGCTTTTGAAAATGCGATTCGCCTTGTATTATCAATGGGAGGGTCTACGAATGCAGTGTTACACCTATTGGCTATTGCTAGAGAGGCGGAAGTTGATCTGTCAATAGACGACTTCGATAACATGAGTAGGGAAACTCCGTATCTTACTGATTTGAGACCAGGAGGGCAGTTTGTGATGTCTGACGTTGATAGGTCTGGAGGGGTGCAAGTTGTCATGAAGGAATTACTTAATGCAGGTTTAATGCATGGGAATGCTAAGTCTATAAACGGTAAAACTCTTGAAGAGAATTTGGAAAATGTGTCAACAAGACCAGATGAAAGAGTGATTTTTTCAGTGCAAAATGCCAAAAGTTCGACTGGCGGATTGGCAATATTGAAAGGTAATTTGGCACCAGAGGGGGCAGTAATAAAAGTTGCAGGGACTAGCATAGAAAAACACGAAGGGCCTGCTAAAGTCTTTGACGGAGAAAGGGGTGCTTTTGAAGCAGTTACTAATGGGGATATAGTTGCTGGTGATGTTGTAGTTATACGATATGAAGGTCCAAAAGGTGGACCAGGCATGCAGGAAATGCTGGCTGTAACAGGCGCGATTATGGGAGCTGGTCTTGGAGATAGCACGGTCTTGATAACTGACGGCCGGTTTTCTGGTGCTACTAGGGGAGGGTCGATTGGCCATGTAGCCCCCGAGGCAGCAGTTGGTGGCCCCATTGGATTGATTCGAAATGGGGATACGATTACTTTGGATATAGAATCTCGGCAGCTAAATGTCGATTTGACAGACTCAGAATTAGCGGAGAGGAAGGCTTCATGGAAGCCGAGGAAACCTAATTATGAAAGAGGTGTGTTGGCAAAATACGCCAAGTTGGTTTCATCGGCGTCGGCTGGTGCGGTTACTAGTTGAGAAATTTTTAGTTTTATTATCGCGTTGTATTAAGCTATTAAAGAACGCGATAAGTTGTTGTATATATTTAATAATGGAAACATAACGATGAAAGCNATATTGGGCCTGACAAGCGCAGTTCTTATGCTTGGGACGATGTACCTGATTTTTATATGGGTTCCTACTGAACAAAACTTAGGTATTTCTCAGCGTATATTTTATTTTCATGTGCCATTGGCTTGGATAGGTATGGTGTCCATTTTGTTAGTTGGTATTTCAAGCGTGATACATTTGATCACGGGGAAAAATATATGGGATGCTATTGCATATTCAGGCGCTGAAATTGGTGTTATTTTTGCAACCTTAATTCTCATCACTGGTGCTGTATGGGCTAAACCGGTGTGGGGAGTTTGGTGGTCGTGGGATCCGAAATTAACAACCACATTGATTTTATGGTTTATATATGTCGGATATTTGATGGTAAGAACCTTTGCTCCTGAGGGTTCAAAGGGCCGAAAGTATGCTTCAGTAGTGGCGCTCATTGGCGCTGTTGATTCCCCACTAATTTACATGGCGTCGATATGGTGGAGGACTGCACATCCTGATTTGAATATNGGACCGTTAGCGGAGTCTGACTTAGACTCCANAATGTTAATGGTTTTTTTGGTGTCGTTAGTTACATTTACTGTATTTTATTTGTATTTAATTCTAGAAAGAATAGAAATTAGAAGAGCGGAAGACTCTTTGGATGAGGCTTATCAGAATGCACAAAGTAACAATTAAAAATATCCGTTTTGCGACAGGCTTCTTGGTTGCCGTTATAATTTTTTCTCTGGTACCCGAGATTACTTTTGCAGATTCCCATTCTTCTGCTGGAACTAACCCAGAGGCCAACTTAAAATACTTATTTGCTGTGTTTTTTATTGTTTGGTTAGCGTTTTTCATATATGTTTTGTTTCTGTCTNGAAGAGTTAAAAGTATGAAAGATGAAATAGAAANTTTAAAATCAATGACAGAGGATGANNCAAGTTAAATATGTCTTCTGAAGATCAAAATCAAAAGATTAAGGGGTCCGGAAATCTGAGTAATAGAGTAAAAATCCTGGTTGCGTTTGTGGTGCTAGTAGGTGCTTTGGGGTATTTTTCATTTCTTGCTTTTAAAGGAGCTACTGTCTATTACTACACGGTAAGCGAAATAATAATGGAGCCTGCTACTATTGAAGGCAAAATGGTAAGAGTCAGTGGAAAATTGGTTCCNGAGTCTTTCACCCGAGCNGAGGACTCAACTGTTGCACACTTCATGCTGACAGACGGTGTGAATATTATGCCCGCTGTTCATAACGGGGTATTACCCGATTTGTTTTTNAATGANCATTCTGAAATNATNCTTGAAGGCAGTCATGCNCCTGAGCATGCTTTTGATAGTCAAAATGTCATAGTTAAATGCCCTTCTAAGTACGTCGCATTAGTTGAAGATGGAAANGACAGTTAGAGAAACTGTCAGGCAGNTGGATTACGAGGCTTGCCAAGCGCTAAAGCAAGAAGACCGCCGATTACCCAACAGGTACCAAATATAATGAAAGGGCCGGNGTAACTGCTTTCCTCACTCCATAATATACCTCCTACCAAAGGGCTAATAGCTGAAATAATGACGGTAACTGGAGAAATAGCTCCCCTTATGCTTCCAAGATGTTTTCTACCAAAGTATTGCGGTACGGCGTATCCTGTTGTTGTTGGAAATCCACCCATGAAAAATCCGTGGCATATACCCCAGATTAGTAAGCCNAATATAGAGTTAGTNGGGATTATCATGTAAGTGGTAATCCCTGCAGGTATGAAGCAAAGGGCAAGTACGATACGAGTGTCGATTTTTTCCGATAGAAATCCAAATAATAATTTGCTCATCATCGCTGAAAGTGCCAATGATGTTGCNACCATCGTCGCTGTNTTTATNTCAAATCCTTTGTCTTGTATAAAAGCTACTTCGTGAAANAANACTAATACCAATCCAGAGAGGCCTAGNGACTGTATGATNAGTAAAATCCAAAATTGGAAATTTTGAATAGCTTGAAATAGATTCCACGAANCTACTTCNANTTNATGATTAATAGAGTTTGTTCTTTGGCGACCATCCGGTAATAAGTTTATGTCTTCAGGACTTCGTCTGAGAAATAGTATGGATATAGGAACCACGGATATTATTGTCATAATTCCTAAGACTANCCAAGAAGCTCTCCAACCGAGTAAGAAGATACTTATCCCTGCGACGGGGGCAATTATTACTCCCCCAGCAGAAATACCCATCGTACCCAAAGCCATGGCCCGTCCTCGCATTTNNATAAACCATTTGGCTATTAGAGTAGGNCCGACAAGNTGACTNCCCATGGCGCTTGTAGCAATGCTNTACAAGATGCCGTAAGTNAGGAAAAACATCCAGACATTTTGTACAAAATAAACGCTAGCCAGCGCAAGGCCACCGAATAAGCTTCCAATGGAAACAATCGCCCTCGCACCATGTTTTTTATCCAGTAATGTCCCTAGATATGGGAGTAACGGAAGAGTGACTAACTTGAAGATAGGTATGATTGAGAATTGGGTTCTTGAAATATTTAGTTCTTCACCCATGGGTATTATGTAAAATCCCAATGCGTAACTTCCTGTGCCAGAATTGATCATACTTGAGAGAAAAGAGGAAATCACTATCAGCCATCCATAAAAAAACCAACGATTNCCAATTTTCTCAAGTCTGTTATCAAGTGCTCTCATGACTTACACGTTTTGGTTTGAAATGGTCAATACTCATTGAACTCGAGTCTTGGGGTATCTGAAAATCCAATTACGTTTTCGCACCATTGNGCAGTTTGCAACAGNTTACTTTCTCCAAATTTTTTANNTATCAGTTGCATGCCTAATGGTAGTCCATCATAATCCAAGGAGTATGGAATGCTGATGGCGGGTACCCCCGCTGTTGTCCAGGGNGANTGGAATACAGGTTCNCCTGTTGTATCTGTGTTTGGGGCTCCTGATATTGCNGTAGGAGTTAAAATTATTTCANATACATCTAATATTNTTGAAAGCTNTTCAGANTATTGTTTTTGAAAACTTAAAGCATTTNAATAGTCTTTTTCATTGGTTTGAAAGCCCGATTCAATTAACCCTCTTATTTTCGGGNCGAATTTTTCAGGGTATGAATCNAAGTTAGTTTTATGAGTTTGCGCTGCNTCTACNTCCATGATTATTTTATGNTTATTTATTACTTCTTCNATGTTTATATCTTGCAGNATAATNTGTTTGATGTTAGCNCCAGCAGTTACTAAAGTGTCAATCAATGAGTTGATNTTTGTTTTCGTTGAATGTGATGNATTCTCTATATAGTAATCTGATAATAGACCAATGTTTGGATTNGTCTGAGCAGAAAGGTTATCAATATTANGGAAACTTTTATTCTTTGAAATTTCTCTGAGNACNAACGCTGAATCTAGAACTGTTCTAGAAAACCANCCGACTGTGTCTAATGATTTGGCGAGCGGATACATACCTTTTGTTTCNAGCAACCCATAGGTAGGTTTGAACCCGANCACTCCATTGTATGCAGCAGGTCTCAAAACNGAACCAGCNGTCTGTGACCCAAAAGCTATAGGNAAGAATCCTGCCGCGACCCCTGCGGCAGATCCACTGCTAGATCCCCCTGGAGTTCTCTTNATGTTCCAAGGATTTTTAGTTAATGGNGGATCACCAGAAGCGAACTGAGTTGTTATTGTCTTACCCATTATTATGGATCCGTTTTCTTTGAGGGTTTCTACGGTTACTGCATCATAGGATGGTGTGAAATTTTCAAATAAAGGNGATCCACAGGTNGTNTTCATATCTTTTGTGAAATAAATATCTTTAATTCCTATGGGTATTCCATCTAGCGGTCCTAGGTAATGTCCTTCACGTATTTCTTTTTCCCGAATAGCTGCCTGAGCCAAAGGGATACTTTTATCCATCGTTTCCCAAACTTGTATCGTATTGTTGAATTCGTCTGATCTATCTAAAAAATGAGAAGTGATTTCAGTTGGCGATATCTTCATAGTTTTAATTTTTTTGCTGAGTTCACTTATTGGTAGATGATGTAGATCTTTCATAGAATTATCCTGTTAGAATCAGTTATGTTGTTTGATATCTTGAAACGCAAGGTTGTTATAGTCAAATGGCATAACGTTAATTTTGATCAATGGAGATGTAATCATGCCACCGCTAACTAACCAACAGTTAAATGAATTTTTGAATTCTGGATCCATCGTTTTGAAACTAGGAACTATTACTGAAGACGGATACCCTTATGTCAATCCTCTGTGGTACAGCTATGAAGAGGAGGCATTTCTACTGGCCGGTAGGTCCAAAGCTAGATGGGTAAAGCATATCATTTCAAATCCTAAGGTATCGGCATGTATTGATAGTCCTACATTTCCATATACACGAGTTATGGTAGAAGCAGATGCTGAAATTTTGGATCCAGCATGGACTGGTGACTGGGAACATTGGGCGCATAGATATATGGGTGAAGAAGTTGGGCGTAAATATTATGATGAAACTAAACATATGCCTAGGGTATTAGTTCGTTTGAATCCCAGAAAAATAACAACCTGGGCCGGGCCGGGTTGGCACCCTAGGTACCAAGATTAGTTCATCTACTCATTATTTCAAAAAGTTATCGAGACTTTCAACGCTCCGTCAGTTCGAGACTCAGCTAGGTTAAATGCGTCTTGAATTTCTGAGATTGGAAACTGGTGGGTAACAAATGGAGACATGTCAATTTCCCCATTGACAATATAATCAATGGCTAGTTGAAATGCTGGCAGTCCGGCTTCGTCCTGAGCCCCAAAAACGGAATGCATATCAACACATTTCCTAAAGAAACTGTCCCAATCAAAGGGTATTTTTTCCATAGTAGGAGGAAGCCCAAATGCAGCTAATTTCCCGAATGGCTTTACCATCTTTAACGCTTGGTTTAAGGTGTCCACACTTCCTACAGCCTCTATAACGACATCTGCTCCTTCCCCGTTAGTAAGATCTAATATGGCATTTGTTGCTGCATCACCTGTGACGCCGACCAATTCATCAACCCCTAAATTTCTGCCAGCTTCCAATCTTTCTCCGACTGGTTCTATTGCGTAGATTTTATGTGCGCCCATTTTCCTAAGGATAAAATCGTGAAATAATCCAACGGAACCTTGCCCAATAATCGCTACAGTTTTTCCGATTAGACTCGGTAACTTTCTTGATCCGAAAACCACTGTGCCAAGTTGTTGAGCCATTAGTAAATGTGATTCAGGGACACCTCGTGGCACCTTCAATAGGAATCTCGGATCGATAAGCTGATACCCTGAGAAGCATTTAGATTGCCATATGCTTGGAACAGTCAATACTAAATCTCCGGCTTGAAATTCAGTGTCTCCTCCGTCAATTACTTCTCCAATTCCCTCGTGTCCAGGATATCCATGTTCCAAAGGGAATTCTTGAACATTCCAGCCCATGTGGACAATGTGTAAGTCACTTCCACAAATTGAAGCAAGTGAAGTTTTCACTAGCACTTTTCCAGATTCGATTATTGGTATGGGGATGCTGTCACAGCGCCACTCCCCGAGTCCGACCGCTTGGGCGGCTGGCATTTCACTCATTCTTTGTGCTCCCGTACAATTTAACAATGTTAGATATTTTAGAGGATTGTCTTCTCGGATGTCTCAATGTGTCAAGAAATAAAAGAGAAATGTTGAAAATTGAGGTCGTTTAAGATGATCAAAGGCGATGCTAATTGGATTGTTTTAGGTGCTTTATTAGGGTTCTGCGCTATTTTGCTGGGAGCTGGAGGCTCTCACTGGTTTGACTCATTGTTATCTGAAAAAGGGAAGGAAACGTATACCATAGGTTTTAGATTTCATATTGTTCACGTAATTTTAATTTTTGTTGTCACAATAATGAAATCTTTGATCAGTGTGGATATAAAGGCTTTAAAATTTTGCCTCTGGTTTTTCTTCTTAGGAATAATACTGTTTAGTGGAAGTTTGTACGCATTAGGTTTATCAGGTATTTCCTATTTTGGGATGATTGCTCCAGTTGGCGGTTTGTTTTTCATGATAGGTTGGTTGTGCTTGGCATATGCGGGATTCATCATAAGAAGTAATAGAACAAAAGGAGATAATTTTGATTAAGCGGATGAACCATACGGGCTTAATGGTTAGCAATTTGTTATGTAAGCAATCCTATAGGATTAGTTTTTACAAGCATTTCAATATCTTTTTCGCTCAGTTCTGCGGCTAATAAGTGCCCTATGGCCATTCGCATTCCTTCAGGGGGGGGAGGGTTAAAGGGTTGCCCGAAATTGGTAGTCAAAATACAATGGTTTGCCCCCACTCTTCTGATTTTTTCTTTCAATTCTGTAGGTGAAACTGAATTTACTGAAGGCATACATGGAAGGAATGTATATTCTAAATAAGAACCTAGTGATATTAGTTTATTTTGTTCTTCAATTGATTCTTTATTCGAATTATTTGAGGCTATCATTCTCTTAACTCCAATATCACTGGCTTTTTCAAATAAGAGTAATGTTTGTTGTGGGGATAGGCTTCCGGAGTTAAGTATTAAATCTCTATCGGAGATAATTTCAAGTATTTCTGTGGTTTCATTAGTTATTAAGCCAGAATTGTCGAAGATCGATGACTGGTTTAAGTTACCTTTTTTATCAGGATATTCAGATTTGATGGAGGATGGCATCCATACAATTTTGGTCCCTAATTGGGATGCAGCCTCTACAGCATTAGGGTTTATTCCACCGATGGATTTTTCTAGGCTGATCGAGCCGATTACATTTAATCCTGGGTACATTTCATTTAGTATGTAAGCGATAGGCCCTGTTGGATATTCAATTGACTTTAATGCTATCCCCCCCATTTCTGCCTCGTAGGCAGCTCTTGCTGTTTCTAGTACATCCATTCTTCGTTCATTAATGTCGGGATTTGCATGAACGTGGAGATCGTAGGATCCTGTTAATAATGAAGAGATAACTGAATTCAAATAAAACTCCCGTTATGTTTTTCTAAATACTATTGATCAGACTAGGTAATTGTTGCATTGATTTAAATACAAACACACCTTCTGTATCGAGATTATTTAATTGGTCGGAATTTTGTGGATTGTATGCTAGTACCTTCATTCCAGCTGCCAATCCAGCCTTTATTCCTGGGATGGAATCTTCTACTACAATTGTCTTGGAAGCAACGGAACCCATTTTTTTTGCAGCATATAAGAAAAGGTCTGGATAAGGTTTACCTCGTTTCACATCTTCTGCACTGTAAATTTTACCATCAAATTTTCTAACTAGTCCGGTTATAGTCAATGTTCTATTTATTTTTTCATGAGGTCCGCTGGATGCAACACAAAACCTATGTGAAATGGTATCTAATGCCTTTGCTATCCCTTTTATGGGCTGCAATTCTTTTTCAAATCTAAAAAAAACTTTCTTAATGTACATATCGTAAAATTCATCGGGCATTTTCTTTTGTGCTCTTTGCTCGATGGTTTTCAGACAGTCGTTCCACGAATGCCCAAGAAATAATGTGATGCATTCTTCATAAGACGTGGGTGACCCCATTGAGGTTAGCATTTCTGACATCACAGTATTTGATATCAGTTCGCTATCCACCAGAACTCCATCACAATCAAATATAATTAGATCTGTAGACAAATTATTCTCACTCAAACTGTTGTTATAAGTACACGGCAGAAAGTCTATGAAGCTGTTGCATTTGATGTCAATGACCTCAGTGTACTATGCTATTTCCAAATCTGAAATTCTTGACATGATTGAGGTAAAACGATTTGTTAAATAAGATCGGGAAGATAACGCCAGGTGCACCTGGACCGGAAGCTGGGGCTCCACCAGGTCAATTTGTGACTGAGAAATTCCCGGTTTTGACCGAAGGTTCGATACCTGACTTCAATATCAAAGACTGGGCTTTCACTATTAATGGTCTAGTAGATAAGCAAGTAGTGGTAGACTACGAAACTTTTATCTCTATTGGTATCAAAACTGTTCAGTCAGAATTTCATTGTGTCACGCAATGGAGCAAATTGCAGAATATTTGGGAAGGTGTTTTGTTTAAAGATGTGATGAAGCTTGTTTCAATTGCCTCAAACGCCAAATACGCAATGGTTCATTGTTTTGGTGATTATTCAATCAATTTATCATTAGATGTCTTGATGGATGATGATGTTTTGTTTGCGGTGAAACATGACGGAGAAGATATAACTTTAGAACATGGAGCACCATTAAGGCTTGTGGTCCCAAAGCGTTATGGATGGAAAAGTGCAAAATGGGTGAATGGTATTGAATTGATGGATGAAAACCGGCCAGGGTTTTGGGAAAGCAGAGGTTATCACATGGAAGGCGATCCCTGGAAAGAAGAACGTTTTGTAATTTAATGTAGTTTTTTGCGTTGCTCATCCCTATACGGTCTTTCATGTTACCTTAGTTGACATGATTCGCATCAACCCTTATGATTTAACCGTTGTCATCGAAATCTCATGAAATTGGTTTGTTAGATCTTCTATTCCAAATTGGAGTTCAATATGGCCCGTATACCCTCAAATAGAGTGATTAGATTAGGGGTTTCCCTTGGAGAACCTCAGAGACGCAAAGTGACTAATCAATATGTGGAGGGAGAAGGGATATATGTGATAAGTGTTGCCGCTCGGCTGTTAAAAATGCACCCTCAAACGTTGAGGAAATATGAAAGAGCCGGCTTAGTTAGGCCATCTAGAACGGTGGGAATGCTGAGATTGTACTCTGAGGAAGACATAGTTCGGCTACGCTTGATTAAGCATCTTGTTGGGGAAATGGGGTTGAATTTAGCTGGTGTTGAAGTTGCGTTGGCCATGTTCAATCAAATGCTTAGGTTGAAGTCAGGATTAGATCAGGCAAAAGAGGGTGATCTGAAAGATTATTTAGAAGATTGTTTGGGTGAGATGTTCAAGATATTGCAATAAATGAGCAGTAGTTTTTAATGGAGAAACAATATATTGGAAGATAAGGAAAATGATGAAAAATTGGATTGTGTAAATTCTGAAAACATTTCGAATGATGATGTTATTGGAGAGTCGGAAAATCAAAAAACCGAACTAGATAAGTCAGCTGAAGACATACAAGCGGAACTCTTGAAAGAAGCAGAACATTACAAGTCAATAGCTCAAAGGGCTCAGGCAGATTTGATCAATTATCGAAGTAGAGCTGCACAAGAGTTAGAAGAGACTCGTAGAACAATAAAATTTGGAATTTTGGGAAGGTTTTTAAGTGTGGTTGATGACCTTGCCAGAGCTGTAGAGAATGTACCGGATGAGGTCAATGATGATTGGGAAAAGGGTGTTTCTCTTGTTTTAAGAAACTTGGAAAATGCTTTAGAGATGGAAGGAGTTACAAAAATAGAATCTCTTGGGCTTCAGTTCGACCCACATTTGCACGATGCGCTTATGTTTGAAGAAACTGAGGAAAAAGAAGAAGGGCTTGTCACTTCAGTAATTCAGGAAGGCTACAAGATAAACGACAGAATATTGAGACCAGCTAGAGTCGTAGTATCAAAGGCTCCGGCTGAACAAACGCAAAATGATAAAGAGGAGGGAGAATAATGGCAAAAATTCTCGGAATAGATTTAGGAACCACAAATTCGTGCATGGCTGTAATAGAAGCTGGCGAGCCTAGAGTCATTGAAAATGCAGAAGGGACTAGAACTACACCTTCTGTTGTCGGAATAAATCCGAGATCCAGTGAACGATATGTCGGTACCACTGCTAAGCGCCAGGCAGTTACCAATCCTGACAATACAGTATTTTCGGCTAAACGTTTCATGGGTATGAAGTTTAATGATGATTCAGTGAAACGTAGTTTGGATTTGGTGCCATACGCCGTTGTGGAACACGACAATGGTGATGCTCATGTATCAATGGGAGATAAAAGGTATGCTCCACCTGAGATAGCAGCAATGGTGCTGCAAAAACTTAAACAGGATGCAGAGTCAAAACTTGGAGAGGAAATTACGCAGGCTGTAATTACAGTGCCAGCTTATTTTAACGATAGTCAACGAAATGCTACTCGTGATGCTGGCAAGATAGCAGGGTTGGAAGTTTTAAGAATAATCAACGAACCGACAGCTGCTTCACTTGCTTATGGGCTTGATAATAATAAAGATCAAACAATTGCTGTGTATGATCTTGGGGGAGGTACTTTTGATGTCACTATCTTGCAGATCGGTGATGGTGTCTTTGAAGTGAAGGCCACAAATGGTGACACTCATTTAGGAGGCGACGACTTTGATCAAGCAATAATTGACTGGATATGTGATAAATTTCAGCAAGATCAAGGTATTGACTTAAGATCGGATCGTATGGCGTTACAAAGGCTACGAGAGTCTGCAGAAAGAGCGAAGATTGAGCTTTCCACTCTTATGCAAACAGAAATAAATCTCCCATTTATAACGGCTGACGCCTCAGGGCCTAAGCATTTGGTTGAAACATTACAAAGGTCCACTTTGGAGCAGATGGTTGGCGATCTTATAAAAAGAGCTATAGAGCCGTGTAAACAAGCGATGGCTGACGCTGGTGTTTCTAATTCCGAAATTGATGAGGTGATATTGGTCGGAGGAATGACCAGAATGCCAGCTGTTCAAAGCGCTGTTGAGGAATTCTTCGGTACAGAAGCTCATCAAGGTGTGAATCCTGATGAAGTGGTTGCAGTAGGTGCTGCTGTGCAAGCTGGTGTATTGCAGGGAGACGTACAAGACATTCTTTTATTGGATGTTACGCCTTTGACGCTTGGCATAGAAACTTTGGGTGGTGTAACAACTGCTTTGATCCAACGGAATACTACTATCCCTACATCTAAGAGTGAGACATTTACCACGGCGTCTGATAATCAGCCTTCAGTGGAGGTGCACGTTTTGCAAGGTGAGCGACCTATGTCCGCCGAAAACAAAACGATAGGTCGATTTAACTTAGATGGTATATTACCTGCGCCTAGGGGCATCCCACAGGTAGAAGTAACGTTTGATATAGACGCTAATGGAATTTTAAATGTTTCTGCTAAAGACAAGGGTACTGGTAAAGAGCAGAGTATAACTATCACTGCAAGTTCCGGTCTTTCTCAAGAAGAAATTGACCAAATGATTCAGGATGCTGAACAGCATGCTGATGAAGATTCTCAAAAACGTCAATCTGTAGAAGTTAGAAATATGGCCGAAAGTGCTATATACGCAGCGGAGTCGATGCTTAGAGAAAATGAAGAGCATGTTTCCGGTGATCTCAGGTCAGAAGTGGAGTCGAAAATTGCAACGGTCAGAACAGCTCTTGAGGGGGAAGACACATCTGTGATTGAGAGCGGTTTACAGGAATTGCAAGAGACCGTCCAAAAAGTTGGGCAGGAAGTTTACAGTAAAACCGGTGCCGCGGGGGCCGAATCAGCCGCGCCGGAATCCCCTGAAGAACAAACTTCTTCAAGTGAGGATGAGAATACAGTCGACGGAGAATATAGAGAGATTTAAATCTAAGCTACGTGGCCATGGGGTATTCACATTCTTCCTCATGGCCACGATTTATTTATATCACGTGGTATGCAAGAAGATGTTTTCTCATGACATCTTCACCGAAATCGTTGTCGACGTCCCTCCAAACTGAATGAATGTGGTTAGCTCCATTTTGTCTGTTGTCGAATTCTACTACGAACCTACCTCCATGAAGTCGGTAGTAATGTTCACCACCATGATCCGTCGCGCCACCCCAGGCAAAGTGAACATTTTCTATTCCATGTTCTTTGAGCTCTTCAAATTTTTGTTTGGCAAGTTCTTTGTGAACTTGATTAATATATTCTGTTATTAGGGATGTAACTATCTCCCTTTGTGTACCATTCATTTTTGAAATTGGCAGACCTTCCTCGGCTGGTAATGAAACCTTACTGCTGTTATAAGTTAAAATGTCATAAGGTGCTTGGCCATAAATGATTGCAGTTTTCTTTTGTCCTTCATCCAGGCTATTCATCAAATCGAAGGCTATGTCTTCCCTATCGCTTAGAACACGTAGCCCATTATGAGGACCTTTCCGGACCTCCGCTGGGTTGGCCCCAAAGAAGAACGGAGTCATCGAAATGATTTTTCCTTGGTAAATGCTAAAGTGTAAGGAAATGTGGTGGCCTTCAGCTCTCCAACCCCATGGGCCATCGGTGTCTGGTGTTCCAAATATTGTGAAATAGTAAAGTTCAGGGTCTCTTTTGAATGAAATGTGACCACGTTCCTTTTCAAGTGGTCCAAGTATAGTTTCAAGTTGAATAATTTGCTTTGCTTGTTTATATGACCGTTCTGTGAGACCTGTGGCCATTAAATCAAACGCTTTTTCTCTTTGATTATCATCCATATCTCTTAAAGAAAGTCCATGTCTGTTCATTGGGGGGTAATACCAGAATAGGCGTTCTCCGTCGAGATATTCGAAACAAGCCTTTGATTTCTGGTCAGCATTGAGACTATTGAGAAAGCTTGTTCCAGCGTCTGTCATCGTTTCAACAAGAATTGATTGATCTTGTACTGTTGCCATATTACATGCCCCCACTGATTTTTGAATGGATTCTATTTTGTGCCAAGGTTAGCACCTGTGATGATTCGCCGCTAGACCTTTAGGAGTTTTTGAAAGCTTCTGACGGATTCTGGAGGAGTGGTGTAGTGGCTCATGTTGGTTTTTGCGACTTCCGCCACATATATATCCATGTTGGAGTCTAAGCAGATTCCATGAGGTGCAATAAATTGTCCTGTTTCTAATCCGTACCCTTTATCGCCTATTCTTTGGATGATTTCCCCATTTTTGTTGAGGACTGTAAGTCGTGGCCCGATATTAGGCATATTACGGCTGACGTTATTTCCCCATCCAAGCTCTGCAATATAAACAAATTTGTCATCTTTCGGATCTATGTAGATACCACAAGGGCGATGAACAGTTGCCCACAAGGTTTCGAAATTGCCCTTCCTATCAAATATTTGAATTCTATGGTTTTCTCTATCGCAAACGTATACATATCCGTCTTTATCAGTAGCAATATTATGTGCGATATTGAATTGTCCTATATCTGTGCCAGGTTCTCCCCATGACAATAAAAGTTCCCCATTTGGGGAATATTTATGTATACGAGAATTCTGGTAACCATCTGAGATAAAAATGTCGCCGTTTGTAGGATCGATCGCGGTATGAGTGCATCTGTTGAAAGGTATACCGCTAAATGCTTTAGCAGGGTTTCCAGGGTTACCAATAGTAAGCAAAACTTTCCCTTCTATAGTGCATTGCCGTATCGTGTGGTCTCCATCATCTGAACAGTAAAGAGTATTGTCAGGGCCGAGGCTTACTCCATGAGGTCTTGTAAATATTCCTTCTCCCCAGGATTTGATAAAAGACCCATTTTGATCAAAAACCATCATGGGGTGTTCACCTCTGTTGAACACATAGACGTTATCTTGATTATCGGTCGCTACTCCGGCAGTTTCTGGCCAACCGAATCCATTTGGCAGTTGTTCCCAATTTTCGAGTACTTCATAGACGAATTCCCCACCCCCTATTTTTACTGATGATCTTGTCATTTTGTTAAATTACTCCTTATGGGTAGAACTATGTTCCTGCTTGACTATCGGGAGTATAGCATTTGGAAATATGGCAGGTATTATGTGGTGTAAAATAGAATTTGTAATTCAATTCTGAAATCATGGAGGTGTAAATATGGCAGACTCACAAGCAGGGATAATTGTTTCACTCCGTAAAAATGTTGGCAGCAGAGAGCCAATGGAGGTAGTTGATCAAATGATCGTGATCAAGGATGAAGGCATAGAGGGTGATCGTCATAGGAAAGCATCGGTGAACCAGCAATACAGTGAAGTAGCATCTGTTTCGGCTAGAGCGAAAAGGCAGATCCTTCTTATGGACAGAGAGACATTACACAAATTTGATTTGGCTGATGGTCAAATAAGAGAGAATGTTACTGTTGAAGGATTGAAATTTTTGGGAATCAAGCAAGGTGATCGACTTCAGTTGGGTGATGATGTAATCCTGGAAATCACTGGATTGTGCGACCCTTGCCCTAGAATGGATGAAATTCGTGATGGGCTGAGGGATGAGCTTGAAGGACAGAGAGGATTGCTTGCATATTCAGAGATGGGTGGGATGGTTAAAGTTGGAGATCAAATCAAACTTATATGAATCAATCGAGAATATAAGTTCGTGATGTTGATGTTTTAGTAGGTTGCCCTACCTCCACTAATGTCAAAAACAGCTCCTGTACTAAATGAGCATTCATCTGATGACAACCAACTAACCATAGCCGCAATTTCGCCTATTTCTCCAGTTCTGCCTACTGGTATTCTATCTACCATGTAATTGACTTGTTCTGGTGTGAATTCGTCCAATATTCTTGTTTGAACCACAGCTGGGGTAATACAGTTTGCAAGTACACCCGTCCCGGCTAGTTCCTTTCCAATTGATTTAGTCAATCCAATTACGGCTGCTTTTGTGGCTGAATAGGGGACCATTCGTGGGTTGCCCTCTTTCCCGGCTATTGAAGCAATATTGACAATACGACCGTAGTTATTTTCGAGCATTGTTGGGATAGTTTTATTGCAAAATGTAAAAACGCCCCTAAGGTTGGTTCTGTAAACTCTGTCTAGTTCTTCCACTTCTAGTTCCCAAATGTTGCCATTTATTCCGCCAATTCCGGCGTTGTTTACAAGGATATCTACGTGGCCCCATTTGTCGACAGCTGTCTTGACGGCTGCTTCAGCTGTTTCAGGTAAACTAACATCTCCTATCACTACTTCTATATCTCCACCTTTAGCGATCAATTCAGAAGAAGACTGTTCAGCCATGTTGCCGTCGAAATCAACCATAATGATCTTTGTGTTCTCTGAACTTAGACGTTTACTTATCCCATATCCTATGCCAGTGGCTGCGCCTGTTACTATTGCTACTTTCTCGCTGAATGTACTCATGATTTATCGCCTCAAACTTGATTTCTAATTTTGTATGTTAATGAAATGGGCAAACTATCAATGCTGTTTTTTCTTTCCAATCGTAGTCTGTATACCCAGGTTCAGTTTTCGCAGTCGCTGCATTTGACACTGCATAGGCACTGGAAAATATTAGCATTAATAGAATTACTAGTAATGACACTGGAAATATTAGTGGTATATCTTTCATCGATTGGCCACCCTGTTAAAATTGCGAGTCCGTCGCTGAAGATTTTAAATCTGAGCTTTCGTAGTATTCATTTGCGGCCCTTGTGGCTGTTTCAGAGGCGATTTCAAATCCATAGTAGTTAAATATGTCTTCTAATGCAGAGAGAAGTTTTAGAACATATTCGCGTTTGCTTGATTCTCCCATCAAGCCAATTCTCCATACCTTACCACTAAAATCACCAAGGCCTTTGCCTATCTCAATAGAATAATCAGCGGCTAGTTTTGATCTTACTGCATCATCATTTATTCCTTCTGGTATCCATACAGGTGTGATCTGATTGAGTCTAGATCCATCGGGTGGAATTACCTCTATTTGCAATTTGGCTAAACCAGCGATAAGAGCTCCGGCATTAGCCTCATGACGACGGAATCTGTTTTCTAGACCTTCTGAAAGAAGCAGTTCATATGCCTTATGAAGCGCAAAGATCATCGATACTGGGGTAGTATGATGATATATTTTTTTCTCACCCCAATAGTCTGCAAGCAAACTTAGATCTAGATACCAAGAAGAAGGCTTAGTTTTCCTGGCGCGTATACTATCAAGCGCTGCGTCGCTTATAGCTACTGGTGAGAGTCCTGGCGGCGCACCAATACATTTTTGTGATGCTGAATATATATAATCTATCCCTGTTTTGTCGACCTCAATATTGGTACCACCAAGGGTGGTGACCGCGTCCACCATAAAAAGTGCTTCGTGATTTTTGGTAATCTGTGAGAGTTGTTTTAAATCTTGTTTTATGCCAGTGGAGGTCTCCCCGTGTATAGCCGTGACCATCTTTACCTTTTCATGCTTTGAAATCTCCTTCTCTAACAATTCCGCAGGAAAAGGCTTACCCCAGTCAGCTCTGATTGGGATAACGGATGCGCCGATTCTCTCTGCCATATCAACCATTCGCTCGCAGAAAAAACCATACACACACATAATGACTTTTTCCCCGGGCTCTAAAAGGCTTGATAGGCCAGCTTCCATGCCGGCGGAGCCTGTCCCCGGAATTGCCATAGTCACATTGCTGGTACCGTATACGGTTTTGATTTTGTCAGCTAGATCATCAAGGACATTCATGAAATCAGGATCTAGGTATCCAAACATTCCTTGTTGCATTGCCTCTATGACTCTGGGGTCAACCATGCTTGGCCCTGGGCCTAGCAGTAGTTTCTCTTTCAAATTCAAATTCGGTGTTCCTATGTGTTTTCAGTGCTAAAGTTTATTGCTGTAAATGTGTATTTAAGTATATGCCTATCTAGAATCAATCTACATTGGATAATTTGGTTTAGACATCCAATGAATTTTATCAAATTTGTAATGGCATTTTACGTTTTTATAAATTTAATGTTTGTTAGGAGTTAATGACTTTTCGTTTAATGAACCTGTTTTTAATGTTATTGTTCAAAAAAGAGAGGTTGTTAACATGGGAAAACTTTCAGAAAAAAACATCATAGTAACTGGAGCTAGCAGAGGAATAGGTGCGGAAATTGCAAAACTATTTGCTTTGGAAGGAGGGAACGTAGTGTGCGCCGCAAGAACTCTACTTGAAGGTGACCATCCCTTAGAAGGGTCTTTACAAAAAACAGTCAAGGATATTAAAGAATCAGGTGGTAAAGCTGTACCAGCAGCGGTTAATATATCTCTTCCTGAGGATTGCCAGAAACTTTTTGATATAGCCAGAAGCGAATTTGGCCCCGTTGATGTTCTGGTTAACAATGCTGCGCTCACGTATTTTATTCCGGTGAAACATTACCCCATAAATCGTTGGATGAGGTCATGGGCTGTGAATTTTCATGCTCCATTTATACTAAGTCAATTGGCCTTGGAAGATATGATTGACAGAGGGTCAGGCAATATTGTCAACATCTCGTCGAGAGCAGCAGTGGGCCCTGGGAGTGGACCATATGGCGACACCGATTCTGGGCATGGAGGTACCTGTTATGGTGCTGAAAAAGCCGCATTGGAGAGGTTCTCCCAAGGTTTAGCCGAAGAAGTTTATTCACATGGGATAACTGTTAATTGCGTGTCGCCTTCACAGGTTGTCCCGACCCCGGGAACAGTTTTTCATAATCTTGTCAGTGGTTTTGAGGATCCGAGAGGAGAGCCGCCTTTCTTTATGGCGCAGGCAGCGCTTTTACTTGCTACTGAGCCTATAGACAAAGTGACTGGTAAAGTGACTTATAGCCAGCAATTACTTTCGGAATATGGCATTATCGATGATCCTAAAGGGACAGGCACGGATGGCAGTATTCCTGGAAGTGGTTATAGTCAAATATAAATATGAGAATCAAAAAAATGATTTTCGTCAAATGAACACCTGTAAAAGCCTTGCGTGTGTCCTTACCCGACGCTAGCCTTGATTGGTGGATTAGACGACCTGTGCCTGATGGCTTATAGGTGGTTCAAATGAGTTTGAACCAGTTCGATCCTATGTAATGTGGGCAGACATTCTTAGCTAGGGAGCTATCATGAAACTAACCAGAGCCAGGGTTAAAAATTACCGCAGTATTGACGATTCCACTTGGGTGCAGCTTGAAGATGTGACAGCATTAGTGGGTAAAAATGAGTCTGGCAAGACTGCATTTCTCCAAGCGTTGCGAAAGATAAATTCTATATCCGGGGATAATGACAGGTTCAATATACGAGATTTTCCCAGAAAAGGGTACATAAAATATAAAAAGATTCATGAAAAGAGTCCTGAAACCGTGGTACAGGCAGAATTTGAGTTATCGGATACAGAAGTAGCAGAAATTGAGAGCAAATACGGGGCAAACATTCTTCTAAATAACAAAGTAATTGTAAGCAAAGATTATAAAAATGATCGGCATTGGGACTTTGAATTACGTAGTGGCGTAACTTCCTCTCCACTCTTTGGAACCTCTTCAGTATCAGTACCAAATACAACAAGAATTGGTGCTAGGACAAATGGGGTATCTGGGCCTAAAGAAGGTATTGAGCGGGATTTTCTTGAGGCATGGCTTCCCAAATTTGTCTATTTTGATAACTACAGCACCATGAAAGGGAAAATATCTATAGCAGACCTTAAAAGAAGGTCCTTGGCGGGAGAAGAACTTGACGATTCTGATCGAACTTTCATGTCATTGTTGACTTTGTCGGGTGTTGATCTAGATGAGTTAGAGCAAGATTTAGGATATGAAGATATAAAAGTTGAATTGGAATCTGCATCGATAGCGATCACTGATGAAATATTTGAATACTGGCAACAGAATCGACAGTTAAAAGTAGAATTTGATGTTTCTCATGCTGATCCTAGAGATCCAGCACCATTGAATGAAGGGAAAATACTTCATGTTCGGATTGAAAATGCTCGGCATAGGGTGACAGTATCATTTGATGAAAGATCAAAGGGATTTGTTTGGTTTTTCTCTTTTTTGTCTTATTTTTCGCATCTCGAGGAAACTGAAGAAAGTGACTTAGTTATTTTGTTGGATGAGCCCGGTACAGCCCTGCATGCTATGGCACAAAAAGATTTTCTCAGGTTTATGGACGAGAGACTTGCTGAACAGTGCCAGGTAATTTATACGACTCATTCCCCCTTCATGGTGGATCTAAATAAATTACAGAGGGTTCGTACGGTGCAGGATATGGATGGCAGAGGAACTGTTGTTAGCCATGATGCCGTTGAAAATGACTCAGAGACAGTATTTCCGTTACAAATGGCAATGGGCTATCAGATGGCGCAAACGTTGTTTTTGGCTCCGCACTGTTTGATGGTAAATTCCGCTGCTGATCTGATTTATTTGCAAGTGTTGGGAGGGATGGTAGTGGAATCAAGTGGATCAAGAATAGATCCTCGATGGGTGGTTATACCTGTAGGGAGTGCCGAAAATCTTCCTACGTTTGTGTCATTGCTTGGTGATAATTATGTTAGCGTCGCTGTGATGATGGATATAACCCCGACCAATAGAGAACGTGTTGAGCGTATAAACAAGGAAAAGAATGCAAAAGAAGAGAATTCACTAAAGTGGGTTGAGGTTACGAGAGTAAGGGACGCAGATATAGAGGATTTGTTCGATGCGAGCGTTTATTTAAATTTAGTGAACAAAGCTTATCAAAAGGATTTGCCCGAACCTTTGACTATGAAAATGATAACTGGCAGTAATCCGAGGATTGTTGAGAGATTAATTGAGTATTTTGCGAATCAAAATATTGCAGACGGGAGATTTGATAGATACGTACCAGCAGCATTCTTACTGGAGAACTTTGAAGTATTTAAAGATCAAATATCAGATGAAACCGTTTTAAAAATTGAAACTCTAATAAATAGAATTAATTCGTTATTACCAGGGTTTTCTCATAAAGACCCTGTACATGACAAAGTTAATGGTGCAGCTAGAGGAGTATCTAGGACAAACTCAATTCCAATTGGGGTTTCTTAAAACAGGTATTTGAGTATAAAGACTCAAGCAATATTATGGATGTAAATTGCTTTTTATAGATCGGTTGAGATGATTTTAAGTTGAAATTGCCGCAAACTTATGCTGAAGCTTTGACTCTTTCGATGAGTCTAGTTGATTTTGAAAGGGGCTCTCGAATTCCTGATCATCATACCTTTCATCTGGAAAGAATGAATTTACTACTAGATGAGATAGGTAACCCTCAAAATTCTATTCCATCTGTTCATATAGCCGGTACAAAGGGCAAGGGCAGTACATCTGCAATGGTCACTTCAATACTGACTGCTTCAGGTTATAAGACTGGGTTGATTACGTCCCCACATTTACATTCAGTTACTGAGAGGATTAGGCATGGATTAGAACCAATTACTCGATTAGCATTTGTTGATTTAGTGAGAGATTTGTGGCCTTGTGTTGAGAAGGTTTCCTGCTCGGGTGGATTTGGTGGGGTTACATGGTTTGAATTTATGATTGCTGCTTCATTTTATGATTTCGCGAAGAGTCGGTTAGGGTTTATGGTCGTAGAGACTGGGCTGGGAGGACGATTAGATGCGACTAATGTCATTTTGCCTCAGGTTTCCGCTATAACATCGATCAGCCTAGATCACACCAATATACTAGGTGATACTGTGGAAGAAATAGCGTTTGAAAAGGGCGGGATAATAAAGTCAGGAGTTCCTGTAGTTGTATCTGACCAGACAGAAGGTGTTCATGACGTTTTGCATGCAATTGCAAAAAAAAATCAAGCTCAATATATAAAAGTGTCAGATAAATATTCCGTTCAATCTGTGTTTCCTGATATCTCAGGCCAGACCTTGAGTGTGAGATCGGATGGTCGTTTACGTAATTTTAAACTTCCATTATTAGGAACTCATCAAATAGAGAACGCCGTTGTTGCTATTGGCATTATTGACGCATTGAAAAATAATGGATATGAAATCGAAGAACAATCCGTAATAAAAGGTTTAGAAAAAATAAAATGGCGAGCTAGGTTCGATGTTTTGCAAGTTCGATCTCCGACAATTATCGTCGACGGTGCTCATAACCCCTATTCGATGGAACGTTTCACTGAAACTTTAGCGAATTATGCCACTTTTGAAAGAGCAATTATTATTTATGGAGCTTTATCAAACCATGAAATGGGAGATATGCTGTTGGCATTGAAAAAGTTGCCGTGTGTAATTGTAGGGGTTAAATCTAGGCATCCTAAAGCGTCACATCATTCCGAAATAGAGGAAAAATGTGGAGATATTAATCTGGATTATATACGAGGGTTTGATGATGTTTCAGAGGGATTTATCTATGCCCAGAGTATTGCCAGAGAAACGGATGTGATAGTCGGTACAGGCTCACTTTCTGTAGCAGCCGAAATAATTGAAAATTATGAAAATATACTTCCGGAGACATACGATAGTTTATTATAAGTTAGTCGGTTCACTTGATATTTAATAGGGATGCAAATTTGATGGAAAATAGGAAAAGAGTTGTTGTCACCGGTCTAGGTGTAATGTCTCCTCTAGGAGAGACTGTAGATGAATTTTGGAATGGCCTGACTCAGGGGATTTCAGGCATTGGCCATATTACTTTATGTGATACGGAAGGGTTTCCGGGAGATTTAGCTGGAGAGGTTTCGGGATTTGATGCTGGGCAGTACGCAAACCCAAAAGAAACACGGAGAATGGCGAGGTTTTCGCAATTCGCAGTGTCCGCCGCTTCGACGGCTATTGATGATTCTGGTCTCGATCTCTCAAGTTTGGATCGAGATAGAATTGGAGTAGTTATGGGTAATGGCAATGGAGGATTTCCAACAACAGAAGAAAATGCCAAATTGTCGTTTGAGAAAGGTGGCATGAGAGTGAGCCCATTCTTTATACCCATGATATTGCCGAATATGGCCGCAGCACAAATAAGTCGTATATTTGGCTTAACGGGATATACATCAACTGTTATAACGGCTTGTGCGGCCGGGAATCAAGCTATAGGTGAGGCTTTAGAGGTTATCCGCAGAGGTACGTCGGATGTAGTGATTGCTGGAGGGTGTGAAGCTGGGATTAGTCGTATTGGTTTGGGTGGATTCCACGTTATAAAAGCTTTGAGCAGATTTCAAGGTGACCCGACTAAGGCGAGTCGACCATTTGATCAGAATAGAGATGGCTTTGTACCAGCGGAGGGCGGCGGAGTATTGGTTTTAGAGAGCCTTGAGCATGCTTTGAACAGGGGTGCAGAAATTAAAGCAGAAATTCTTGGTTATGGAGTCTCCTCAGATGCATATCATGCAGTTCAACCTGATAATGAAGGCCTGGGAGCTGCTAAAGCTATAAGTTGGGCATTGGATGATGCCGATAAAACGGTTGATCAGGTGGACTATATTAACGCTCATGGAACTTCAACTCCTATGAATGATGCATCAGAAACAAAAGCTATCAAAAAAGTTTTTGGAGATTCAGCATCATATGTTCCAATAAGCTCGACGAAATCTATGATTGGTCATGCGTTAGGAGGTGCTGGGGCAATTGAAGCGGTTGCTGTTGTAAAAACGATACAGACTGGGATTATTCATCCTACAATAAATTATGAAACCCCTGACCCGAATTGTGATTTGAACTACGTCCCCAATAAGGCGATAAAACAGTCGGTAGATGTTGCCTTGTCTAATAATTTTGGATTTGGCGGACAGAACGCATGTGTTGTTTTTGGTGCATATCATTAAGGTATATCGAATCTTTCAGAGGCTGGACTTTTATCCCATAGAGAATCTGCTCCACGCATTGCTAAGGATCGTTCTTTACTTTGTTTCCATTCGTCGTATATTTCGTCATTTTCCCACATAACTATTGATGTAATTTGGTTGGGGTTTTCTCTAGAGAGTAATGTCACCCTTGAGATAAAACCAGGCGCTTTACTTTGTGCTAGTCCGTTTCCATCGAGCAATATTCTAGCTTTGTTGAAACTCCCTGTTTTAGCCCAATGATGTGTAAGTACGCCTATCATTTGTGTCTCCTAATTACAAATCTGTTGAAATCATAATTTCGACAAAAGTTTTTATGGTCAGATCTTCTCTTCTTGTTCTTAGTGCGCTTTCACGATTCCATAGATCATTGTTTTCATCAGGTGATCCTGGAGAAAATCTAGTGGATTCCCAATGTGCAAGACTGTTGTAACCTGTAAGTAATATTACCTCAGCAGGACTTACTGATTCCGCATTAGACCACATTCCAAGGATGCAAGCACCTTCACTTTCTAGTCGGGGCCAAATTCCTTCTTCGGAGCAGGCTGCAAATTCAGAAACCGAGGCAGGGGATATGATGAATTTACGATATCCATAAATAGTTCTTCTGTCTTCGGGTGGAACAAGGTCTTTTGGACGAGACGAAATCGGTTTGAGTATCCGCGTCGATTCTTGGATTGCAAACTGCTCCCTGTTAACTGTCCAGGCACCCTGTGCAAGTTGCCAAGAATCAATATCTTCGTATTGAGTCATTTGTATCAGTGTTGTGCTTGGACTTCCGATCAACCCTTGTAAAAGGCACAATACCCTACCACCAGATGCCCTTATTGAGGGTGATATGGTATGTCTTACCAGATCAATATATTGAGGCAGTTGTTCCCGACTAAGATTTACGCGCCTTTCTTCAGTAATCATTAACAGCCTACTAATGGGACTATGATGGTAAATATCATTATCTATATGATCTAACCTATTCAACCAGTAAAGTTACTATATTTTCAATGCATAGAGGGTGCATTTAATGTTGTGTTTTTGGTAATTGCAGCAAGCACTTCGTATATTTGTGGAAGACGCAGTTATTGGAATCATAATCGTATGATAGTGATGGAGGTAACAGCATGTCGTCTATGGATCACTTGAAAATGTATATTAGAGATATTGAAGATTTTCCTGAGAAAGGTATTTTATTTAGGGATATAACCCCTTTGCTCCTGAGCCCTGAGGCATTTAATGAAGCTTTAGCTAATTTAGAAGATAGATTGGTAAACTCGCATTGCGAGGTTGTTGCTGCTATAGAATCAAGAGGGTTCATTTTCGCGGCACCGTTAGCCTCCCGTTTAAATATGCCATTAGTCCCGATTCGTAAGCCAGGTAAGCTGCCCTTCGATAAATTTTCAGTTGATTATCAACTCGAATATGGGTCCGGAACTTTGGAAATTCATAAAGATGCCATATCAAATGGCCAAAAAGTATTTTTGTTAGATGATATATTAGCGACGGGTGGGACATTGGGCGCTGCTGCCTCACTCATAAAGTTAAGTGGAGGTCAATTAGTTGGTGCAGGAGTAGTGATCGAATTGGCTGAATTGAATGGTAGAAGTGTTATAGGTGTGAATGAATTGTATTCATTGATTAAGTACTAATAATGAACTTTTGAAATTTCATGTTTTGTGATCACGCATCGCAAGTTTGTTTACCCGTTATATAGTAAAACCTACTATTATTTATTAATAATAGGGAACTTATGAATTAAGATCTAGAGAGGTGATAAATGTCAGTTATAACATTAGGTGGTTTGGCGGGCGGTGGAGCTAGGGTTTTAGGTCCTATAATCGCAGATAGATTGGGAGCGGATTATTTGGATAGGGTATTTTTATCGTCGGTTGCTAAAGAGCTAGGAACCACTGTCGCAGCGCTTCATTCGAGAGAAGAACAAGCACCTAGCACGAGACAACGTATGTTGAGTTATGTTCAACGTATTTTGGAAAGATCCGCAGTTTCAGGAACCGGAGGGGATCCGTATTTTGGACCAGGAGTAGCTGCTTTTTTGACGGAGGAATATGAGGATATCCCAGGCACATCTATACGCTCGGACCATAATTTGCAAGATGAAGACTATATTGAATCCATCCAGGGAACCATGAGAGAAATAGCTATGGGAGGTAACGTAGTTTTCGTTGGCCGAGGGGGGCATGTAATTTTAAGGGATATGCCTGATGTTTTGAGAGTAGGAGTTGTTGCTCATTATGAAGATAGAATATCTACAGTTATGGAGAGAGAGAATTTGTCTGAGCAGGATGCTATAGGAACAATCAGGGGTAGGGATGAAGCTCGCGCACACTATTTTCGGAAATTTTTTGAGTTGAGTGATCCAGACAGACCAGATTTATTTCATTTTACTGTGAACACCAGTGAAATGAGTCAGGAGTATTGCGTAAAATTGGTTGTTGATGGATTGGCAGCATTGAAAAATGGGAATCTAACGTAACATTCAATTAATATATTGAATTATTAATTAATAAAGTTGTTAGTATTGTAAATATTAATTAGAATGATGCGTACTTACTGTGTATTGAAACAATTAAGATATTTTATGAATTCCGGAGGTGCCGATGGCTTCTTTGCTAGAAGTTAAAAATTTAACTACTCATTTTTTTACCCAAGAAGGAGTTGTTAGAGCAGTAGACGGCATTAGCTATAGTGTGGAAGAGGGAGAAGTCATAGGTATAGTTGGCGAGAGTGGATGTGGTAAAAGTGTCGGTGCGATGTCTATTATGCGTCTAGTGGCTAGTCCTCCAGGAAGAATCGTTGGTGGGGAGGTTTTATTTGAGGGGGAGGACCTTGTGCAGGCCAATGATGAAAGACTAAGAGACATAAGAGGTAATGGGATTTCTATGGTCTTTCAAGAACCGATGACTTCCTTGAACCCTGTTTTAACTGTTGGTCGACAATTGACAGAGACTCTCGAGCTTCACATGAACATGGATAAGAGAGAATCTAGAATCAAAGCCATATCTCTTTTGGAGATGGTCGGCATTCCGGATTCGGAAACTCGGATCGATGACTATCCTCATCAATTTAGTGGCGGTATGCGCCAGAGAGTTATGATTGCTATGGCGCTTAGCTGTGATCCGAAATTAATTATTGCTGATGAACCTACTACTGCTCTAGATGTCACGATTCAGGCACAAATACTTGAACTTATGCAGAATTTGTCACGCAAACTTGGTACCGCTCTAATAGTAATAACGCACAATTTAGGTGTAGTTGCGCGGTATGCCGATCGAGTAATAGTGATGTATGCCGGCAAAATCGTAGAAACAGCTTCATCGGTTGAGATCTATAAGAATCCTCTGCATCCGTATACAAGCGGATTGTTGAATTCGGTCCCACGTCTTGATGCTGATGATAATGAACGCGTCAGATTGGAGGCGATAGAAGGCTCTCCTCCCAATCTAGGAAATAGACCTGGTGGTTGTGGTTTTCAGTCTAATTGTCCTCAATCTTTTCCTGAGTGTGAATCCACAGAGCCTATATTGGTTGAGGTTGAAAAGGATCACTGGGTATCTTATTGCGGCCATTGCCATGAGTCTTATGGATGTAAATGGTTTCCAAGAGATCCCTGAATTTTGGTATTTGTCAATCGAATTGTTTAATTGGACATATAAATTGGAGTGAATATGGTAGTCGAGACTGGGTCAGCGACAGCGAACAAAGACCGACCTTTGGTTGAGATAAATAACTTAAAGATGTATTTTCCTGTAACTTCTGGTGTTATATTTCAGACTAAAATCGCGGACGTCAAAGCGGTGGATGATATTAGTTTTACTATCAACAAAGGAGAGACTCTTGGGTTAGTTGGGGAGAGCGGATGTGGTAAGACTACTACTGGTAGATGCTTGCTGCAATTGCATAAGCCAACATCTGGTGAAGTTCTTTTTAATGGTGAAGATTTAACACAAATGGGTTCTCGTCAACTAAGACAAATGAGGCGAGAAATGCAGGTCATTTTCCAGGATCCTTATGGATCTCTAAATCCGAGGATGACATGTGGGGATATAGTTGGTGAACCACTTAAGGTTCATAAGTTGACGAATTCAAAGTCAGAATATAAAGATCGTGTATCTGAATTACTGTCAACCGTAGGGCTTAGCCCTTATATGGCTGATAGGTATCCTCATGAGTTCAGCGGGGGACAACGTCAAAGAATTGGGATAGCCAGAGCTCTAGCAGTGAATCCAAGTTTTATTGTCTGTGACGAACCGGTGTCGGCTTTGGATGTTTCCATTCAAGCACAAGTTATTAATCTTTTGGAAGATTTACAGGAAGAGCTTGGACTGACATATTTATTTATTGCCCATGATCTGTCGGTAGTTAAGCATATTAGCGATCGAATCGCTGTTATGTATCTCGGTCATATTGTTGAGATAGCTGAAAGAAATGAACTGTACGCAAACCCAGTACATCCCTACACTAAGGCCCTTTTATCAGCTGTGCCAATACCTGATCCATTGCTGGAGGCTGATAGAGAAAGGATAATATTAAGAGGCGGAGTTCCTAGTCCGATGTCGCCGCCTTCGGCATGTAGTTATGATCCATTTTGTTCGGAGCCGAATCCTGAATGTGATGGTAATAGCTTGGAGATGAGGGAGGTATCTCCTGGGCATCATGTTGCACATTGTGCTGTTTGTGTTGATGAATATGGATGTTATTGGTTCCCACGTGAAGGATAAGATTTTATAGAGATCCTCTAAAGGAAAAATCTTGTTCTTCAGATGTGACAAACTCCAATAAGGCTGCTTGACCATTTTCAGTTGCTGCTTTCGCTCTGGTAAAGGCGTTTCTTATTGAATCTGGGTCGGAAATTTTTTCTGCCCATCCTCCCATAGCTTTAGCCATGTCCGCATAATCACCACCCAAATCCCTTGTTTTATACATTTCGTGAGATGTTGCCATGTGACTGGTTTCAATTGCCATGGTGGAATTGTTTAAAACTACTGTAAGTATCGGTATATTGCTTCTCACTGCGGTCTCAAAATCTAATCCGGTCATGCCAAAAGCTGCGTCCCCCATGAAATTCACAACGAATTTATCGGGAGAGGCTAATTTAGCCCCTAGATTAAGTCCGAGTCCGGTTCCGAGTCCGTGTGACTTACCCCATCCAATATAAGTTCCAGGTCCGCCTGAAATATAAAACGGCATTAATTGATCTCTTGGGCTGCCAGAGTCATGCGTCACTATAGTTTTTGAAGGATCAATGGTGTTCATGAATTCCCAAATGACTCTGTAAGGTGTCATGGGGGTTTCTTTAGATGTTAGTTTGTTGAACCAAGTTTTAAGCCATTTATCCTTCAAACTTTTAATCTCATCAACTGGGGATTCAGGAAGTTTATCTTTTGTTAGTAAGTCTTTGCAGGCTTCTATCAGTTGTCGAAGGATTAACTTCCCATCACCCAATAGCGCTATTTCGGGATCATAGTAATTTCCGATATCTTTTGGATCATTGACCGCGTGGATAATTTTTTTCTGGCCAGGAATGGTTGTTATCATTCCATGTTTAGTTAAGCTAGTCCCAATGGCTAAAATTGTGTCAGCTTTGAGCATATAGTGCCGAACAGCTCCATTCATGACTACTGAGGAACTGCCTAAAGCCAGCGGGTGTCTTTCGTCTATCACACCTTTACCTGCCATAGTGGTAGTTACTGGAATCCGCGTAATTTCGGCCAGCTCGGTTAATTCTTCAGTAGCATTACTGTAACTGAGCCCTTGTCCTGCATAAATTAGAGGGGTTTCACTATGCAATAGTAGTTTGGCGGCTCTAACTATATCTTCGTCGTTTGCTTTGGAGATTAACTTTCGTGCGGGTGTGTATTGGGAGACAATATTATTGTCAACTTCATCGATAGCTATGTCAGATGGTATTTCTACCATTACTGGTCCAGGCCTACCGTTTTTAAGATTGTAAAAAGCTCGACGCATGGTGTCAGCTACAGCTTCTGGTTGGTTTATTTGTTCTACGTATTTTGTGATTGATGAAAAGCTTTCAACTGAACTAAAGTGTGGGAAAATACGATCTTTATTTAAAGGATGTCCCAGAGGCAAAAATAAAACGGGAGAAGCATCGGCATAGGCAGTAGCGACGCCAGGGTAAGCGTTTTCTGCCCCTGGCCCGTACTGCATAGCGAACACTCCAGGGGGGGTTCCTGATTTTATTCGAGCATAGCCATCTGCTATGCCAACTCCGACGCGCTCTTGCCGGCATATAATCGGTTTTATCCCTGCCGCCGCCGCTGCCTCTATTACAGACGTTGTTGGGAAGGCGCTAAGGTATTCAATTCCTTCTTTTAGCAAAATTTGTGAGATTGCGTCTATTACCCTCATTACTAGAAGCCTCCTGAATGCCGGATTTCAAATAATTGCCTGAAGTATATATCACCAGACAAATTTGTCTTATTATGTTGGAGTGATCTGGGAATTTTATTGGAGAAATGGAGAGAATAATGTCTAATTCAATTAAGAAAATTTTAATGACTGGAGCAACCGGATATGTTGCGGATCAGATGTTGCCAACATTCAGAGAAAAATATGAAACAGTCCTTATTGATACTAGAAAAGAGAACCGGAGAGGTGAGCACGTTCAAGGTGTAAACGTTGTTGATTTGATTGATCCTGACACTAGTAAATATAAAGATTTATTCAATGGCGTTGATGCTGTTATACATTTGGCCTATAAAAGAAGAACTGGAGACCCAGCAGATCACTTTTATGATGAAAAAGAAAATGTTGAGATGGCCTACAATGTATTTAGATCAGCCTACGATGCTGGAGTTCCTAGAGTTGTAATGGCTAGTTCAAATCATGCCGCAGATTGGTATGAACATGCTTTGATACATAATAGAAAATTAGAAATAGTTGAGCCCTATAGCTTGGCTTTATCTGACAATTTTTACGGTTGGGCTAAAGCGACTTATGAGCATATGGGGTTTTTATTTGCGGCAGGAGGATTGGGTAAGGAGCTTGATGGTACTTCAAGTAATTTTGTGGAAGGTAATTTGGGAAGTGGTCGAAAAATGGGCGTTGTGATGGTTCGTATAGGAGCTCCTCGCATTTTGGATAAATCATTGTATTTGGATAATCATGTTGCTTTTAAACGTGATTTGGGTGCTTACATAAGCCCTAGAGATATCACGCAATTATTTACAAAGGCTATGGAAACGGAATCTATAGAAAATGAAAATAATGTTCCATGGCAAGTAGTGTATGGGATAAGTAATAATACTCGATCTTTTTGGTCGTTAAAAAGTGCTAGAGATGTACTTGGGTACCGGCCTGAAGATGATTCTGAAATAGTATTTGCTCAAGAAATTAAGGAACTCTGTCTGAATGAAGGCAAACTGGGTCCATTGTAATGTCTCTGTCAGTTAGAGAGTTGCTGGAGGAAATAGCCTTTAACACTTCCCTTGAAGAGGGAGCAGAGGGAGTGCGAGCTATTTTAAGGTCCGTTTTGAGGAGTCAGCCAATATCTGTGAATTTATTGGCTTGTTCGGTTGGAATAGCGGTTCCGGTAGTATCCGCTGTAAGAAGAGAGCTAGAAAAGAGGAAATTATTGGAGCGTAGAGGTGGTGCGGTACTTACGGATAAAGGGGTGGATGCTTTGAATGAATTAGGAATAAAAAACCTATGTTCTCATAGATATGACGTAACTCAAAGTTTACCCGATCCCATGCAAAAATTGATAGAATTATTTAAGAAAAAAACTTTTGATAGACCAGAACCCGATCGGACTATAGATCAGTCTCATACTACCCCTGAAACTAGTATCAGAAGAGTTTTTTACATGTACGAGCATGGAAGTATAGAAGGGCGAGATATTCTTCTTTTGGGCGATGATGATTTAACTTCAATTGCTATTGTGTTGTTTGCAGACTATTTTGGCATCGATATAGGATCAATTACTGTTTTAGATATTGATCGCAGAATATTAAATTTTATAGAAAAAAAATGTACTGATTATCAATTTAAATTAAATTCTGTTGCTCATGATTTCCGTGAAGACCTACCAGGAAGTAATTTTAATTCTTTTGATGTTTTCTGTTCTGATCCACCATACACAGTTGACGGTGTTAAATTATTTGCTCTGAGAGGCGCACAAGCTCTCAAAAATGAACCAGGTAAAACGGCGTACATTTCTTTTCCTTCTCGTCCTTCTGACGACATATCTAGTATATTTGGTGCATTGAGTTCTCTTGGACTGGCTCCACAAGAAATGATTCCTGGATTTAACAGGTATCTAGGTGCCCAAATACACGCAGGCGCAAGTACGATGTTGAGATGTAATACTGGTTTGGATACAAGGACTGAAATTTCTTTAGATTTGAGTAATATTTATACCAATCAAAGAAGGAACGTAAACTGAGATATACCGAAAAACCTTATTTGAATGGTGCAAGACCAGTATTGCCAAAGTATGTAGACATATTCCAGAATTATTTCCATGACTACGACAAAAAATCTTGGTTTAATTTTGCGCCATTCTTAATTAGCTATCATCTCCCTCCTAACCGTCGTTTGGAATTTGTGGAGGAAGATTCAACTTTATTTATTTATCAAATTACTAGGTCAGCAACTGATAATTCACAGAGCCGCATTGACTTATTTACGTCACCCTGTCCGTTGAGTGCCTCTTCTGTAAATAAGTTATCAGATGTAGCGAAATGTAATGGGCAGTCAAATATTAGAATTTTATGGACAGATCAGAAAGATTTAGAAGGTTTACAGTCATTGTTTGGACAGAAGATAGAAGCTACATTCAAGGATGAAGAATATATTTATGATCCTCGTTTGATATTTGAAGCAAACGGTTCTAGGTACAAAGACTTGAGAAAAAAGACCCGTAGAGTTGAAAAATTGAAACCAGTATTCAGAGAATTAAGAGTAGATGATTTGCCAGAGGCGTACAAACTACTGAAGGAATGGAGACGCGTACAAGGTAGGAAGCGAGATTTTTTACTTGATTGGGGATATACGAATTCTGCTTTAGAAAGACAATTTCAAATAGGCAGTGACAATATTTTTTCATGGTGTGTGGAAATTGATAATTGCCTGCAAGGATTTGCTATGGCAGGGCCTATTTCCAAAGAAGTTGCTTCTTTTTTCATAATTAAAACTAATTTACGTATTGATGGGTTATCTGAATATTTGAGATGGAAGGTTTGTGGAGAGCTTCAAGGGTTCAAATACTTGAATGATGCAGGAGACCTATGTCTTCCCGGTTTACGGCAACATAAAGTAAAAATGAGACCAATTGAATTTAACAAGGTAAGTTCCGTAAAGCTGTTCCTGTAAAACTGAACAGCTTTACGGATAGAAAATTATCTTCCGTACGTCGAAATATTTTCTTCTTCTTTAGTCATCATCTCAAGTAAAACAGGCTGTCCTGAATTAGAGATTTCTACGGCTCTTTTGATAGCTGGAGCTATCTCAGCAGGGTCGCTTATTCTCTCCCCATGAGCCCCTAGGCTTTTTGCTGTATCTGAATATATTCCTCCGAGCTCGTTGCTTTTCCAGTGCTCAGTTGCATGAGGAAGCATTGAAGAATAATGAGTCATCACACCATTATTTAGCACGATAGTGATTGTTCCTAGTCCTGATCTTGCTGCTGTTTCTATATCAAGCCCGGCCATACCAAAAGCGGCGTCACCCATTACGTTAATTGTGTGTTTTTCAGGAGCTGCTAGTTTAGCCCCTAGAGTAAGACCTAGTCCGTATCCAAGCTGTGTGGATTTCCCCCAGCCTATATATGACCTTGGTGTCAAAGCAGGCCAAAATGGAACAAGCTGGTTGCGCGGATAGCCAGAATCATGAGTTACTATTGCGTTTCTTGGATCTATGTTTGTCATTAATTCGTGGAAAACTCGATATGGGCTCATCGGTGTTTCATTTGAAGTTAATCTTGGCCCCCATTCATCCATGAATTCCTTTTTGATTTCCGAAATTTTTGCCTTCACCCCATTTACATCTCCCCTCCCATGTTCACCAAGCTGACTTTTGGCCTCCTCAATTAATTGCTGTACAACTAATTTTGCGTCCCCAACGGCACCGTATTGCACTCTATAATCTCTGTTGAGGTCTTCTGCAGTGTTGGTAACCTGAGCCTTTATTGCGTCATCTGGCATGGGAGCCGTGAAACTGGATATTGCAAAACTAGTTCCTATGCCGAGTACAAAATCTGTTGCTTGTAGGAAACGGTCCACCATCAACGTTCCAGTGTTACCGCCTGTGCCAAGAGCCAATTCATGGTCTTCTGGGAATGCGCTCTTGCCTGCCAGAGTTGTCATTACGGGGACATTTACTAACTCAGCAAATTCGACTAATTCTTCGGTTGCTTCAGCATAAAGGCTTCCCTGTCCAGCGTTTATGACAGGGTTCTTAGCTTTAAGGAGCGCGGCTACTATGTCGCGGACATCTTCATTGGCTGCTAAGGATTTATGAGTTTTTGAAGGTGTGTAGTTTTCAATGTCTGATGGGACCTCGGATTGTCCGACATCTCCTGGTAACTCAAGCAAAACCGGGCCAGGCCTTCCGTTTCTGATATGTGTGAAGGCTCTACTGACCATCTCTGGTATCCGCCTAACGGTATTTATTCGGCCTGCCCATTTAGTTATGTGTTGATAGTTCGGTACAGAGTCAAATCCAGGATGCACCCCGACTCTACCTTCAGAAGCCCCTCCAGGAATTACTAGCATTGGAACATTATCAGCGAAGGCTTGAGCCACACCACCAAAGGCATTTTCTGAACCTGGCCCACTTTGCATAGTGAAAACGCCAATTTTGTTGCCGTTGTTGATACGACTATAGGCGTCAGCCATGTTTACTCCAGCCCTTTCTTGCCTACACATAACAGGGCGAATACCTTCTGAGGAGCAGGCATCAATTAGAGATTGTGCTGGAAAGCACGAAATCCATTCAATACCTTCTTCTTTCAACAGTTTAGCCATTAACTGATCGCCATTCATTAAAAACTCCTAATTAATAATTTAAAAATATCGCTTATTTCCGTATAAATTTTTGAATCCTTCGACCTTCCAAAACTTCTCCGACGTATATGTTACTTTGTGAGTCTACTGCTATTCCATGGGGTGCAACGAAGCTTCCTGGGCTATGACTGCTTTCATCTCCCCATCTCGACAGTAAGTTTCCTTCCTTATCCAATATGGATATTCTGTGCTGCAGTTCAGAGACGTAAGCTTCTCCGTCTTTTCCAAATGTGATATCTGTTGGTTGTTTAAAACCCGACCATATAAATAGAAATATTCCTTCTTGATCTGTGAATTGAATCCTGTGATTTTCTCTGTCACAAATAGCCAGTCTCCCTTCTCCGTCTATCGCAATTCCGTGTGGTAGATGAAAATCCATAGGATTTGATTTACCTGCTTCCCCCCACGTGTCTATAAGTGAGCCGTCAGAAGTAAACCTATGGAAACGGGAGTTCCCATATCCATCTGATACGAAAATGTCCCCCTCATCATTAACGGCTACTCCGGTTGGCATGTTGAATGGCCCAGCTGGGTTTGGTACAACCATTAAGTCACCTTCATATCCAGTATCAGAAGGAATTCCCTTTTGCCCTAAAGTAAGTAGTAGTTCTTGCTGTGGGCTATATTTCAGCACAACGTGATCGTCGCGGTCTGCAAAATAAAAATTCCCATCTGGACCGATGTGCATTCCGTGTGGATTTGCAAAGGAAACGTCCCATGATTGTTTGAATTCTCCATCACTGGTAAAGATCATGACTTGATGTGAACTTCTGTTGAATAGGTATACATCGTCGTTGTGATCTACGGCAACTCCGGCAACTTGATTAAATTCATACCCCTCAGGTAAATTGCCCCAATTTTTGTCAACTTCATATGTGTAATCGCCTGAACCGAAAGTCATGATATTCCTCCATCTAAAGTGTCAAAGTCCCAATATCTATGCATACTGTAGGTTTTTTGCAGGAGGTTGGTCAAGAATTAGTCACTCAAATTATGGATGCAACGATTCGATAGCAGCATTTTGTCCAGCAATTTTTCCAAATACAGCTCCAGCCATTAATCCGGATCCCCCGGGGTAGTTATTGTAGAATAAGCCTCCAACCAGTTCTCCTGCTGCATAGAGGCCAGGTATTGGTTCATCTGAAGTGTCTTGTACCTGAGATTTTGAATTAATTTTTAGTCCGCCAAATGTGAAAGTTATTCCACATGTAACTGCATATCCCCTATAAGGAGGAGTATCAATGGTTTGTGCCCAGTTTGATTTAGGAGGATCAATCCCAATAGTTTTTTTCCCATCTAACACTGTGGGATTGAATAACCCAGGTTGAACAGCCTCATTGAAAGTGGAGATGGTTTCTGTAAGATTTTGGAGATTTATATCTAATCCAATGGCGAGATCTTCTATTGTGTCGGCTTCAACCATCGATACTTCTTTAATGAAGTACTCATCCCTTAATAAATCTATGGCCTTTTGATCAAAAAGTTGGAAAGCCACTCGCTGAGGCTGATTTAAGATTTCTCTTCCATATTTTGCGTAAGTGTAATTTCGAAAATCCGCTCCTTCGTCAACGAATCTTTTGCCATCTAAATTCACTATCAATCCAAATGGATAGGAATGTTTTTGAAATAAATCAGCGACATTTCGATCACCATGCCTGGGAGAATTTAAATCCCATGCAACAGCATGGCACCCACTCCAATGGCCAAAAGATTGAGCTCCTACATCCAGGGCCATATTTATGCCATCACCAGTATTAAACTGGGTTCCTCTAACCTTCGCAAGTTCCCATCCCGGGCCCAAATACCTTGTACGCATTTCTTGATTTGCTTCAAATCCTCCACAGGCTAAGACTACAGATTTACAACTTATGTCTTTGTATCCAGAAGGGCTTTTTACTCGTATTTTATCGATTGCTCCCTTGTCGTTTCTGACCAGAGATGTGGCCCCTGTCTCATACATGATATCTATTTCATTCTGTTCGGATATTTCGAATAGTCGATCGGATAGCCCCTTACCTCCGCCTACAGCCTCCACTATCAAACCGCCCCAGAATTTAAATTTGCCTTCATGTTTGAATGATTGCCTGCCATAAGCAAGTACAAGTGGAACCCCTTTTTCCCTCATCCACATCATCGTAGGAAGTGATTCTGAGGTTAAAGTTTGCAATATGTTTGGATCAGATAGTCCTTCAGTAACTCTCATGACATCTGAATAAAATTCAGATTGACCATAACTGCCTACGTCTATATCATCCTTCTCTTTGTCAGTTAAATCTGGTAAAAGTTGAGCTATATCCCCTATTCCGTCGTATGCGAACCTGAACAATCCACCAGTGAAAAATGAATTACCTCCCCGGAGATGAATAGGCGCCTTTTCCAAAACCAATACCCTTGCACCGTTTTCAGAAGCCGACAAAGCTGCATTTAGCGCTGCGCTTCCTGCTCCGACTACAACCACATCGTAGATTTCATTTGTTGTCATTTCTTAGCCTTTCTTGATCAAGTATTTAGTTTTTTAGGTGGCTGAAAAATCCATAATGGAATTTTAGCTCATTGATGCTTGGTTTATTTTAATTACAAATGGCGAAGGATGAGTACGCAGAAAGTTATTTGTGGATGTACAATCACCTCACGTACTATGAAAATAATGCATATAAGAACCTGGAGGCATCACTGTGAAAGTTTTAATCGGAGCTTTGATAACAGATCAATTTAAACAAGATCTTATTAACGAATTTTCAAATCTTGAATTCTTATTTGGTGAAACAGAGCAAGAAGAAATAGAACTTGTAGCTGATGCCGATATTTATATGGGAAATATCACTAGAGAAATATTCTTAGCTTCTCGGAAAATAAGATGGATACAATGTCCAGGAACAGGAATAGATAAAATTTTGAGTATACCTGAGATAATCGATAGTGATGTCGTAGTCACCAATTCCAAAGGCCCACATACCGAGCCAATGGCTGACCATGGGATATCGATGATGTTGACCTTTGCTCACAGGCTTCGTGACTTGTGGGAAGACCAAAAACAACGCAAATGGGATTTGCCATATTACGATGAAAAGATGATAGAACTTAATGGCAGTACCATGGGAATTCTTGGGGTAGGAGGGATCGGGTCTGCAGTTGCAAGGCGTGCATCTGCATTTGGGATTAATGTTTATGGAGTGGACGTCGATCCAAATGCCGGTGGCCCGGAGGTCAAAGAAATATGGGGTACAGATCGGCTTAATGAACTTTTGGCAATATCTGATTGGTTTGTAGTGTCTGTACCATACACTTCGGAAACCGACAATATACTAGATAGGAATCGACTAATACATTTGAAAAATGGAGGGCGATTGATTGTATTATCCAGGGGTGGAATCGTTAATCAATCTGCTGTTTTAGATTTATTAGATAACGGGCCCATAGCTGGAGCTGGATTTGATGTTACGGATATTGAACCCCTTCCTAAAACTGACCCACTATGGGAGCATCCAGAAGTTTTAATTTCTCCCCACGTTTCTGCTCTAACGACCGAAATGTGGGATGGACGGAGAGAAATATTTAAAGAGAATCTTAGAAGATATATCGCTAACGAACCATTTATTTATGTCTGTGATAAGACAGCTGGATATTAGTTATTCATAATCGGGCAGTCATGTTTTGTATATAACTAATTGTTTTGATTGATCTATCTCTGATTGTGGTGCTACCATTTTAGATCGTTCTTCTAACGATATAAGACTGGGTTTGTTTTATGTACTTCAATGTGGCAGGACTACTAATGAAGTCTAGTGGATACCAAGTGCTGGAAACATTAGACGACGAGCTGAAATTTGACTGGGCTTTAGAGAAAAAGGCTGGGGTGAAGGGTTCTGTGGTGATTATACGGACAGACTCAGGTGTATGGGTAAGCGGTGATATTAATGTAGATCTATATTTTGATTGTTCCCGTTGTTTGACCTGTGCCAGTCAGCTTGTTAATTTTCAGATTGAAGAAGAATACCTTCCTTACCGAGATATTAACACTGGTAGGTTAATAATTGAATCAGAGGAATATGATGGATTCAGGATTGATGATGACAATATTCTTGATTTAACCGAGGCTGTAAGGCAGTATAGTTCAGTCTCATCCCCAGTAAATCCACTGTGTGATGTTGATTGTAAAGGGCTTTGCCCTCATTGTGGGTCAAACTTAAATAAAATAACATGTCGATGTAAAATTAATATACAGGACCGAAGATGGGGTCCTTTGTTAGACTTATTGAAATAAAGTTATTGGATATAAAAAGGATTTAAAATCATGCCTCCACTTCCCAAAAAGAAACATTCGAGAAAAAGAAAGGGTGGAAGGAACGCACATAATGGCATAAAACAGGTGTCATTATCTACATGCCCTCAATGCCATGGCCCCAGAATGCCTCACAGAGCTTGCGATGTCTGTGGAACATATAACGGGCGAGAAGTATCACCTTCTGAGCAACAGACAGTGTAGCGTTTTGCTTGGTCTAAAAATAATTAAGACTCTTTATAAGGAAAACGGATGAGCACGAGCGAAAAACTGCAGCTAAATGCAGCTTTCATTTTCCCTGGTCAGGGAGCGCAAGCTGTGGGAATGGGGGCTGACCTCTATGAAAAATCTGAAGCCGCCCGACTGGTTTTTAGAAAAGTTGATGAAGCTTTGGGCAGAGAATTGTCGACAGTAATGTTTGAAGGACCCGAAGAGGAATTGAGAGAAACGAAGAATGCTCAGCCTGGCATATTCGCCGTGAGCATTGCATGTATGGCGGCTTTGGAAGAAAATTTGCAAGGTTCCCGAATGCCTGTTCCAATTATGACGGCTGGCCACAGTCTTGGTGAATATACTGCTTTGGTTGCTTCTGGGGTGGCGGATGTCATGGAAGCCGTGTTGTTAGTTGAAAAACGTGGGGAGCTAATGCAAGAAGCGTGCGACACGAATCCTGGCACCATGGCAGCGGTCTTAGGAATGGAAGAGGAACGCCTTGCTGAAATCGTGAATGCAACTGGTGCTTACATTTCAAACGTCAACACTGGAGACCAGATCGTTATAAGTGGCTCTTTGGAATCAGTTGAGCAAGCAATGGTGATGGCTGCAGAGCGAGGTGCCAAAAGAGTTATTCCACTAAAAGTTGGTGGAGCGTTTCATTCGGGATTGATGAAGCCAGCGCAGAGTGGTCTTATTGAGGCCTTAGAAAAAGCAAATTTACATAGCGGGAATATACCAATTGTTGCCAATTGTACGGCGCAGCCTATCTCTACGGCAGATGAAATCAGAAAGGAATTATCTGACCAAATTGTAGGATGTGTACAATGGAAAAAATCCATAGAATTTATGATTAAGTCAGGAGTAACTGATTTTTATGAAATAGGTCCAGGTAGAGCTTTGAGCGGAATGGTTAAGAAAATCGATCGTTCTGTAGAGGTGCATTCCCTGGCTGATATGGAAGGGGTCGAGTTTTTAGCTGCCAGAAGTTAGAAATTAGGTAGGGGATTTATGCTCGAATACAGGGCTGTTGCGAACCGTAGAGATTGTAGGGTATTAGCCTTGCAAGTTCTATTTGAGTCAGATCTTGTAAGACATCGGACGAGCTTTGTTACTAACAGGATGCTTCAAAATACCGCTATTTCTCCTGATTTAAGAAAGTTTGCTATTGAGCTCATCAAAAATGTACTTGAAAACCTAGCAGAAGTAGATAATATAATCACCGGCCATGCAAATGATTGGCCGATAAATCAGATAGCTGTTGTCGATTTGAATATATTGAGGATGGCTATTTCAGAGATCGTATGGGGTAAGGGCGCGCCCTCAGGAGCAGTGATAAACGAAGCTATTGAGCTTTCAAAGGTTTTTGGTTCGGAGAGGTCATCACGTTTCGTGAATGGAGTGTTGGGGTCGTTTATGAAGAGCCGTAATATAAGTTAAAATTAAGGAAATAATGGAGGAAACGAGAATGTCACTTATAGAAAGAGTACAAGCCGTGGTGGCTGAAAAACTAAGTGTTGATGAGTCTGAGGTTGTACCTAGTGCTTCTTTTACTGAAGACCTTAATGCAGATTCTTTAGATTTAGTTGAATTAATTATGGCGTTTGAAGAGGAGTTTTCAACGGATGACGTGGACATCGAAATATCAGATGAGGATGCAGAAGGGATAACGACAGTTCAGGCAGCCATTGATTACCTTCAGGATAATGGAGTTACTGACGACTAATAATCAATCCATGTACAAAAGCTTGTGGACGAGTATTCTACGTAGGTTGAAATTATTTGAAGAAAACATCAGAGGAATTATTAGTTCTTGGAATAATCATGTAAACTCTCGGTAGAGTCACCATTTTATGACTTGATGGAGGTTATGATGAGGGCTGCTGTATACCGAGGAAACCAACGGATTGTTGTAGAAGATATTCCTATACCGGAACCTGGACGTGGTGAAGTGCTTGTGAAAATTGATTACAGTGCTATTTGTGGTACTGATGTGCACGCTTTCCTTTACGATATAGCTCCAGTGGGAGCTGTTTTAGGACATGAGTTTAGTGGTCATGTGGTTTCCGTAGGACAAAATGTTTCTAGATGGAGTGAAGGTGACCGTATAGTATGCGGTGGGGGGACCCCTCCGCCAGGAAAGGAAGCTCCTTTAAGGCGTCAATCCCAGTATAATTACAGACTAGAGGGTTTTTCAAATTCTAGAAACCGAGGGTACGCTGAATACACAATTTTAAAGGATTGGGAGCCCTCTTTGGTTCCTGATGGTGTTGATCAGTTACATGCTTCTTTGGCGGAGCCATGTTCTGTAGTAGTGCGGGCTGTTAGGCTGTCAAACCAAAAGTTGGGAGATACAGTGGCTGTGTTAGGGGCAGGCCCAATAGGTCTGTTGTGCATGCAAGCAGCGAAAGCTGCAGGGGCCCGGAAAGTTATTGTATCTGAGCCCGCTGCAATAAGAAGGGAAGTTGCTTTAGATTTGGGTGCGGATGCTGTTGTTGATCCTACGGTGGATGATTCAGTCAGATCAATAATTGATTTGACTGATGGGTTGGGCCCCCATGTGGTTTATGACTGTGCTGCCGCGAAACCTACTCTACATACAGCCCTTGATATGGTTAGAAAAAAAGGAAATGTCATGTTGGTGGCCTTGGCTTGGGAAGAGGTCCCTTTGTTACCGGTTGATTGGGCTGGAAAGGAAGTGCAATTAAATACTACCTTTGGTGGAGAACCTTATGACTGGCAAGTAGCATTGGATCTCATAAGTACTGGACAAATCAATTTACAGCCCATGATATTGGACACAGATTTCATTGGACTTGAAAATATCCAAGAAGCGTTCGAAGACCTAATAAAACCTTCTACACAAGTACAGATGGTAATTAAGTTTTAGCGTGAGTATCGTCTAGATATCTCTGAAGGATTACTGCTGCTGAGGCTGAATCTAAAACACCTTTATTTTTGCGTATTTTATTGGGGTTTAATATGTTTCTTCTTGCTTCTATGGAGGATAATCTCTCATCTATAGTTTGTATTGGTAAAGAAGTGAACTTGGATAGTTCATCTATGAAAGAATTAGTCTTTATTGCTTGAGAACCTATTTTACCGGAGGGTAAATACGGTAATCCTACTAAGATTAAAGAACAGCATTCCGAAGTTGCTATTTCTGAGATTATTTTAGCTCCGTTTTTTCTTGGACATGCTGGCCGTGTAGACGCCAGAGTTTGTGTTGGGTCACTGATTGCAATGCCTATTCTTTTATCCCCAACATCAAGAGCAAGTATAGTTGATAACATGGGTGGTTAGTTTTTTGTTAAATTTTTGATGAGATTTGGAATAGTTTCAATAGCAATGGGGAGTTTTGAGCTGTCCTTTCCACCGGCTTGAGCAGAACTTGGTCTACCTCCGCCGCCGCCTTTGATGATTTCTGAAATTGGTTTTACTAATTCGGAAGCGCTTACACCCATTTCCACTACATCCTCAGATACAGTTATTATTATCATAGGATTTCCATTTATAATTGATCCTATTCCTATTACCCCACTGCCTATTTTGTCTCTAATCCAGTCTGCTGTACTTCTCAATAGTTCAGTTGACTCAACGTTTACAATGTTACAGACAACTCTGATGCCGTTCACCGTTTTTGGGACATCTATCAGAGATTCAGCTGATTGAATAGCTAATTTCTGCTCTAGGCCCTGTGCCCGTTTTTGAGCAGAATCGAGTTCGATTAAGAGGCCAGAAATTTTGGATTCTAATTCTGTTTCTGTAGTCTGAAGCATACTTGTGAGTTTCTTTTCAGATTTAAACCGATCCCAGATCAATTTTTCTGCGGCTCGTCCACTTACCGCTTCAATTCTCCTCATTCCCGCACCGATNCTTGATTCTCCCAATATATGAATAATTCCAACTTCACCTGTATGCTCAACATGTGTTCCNCCGCATACTTCAAANCTGAACCTGNCACCATTGACTATTTCGACCATACGGACTGTTTCCCCATATTTGTCACCGAAAAAGGCGAGTGCTCCTTTTTCAATCGCACTAGAGTAAGTATCTTCGCTTCGNATGATTCTGGCATTGTTTCTTATTTTCTCATTTACGAGGTTTTGTACTTTCCATAATTCCTCNTCAGTTACTGCNTTAATATGACTGAAATCAAATCTTAATCTGTCACCTGTGACTAGAGAACCAGCTTGACGTACGTGAGTGCCTAATATTTCTCGAAGTGCAGCATGTAGCATGTGTGTTGCTGTATGGTTTCTGGCAGTGTTTTCTCTGACAATTGGATCAACTTTGGCAGATACACTCTCCCCTATCGTTATAGATCCTGAAGTAACTTTGCCATAATGTACGTTGAGCCCTGGTATTGATTCTCGGGTATCATTTATTTTGACAATGCCGCNTTGGCTNTCNATAATGCCATGGTCTCCTACTTGCCCTCCTCCTTCTGCATAAAAGGANGTTTCCTGCAGTACGATCTCAACCTCATCTTCTTTTGTTACTTTTNCTACGGGTTGATTACCTTTGATTATTCCTACCACTACGGATTCGGTCTCTANAGTGTCGTATCCAACAAANTTTGATGAGGGAACACCGAGGCTTTCATANACCTTTATTTTAGACTGCGTATTGTCAAATTGTGAATTTGATCTTGCTCGGGTTCGTTGGTCTTCCATTGCTTTTTCAAAGCCATTCATGTCAATTGATACGCTACTTTCTGCAGCTATTTCTTTTGTTACCTCCACTGGGAAACCATGGGTGTCCCAAAGTTGGAAGGCAAGATCTCCTGAAATTTCANTGGAATTANTCATCGAATTTTGAAGTATGGANTATCCATTTTCGAAGGCTCTNTGAAATCTTTCTTCTTCTAATTCAAGTACAGATAATATGAATTCCCTATGATGGNTTAATTCAGGGTANGTACCTTTCATTTTTTCTATAACTACAACAGCAAGCTTTGACATGAAATGATCTGACATCCCAATTTTTCTTCCGAGTCTTATNGCTCTTCTTATTACTCTTCGTAGAACATAACCTCTACCTTCGTTGCCAGGGATTACCCCGTCAGCAGTGAGAAAAGTTGAGCTTCTGACATGTTCAGCTACTGCTCTTATAGCATAGTCAGTTTCCAGATCGAGATTATATTTCACCCCACTTAGTTTCTGGACATGTTGAATAAGATCTTTAAATATATCCGTTTCATACATCGTTAATGCATCTTGCATTATTATTGTTGCACGCTCTAATCCCATTCCTGTGTCAATACTTGGAGCGGGGAGTAGGTCTCGCTGACCATCTGGGTGGTGATAAAATTGCATGAAAACGAGGTTCCATAATTCTACAAACCTGTTACATACTTCCCCAGTAGACATAATATTTTCACAGTTGGGACCGCAATCTTTTTGTTGACAACCACGAATTTGACCGAAGTCATAATGTAATTCGCTGCAAGGACCGCAAGGACCTTCAGTTCCATGGATAGGCGGTCCCCACCAGTTATCACTATCTCCAAATTTAAAAATCCTAGTTTTTGGGACTCCATGGGATTCCCAAATATCACCCGCTTCGTCATCAGAGTGATGAATAGTAATGGAGAATTTTTCCAAAGGAAGCTGGAGTTTTAATGTTAAGAATTCNATGGCATATTTGATAGCATCNTNTTTAAAGTAATCTCCTATACTAAAGTTGCCTAACATCTCAAATAAAGTGTTGTGAGTTGCATCTCCAACAATGTCTATATCCGGCGTTCGGAAGCATTTTTGAGCGGAAGTTAACCTTTGGTTTGGAGGTTCTTGTAAACCTGAATAGTATGGTTTAAATTGATTCATTCCAGCAATCGTGAGTAAGAGGGTTGGGTCTCCAACGGGTATTAATGAAGAACTGGCTACTCTTAAATGGTTTTGGCTTTCAAAGTAACTTAGAAAAGCTTCTCTAATTTGGTCGCTTGTCATATGTTCGTCTCTCACCTGTTTTTTGCGTGGTTTATGATAATTATTGAGATACTTAAATTAGTTAAGTTTCATATCCTGATACCAATACAAATAATATACTAAGATTGTATCTAACTNAGGCTCNATGNGCTATTTGTTGAACCTTATAGTTTAAAGTCTGTTTTGGGTAATGCAAAACCATTTTTGGAAATATATTAGGCTGGTTAACGTGAATAAATATAGGCATTACGTGACCATGACATTGAGTCTACTGGTTGCTTTGATACTATATTATTTTTTTCTAACAGGTCATGTTATTCAGTTCATTCCTAGATGGACCGCTTTGATTACATACAGCACGCTTGGGGTTATAGATATTCCAGTNTCCATTAATGGAGTTATTCTTTCTACTCAAGGATTNTCAGTGATGATTGTAAAAGAATGTACCGCTGTGGGNCCGACTTTGTTACTAGTGATGGGTATGCTTGGATATCCTGCANCTTTATCTAGAAAATTTTGGGGAGTCCTNTTTAGCGTGTTGGGTTTATTCTTATTAAATCAAGTTAGAATTGCTAGTTTGTTCCTTATTGGCATTAACTTCCCAAGCGTGTTAGAGGTTTCACACTTGATAATCTGGCAAGGTATTTTGGTTTTGACCGCAGTTATAATTTGGATTGTATGGGTCGATAGGGCGGATCGTGCTAGATAAATTATCGATTATTATTTTTGTATTCAGATTCTGCGTTTCCATAAGCTTACTTGGGATGTTGCTCGTTTTCTATTTGCCGAATTTCAACGATCTGTTAATAAATTTAATGGATATGTATAAGAAAGCCGAGATACATGTTTCAGCAAACGGTTCTGACTTTATTTTTACTTATGTTACCGGCCAGTCGGACCAAATCCCTGTTTATTTNAATAGTATGAGGATACATTTTGGCCCNGTGTTNATGTTGTCNTTATTCTTAGGATCNCCATATNTAACTTTTGCTTCCCGGTTACGGTACTTGATTTTGGTTGTGTGTTTTGGATTTATCACTCAGATATTGGGTTTGTTCTTTATCCAAACATTGATGTTTCAGGCGTGGGAAGGTGATTGGTCTGAGNATTCCTCCAATTCTTTCATGGCACTGTTTACCATCGTTTGGTTGTTGATTCCAGGACTTTTAGGTGGAATATGGTGTTATTTGTGTTGGTTACCTAAAGCCAGATTGAAGAAAAATTAGAAAGCACTTTTAACACACCTGAATCCGAGATTACCTGTAGAACTGTCGGGGGTGTTGGAGCTCCTAGCAGCTACTCTGTACCTGTTGCAATATGATTCATGACATAAATATGATCCGCCTTTGATAGTTTTAGNGGTTCCTTCAGACGGCCCGGAGGGGTTNGATAANGTGTTTTTATTTAGGAAAATAGTACTGAACCAATCCGATTGCCACTCCCATACGTTTCCAACCATGTTATAAAGACCGAATGCGTTTGGATAGAAAGACTTTACTGGAGCTGTGCCAATAAAACCATCTTCTTTTGTGTTATTAGTCGGNAATTCGCCTTGCCATATGTTGCACATGTGTACTCCATTTGGCGTAAGGTCATTACCCCATGGGAAAATGTTCTGTGTCAACCCACTTCGAGCCGCATATTCCCACTCAGCTTCGGTGGGTAGACGTTTACCTGACCATGAACAATATTCAGAGGCATCATTCCATGAAATATGAACGACTGGGTGATCCATAATTGATTCTATGTTTGTTCCTGGGCCTTGAGGGTTCTGCCAGTTCGCTCCATCAACTCTTTTCCACCATGGTGTGCCCAATGGGGATTGTGTGGATATTTCAGTCAAATATTCAGGTATCAGAGAATGAAACACAAATGACCAGCCGTACATTTCGGCTTCTGTGGTATACCCAGTAGATTTGATGAAACGTAAAAATTGTTCATTTGTGACTGCGGTCTCATCTATATAGAATGGGTCTAATTCTACTTCTCTTATAGGCCCTTCACCGTCCTGTGGGAACCCCATCTCAGTTTCGGTACCCATTAAGAATATACCTTTTGGGATAAGAATCATTTTCCCAGTATCGATGTGACCTGTTCTTCGATATTCGCCATGGGGAGCATTTATGGGTTTTAAATGATTACTCCCTTTTCTACTTGCGGCACAACAGGTCACATCGGTGTTTGAATCCTCAGGTGTGTTTTTTTGATGATTGTTGCTTGAAGATTCAGAGGACATTTGGTATTTGACTGTACTTAAGTTTGAATTTAGGATGAATCTTGACAGTGATTTAAATGGAGTATACCATCCGTCCGCAATGTTAAATTTCGTGGGGTATTATAAAAAGTATTATTTTGGGAGCCTTCAGCGGCTACCGGGCGTCCCCATGTACTTAACCTGAGCAAATAAAAACAAAAGTACGAGAGGCTCCGACCGGTGGTCGGAGCCTCTTTTTTTTGGTAAGTAAAAAAGTCTAATTTTATAAATACTTAGAAGTTATATACGGGAGATATAAATTGGCAACTAATAGTCATGTAGAAGGTTTAGGATTTTCATCTAGTCACTTGTTTAGTCCGTTAGAGTTAGTTGACAGAATTCCTCGGTCAGATTCCGCGGCAAATACGGTTAAAGAATCAAGGAAAATTGTGCAAGAGATATTGGAGGGTAGAGATCAAAGGCTGATGATAATAACTGGTCCGTGTTCAATTCATGATGAAGAAGCAGCATTGGATTATGCCAGACGGTTAATTGATTTGCGTAATAAGCTTGGAGATAAAATTTTCATTTTAATGAGAGTGTATTTTGAAAAACCCAGAACTACTGTTGGTTGGAAGGGGTTTATAAATGATCCGGGCCTTGATGAGACCTACAACATACCTGAAGGTTTATCTAGAGCTCGTAGGTTGTTGCAGGAAATAAATGATATGGGGATGCCNGCAGCAAGTGAATTTTTAGATCCCGTTGTCCCTCATTATATAGAGGATTTAGTTTCATGGGTTTGTATTGGCGCTAGAACTACAGAGAGCCAGACGCATAGACAAATGGCAAGTGCGATCGGTATTCCAGTAGGTTTTAAGAATGGGACTGATGGTTCATTTCAGACGGCTATAGACGGAATTNTATCGGCGAGCAGTGAGCATGCGTATGTCGGAACGGGGCCTGACGGNCANGTCTGCGTGCTCAAGACGGACGGGAATCCATTCGGACATTTGGTTTTACGTGGAGGTAAGTTGGGACCAAATTATGATTCNGAGTCTGTGAATAAAGCTAACCATGCCCTTGTNTCNGGCGGATTAGCGAAAAGGCTTGTAATTGATTGTAGTCACGGTAATTCCAACAAAGACCACAATAGGCAACCAATAGTGTTTGAAGACGTAGTAAATCAGAGAGTNGGAGGTGATAGTAGTATTGTTGGAGTNATGATAGAGAGCAACATTAATTCAGGGAATCAAAGTCTTGGTAAAAANCCAGATTCTTTAGAGTATGGGACTTCCATTACCGATGCATGCGTCGGCTGGTCCAAAACAGAAGACATGCTGGTATGGGCTAGTAAGACGCTGTAGCAAATGTGGATCGCATAATTTACCAAAGTTTCATTGAATTGAGAAACAAATCTTCTAGTTCTATTTCAGAAACTGGTCTAGGTGAGAGTTTTATAACTCTATGTTGGGGCATAGCGCCTTTGGCTAAATCTTTTGCGTCAGCTTCGGAGTAGCCTACTTCAGACAGGCCGTTTGGAATGTGTATTTGTTTTATTATGTCGATAATGGCCTGAGCCAAAATTTCTCCTGCGTTTTCTGGTTGGGCGTTATCTATATCNACACCCATCAACGCAGCAGCTTGTAGGTGTCGTTTTGGATTCATCNGGCCTGTGTATCTGAATACAGCTGGNGCGTTCAAAATNACAGACATGCCGTGTGGAATTAATGGGTGATCATTAGGGTATCCGTCTACGGCATTCGATCTCACCATCCCAGCCACAGGATATGACATACCGTGAGGNAGGTGACAGCCAGCNTTTCCAAATCCGACTCCAGCAAATGTGGCAGCCAGCATCATTTGGCTCCGGGCCTCATAATCGTTCTCGTTGTTAACTGCAGAAACAATGTTTTTTGCACACATTTCAATTGCTTTGGTNGACCACACATCACTAATTGGGTTGGACCCTTGGTAAGATGGACGAGCCCCNGGGTTTTCNGGGGCATCTCGTTCGTAAAAGGGNATTGCTGTAAATGATTCGAGCCCATGTGATAGCAAATCTAGCCCACTGCATGCCTGAACCATTTTGGGCATTGTTTGAGCGTTGTCTGGGTCTACCAGCCCCATTTGTGGTCGTAGNTATCGATGGGCAATACCTGTTTTAGCTTTCATATCCAAAAAGTCAAAAATAGCAACCCCGGTGGTTTCGCTGCCCGTTCCACCTGTGGTGGGAATGGCAATTAGCGGTTTTAACGTGCCGGGCACGGGCTTCCCTTTTCCTATAGGAGCATTTACATAGCTCAAGAATTCATCTGGATANGTGGAATAAAGGTTGGCAGCTTTGGCTGTGTCAATACTNGAGCCTCCTCCGATAGCNACGAATCCATCAAATTGACCGTCAGTTGCGTATTGGATTGCTTTCTTNAACGATTCATCTGTTGGTTCTACCTGCACNTCATCAAATATTGTAACTTTGATACTTTCCTCAATTAATGATTTTTCAGTAATCGCTATCGCATTGCTTTTACGCATATGTTTATCCGTAATAACNAGGCAATTTTTCGATCCAAGTCTGCTCATTTCGTATCCNATTTCGCTAGTTACACCNGGACCATACTTTATTGATGAAGTATCTATTGTAAATGCAGTGTCAGTATTGGTTTGCATGGGAGCTAATCTCCGTGAGTTATGTTTTCAAAGTGAGNAATTTTAATATTGATANAGNGGATTTTANTAGTTAATTAAAATCTATATATAGCCCGAGTTGCTTTCCTCCAATTAAGTGAACATGAGCATGTTTTTGCGATTGCATTCCATGTTTCCCGAAATTAGATAATATTCTATANCCATCNGGACACTCCAATTCTCCGATCTCGTTACATTTTAGGGCGATNTTTGANATNAAAGACCCAGATGACCATAGTTCAGACTGAGTCATATGTTTTAGAGGTACGAAAAGCAATTGAGTTGGGAACCAATTTAGGTTGTTTTTAAAAACGATAAATTGNTTATTTTCATAATAAATTTCAGCGGGTTCATGACCAGTTATGATTTCACAAAACACACAGTAATTTNCATTNATTGAATTCATNTGTGTTTTTGATAATTTCCAAGTCTGTAATCNNCGGCGTCAAGATTTAAAATTTGCCCTATACTAGGATCTTGTATTCGGGAAGCAACGGCGCTATTGTTTTGGGCTTCTTTTATGAAATCAGTTCTCGTCGTNATTATTGTAGGTAATTTGTGATTGTGCCTGTGTACAATGATCTGGTANAGNCGGTCNTGAGTCCAGCCACTATTTCTCTCTTCTCCAAGATCATCCAGTATCAAAATTTCAGCATTTTTAATTTCACGGAATAATGAATCCATATTCGTTTGGTTTCCTGGGGAAAAGCTAGACCTGAGATAATCCATTAATTCTGGTACNAATGCAAAGAACACNTGGTGCCCATTTTTNTNCAGCTCGTTTGCTATTGCAATGGCTAAATGTGTTTTACCCACTCCGGAGGTTGCGCTATAAAAAGTGATCCAGCCATCAGGGGTTCGGGCGTATGACGCAGCTGAATTAAAGGAAGTTTTGATGCTGTCGATTGATTTGTGACNCGACCGTATTCTTCCNTTTGNATCAAAAGACTCAAAGGTCATTCTCGATAGGTGATTGGGTATGCTCCCAAGATCCCAGTGAACACCTTTATTATTGGGATGCTCTGAAGTTTCGGCCAATCTGCAAAGATCGATGTNNNTGACNNTGCTATGTAAAAAAGGGTCTAGGGAGTCAATGGACTCTGCTGTTGTTATCACAGTGGGTAATTTTCCATTCGCTCTATGGTTCAATATTTGATTGAGCTTTTCNACAGACCAAGGTGTGATTGATTTGTATGAGACNCCATCAAGTATCAAAACTGGAGCGTTTTTAACTAGGTCGAATAAACTATCGTAGCTTATATCACTNTCTGNTGAGTATGTTGAACGGATGTGGTCCATTAAATCACTCATTAAAATGAAAAATGATGGAATGCCATTTTCTATACAACGGTTTGCGATACATGCTGCNAAGTGAGTTTTGCCTGATCCGTGAGCCCCGTATAGAAGTAACCACCCATTTGGATCACTTGAGAACTGCAATGAGGNATCGTAGGCTTTTTGGAATTTGTTTCCTGAACCTACATATCTGTTTTGCTGCGTATGTTCAAATTTAGATTGAGCTAAAAANCCAAGATTGCTGAAGGATAGCAGTTTTTTGGAAGCGTCCTCTGTTTTGTCTGATNCGCGGCATTTNCAAGTCATNCTGGACCCGAAATCAGGATGACCTGTTGGTACATTGGGGGTGAGCCANCCTTTACCACCACACAAGTCGCAATTCAGTTCCTCTGTTATTTCATTTTCAGGTTCTGTGGTTCCTGCTCTGTTTCGGATGTTGTTAGCGGTACCTATTCTGGCTAGAATGTTCCCCAGATTTTCCATTTGATCTTCCTTCAACCTGCCAATTGGTTAATATTCTCGAAATATACGCCCAATTTCTCTTATTCATATTTACTGATTCTGTGATTGCTTCAGATATCCACTCTGTAGGAAACGTTTCTTCAGCTTCTCTGATTTTATCTGCTATTAAAGGAGTTATCATACCGATGTTCTGCTCGTATAAGGAATAAGGCTCGGGCATATTTTTTTCAATTTCCCATGAATCATATCCAGCAATAGTTGTATCTTGTGAAGATGAATTTGTTAGGACTCTGTTTGACTCTGTATTTAGAAAATACACGGGAACTTTATTCTGGCCAAATTTACTTTTGATAAGAATTTTATTGGAAACGGCCGACTCCAGCGCTTTAAATACCATGGTTTTTTGTTGTTCTACACTATCTGCGAATAAAGATTTAGTAAGAATTCTGTCGGCACAGAGCTCTTCAGGGGTTATGTATCGTAATTTTCCTTTTTTATTGCCCAGTATCCAAAAAATTCTTAGGACCGTTTTGAGTTCAGCTAGATCTCCTACCATCTCCACGTATCCGTTCAGAATATGTGATGGTATGGCTGAATATCTAGCACCTTTGGGGAAACCTTGGAATTTCATCTTGCTGTCACAGGATTTTGTTGATAAACAGCAAGGTTTTCGAATTTAACAAATTTATCCTGAAAGTATAATTTTACGCTTCCCGTACGGCCGTTACGATGTTTCGCTATTATAACTTCGGCGATGTTGGCTGGGTATTCTTCCGTTGGGTTTCTCTTCTCCCAAGTCTCAGCGTCAATATACCTATCTTCTCTGTGGATAAAGGCGACAACGTCGGCGTCTTGTTCAATGCTTCCGCTTTCTCTTAGGTCAGATAGCATTGGCCTGTGGTCAGGTCTTTGCTCGATTGCTCGACTTAACTGTGAGCAAGCGAGAACTGGTACATTCAAGTCTCTTGCAAGTCCCTTTAAAGACCTTGATATTTCCCCCATTTCCTGGACTCGATTTGCATTGCGTCCTCCATTTCCTCCGATAAGTTGAAGGTAGTCAACAATAACCAAGTCTAAACCTTTTTCAGATTGTAGCCTTCTTGCTTTACTGCGCATTTCAACGATACTTTGGAAAGGAGTGTCATCTATATATATAGGCATATCAGATAAATTTCCAATAGCATTAAGTATTCTATTCTCTTCAGTGTCGGAGATCAGCTGTAGCCTGAGCCTGTGGCTATCCACGTTGGCTTCACTGGATAAAAACCGCGTTGCTATCTGTTCAGCGCTCATCTCTAAACTAAAAATCCCCACGCTGTTTCCTTGTGTTGCAGCTGAAGTCGCCATATTGAAGGCCAATGTGCTTTTACCAAGGCTTGGACGGGCTGCGACAATGACCAAATCCGACCTTTGAAGGCCTCCACCTAAGAGTTGATCAAATAGGGTAAATCCGCTTTGTACAGGAGCCAATTTGTTTATGTCNGGCTGAAGGCTGTCTTCCATATATGAATCTAAGATTTCTCGGATATGAGAAAAATCCCTNGATTCTCNACCTGACCTAATNGTGAATAGTAGTTCCTCCGCTCTACCAAGCGATTCCTCTGTGTCTGGATTACTGTCGTAGCCGATATCAGCGATAGAACTGGCTGCTCTCACTAGCTGACGCATAGTGGATGTTCGATGTACTATTTGGGCGTAGTGAGTTATGAAAGCAGGTGAAGGTACGTCGTTAACCAATTCTGATAAATGTTCTGTTCCCCCCACGGTGGCTAGACGTTGATGAATTGTGAGCTCATGAGATACAGTCACCTGGTTAATAGACTCATTTCTGGAAGCAAGATTTAAACATGCTTCAAAACAGAATCGATTTTTTTCTACGAAAAAATCGGAACTTTTAAGAAACCCTGTAACTTTGCTGATAGACTCACCGTCAAGTAACAACGAGCCAATGACAGAATTTTCAGCTTGTTCGTCGTGTGGCGGTATTCTGTCAGCGTACAAAATTTACCTCGTATCCAAAATCGTTTTTTCAAACTAAAGAAATCGAGTACCTCATGTTACGCGTTTTTGGCATAACCATTGGCGGTCTGTTTGAATTGGCTCAGATTAAAGATATCTTTGAGGTTACTGTTCTTTAGTAATTACTTCTTCTGCTTCAAGTGTTTCATCANTGGCCTGTTCAGCGATNTCATCACTTTCGTGGGATGTTATCCTATCTTCGGTGATGTTGTCATGCTCAGCCTCTGAAATCGTACTGGGTTCTGTGCTTTCTTCTAATTCAGAGTCTTCCTCTATATTCCCGTCAGCGGTGATTTTTACTTTGACAATGGTTGTTACATCTGAATGTAGTCTGATAGGGACATCGAATGATCCCAACTCTCTTATGGGATTATCCAACTGTACGAGGCGTCTCTCAATTGACTGGCCCGTTATTTCGTTTAATGCGTCGGCTACCATTGTTCCTGTGACGGATCCATACAAACGGTCATTGCTACCAGCGCGCATCTCGATAATTATCTCGGTACCATCTATAGCTTCTGATAATTGTTTCATATCGTCGAGTCTTTGAATTCGTTCAGATTCCGCTTGCCGACTAAGTTTCGTTATTTTCTGCACGTTGTTGTGCGTGGCTGGTGCTGCTAACCCTTGCGGGATTAGGTAATTTCTAGCGAAACCATTCTTGACCTCTTTAACATCCCCGCCAAGAGCGACTCCCTCTACATCTTCTAAAAAAACTACTTTCATTTCCANTACCTTATAGGAGGTGTAATTATTTCACATGGGTTGACTATACTTCGAAAAGTTTGTCAACGCAGAGGAAAATTGTAGCACAAAGGGATTCTTCGATACGAATACCACCTGTCTAATTTACTAACAGACATTAAATAAATGCGTTATGAGTCTTCTTCACCCTCAATCACGCGATATTCACCGTCATAAATATTCGAAGGGCGGTTCTGGCGAGTCTTGTCAGTAGGCTGGGAGTCTTCGAGAGAGCTCTTCGGTGTGAGAATGATGAAACTAACAATTGCTAGAATCAATACCAACAGATCATCTGCCCATCCGATCATGGGTATAAAATCTGGTAGAAAATCAAAAGGNGAAATGACATACAATACCGCCAAGGTCGGTAATAACTTGTACTTNAATGGTATTTTGGAATTAAACATCATCCGGAGAAATGTTACTGCTATATACTTCATTTGACCTTTAGCTTTACTAACTAATNATAGAAAAGTAAGTANATTTTCCCATTATAATAATTNGCGTAATTACAGGTAGTTTATAGGTATGATATCAGTACTTTACGGCACAGATGAATTCAGAATATCAGAAAAAATAAAATCTATAANAGNTTCCTTAAGTTCTGATGATCTAGGTGGAATAAATAATACTTTCCTTAATGCTTCTGAAAGCAACTTTGNTGAGTTGCTGTTAACGGCTGCTGTNGTGCCATTTATGTCGGAACGNCGTTTGGTAGTCGGAAGAGATTTTATTAAGANTTTTTCCTCCGGATCTACTAGTTCNACAGNGACTAATGGACTCAAAATTAAATCCGANGATGTGATTCAATCACTTTCTGATCTTCCCAANAGTACAGTATTAGTTTTACAGGAAGGGGATCTGAATTCGAGAAATCCCTTACTTCAACGTTTGAAAAAAATCAGNGAGGTNGAAAATTTTTCGAAATTAAGACATGTGGAATTGGTGTCATGGATAAAAGAACGCACAAAATTTTATGGAGGACATATTGAAAATTCCGCCGCGGTGTTGATGGCAAATTATATTGGCTTTGACCTCAGGACTGTAGATTCTGAGATAACAAAATTGGTTTTGTACAAAAACCCTGAGATGATTGAGGAGTCAGATGTTGTAAATTTAGTTTCCTATACTGGGCAGCAAAACATATTTAAGGTTGTTGATACATGTATCGGCAAAAAAGTTATGGAAGCTATACGCTCAAGNGCAAATCTTGTCCAATCAGGGGAGTCCCCATTCGGGATANTAAGATTGCTCGAACGACANATAANATTNCTTATACGGGCNAAAATTTTGAGNTCCAAAAAGATAAGTAAAACGGAAATGTCAAAAAGATTGTCCTTAGTTGGTTATCCATTGCAGAAAACATTGGAACAAGAAAAGTTGNTAACCTTAAAAGAATTAAAAATTATGCANGGTCTCATAGTGGCATCAGACTTACGGGTCAAAAAAGGTCAAATGGATGAAANCNCATCNCTGCAAACATTAATTGTNGAAATTGGTTCTGTGTAGCGATAAGTGTTTGTGCGNNCGCACATTTATTGGATGGTATTTTCCTGACTTGAGTGCGGCTATTAGGTCCGTTACTCCGGTAATGGTGTCTGAAAATTTGGTTGCGAATGTTCCTACGTCATCGACTTTATGTGCGTCACTAGCACCAGTCATAGGAAGNCCCAGATTATTAGCGAGATTTTCAGAGAATTTGTTCTCATTAGTTGTACCTCTGCCGTTTCGCGTTTCAATTGCCTCTNTCAAATCAAAGACATTATTCCTTAATGCNCTTTCGANCATTTCATTGTAGGTTTGGGTATCTTGAGGTGCGTTCTCCCTATANACTCTCCGGTAAGGGTGAGCGACTACTATGGCGCCTCCTTGCTCATCNACCAAATCCCTTACAAATTGAGACTTATGCATGCCGAAAATATATTCGCTAAGACCATAAACNAATAAATGTCCCTCTTCTGTTGTCACTTCGCAACCAGGGATAATTAAAAAATCGTGAACCTTGCTAAGCTTTACGACATCTGCTGGGTNCCAGAATCCATCGTGATCAGTTAGGCATATTCCGTCAAGGCCAGCATTCTTTGAACGAGTAATCAATTCTTCTGGCGTTAGANTGCTGTCATCGGAGGTNGGGTAAGTATGAGTATGGATGTCTATTATCATTCGCTTTTTCAAGTGATCAGAATAATTTCGTNTNCTCATTATACTTGTNTCAGTGGGCATANNATNAACATGAGTTGTANCGTATCAANGTTATTGATATCATTNCTATNCTAAATANCTACATGATANGTGTAANCTAGGAGGATTATTATGGTTATGGGCCCAGAAAGGTTCACTGAGCAGGCTCAAGAAGCTCTNACGCAGTCTCAGGAGATACTGAACAGGTATCGNCATAATCAATGGGACTTAGAGCACGTCTTTTTAGCATTGATTGAACAAGAGAAAGGTGTCCCAGCTGAAATTATGAGNCAATTGGATGTGGAACTAGATTCTTTGCACGCNAGAGTNCATAGGGTTCTTGAACAATCATATAAAGTGAATTCACAGAGAAATCAAATNTTCATTACTCCTAGGCTNACAGATTTTTTTAATAGATGTGAAATTGAGGCACGTCGATTGAANGATGANTTTATTGGTACAGAGCATATGTTAGTTGCGGTTGTNCAGGAAGAACAGACNGAATTGGCGGGAATTNTGTNTAGTCTCGATGTCACAATNGAAGGTGTATATCAAGCCCTGCAGAAGGTACGAGGAAGTCATAGNATTACAGANCAGAGAGCAGAGAGCCATTATAGNTCNTTAGAAAAGTATGCAACAGATTTAACTGAGCTTGCGGCTAAAAACAANCTTGATCCAATAGTTGGTCGTGAGAGTGAAGTCGCCAGAGTTATGCAAACATTAATCAGAAGAACTAAAAANAATCCTGTTTTAGTTGGAGGTGCAGGAGTAGGGAAAACGGCAATAGCGGAAGGTTTAGCTCAGCGTATNGTGGATGGGAACGTTCCTGAGGAGTTAAGAGAGAAAAAGGTTTTATCTTTGGATATGGGGTCATTGGTAGCCGGGTCAAAATTCAGAGGTGAGTTTGAAGAAAGACTGGGTGCNGTTATGGATGAGGTTAGAGAATCACAAGGAGTGATTATTTTATTTATAGATGAGATTCACACGGTTGTTGGCGCAGGGGCTTCCGAGGGGAGTATNGATGCAAGCAATATGATGAAACCTGCATTGGCTAGAGGAGAACTTCAATGNTTAGGAGCCACTACNGAAGATGAATACAAAAAATATATAGANTCTGATTCNGCGTTAGAGAGGCGCTTTCAGCCTATTTTGGTAGAAGAGCCTGATATAGAAACGAGCGAATGCATGCTTATGGCGTTGAGACCTAAGTATGAACAACATCATGGATTAACGATAACTGATGATGCCATCAGTGCCGCAGTTTCATTAAGCCATCGATATGTNTCNGGNAGGCTGCTTCCAGATAAAGCAGTTGACTTGATTGATGAAGCTGCCAGTAAAATCCGAATAAGTAACCAAAATCATCTTAATCATGAAGGTAATGATCTTGATTCTGAATCAGTGTTGAAANACAAACCAGGTTTATTGGAAGTTAATGAAGATGAAATTGGAGATTTNGTCGCTCACATGACGGGTATACCTGTCAATAGATTATTAAAAACAGAGGCGGAAAAGTTATTGGATATGGAGGATGGGTTGAGGGGGAAAGTAATTGGACAAGAAAGAGCGATTTCTGTGATTTCCGATGCAATCCGCAGAGCTAGATCTGGTTTAAAAGATCCAGATCGTCCTGTTGGTAACTTTATGTTTTTAGGTCCAACNGGAGTTGGTAAGACAGAGTTATGTAAAGCACTGTCTTGGTATCTTTTTGGGAATGAAAAAAATATGGTCCGCTTNGATATGAGCGAATTTATGGAAGCTCATTCGGTTTCTAAGCTTATAGGGTCCCCGCCTGGATATGTCGGGTTTGATGAGGGTGGNCAGTTGACCGAGGTTGTGAGGAGACGTCCGTTCAGGGTTATCCTTTTTGATGAGATTGAGAAGGCCCATCCTGATGTGACCAATATACTTTTGCAATTGATGGATGANGGGAGGCTTACTGATTCAAAAGGAAGATTGGTAGATTTTAGAAATACAGTCATAATCATGACNAGTAATGTAGGTGTGGCCTCGTTTAGAAATGAAAACATTGGATTTTTGAGGGATGATAATAATCGTCGGCGTGAGGAAAAATTAGAAAGAACCCTTGTTAACGAACTNAAAAAATCCTTTCGGCCTGAGTTTTTGAATCGCGTGGACGATATTGTGGTGTTTAATGAGCTCTCAGAATCCAACATGGTGGAAATTCTAGAGGTTATGACACGAGAAATTGAAGAAAGGATTGCTGNCATCGGNCTGGACATAGAAATATTGGATTCTGCTAANATNTGGCTTACTTCNGAAGGGTTTGATGTTGAGTATGGTGCGAGGCCATTACGGAGAGTTATTCAGAAACATTTAGAAAATCCTCTTTCGACAAAAATATTGAATGGAGAATTTTGCGGTGGGGATTTAATTTCAGTTGGTGTAGTCGACGGGAAATTGACATTTGAGAAAAAGTTATCTAAGCAGGCTATCGGAAGTAAATAAACAAGTAATCGTATTATTGGCAGGAGTCGTCACTGTCGGTGCTATTTTTTGTGTTTGGATGTTGTTGGGAGGTGCCTCTAATGTTGAATGGTGGAAGGGATTGGGATATCCGGGGGTTTTTCTTTTAAGTTTGTTGGGAAGTGGAGGAATGGTATTTCCAATTCCTGGTATAGCTGCGACTTGTGGAGCTGCCGGATTGTCGTTGAATTTGGTAGTCGTTGGGATTTTGGCTGGTATAGGTGAGACTATTGGAGAACTATCCGGGTACGCTATTGGTTACGGCGGGCAATCAATTTTGACTGGCAAAAAAATGTACAAGAGAGTTCAACGTTGGATGGAGCGCTGGGGCATGCTGACGTTACTCGTACTAGCGGCAATTCCTAATCCTATTTTTGATTTTGTGGGTATAAGCGCAGGAGCCTTGAGGTACCCTTTAAGAAAATTTCTTATAGTTGTGTTTTTTGGGAAACTTTTTAAAGGTATCTTTATCGCCTATCTATGCTATTGGATCGTGAGTTGGATTAGTTGGTTAGGGTAAATTGTGCTTGAAGTCCATAAACTCATGCTTTTATAATTGTTAACGAAATCAGCTAATTTAAGGAATTCATGCTAGAAGGTTCATATTAATGAGTGGGATAAAAATAAGTAGAAGAAGTTTCTTGAAAGTGGTTCCTGCGGGATTGTTAGGAGCCCTTTCTATTGGATACCTCGGTGGCAGATTGTTTTCAAATAAAAGTACTACTCAGCAGAACACTTTTAGTAAGAATTCAATTTTCGCTCCCAGAGATAAGCAAATTTAACTCAGACCGTTCTTACAAGTTTTTAATGAATAGCTTTACAGGTAAAGATCGTTGAGTAGTCCAGTTCAAGGACTACTATTGTTGGGCAGCGCAAGTTTTGGAACGCCGTCAACTGGACTGGTATAATTCCCCTTCCGCCGACCTAAGGAGAGATGGCCGAGCGGTTTAAGGCGCTGGTCTCGAAAACCAGTATGGGAGTAATCTCATCGTGGGTTCGAATCCCACTCTCTCCGCCGTATTGCTTATAGGAGAGGTGCTAGAGTGGCCGAATAGGCGCGATTGGAAATCGCGTGTTCCCTCACAAGGGGAACCGTGGGTTCGAATCCCACCCTCTCCGCCAAGCAAACTTTCAAGGAGGTTGTATACTTAAACATTTTGAAAATGTCTACGGCCTTTTGAGGTAATATGGACTTCCTTAAGTTGAGGCAGTTGAGCATAGTTAGGTTTCTCAAATTTGATTTTGATATATAGGAAAATGGTATATGAGTAAGGACCTGGTTATAGTCGAATCTCCCGCGAAAGCGCGTACAGTTGGGCAGTTTTTAGGAAATAAATTTGATGTCAAAGCTTCTATGGGCCATGTGAGGGATTTACCCCGTCGGTCTATAGGTGTGGAGATTGATGAAAACGGTTTTAAACCTAAATATACGGTAAGTAGCGATAAAAAAAAGGTGGTTTCTGAACTGAAAAAGGCGGCTGCAGATGCAGGTACGGTTTATTTGGCAACAGACCCTGATCGAGAGGGTGAAGCTATTTCGTGGCATCTGATTGAAGCTGCAAAAATTGATTTAGATAAAACAAAACGCGTCGTTTTTCATGAAATTACCAAATCCGCAGTGGAAGAGGCTTTTGCTAATACTAGAAATATAGATACTGATTTAGTGAATGCTCAACAAGCTCGTAGAGTACTTGATAGATTGGTCGGGTATAGGTTGAGTCCTGTATTATGGAGCAAGATAAAAAGAGGTACATCTGCTGGTCGTGTTCAATCCGTCGCTTTGCGTATGGTGGTAGACAGATATCGTGAAATTTCCTCATTCGTGCCTGTCGAATATTGGCAGATTGATGGTTTGTTTAAGTCTGAGGATTTAAAATCAGAATTTTTAGCAGGATTGCATACGATAAACGGGAAAAGAGACAAGTTTGCGCTTGCATCTAGAGGAGATACAGAAGATCTCTTAAGAGATCTTGAGAATGCTAAATATGTCATATCAAGTTATGAGACATCGCTTAGTAGACGAAGACCATCTCCTCCATTCATAACTAGTACATTGCAACAAGAAGCTTCAAGACGTCTACGGTTCAGCGCATCCCGTACTATGACAATAGCTCAGCAATTGTATGAAGGGAATGTGCGGAATGCTGAGGGCGAATCTGTAGGATTGATCACATATATGCGGACGGATTCAACAAATGTTTCTGATGTGGCTCTGAAGGAAGTGTCAACTTACATTAAAAAAAGATATGGTGAGGAATATGCTTTGCCAAAGCCCAGAGTGTTTTCTAGAACGGTTAGAGGTGCTCAAGAGGCTCACGAAGCTATCAGGCCAACATCTTTTACCAGGTGGCCTGATTCTTTAAAGGATCAATTAGATAGAGATCAGTTTCGTTTGTATGAATTAATATGGAACAGGATGGTGTCTAGCCAAATGGCCGATGCTTTGTTTGATCGGACTGTAATTGATGTGGATTCTAAGGGTACCGTCACAGGAAATGACTACGTGTTCAGGGCTACCGGATCAGTCCCGAAATTCGATGGTTTCCGAATTGTATATACAGAAGGTCGAGACGATGGACCGGCTGAAGATCAGGATGATTCTATTTTGCCATTATTTCAAAAAGGTGCTTCTCTCGTTGGGGAAAAAATTTCTCCTGACCAGAAATTCACAGAACCTCCTCCAAAATTTACGGAGGCTTCTCTGATTCGAAATCTTGAGAATGAAGGAATTGGTCGACCTAGTACATATGCGACCATAATTGGCACGATACAAGATAGGGATTATGTTCGGAGAGAAAGAGGGCGGTTTGAGCCAACAAAATTAGGAATAGCTGTAACTGACTTTTTGATGCAACATTTTACAGATATCATGGATGTAGGGTTTACGGCAGATATGGAGAAACGCCTTGATGATATTGCTGAGGGTTTGGTTAGGTGGAACCCTATGTTAAAGGATTTTTATACACCATTTGACGAGGCAGTTGAAACCGCGAAATCTGAGGCTGAGAGAGTTCCTAGAGACAAGATAGATGAAGAAAGCGATGAGGTTTGTGAAGTCTGTGAACGTCCAATGGTGATTCGTGGAGGTAGGAATGGGCGTTTTATTGCTTGTACTGGCTTTCCTGAATGTAAAAACACTAAACCATTAACAATTGGTATTGCGTGTCCTGAATGTAAAATGGGAGAACTTGCCGAGAGAAAGAGCAAGAGAGGTATATTTTTTGGATGCACAAACTACCCTGATTGTAATTTTGCCGTCAATACAAAACCGTTGGATGAGTCCTGTCCAATGTGCGCGGGTATCCTATTGCCGTCGGGTAGAGAAAATGCGAGATGTTCTTCAAAGGAATGTGGGTTCAGGGGCGCGATTGAGGAATTAGAACCAGTGAAGTGAAAAATGCTAAAGGCAGGAAACTTTTCGCATATGAACACTAACAAGACTGGAATCCAAACTTTGTGGCGCCAATATGTTTTATATATTCGGGATGTTAAAGGCCTAAGCGAAGTAACTATTCGTAACTATTCCAATGATTTCGAAACGTTTAGGGATTTTTTAAATATAAGCAATATAGAATCTGTTTCTCATGTTGAAAGATACACTGTGCGAGATTACATCGGTTGGTTGTTGAAAAATGGATTCTATAGGTCCAGCGTATCACGTAAGCTATCAGTAATTAGGGGATATTTTAGGTATGTTCTCTCTCAGGGGATAATAACTAGTAACCCTGTACCGTCAAAAAACTTCTTAGTCAAGGGAAGAAAATTGCCACATGTGATGAATAGCTTAGAGGTTGAACGATTAATAAATGCGATTGAGTCATGTGATGTCAGTGAGATACTTCAACTTAGAGACCGAGCGATGATCGAAATTTTGTACTCTGCAGGATTAAGGGTTACTGAACTTGTGAATATTGATTTGTCGGATATTGATTTGCTTGTTAAGGAAGTAGTTGTCACAGGAAAAGGAGCTAAGCAGCGGATATCTTTCTTCGGAGAGGCTGCAGTTAGAGCAATAGAGAGTTATTTATCATTGGCACGACCACATCTTACATTTGATAGTGACCAGAAAGCTTTATTTTTATCTAAATTAGGCGAACGTTTATCAGTTCGGTCAATCCAATCTAGACTAAAGAAATATTCTGCGGCGGCAGGGTTACCAGGGAAAATACATCCTCATAAATTAAGGCACTCGTTTGCCACACATATGCTTGAAGGTGGTGCTGATTTGAGAGTTGTTCAAGAATTGCTAGGCCACTCAGATATCTCAACTACACAGATATATACACATGTTAGTAACAGGGAATTAAACAAGACTTATCGACGTGCGCATCCATTAGCACAAGAGTAGAGGCTTTCCCAGAAACCTCAGGAGAATCATTTGAAGGTATTGCTTATTAATGGTCCCAATCTTAATTTACTGGGTCAACGAGATAAAAATTTTTATGGCACCGCCTCTATTGAACATATTTTAGGTGAAGTTCAAAGTATGTCAGCTGAATTGGGTATCCAGATTGACTACTACCAGTCAAATCACGAAGGCGAAATTATCGACTACATACAAACTTATTCTCCACAAATAGATGGTATCGTCATAAATCCAGGTGCCTTAACTCATTATGGGTTATCACTGAGGGATGCTCTGCTTGACGCTGGCTTGCCTGTAGTTGAAGTTCACCTTTCGAATATTCATGGTAGGGAGGATTATCGGCGTAATTCTGTAATTACTTCATTATCGATAGGACAAGTTGCTGGATTGGGATGGAAAGGGTATCTATATGCTTTGGAGGGGTTGATTGAATACCTTAAATCATAGTTCTATTGTCTCCGCAAGGGGTTCAAAATTAATTGAGAGTTTCGGTGATGCTAATATCGACGCGGTTATTATTACATCACCAACTAACAGGCTATATTATTCAGGATTTACTGGTAGCAACGGGGTTTTATTAATAAGTGTGCATGGGACATTTCTTGTTACGGATTCTCGTTACACTGAACAAGCCCGGAATGAATGCCCATGGATTGAAATAGTAGAGCAAAAGAAAGAGGGTTCTCAAATATCCAGTTTGGCAAAAAAGTTGGAGATTGTAAAAATTGGATTTGAAGAAGAGAGTATGAGCTATTCTCAATATCTAAGAATCACCCGTGAACTGGGTGGGTTGTGTGAATTGGTTACATGCCAGGATCAGATAAATGTATTAAGGTCTGTTAAGGATCAAAATGAAATTAAACTGATTGAAAAAGCTATAAGCATTTCTGACATTGGGATGGCCAAGGCGATAGATGTTATTGCGCCCGGGGTGACAGAGAAGGATGTAGCCTTGGCTTTGGAGATAGAAATGAGAAGTTTTGGTGCGGATGGAATAGCTTTTGATGCAATTGTGGCGACAGGTTTAAATTCTTCTCAACCCCACCATCGTGCAGGTGATACGGAAATAGCTGTGGGGGATTCCGTAGTGGTAGATATTGGAGCCGTTTATTGTGGATATCGCAGTGATGTTAGTCGAACTGTTTACGTAGGTTCAGAGCCTTCGAATCAGTTTAAGAGTAGATACAATGTGGTACGGATAGCTCAAATGGAGGCTATATCACTTTTAAAAACTGGAATGACGGGACATGAGGTTGATCTTATAGCCAGAAACCTAATAAATTCTTCAGAATTCGAGGGGGCTTTCTGCCATGGACTTGGCCATGGAGTTGGGTTAGATATACATGAGAAGCCTATGATTGTGCCTGGTTCTAAGGATGTTTTATCTGAAAATATGATATTTACTGTCGAACCCGGCGTTTATTTTCCTGATTGGGGTGGAATTCGATTGGAGGATGTCGTTATATTGGAGAAATCTGGAGCTCGAGTTTTAACACAGGCATCTAAACATATGGAGAAGTTAATATGACTATTGGATACGGTGAATTAAAGAAAGGGATGTCTATAGAGATTGAAGGAGAGCCTTATTCAGTCGTAGATTATGAACGGAGCAAAATGCAGCAGCGAGCTCCAGTAATGCGTATTAGATTTCGTAATTTGTTGACAGGTAGAGTGGTTGATAAAACTTTTTCTGGATATGACGTTAGTTTTACCCCAGCTGATGTGGAACGCCGGAAATCCCAGTACATATATCAGGATGGGGATTTCTATTATTTTATGGATAATGAATCATATGATCAGTTCCCCATGGACCAAGGGCAAGTGGCCGAGACATTGGATTTTATTGTTGAGCAAATGGAAGTGGATCTTATATTTTTTAAGGGTACGCCTATTACTCTAGAACTTCCAATTACGGTGGATTTAAAAGTAATTAATTCCCCACCGGGAGTACGAGGCGATACAGCAACAGGCGCTTCCAAAGAAGCGACCGTCGAGACCGGGTTAGTGTTACAAGTTCCTCTTTTTGTCAAGGAAGGAGACGTTATCAAGATTGATACGCGAACTGGACAGTACATTTCAAGGTCCTAATTATGAAAGCTGTAAGTGTATCTGAAGCTCTGTCTCATCTAAACGAATTGATTGATGCGGANCAACTTCTTAATGACATCTGTGTNTTAGGTGAAGTTTCACGNGCTAGCAGGGCCGCTTCTGGGCATACATACTTTACNATCAAAGANTCNGAATCCTCNTTAGATGGCGCGATTTTTAGAGGTGGGGTTGGTNCATCGCACATTGAAGCNGGAGTAGAAATAATTGCTTTCGGCAGGATNTCTGTGTANGCAAGAACTGGNAGGCTTCAGCTTATAGCCCANGTNNTTCAACCTTCTGGGATTGGGATGTTGCAGGCACAATTTGAAGAAATGAAGGTTCGTTTGGAATCTGAAGGGCTGTTTGATTCNAGNCGGAAAAGGCCGATTCCNGAGTACCCTGGGGTGGTNGGAGTTGTAACTTCTGAGAACGCTGCNGCATGGGAAGATATAAAGCGGACNATTAGAAATCGCTATCCGCAAGTNGAATTGGTGCTTTCTCATACTCTTGTTCANGGAGATCAGGCGNCANCAGAGATCGTGAATGCAATTAAAGNACTNAANGATTTAGAGGGAATAGATGTAATTATNGTGGCTAGAGGNGGGGGATCACCTGAAGANTTGTCGGTTTTCAACGANGAAAACGTTGCCAGAGCGATATTTGCATCCAGTGCTCCTGTAATAACTGGNATTGGCCATGAAAATGATTGGTCGATAGCTGATTTAGTTGCCGACNCGAGAGCTTCTACACCAACNGCAGCAGCAGTAATGTCNGTGCCAGATTACAAGGAACTCATTGAGCGTATTANGAACTCGAAGTCGCAATTGGTTAACTTAATGCATGATGCTGTAGCAGATAANNATAGAACTATNGAGGTTGCAGTTCTGAAAGTTGGGACAGTGNTGCCGAATTTTGATTTCCTGAAGATAAAGATTGATGATTTNGTAGCAAACATTATNANAAATACTGAGTCNNAATTGGANTTTTCTAAGAACAGGCTNAATGGAATCANAGAGAAATTAAATGTTATGTCTCCCGAGAGTGTTATGGCGCGNGGATATGCTGTGATNCAGAGATATGAAAGTNGTGAAGTTGTAAAGAGTGTGTNGGGGTTGACCCCAGATGACAAGATTACAATNACTTTATCAGATGGAAAAATTGGNGCAAGAGTNTTAAAAAAATCNAAATCAGGTTATCAACCTAATTTGTTGTAATGNAATTTCATGAAAATGGAGTCAAATATGTCGAACAACCCNGAGCAANGGNTNACATTCGAAGATTTAATGAAAGGTCTTGAGGATTGTGTGGCAGCAATTGAGGAGGGCAGCCTTTCNNTAGATGAGGCTTCAGAAATATACCAGCAGGGGATGGACNTGGCAGTGGAAGCGAGCAAAAGATTGGCCAGNCAGGAATTGTCAATTAAGAAAATAACTGATGATTATGAAAAGGCGATGAGCGAAATTCAAAGGCCAAGTGAAGCTCATNCAAATGTTGAATCTGAGTGAAATAGTAGNGGATTAAACTTCAATGACACTGTTTTCAAGTACCCCTATGCGATCTATGGTAATCGCAACCTGATCTCCCGACTGGAGTGTAAATTCAGGTGGTGGAACGATAGATGTCCCTGTTAATACAGTTGTTAAATCAGGTACGTAATTGTTTTTGTGAAGCCATTCAGATATTTCAGAACATGTTCTGGCCATTTGGCTTGTTGAGGTTGAATCGTGAAAAATTTGNGTACCATTTCTTACGATGGAGCATTCTATGTTTAGTTTTTGTGGGTCTCCTAAACTTTCCGAAGTGATGAAACAAGGTCCAATTGCGCAGCTTTTTTCGTAAACTTTTGCTTGAGGTAAATACAAAGCATTTTCACCTTCAATAGACCTGCTACTCATATCGTTTCCGATTGTGTAGCCAATTATTTCCCCTTTGAATGTGACAAATGCTAGTTCTGGTTCAGGGACGTCCCAGGTTGAATCAGACCGTATCCCTACATCTTCTAGGGGGCCCATACACCGATCTGATGTAGATTTGAAAAATATCTCGGGACGGTCTGCGTTGTACACATTAGAGTAAATGTCAGGGGTTTCNCTTTCCCGTCTTCTTTCCATTTCGCTATTTTTGTATGTTACTCCTGCTGCCCATACCTCTGGTGGGTCGAACGGTCTGTCGGCAGTGTAATCACATTGATCGATATCGGCAAAAGTGAAAGCTACCTCAGAGAGAGNTGTTTTTTCTGGATTTCCTGAATCAAGAATCAGCCCTGCAAGGNTGTCAATGGTATCNCCAGAATATGATGCTGATTTTATAAGATCAAGGATGTCAACAATGTCATTTTCAACTGAGGTGATACTTTCTAATACGTCATCACCAGTTTCAACAAATAAATTCACGTCACCATTCAGATCAATGATTCTGTAGTATNTCAAAATTATTCTCCTTACCATGAATACATTTTTGCAGACAGGAATTACTCGAGTCCTTAGAGTATCGCTCAGATCGAAATTTAAATTTGGCAGGATGTGCCATCACCTATATTCTACTATTTTTTAATTTCAAAGATAACTTATCTACTTATTATTGACAGTGCTTAAAAGCCCTGCCTATACTTGCCCTGTCTTTAGGATTTGTGGGTAAGGTCTCAAAATTGTTGTTGTCACTGCCGTCTGTCTAGTAAGTAAAAGCAGATTTCGATCACACAAAGTCAACATTTCGGAGAGGTTTGTAAGTATCGTGCAGTTGTTTCGCCAGATGCCTTGTCGTTTGTCCTAAATTGAATTCACTGAATTTGGGAGGTTGGTTCTAAACTATGACCAGTTTTGTATTTGTTACCGGAGGTGTGGTTAGCTCAGTTGGCAAAGGTGTGTGTGTTGGTTCTATTGGTAAAATATTGAAAAANAGAGGGTTATCTGTTTCATTATTGAAANTAGANCCTTACTTGAANGTTGATCCCGGGACCATGTCTCCTTACCAGCATGGCGAAGTATTTGTAACTACAGACGGTAGTGAAACTGACCTTGATTTGGGTCATTATGAAAGGTTTGTTGATATAAACTTGACCAAGTCCTCTAATTTAACTGCGGGGCAGATTTACAGTGAGGTGATAGCCAAGGAGAGAAGAGGGGAATTTTTAGGAGGAACTATTCAGGTTGTACCGCATGTAACTGATGGGATAAAAAACCATATACTTAATTTANCCCAAGAAAGTCAGGCTGATGTCATTGTTGTNGAAGTTGGAGGCACGGTGGGAGACATCGAAGGNTTGCCATTTTTGGAAGCTATCAGGCAAATGAGAAACGAGGTTGGTANGGATAATGTATTTTATATACATTTGACATTTCTTCCNTTTATATCCTCTACGGAAGAGCTCAAAACNAAACCAACNCAACACAGCGTGAGGGAGTTAAGGAGTATCGGCATACAACCAGATGCCATTGTNTGCAGAAGTGACGAAACTATTCCNGAGGATCTNAGAAAGAAAATCATGATTCATTGTGATGTTCCTTTGGACGCTGTACTAATGCTNCCAACAGTGTCGAGTATATANGAAGTTCCNTTGATATTAGAGAAGCAAGGGATNGCGGATTTATTGACTCANGGATTGAAAATCGATNTTGATCCAAATCTAGCATTGACTATGAATGGGTGGGGAGAATTGGTTGATTTGATTAAAAGACCTAAAAAAGTNGTTAAGATTGGACTGGTCGGTAAGTACGTNGATCTACACGATTCTTATATATCTGTTAAAGAAGCCCTAATGCATGCGGGTCTTTATTTTGGTGTGGACGTAGATATAGATTGGATCGCTTCGGAGGATATAGAGTCTTTTGGGTGTGACAGATTTTTGGATGGGTTGGCAGGAATTGTCGTTCCAGGCGGTTTTGGGTANAGNGGCGTTGAAGGAATGATTGATACTGTTCAGTATTGTNGAGAAAANAATATTCCTTACCTTGGATTATGCCTAGGTATGCAGGTAATGGTGATTGAGGGNGCTAGAAACCTTCTTGGTAGGAAAGCTGCCAACTCTACCGAATTTGATCCCAANACACCAGATCCAGTTATAGATATTATGCCTGACCAGGTTGGTGTTACCGATAAAGGNGGAACGATGCGACTTGGAGAATATCCATGTGTTGTGTCAGAAGGTAGTATTACAGAGAGGGCGTACGGGAAATCTACNATAATGGAGAGACACAGACATCGATATGAATTCAATAATTCCTATCGTGATGAATTTAATGANGTAGGGTTGACAGCGACCGGNNTATCACCCGATGGGAGGTTAGTGGAAATTGTGGAAATCGAAGGACATCCCTTTATGACCGGGACCCAGTTTCACCCTGAATTTTTATCAAGACCAACAGCCCCTCATCCTCTATTCAGAGAATTCATAAAGTCAGTATCAGGGTNGGCGACTTAGCTTCATTAAAGTTAACCGTGCTTGAAAAATGGACCGGTCTTGGGCATTGTGATATAATTGGTGCGTATTGAGGATGTTCCCCTTGCGGTTGTGGGTATAATTTGCACAGAATTGTGAATGGTAATTGTGGGGTGGATTGATGGGCCGCAAAAAAATTTCACATAACAAATTCCGAAGATCTGTTGGTCGGAAATGCTATCTCCTCACGGTAGAGGTAGGTCTTAATGAATGCCTTCCGTGGTGAATTCTAATTCCATTAAAATCAAAGGTTGTCAATATTAATATGGTGTCAGAGGTACTGGTATGAAGCTGGCTGAACTACAAGAAAAGAATGACCAAGAATTATTCGATTTTGCATTGGAATTTGGAGCGGTAGAGGAAGGCGCAACTCCTAGGCGCATGGAAATTTTTCGCAAGGTTTTCAAGGCTTGTTCTGATAAAGAAGAGACTATTGAAGCTACAGGCATACTTTCAATACTCAATGAAGGGTATGGCTTTCTACGTGAAAAAGGAGACCAGCGTGGCGCAGGGGATGTTTACGTCTCTCAAGCTCAAATCAGAAGGTTTAGTCTGAGGACAGGTGATTACGTTGTTGGTAATGTAAGGCCTCCAAAAGATGGGGAAAGATATTTCGGACTAGTTAAGGTAAATGAAGTAAATAACTGTGACCCTGATGATTCCAAGAAAAGGCCCCGCTTTGAGAAATTGACGCCGATTTTTCCAGAGGAAATGATAATCCTAGAAACAGACTCAAAAGAATTGTCCACGAGATTGATGGACATAATGTCACCTTTGGGGAGAGGGCAGAGAGGAATGATTGTGTCCCCACCAAAAGCGGGCAAGACCACTCTCCTTAAGCAAGTAGCGAATAGTATTACTCAAAATGCTCCAGACATAAAAATTATGGTTGCTTTGATTGGGGAAAGACCAGAAGAAGTTACTGATATGCGCCGTTCAATAAACGGGGAAGTTTATAGTTCTACTTTTGACGAGCCTGTTGAAGATCATTGTCGTGTTGCAGAGCTTGTGCTGGAGAGATCAAAGAGGCTTGTGGAAGCTGGAGAAGATGTCGTGATTCTTCTGGACAGTATTACTAGGATGACTAGAGCTTATAACTTGTCAGTACCGAGCAGCGGACGAACTCTATCCGGTGGAATGGATCCCGTTGCATTATATCCGCCAAAGAAATTTTTTGGTGCTGCCAGAAACACTGAAGAGAGTGGAAGTCTCACTATTCTAGCCGCATGTTTGGTGGATACGGGTAGCCGGATGGATGATGTCGTTTATGAGGAATTTAAAGGCACTGGAAATATGGAGGTTCACCTGGATCGCAGGATGGCGGAACGACGGATGTTTCCTGCACTAGATATTTATAAAAGCGGTACCAGGCGAGAAGAGTTGCTTCTTGGTGAAGATAAAATAAAACAAGTGTGGTTGCTGCGTCGAATGATTAGCATGATAGATTCAGATTCATCTAATTCTTCCGAGGCGATGGAGAAATTGCTGGATAGGATGAGGAAGACTAAAAGTAATGATGAGTTTTTAACATCTTTAGGGAAGGAGTAATTGCCTTCAGATGGCTAATTTAGTTGAAGGAAGACCAAATATAAGGGTTTTTTTCATTGACAACTAAAAAAAATGTAGCTTATATTTTTTGTGTGATAATTTGGTAGGTCATTGTCACCCGCGGATTGATTGTGACCACCGAATAAGAATTAAAACATTTTAAGGTATAACAAAAAAAGGTTATATCGGGGTGTTTTAACCTTGACATTGGGATTGGGCGTAGTGTACAAATCATACGTCCCGAAAAAGGGACGGCTGTGTTGTGCGCTATGCGTGCTCTCGGTCAAGAAACTGAAGTGTCTTCGATGCCGAAGAGGTTGAAGAGGGATTTTCAGATAGGTTAGGCGAATAAATTTAGACCCGCACCACCAAGGGGGTAAGAAGTGAAGAATACTATTAAATTCATCAGCATAGGCATGGTGATGGTACTGCTGCTAATGTCGCAGTGGTCTGTCAACAAGTCTGTTGAAGCGGCTGACGTTGCGGCTGACGACATCGAGTGGATGGATGCCACCGATACAGTTGTCACCCACTACGCTCCTGGTACCGGCACTGGTACCACAGCAGCTGTCTTCTACATTAATGACACAGATTTGGGTGTAACCCAGACTGGATCAAGTTCGTGGTCAGTTGCGGATGGCGGGAATACTGTCACCATACAAACTGCCCAAAATTTGAACCTTATCAATGGGCAGTACAACAACGCTGCTATTAACGGCGTAACGTTTGCTCTTTCGGATTCAGACTATGGTGCTGCATCTGAGATTGTCTGGGGGACATTCCGTTTTCAGTTGGGGACAACTGATCATTCGCACGGATCCTTAGATCGTACGAACGGTACAGTGAAGGTCGGAACCGCAGCTGCGGTTG
>PBDQ01000031.1 GCA_002717465.1 Chloroflexota bacterium
CAAAAACAATGCGTCAAAACATCCTTTTTCAAGGATTTGAGCTAGTTCTATCCAGGGATCAATCTGGGTATATTCGAGTTGCCTTGTATCTTCCCTAACCCACAATCCTTGCTGTATATGAGAAACGCAATTCATAGAAAAGGCATTTAACAACATACGTTTAGGCATTTCAGGCATTATTAACCTCGACATAAATTTATACAGATATAAGAAATCTATATACAAGGGGCCATAGATTTAATAAATCTAATTTCTTTTGAGACAAGGTCAAGAATAAAATTTCCCAGTCATTACCAAGGAATCAGAACATTACCACGGCACTATTTATTTAGCCAATCTTCATATTCTTTATGCGTCTCCGAGGACCAGGCGTTTATGGGGTAAAATTCACTCAATTCCCCCCCTGACATTAGTTTCTCTCTTGCGAATATTTCCCACTGAGAATGTCCGCTTGATGCTTCAGCAACTTTTTCTGCCAAGGTTATGGGTACCACAACCACCCCATCGTCATCAGCAACGATGATATCTCCGGGATTCACCAGAGTATCTCCACACGCAATAGGTACATTTACAGCATTAGGGAAAATTGAAGTTTGGGTGTGGTAATTAGGCGTTACCCCTTTCAACCACATAGGCAAGTCTAGACTCTTAGCGTTAGTGTAGTCTCTTATAGCTCCGTCGACGACTATTCCGGCTCCCCCCTTCCCCTTAAAGTACGTGAGCATCATATCTCCAAACACACCACTGCGAAGGTCTCCTCTTGCATCGACTACAACAACATCACCTTTCTCAGCAACAAATAGTGCTTGCCTATGTAACTGAATATTAGGTGGCATTAATGGATCATCTTTATACACATCTTCCCGAATTGGTAGAAACTGCAATGTTATTGCCGGTCCTGCTATAGCTTTACCTGGATTATATGAAATCGGTCCCTGGATGAAGGAATCCCATATCCCTAACCGGTGAAGTTCATCTGATGCTGTGGCAGTTCCAATGGCTCTCAGTTTATCGACTAAAGTTTTGTCAGGTCTCTCAATATTGGTTATTTCCATTGTCAATTCCTAATTGATCGGTAGTTTATTCTTTTACATTTCTAGTTGAATTGCTGATATGAGTATAACCGTTGAACCTTCAAAACTTTACAAATAAAAATCAATTGGGTTCTATGTAGCACGCCAATTTATAGTTGATGGGCTATGATTTCATTTGCTTGGATTCCCAAATCTACATCATAAGGTAACTTTAATTTTGAAGGAGTATTCAATGCCTAATAGGTTAAAAGGTGTAAAAGCCGTCATAACGGGTGGGGCAGGAGCAATAGGCATGGCAACTGCACATGCTTTTCTGATTGAAGGGGCTTCAGTATTTATAACTGACTTTAATGACGCTGCTGTTGATGGGGCATTAACTAAACTAAATAGTGAAGGAAATAAAGTTTCTGGGTACCCAGCTGACGTCACTTCACATAACGGCGTTGTAAATATGATCGAGAAAGCTGCAGAATGTATGGATGGAATCACAGCCTTGATAAATAACGCTGGAACAGTATCTCCAGGTTATCTAGTTGACAAATCAATTTCAGATATTGACAGAGTGATAGATGTAAACACAAAAGGCGTGATCCTTTGTACCCAAGCTGCTATACCTCATTTAAAGAACTCCAAAAACGCCTCCATTACCAACACTTCTTCTCAAGCTGGTAGGAGAGGTTGGAATCAAAGCGGTATTTACAGTGCTTCAAAAGCAGCTGTGATCGGATTCAGTCGTTCTATGGCGATAGAACTAGCACCAGATATAAGGGTCAACTCAATCGCACCGGGCCATGTGAAAGACGAAGGTATGGCCTGGAGATCTTTCGCAATACGTAAGGAGAACCACCAAAGCGTCGAGGATTTTAGCTCTGAATTAGCCGCCACTGAAATACCTTTAAGGCGATTACAGTCGGCTTCCGACATTGCCAACGGGTTTGTTTTCCTTACATCTCTGGAAGCATCAGAAATAACCGGAGCAGTACTGAATATTGGTGGTGGTGTAGTCATGGACTAATAACTAATATCATGATTTAGTATTTCGATAACCTTTGCTCTATGGTGTTAAGACAAAATTCTAGACAGGCTATCCAATGGATGTTACCTTGCAGAAAACTGTACCGAACAAATAAATTTAACTTTTGTGTTGAGGTTTATGTCACCTACACCAAATAAACGTATCCTCTTGAATGCTTTCTCAATGAATTGTGTTTCGCATCACCAACACGGGCTGTGGGTTAGGGAAGATACAAGGCAACTCGAATATACCCAGATTGATCCCTGGATAGAGCTAGCTCAAATCCTTGAAAAAGGATGTTTTGACGCATTGTTTTTGGCTGATGTTGTAGGGGTATATGACAATTATAAAGGTGGCCCGGAGACATCAATAATTGAGGGAATGCAAGTTCCAGCAAATGACCCATCTATGCTGGTATCAGCTATGGCACATGCAACTGAAAATATTGGGTTCGCATACACAAGCTCTGTTTACCAGGCTCATCCATTTACTTTTGCAAGACAGATGTCCACCTTGGATCATTTAACCAAAGGTCGCATCGCATGGAATATTGTTACCAGCTACCTGCGAAATGCAGGCTTTAATTACGGACTGGGAGGCCTCCCGGAGCACAATAAACGTTATGACTTAGCAGACGAATATTTGGAGGTGACCTACAAGTTGTGGGAGGGAAGCTGGGAAGACGATGCGGTTTTGGCTGACAGGAAACGTGGTATTTATGCCGATCCAGCGAAAATCCATAAAATTAACCATGTAGGTAAACATTTTGATGTAGCAGGGCCTCATTTGTCAGAACCATCACCTCAACGCACGCCGTTATTATTTCAGGCAGGGTCTTCAACACGTGGAAGGAGCTTCGCAGCAAAACATGCTGAATGCATATTTATTCTTGAATCAAAAGAAATGTTGCAAGGACCTGGCAACGTGATTGAAGATATCAGAAACCAGGCAAGGCTACTAGGTCGAAATCCGGACGACATTTTATTTTTCCAGGGTATTACCCCCGTAGTAGGTTCGACAGAATCTGAAGCAAAGGCAAAGGAAGCTGAATACATAGAACAATTCAGTGAGGAAGGGGCACTTGCTCATTTCAGCGGTAGTATGGGAATCGATATGGAGGCAGGTGACCTAGATCAGCCTCTCGATAGCATGGACCCTAAATACATGAGAGGTTTTGTTCAAAGTATGATCAAATCTTCTAGTGATCAGAAGAAAACCTTCAGAGATCTTTTCCGAACCAGACTTGCAGGTCAATTTCTAACTGGAGCACCAGAGCAAATTGCAGACGCTTTACAAAAATGGCAACAACTGGGCGTCGATGGATTCAATCTAGTTTATTCTGTGACACCGGGGTCATTTTCAGATTTCATAGATGGTGTCGTCCCAATACTACAACAAAAAGGGCTAGTTCAAAGTGAATATTCTCCGGGTCCTCTAAGAGAGAAGATATTTGGTACCCCACGGTTGACGAATCGACATGTAGCAAGCGAATACCGTAAATGAACTCAAATATTATCTTTATTATTCTTCACCTTGGGAGATTTACCTTACAAACAGATATTCACTACCCCAAACTATTTTTAAGCGATACTACGAAAGAGGTGAATAATGAATTCAAGTAATAAGCCGGTAGCAGTTGTGATAGGTGCTACATCGAAATGGCAATCTGACGGTAGGAACACCCGCCTGGTACACGGGAATGATGTGGATGATAGTGAGTTACCAGTTGGTATCAGATGGGGAGTGGGTGGAGCAATAGCACAGAAATTTGCTCAAGAAGGTTTTTTTGTAGTGCTCACTACACGAACAACAAAAAATGCGATCAAACTTCAGGAAGCGATTTCTGAGCAGAATGGTGATAGTACGATTGTAGAACTGGATTTAAGTTCTTCAAATTCCATATCAAATGCCTTCTTGGAAATACGGGAGCAAGCCGGAGAACCGGACGTTCTGATCTACAATGCTGGCTATATAGAAGGAAGAGATTTGCCTCCTGAAAAAGAATTATTGGAACACATTCCATTAGACATGCTTGAAACAGCACAACACATATCGGTAACGGGTCCTTTTCTGGTGGCTAAAGAAGTGATGCCTTCTATGAGAAAGCGTGGTTATGGTTCTTTCTTGATTTCAAACAATGCCAATTCACTAAGGGGTAAGAAACGTATGACAGGTCAGTCCCTGTATTATCCCCGGGTTATGATGAGGACACTCTCACAAGTATTAACCGAGGAGTATTCTGAATTTGGAGTTCACGTAGCCAATGTTGTTATTGACGGCACCATAGATTCCCCTGGAACCAGAGCCATACCTAAATCCCAGCAAAACCCTGAATTGATTATCAACCCAGTTAAAATAGCTGAGGCATTTTATTACCTGCATACCCAGGACAAATCCTGCTGGACACATGAACTTCAACTCACGCCTTACCCAGTCAAACCTAGCTTTTAGATAATTTTAATAATGTACTCTAAATCTATAAACTGTATTTCAAGACACCAATAAATTTTATTGGCCCATAGCAATTAGAAGGCTTAATTATGAAAAAACGAAAAGGTGATCCTTGGATGAGTGCGTCGGAGTACGGTCACACATTACCAACATTTTCGATAAATCTACTTGTTAAGAATATCGAGTTATCGTGCAAATTTTACTCGGAAGTTTTTGAAGCTGAAATCAAATACAGAGACGAAGATTTCGCTGCAGTAAATCTACACGGATTAGAATTTATGCTCCATGCGGACCACACCTTTGAAAACCATCCATGGACAGACTCTCTGGGCAACAACAATGAAAGGGGTTTAGGTGTAGAACTAAGGGTGTTAGGAATAAATCCAGATAAAGTAGAAAAGCTTGCAAGAAAACACAAAAGCGTAATTTTTGCCGAGACATCTGATAAACCCCACGGTTGGAGAGAAACGGTAGTCCAAGATCCAGACGGCTACGTGTGGGCTGCTGGAATCAAAATCCCTAATCTAACGTCAGCATAATTGCATAATAAACACGCGTTCCTAAAATTATTCATTTGATTTGTGTTTAGTCTGATATTTAACTCAATCTTCAGCTATGGAAGGAACTTTATGCTCCCTGATTGCACCCTTTCTCTCCATATTTTCCCAGTTGGATATATATGGTCATCAAAAAACTCTTGATCCATCTCTAGTCCCCAGCCATGCGCCTGAGGTGCGACATAATGACCGTCTTTTACATCAACAGGAAAATTAAATACTCCTTCTTGCAGAAATTCCAAATATTCAACAACTTGATTGTCTGAATGACTAGCAACTTTTATTTGATCCCACATCGCATAGTGAATAATCATGTTACAGAGACCTATTCCACCACCGTGAGGACACACAGGAACATTGTATTTTTTTGCCAGTAGAATTACCGCCATGACATCGTTAACACCTCCCAACCGAGTAGCATCAATTTGACAGTAGCCTATAGCTCCAGACTGAAGCAACTGCTTAAACACAACTGGTGAAGGCACTTGTTCACCAGTCGCAACCTTAATTCCGAGAGGTTCTAATGATTTTGCTATTTTTAAATGTCCATGAACATCATCTCTAGCTGTTGGTTCTTCAATCCATTCAGGATTATATTCTGAGAGTTCATTCATATAATTTATTGCCTCATCTACTCCCCATACCTGGTTGCAATCCAACATCAACCTAGACTCACTGCCTATGACCTCCCTTATGAATTTCAACCTTTCTTTATCATGAGCCAAGTTTTGTCCAACTTTCATTTTGAAGCAATCAAAACCATTTGCTTGCATGTCTTTTATCGTTTTAACGATTTCTTCGTCTGTAAGTCCTAACCATCCGGCAGTGGAATAAGCTTTAGGTCCTCGATTCTTTAACGCAGATTCGATAGATGCATGTTCCGTTTCTTTTTCTCTCAGTATTTCTAATGCTTCCTCTCTAGTTAAGGCATCTTCCATGTATCTCCAGTCAATGGAATCAACAACTTTTTCTGGTTCCAAATCAACCAATAGTTTCCACATAGGTTTCTGTTCAATTTTTGCCCAAGCATCCCAAAGAGAGTTTAATATACAGCCCATTGCCATTCTATTGACCCCATCGGCAAGCCACCTTAATTGATGATGATCATTTATAAACTTGTATGTAGACCCAGGATTTTCAATGAACTCATCGAAAGAATAATTTTCTAACAATTTGGATATGTCTTTAACCCCATAAGCTATCCAGTCATTCCCTGCACCCACTGTAAAACAAACTGAATTCCCTTGAACTCCATTACTAAGTTTTATTTTGGTGTAAACACAAGAATAATTAGGTTTTAAATGGAAAGGATCTGATCCTAATAAAGTATCTGAAGTCGGCACTCTCAAATCGGCGACTTCTATATCCATAATTTTCACACCAGTCTTTTCTACTTCCATCTTTAACCTCTTTTATTAAAACCACGTTTAAAAAGACGCATTTTTACCTTTTACGTTTAGACATCCATGATCCGTTTAAGGTTCATTGTTTAAAGAGTAACTGTAAATGGATAGAAAGGGTAGCGGAAAATTTTGAAACCATGTCTTTGGTGAAATTGATACCCACATAGTTCATCCAAGCCTAAAAGACTGAAATCCCAAATTAAGAAGAATAACCTAACTAAATTAAGATGTATTTATGTGATGATATATCACCCAGAATGATATACAAGCTAATCTTTTTATTATTCCCTATTATTTATTTTTATCAATTGGATTTATAGTATTATAATAACCAAATATATATAAGTTATCTCCACAGAGGTCATACATGAACAAATTTATTTTCACCGCCTTGTTAATTGGATGCTTATCGGCTTTTGTCGCTTGCGCAAACCAAGAAGATGAAGCCTTTGAAGTAGTTACCAAAATGGCAAGTATTGTTGGGCCGGGCGGGAGCCAAGAAGATCATGATTATTACATCAAACACGTCACGGACAACTTCAATTCCCTATGGGGATACCCTACAGTAGCCGACTGTGCTGCTGATATTGAGGAGTGTATCGGTGATGATACGATGGACCCCCCCAAAAAAGATTCCCTCAAACTAGATGGTGATAGCGGTACTATCACGGTTACCCAGACTGATTACTCACCCTCGGGAGACGTAATGAAGATGAGTTTTCAAACCGGTCTTGTTAAAGAGGATGGAGTTTGGAAGCTAGACTCCGTCACAGCAGGGGACGATGAAATACCAACCGGTACTCAGTTAGTCCCTCTAGAACTGAATGAAATGGTTTTTTTGTATGATGGTTCAGACGCCAATTTGAAAAGTGGAAAATTTGCTTTTGACATAGTTAATAAAGGGAATCAGGTACACGAAGCCGTCCTATTGCATTTGAAGAAAGAGGGGCCGCTAATGGAGTTGATGGAATCGATGGGACCGGACGGACCCGATCCAGAAGTTATCGGATTTTTGGGAGTAAAGGTTCCAGTTATCCCTGGAGCTAGCGCAAAAATGGCCGTACCAGAGCTTGAATCAGGACGATACGCTCTAATATGTTTCTTGCCTGACACTTCTGTGCCTGGGGAAGAACAGCCTCCTCACTTTGTTCTAGGTATGGTTTCGGAGTTTGAAGTCGAATAGACACTAATATAATTCATCACAAATTATTTTGAGCCAATCCGCGTTGGTCCCGACCGCGTGGATTGGCTCAAATAATTCATCCAGATTTCTTACGTACCCCCTGCCCTAATAAAAATGCTGCTATTACTAAAGTGATCGGACAGAAAGCTATGATTCTGACTGACAACTGCAAACTTTCAAAATATTCCTGCATATAACCAGTTATCATTGGGCCTACTGCAGAACCTAAATGGGCTAATGACATTACCACTGCAACTGCTATCGCTATCTCCCTGGGGCGGACATTTTTGAGATGAAAAGGAACCATATAAAGTATCGGAAAGAACCCCCATCCAATTCCATTTAATATAGCCAACCCAACCAACCAGACATAAGAATCTGTAAATGTCATGGCGCAATATGTGACTGATATTACTATTCCATCCACTGCTAATATCGGCGCTCTACCCCGAACACCTTTCAAATAATAGGCAACAACAACCCCAGCAGCACCACCAGGCAAAACGTACATTGCTACTATAAATCCAGAACTGCTCAAGGAAATATTGTAGTATTCCAGAGCCATGGTTGGGAAAAAGCTATTGAATGAGAAAAAAGCCATCATCGCTCCAGTAAAACCCATCCCTGCTATCCAAACTTCCTTGTATGAAAACGCCTTTGTAACCAAAGAAAAGCCGCCATCAACTCCATCGTCAAAATCAGACCTACCAGCTAGTACATTTTTTCTTTCCTTCCCTAATATCTGCCACATCAAACCAATTAATAAGAAAAAAACGGCAAATGAATACATTGTGAGACGCCAATCACCATCAAAATACTCAAGTATCTTTGGAGTCAATAAAAACCCTGAACTAACTATTACTCCAAAAAACAGGTTAGATATTCCTCCTGCCATATTGGTTTCTCTTTGAGGAATCCATTGCTTTATAAGCAACGACCTAGCAGGCTCTCTGGCAATCATAGTCGCGCCAAACAAGAGTCTGCCAACAAATAGTGCTAAAAATGTAGGAGCCCAACCTTGCATAAACAAGAATATTGCCCCCATTACTATAGTTATTGAAACGAGAATTTTAGGTGGGTATCTTGAAGTCCACCAACTTATGACAATCATTAATGTCAGATTAGCCCAAAACGGGGCTGAGCTAAGAATTCCTTGTTCACCAGGTGACAAAGATATCTCCTCGCTAATGGATGGGAGCAAGATGCCAATCGTATTTGCTATTAGGAAACCTGCCGTATTACTGACGATGAACGCAGAAAAAACCACCCACCTATAAGGTCCGGCTTCTAAATCATTTTCCTTAATGGATTTAAAACCATCGTTAGTCATACTCATAATCCAATTTTGGATAAACTCCAAATTTAATTAGCTGGCCTTGTATATCCCCCTGTGAGCATCTAGATTGAGAAGCTACCTTCATCGAAAGGGTGTCACGACGGATTTGGCAATCTCATCAATCAATATTTCTTGATGGTGCATCAACTCCTGGCCAGGCAAATCATCCCGGCCCCCAAGGTCAATTATTCCAGTGTCTATGCCACTCAAAGCCTCGATAGTAGCAATCCCACAAAAAGGTACATATCTCTTTGAATATCCGCCTTCATGAGAAAAAATTATTTTGCCGCTACATACATCCTTTGCTAGAGATAGCATAATTTTTGTAAGTTCTCTAAAAGATTCCGAAGTCAACAACATCCGCCCTAAAGGGTCATAAACGCTCGCATCAAACCCGCTCGGAACAAGTATCAACTGCGGCTCAAAGGATCTTATCGCTGGTACTATTATTCGTTCTATTGCAGTTATATATGCACCGTGTCCAGAACCTGCAGGCAAAGGAATGTTGATGTTGAAATTTTCTCCTTCTTTTTCACCTCTTTCAGAGACTCTACCGGAGTCCGATGGGAACAGACCATCTTGGTGGATGGAAATTGTCAGTACATTTGGATCGTCATAAAACGCCTGCTGTGTCCCATTCCCATGATGAACATCCCAGTCTATAGTCGCTATCCGCTCAACTTGCCATACTTCACGGGCGTGGATGGCAGCTAACGCCACATTGGCAAAAATACAAAACCCTCTTCCTAAATCTCGCTCGGCGTGATGCCCTGGCGGCCGGACAAGAGCATACGCATTATCGACGTTTCCACTGAGAACAGCCTCCGTAGCAACAATAGTGCCTCCAACAGCCAATTTAGCGATCTCATATGACCCTTTACCAAAAGGAGTGTTCGGACCAGCAAAACCACCAAGTGCGTCACTCTTTTCCCGTATGGAGTGTATATATTCATCTGTGTGAAAACGTCGTAATTCGTCTTCAGTGGCCATGCGTGGATCCAGCCTAACCAGCTTGTCTGTCATTCCAGACAAATCCATAAGATTTTTCATTCGTCTTTTAGTCTCAGGATTTTCAAAGTGTTCGCCAGGTTCAATGTTTACACCAGAACCGCTCCCGGTATCATGCCACATATATTTCTCATGCCACAAAAATCCAGTAGCCATCTTAGTAAGCTCCTTTGATCACACACATCATTTTGTATTCAGGTCCATCCAAATTAATACCTTATCCAAATAAGATTAAATATAAGTTCAAAACAACGCTTTTCTATGGGTTTAGGGGAATAATACATCTTTCTAAAGCGATAACTGCATTCCGGCCAAATTGTCTTGCTTATTAAATTGATGAAATTCTTATAGAATGTCCTGAAATCAACAAAGTAATTGGAGGGTCTCATGGCAACAGCGGAATTAGTTGAAGCTGGTTTAATAGAAGTTCAATTAGGCGAATTATTAGAAGTTGGAGATGGGGCTAATGGCACCCGTTTGGTCATCGAAGTGAAAGATGTCACTGTCTCAGGTGATAAGGTCAATGCATCTTTGGCTATAAGAGATGCGGCCGACTGGGGAACTGTAAGCCAAGACGGAACGCTTCTGTCGTTAGACGTCAGGTTTACTTTAAAAACAGATGACGGGGAATACATTTATGTTGAATATACGGGACGAGGTGATTTAACTAATGGGACATTAGCAGCCGCCCCTACTTTTCAAACCGGTAGCGAAAAATACAGTTGGATCAACAGAATACAGGGAGTTATCTCTGGGCAAGTCAATATGGAAACAGGGAAACTAGTGTACAGACTGTACGAAGTTAAAGTCACCGCTGAAGAAGGGTTAGTATAAATAATAAAACCCTTTCTAAATATGGNTCACTGAAGTCAATAAGACTTTAGTGATCCATACCNNATGTATCAAATACCTACAGGGTTCATNAATCAGAANATCTTAATCTGACNTTGCCTGCAGAATCGTGAGAATACCGAGTACCNCTGTCATGATAGGCCAGCNCTAAANCCCAATGAAACCTACNATACNAAAAGCTTCATTTTCTATAGGAAGAATCCAGGCAATCAGTAATAATGCCCCAAATAATGNGGTGAACCCACCAGCTATCTGGTTCAGGTTTTTTGTCTAACTATTGCTATCCCCAGTAATAAGCTGGCAGCTCCCGTTAACATGAACATCCCTCTAAATATAGCCTCACCGATTGCAAGTGCAATGGAGGCATCAGCACCTTGTTCGCCCATACCAGTATCAAAAGCAGACATATCAAGACTGGATTTAAATCATGGCCATCAGAAATTATGATATTTTTAGAATATCTGTAGTAATTAGGAGTTAGTAATATGCGATCTATAATTATTTTGACCGTAGCTTCCATATTAACGTTATCTGTTTTCGCCTGTAGTGGTGAAACTGACAACCCTAATGTAACGAATGAAGTTCAGAAAGAATCAATTGTTAAATCTCCCCCAACCTCTACAACCACTCCAATACCTCCAACACCTGTACCGCCAACATCTGTACCTACGACATTACCGNAAACCTCCACATCTACTCCAATACCTCCAACATCCACACCAACTCAGGTGTCTCCTACTTCAACACCAACTCAAACACCTCTTCCGGTCTCCTCAACTCAAGTCGCACCTACTTCAACACCAAGACCTACTCAAATACCAACGACTTCTACTTCAACAACCGTCAAGGTATGTGACTGGTCATTTTCATACAAGATTCAAGATGGATTCATCGATTTTATTGCTGAGTCAGCNCCCAAAAACCANGNTATGGAAAATATGACTATAGAGTTCACACCTGTAATCAGAGGGTTTAAACATCCTATCTTTAATGAAACAGAAGGATTTGCCCTGCATGAATATTCTCAGCAGACATTGGACATATCTAAAAGCGAACAACAAATAGCAATACCAAAAGCAAAAACTGCATATCGAATGGATATCAAGATTGTGCTGGTAGGTTCAACAATAGATGGGCGCAATTGCCAACAGGAGTTATATGAGGCTTTTACAAGGAGTGATGACTACTATCCAAGTCCTCTTTTATCTCTCCCAGATAATGCCCAACCTAATTTGCAAAGATACGCTGAACACCTTCCAAATATCCCAAAACCCAATGCTCAGTCTATATTCCTCGCAACTTCCATGGGGGACTGGAATGGGAATTGGGAGATAATGGATGTCCGCAAATTAGAGAAACCGATTAGAATAGGTTTTCACGGGGACGTGGGACTTGAAGATTATGAAACCGTACGAGACCTTCTGGAAATACTAGCTGTTATCGCACCAGATCTAGATATTAGTTATGCTAATTCCATTGATGATGTCACATTACCTATACATTTCGTTAATTGCACAGAACTAATAACTCGTGACGATAAAAACTGCAAAGGAAATGGTCTCCCTTCAGGTTCACTCTCCGGTTCATTAATGTTCAGAGGTTCTGGTTCCATCTGGGTCAGAATTTCAGATCAACGTATTAATCGGCACACTTTAACCCACGAACTGGGGCATGCTCTGGGGCTTTTCCATTGGAATCTAGAGAATTGCAGTATGTGCTATGGCCATGCCCAAACCCCTTGGTTGAGCGAATGGGACTTGATGGCGCTTTCTGCAATACACCATTCCGGGTCGGATTGGATGCAGAGTCGAGATAATATGCGTGAGGCCTTGGGAATACCGGAAGATGATCAATGGACTCGGTACGCAGAAAACTCTGATCTACTAGGAGACATGCCTGAACCTATCTGGGTGGAGTTGGCTAATCTCTTGGAGAACCAAGCCATTAAAGCCATTCAGAAGATTGAGCGCCGGCCCACACAAACTCAAACGTCTCCTACAGATACCCCAACTAAAGTGCCAACACCAGGACCAACAGCAATACCTGAACAATCTGCAAAGCAAAAATTAGTNAGCATGGGATACAACGTTCCCGTTGTCGGAACAATTGAGGAGGCAAGACAGGAATACGTAGCAAGCTCGGACATTCCTGATAAATACCGACAGAGATTTATTGAAATTCAAGAAAATTTGAACAGTGTATTGGGAGGATATCCAAATTACATTTATTTTGCTTACAACAAGAATGGGACTGAGGAAGACGCGAAACCTGTCCTTGACCGAATGACAGAGTTAAGACCCAATGACAAGTGGACCATTCAGAAATTAATTGAAAGACAATCTTGCCTGGGTGGTGCCAATCCTGGCGGAACTCGAACTTCAACAACAAACCCCTACAGCGTCTGCTTAGAAAACCTAGCTTTCATTGAATCACCTTGGGGAAGTCCCGGAGAACCTTCATATTATCCCTACATAAAAATGGCTCTTCACCTGGGACATGAATANTTCCATCATTATCAAAGAGTGCACGCCTTAGATCGTGGATTGGATTATCAGCAAGACAGAAAGAACCCGGAAACCACAGTCCAGGCGCCAACATGGTGGATCGAAGGTGCGGCGGTTGCGTTCCAAAATGCGTGGTACAGGGAGAATTGGCAATCTTTGCCAGGACTAATGGGGCTTACGTTAGATGAAGCTCTAGACACCAATATAGCCACAGTAGCAGATTCCAGAGTATTTAAAGAGAATCGCCGCAACATAATGGGATATGGTGACTCTGAAAAATGTACGCCAGACTGGTATATGTCCAGCCTAGATGAAACATACGATACCTATACCGGTTGCAGCGCAACTTTCATGGCCTCTGCTTATTTAGGCTATCTAACTTCTTATAAAACAGTGTGGATTGACATACCTCAAGACTACTANGACTTGGGATTTTGGGGATCCTTCGAAAAGCATGTAGGGATGAACAAGCAAGAATTCTATGATTCCTATAATGAATTCTTGAGAACTGGTGATCCGGATGATGAACCTCCAGAAGGTTGGGCACCGCCAGAGAATTACATTTCTGAACATGCTCATTTCTTAAAAATTGTGCCGGAATCTTAGAGCAACACAATAATTCGTAAAATCATGCCTACAAGATTGGTGTCCCTAACAGGACTCGAAAATGACCTGGGGTAAGCAGCAGAACACGCACAATTCAGCAAGCAATAGCACAAGGTCGTCTAAAACTTCAAAAATAAGGCCCTAATTTCAGTATTAAGCTTTAACACCGTCGTCTATACTCCTCTGAAAATACAAAGGAGGTTAATATGAACACTCGTAANGTAACAGGTTTGTCGATGATAATTGCACCGGTGATTGCAATCCTGGGCTGGATATTCATCGGCGCAGTTTTATTGAAAGCCGGCCCAGATGACCCAGAAAAATTCATGATAGCCCTTGGTGATAATAATGAAGCTGTAAAATACTTATTTCCCTTGGTCACAATACTATTTTTGATAGCACTGGGCGGATTAAATCGCATCAAAAACTCCATGGAAGGAGGATCAGGGCATCTGATGGCAGGTTTCGGTTTCTTCCTGGTAATAATTGGTTCGGCGGCACAACTTGGTGAGGTCGCATTCACTCTAGCTACTGCTGAAGCTAGCCATGAAGGAAACATGTCTATCGCTTCGTCCATGTTGGCGAGCAGCCAAGCATTTGGAGCAATATCCACCGCTATAACAATGGTAGGGATAGGTTTGATCGGTGTCGGGATATTACAGCAAAAGAATTTCACCCCACTTGTTGGTGGCCTGATGATTATCACTGGCATATTCACAACCGCAGTTTCCTTAATAGACTATGAGAACCCGATCATAATTATCGGATTTCTCGCGGTAGTTGCCTCGTTTGTCTGGTTGGGAGTANGCCTTTTAAGGCAAAATGATTAGGAAAACAGCAACATCCTGATTAATACCCAATCGCCTATGNTATAAGACAGGGTCAGCAAATTGCTGACCCTGTCTTATANCAGTACNCTTACAACCAAAGCGGGCCTTCGATCGCAGCTATACAATCTATCTGAAAAACTGGGTTTTAGAAGAAAGTGAAAGTGTCAGCGTCACTACTTCATTTTCATGTCATGGTTATACGCAGCTTTATTCATATGTGACCTCCGTCGCAACTCAATTATCGAGGGGGCCATGTGTTTCACTCCCATTCTTTCGCTGTATTGTCTCCAAAGCTAAACTTCCATATGGCCCGATGTATGGACTTAGACATGCATTCGCAACATCGTTATTGAGTGAGAAGTTTCATCCTACCGTTATACAACAAGCACTNGGTCATTCATCGATCAACCTCACACAATAGACACATATTCCTATGTCATACCAGACATTGAAGAAACCGCAGCACAGAAGATAGACGAGACAATCGGCAAGAAGTCAGAAGAATTTCATGANCAATCTGTGACCCTTTCTCGAAATGAGAACCGGAACTTTCCGTATATTTATCAGAATCCGTGCCTAGAACCCTGGTGCCCCTAACAGGACTCGAACCTGTGCACCCGGTTTAGGAAACCGGTGCTCTATCCTCCTGAGCTATAGGGGCATTCTTAAAGCAGGATTAATTTTAACAAATAAAAGTAAATGGATAACAGTTGCAATAATAGTATTTATATATGCAATGTTATTCAGTATTGACCATTCTTATTTATAATACTATTCTTAATATGAACATTTAAATCCAACAGGAGGTTTAGCAATGGATCCTTTGTACATACTAAGTTTTTTTCCGTTTTTTCTGATCGTTCAATTGATAGTTCATATGTACAGAACAAACGAATTTCAAAACGCCACGATAGAGGAACATATATCTAGAAATTTTGATGAGATCGTCGCTAGACCTCAACCTGAGTTTAAACAACAGTGGCGATATGCTTCAAAACAGATCTAAACAACATCAACAAACAAAGGGAGTAACTATGGACATGTATGTAATTGCCCGATTGAAAAGCTCCTATGAAAACTGGGAGGATTTCTTCAATTCTGACCCATTATCGAGATCCAATTTTTGCGATGCTGAAAAAACAAAAACTGGAAAAATCGGTGAAAGATCCGCATTTATTGCTCTTTTTGACGTAGATGAAAGGAAATTATCAGAACACTTGTCTAACAATATTTTTGAGGAAGCTTACGAGCCTTATGTTGAAGCACATGAAATATACGGACTGAATCCAACATTCAGACTCAATTAATTTATTTTAGGAGTAACAAAATAAATAAATGCTTAAACTGTAATAGTACAAACACCAAAATATTCCCCGTTAATCCCATTATGGGATTGTACCTCGAAGCAGATAACGGTGCAGACAAATGCATCTTTAAAAACATTGCTTGCAATGATTGCGGGGCAGCCTGGACGGAAGAATACAGACTGGCAGAGATATCACAAGTACAGAATTTATTAACAGTAAGTTAAGGAGACAATCTCACCGACTAATTGGTGAGATTATCTCTGACTCTTATCCAAATTAGTAACCTGATCCATAAAGCCAATAGTTTTTAAATTTTTCTCCGCTGTATACTCAAAATACATCCGCATTAATCGCTTCAATTCCTCGAGAATATCCGAAGTGAGTTCTAAGGAAGGCGAATTTACAGCATAAATACCTCTCTGTAGATTCCTCAACACCTTC
>PBDQ01000032.1 GCA_002717465.1 Chloroflexota bacterium
ACCCTTCCTCGCCTCTAGCCCTATCCACCGACAATATAGGTCCATCTTGAGAATCTGGCCTTAATATAAATGCAATTAAGGGGTCCCCTTCTTCAAACGACAACAACTCTTCTCCGCTTATTGTTCGCATCTCATTGGGCGGAATGAACCCTTCTTCTTTGTGCCCGATATCCAAAAATATACCATCGGTATCGGCTCTCATAATGGTCCCCTCGACAATCTCACCTCTCCTTAGAGTTTCAAACTCCATTTGATCGAGGATCTGTTGCATGTTTTGGGGGGAGTCGTCTTGTGTGTTTTGTGTCATTCCTAATTTAAACCATCACCAATCAAGATTATTCGTCAGAACTACTGACCATTCAGATTATAAGTAAGTCTACACCCTAAGGTAAAGCACGGAGCGACTTAAATAAGCCCTGATATCTCCATTTCTACTTAAAATCAACTTTCCACCATTCATAATCAACCGGGTAAAATTGAACAGGCAGAATAAAAAAGCCCCCTGGCAGCGGCCTATTTTCCCACGCCGTTGCCAGCGGAGTATCGTCAGTGCTGAAACGTTTCACTACCGTGTTCGGGATGGGAACGGGTGGTTCCGTATCGCTTGTACTACCAAGGGATTTAAATTTTATATCGTTATTTCTGCTTTTTCAAGATCGTAGCTAGAAACAGACAAAATATACAAATATTCCTGCGCACAATAAATGAACGGAACCCATTAATGGCTTGACCAGTATCTTCTCACAATGCTAGCCTTTGACCGGTATGGAAGCTCCTCTCAGTATTGGTACTGGTGTAATGAGCTGACACAGACAGCCGGCGATTTCAGACATTAAGTGATGGTTAAGGAGATAAAAGTGGCAACGACAAGTTTGATCCAAGTTTCTGAACTGGCAGCACAGAAACTGTCAGAAGTTTTGGATGAGCAAGGCGAGGATGGGGGGATGCTAAGAGTTATGGTTACACCTACTCCTACTGGTGGCTTTCAACACGTTTTAGGAGTTGAAACTGAAGCTAAAGAAGACGACATCATAATTGAGAGTTTTAATGTGAAAGTCGTCGTAGACGGTGAGAGTGCGCCACTATTAGATGGAGCTGAAATTGACTACGTAGACGGTTTGATGAGAAGTGGATTTGTTATATCTAACCCCAACATTGAGGACGTAGGTGGTGGTTGTGGCGGCGGATGCGCTTGTGGGGCTGGCGGCGGCGGATGCGGCGGCGGCGGCGGCGGATGTGGCGGCGGTGGCGGTGGCTGCGGCGGGCACTAGAGCATACTGAAGCCATTCAAATACCTCGCGGAGTAAGGGACGGTGTCACCGTCCCTTACTTGTTTAACCAGGTAGGAGAGATGATTTTGGATATTATTAAAATATTACTCCCTCCATAATTGAGAACCCCAAGATACTTATCACGTTGGTAATAGAAAAATCCAGCGACTATTAAATAGGAAAACCAATCACAATGGATAAAATAGCTATAATTGGAATGGGTGTGGTCGGAGCCTCTTTGGGGCAGGCATTAAAAAATATTAGGTTAAAAAAAACTGAAGTCGTTGCTTATACTCCTGATAAAACCATTTCGAATTCTTTAAAAAAACTAGCAGCATTCGACTCAGTTGAACAAAACTTTGGAACTGCAGTATCAGGGGCTCAATTAATCGTAATAGATGCCTCACTTGAAGATACTCGTAATTACTTACAAACTATCGGAGAACATTTACCTAACGGCTCAGTAGTCACAGACTTAGGTATGTCTAAGAAACTTTGTGCAGCATGGGCATCAGAGTATTTGCCCATCAATGTACATTACATTGCTGGAAGACCAATACTAAAAAACCCACCTTCCCTCATAGAAAATGCCAACGGCGACATATTTAAGAATACTCATTATTGCATCGCTACCACAGGCAAACCTAATGACAATTCAGTGCAGATATTAACTGGTCTTACAGAGGCAATTGGGGCTAAACCCTATTACATAGATGTAGACGAGCATGATAGTTACGCAGCTGCTATGGAACAACTTCCAGTGATCTTATCAGCATCTTTTGTTAACGCTACGACAGGGAGTGACGCCTGGAACGAAATGAATAAAACCGCAGGATACACTTTCTCTGAACAATCATCTCTGGTTGACCAAGATCCTGTGGACTTAGAAACTCAAAGCCTCACTTTGTCTACACCACTCGTACATTGGATAGACCAAACTATCATGGCCCTCCACAAAATCCGCACAGAATTAGAATCCGAATCAGACGAACTGCTTGAGTCTTTTATAAATGCCTGGGAGCAGCGTGCTAGGTGGGAAACAAACTCAATTAATACGGAATCAAATGCGGTTGAAATGCCAACCGCCGGCATGTCAATGACTTCAGCACTTCTAGGAGACAAATTAGCTCAAAGGCTGAATAGATTAGGTGATGAGAATAAAAGAAATAGTTGGCAATATCCAAGGGACAGATAAATTAAATGGCAGTGCAACAAATATCAGCCCCGAAACGATTATACGGCACAGTTCGTCCGCCGGGAGACAAATCAATATCTCATAGAGCCGCGCTGTTAAATTCATTGTCAAACGGATCATCTCACATATCAAATTTTTGTGTTGGAGACGACCGGACATCTATGTTGGGATGCCTAAGCGGGCTTGGGGTAAAAATAACCAAACACGAAAACTGTGAGATATGTCTCAGTCAAGACTGTTTTGAGATTGAAGGTAACGGACTTAATGGTCTAACTGAACCAACCAACATTCTCTACGCAGGAAATAGTGGAACTACTATGAGATTAATTTCTGGGTTGTTATCAGGTCAAGATTTTTTTAGTGTCTTGACAGGTGACAAATCACTACGAGGCCGTCCTATGAGGCGGATTACAGAACCTTTAGAAAAAATGGGCGCCATCATTGATGGCAGAGGTGACAAATCTCTGGCTCCTCTATCATTCAGAGGAAGCAAGCTGCAAGGCATAACATATGATATGCCTGTAGCAAGCGCACAATTAAAATCTTGTCTCTTAATTGCCGGATTGTACGCAGAAGGCGATACCATTATTAAGCAGCCCTCCGCATCTAGAGACCATACAGAGAGGATGTTGGCTTCAATGGGGATAGAACTAGAAGTCGATGGGCTTCAGATAGCTTTAAGATCGAATGTGAAAGAACTACAGCCAATCAACATATCTATACCAAGTGACACAAGTGGATCTGCTTTCTGGATTGTTGCTGGTTGCTGTCACCCAAACGCCACCATCAAATTAACAGGGATAGGCATGAACCCGACCAGAACAGGAATAATTGAAATACTCAGAAAAATGGAAGCTGACATAGTGACAGAAAATTCACGTTTTGAAGGCGGAGAACCTGTAGCCGACCTAATTGTGAAAACCAGTGACTTAAGGGGCGTCGAAATCTCTGGAGAAATCATACCCAGAGTCGTTGATGAATTGCCAATTCTTTCCCTCGCCGCCTGTTTTGCTAAAGGAACTACTATCATCAAAGATGCTGAGGAATTGAGAGTAAAAGAATCGGATAGAATATCTGCAACCGTAGAAAGTCTAAAACAATTCGGGGCCAATATTAATGAAACTAAGGATGGAATGATTATTAAAGGCGGAAATATCCTAAGCGGAACTACCGTCGGTAGCCATGGAGATCACAGAATTGCCATGACCAACGGAATTGCAGGGTTGTTAGTANCTGGTGACACGATTGTGGAAAATTCTGAGGATGCCAGTGTTTCATACCCTGAATTTTGGGAAACTATCAAAAAATTTCAGAATTCTAATTAATAATCAGTGAACACATCTCCTCGAAATATTTCTCCTCCCATTCTAGTGGTCATCTCCGGACCTTCTGGAGTTGGCAAAGACGCAGTTCTTGAGAGAATGAAGTCGTATTCTCCTGATTTCCATTTCACTGTAACAGCAACAACAAGGCCAAAACGGATTGGAGAACTAGAAGGAAGAGACTACATATTCCTAAGCAAAGTTGAATTTACAAAAAAATTGCAAAATAACGAGTTCCTAGAATCAGCGAAAGTCTACAATAACTACTATGGCGTTCCCAAAGAGCAGGTAACACAATCTCTTGCGGACGGTAGAGATGTTGTAATCAAAATAGATGTTCAAGGAGCAAAGACAATAAAGGAACAAGAACCAAATGGATTATTCATATTCTTGACACCTCCCAGTATGGTCTCTTTGGAAAAGCGTCTGCGCTTCAGAATGACCGAATCTAAAGAGGCACTTGCGTTGAGACTCGCCACAGCAAAATCCGAAATGAAAGAATCAAAATGGTTCGACTTTGTAATTGAAAACCCAGACGACGATCTAGACCAAGCGGTAAACAAAATCACAGAAGCTATCAAAAAGAAAAAATCTATTTCAAATTAACTAACACATTCAGTCCTTTTGAATGTGAGAAATGACATTTCGAAAAATTTCCTTATCTTCGTGAGAATAACTTCCCATAGAAAAGTTTATTGAATCGGCGAATGCTCCATATGTTTCCTTGATTTTCGGTNCAATTTGATCGTAGGTACCTACCACAGNGAAATTATCNAACATCTCGTCANTTATGTGACTACCCATTTCAGACCACTCCCCATTAACAGACATCCTGTANAGNTTTTCATGTACATCATGCCAACCATGGGNCTCCATCACATCCTTATAACTTCTTGTAGAAGCATAAAACGCTATTTGATTTTTAGTTTTTAATTTATTCTCTTCTATCTCTTGTTCATCATNCCCAGTGACAATAAAACCTCCTCCNCTCACATCTATNTCTTCTATTGNNCGNCCNCTTCTTAAAGCNCCCTTTTGTATACTGGGAATAATCACTTCTTTTGTGTAAGTTGGAGTGTTNAATGAATGNAGAATNACGCCGTCACATACCTCNCCAGCTACCGCCANCATNTTGGGATTAACCGCTGCAATNGANATTTTAATCTCCGGATGTTCAATTGGCCCCGGATTAAAGAAGGGTGACATCANGTTGAAAGTATAAACATCGCCNGTAAAATCCAATTTGGTCNCATTTTGCCAACTATCCCAAATATGCCTCAAAGCCAANANATATTCTCTCATTCTAGGAGCAGGGGCAGACCATGGCATAGAAAACCTNCGAATNATGTGNCCNNTNACTTGACTNCCCAACCCAAGAGTAAATCTTCCATCAGACAGATTCTGNAAATCCCATGCNAGATAAGCNGTATCCATTGGGCTTCTGGCAAATGCCAAAGCTATAGATGTCTGNAGNCCNATTTTTTCNGTATGNTCAGCGACTGACACTAANGGCAAATACGGATTGTGGCNNGTTTCACTAGAAGTGAAAGTATCATANCCCACAGATTCTGCGTCTACTGCGGNTTNNCGTATATCCGAAATNGAATACCCTTGAAACCCNGTTGAAACTCTCATNAATAANCCTCANTATTNTTTNAANTTGTCTAGNGTATATAGTTGATAAAACANCAAATTATTGCGTAATTCTACACGTTGANCAATCCAAANTTATTACAATACATACTAATNGAAAAATACAACCTGAATTGAGTGACGACCTAGAATGCATTTGGATATACTGTTTGGGNCGGTCATNATGGAGACAATACACTATCTGACTAACAATACCAGGACCCTAACACGAATTGAAAGGTTCAGAATCATGACATTTGAATTTATAAAGTATCAAAAAAAAGATCGAATCGCATATATCACCATAAATCGCCCTGAAAGGTTAAATGCTCTCCACCCTCCTGCAAACCAAGAAATGTTAGAGGCTTTCAACGATTTTAGAGACGATCCCAATGTTTGGGTGGCTATAGTAACCGGAACAGGGGACAGGGCATTTAGTGCGGGAAACGACTTACGGTACACAGCAGAAAATTGGCATGAGCGGCAAAGTCATTCCATAACAGCTCCTCTTGGTGGAATAACCACTAATACAGCATACAACTGCTACAAACCAATTATTGCCGCGGTGAACGGATATGCTTTGGGTGGAGGGCTTGAATTAGCTATGGCTTGCGACATAATAATTATTGCTGACCATGCTGAAGTTGGTCTACCGGAACCGAGGGTTGGACTTATTGCTGGGGCGGGTGGAGTTCATAGGTTACCACGTCATATTCCATTAAAAAGAGCTTTAGGTATGATGCTAACAGCTAGGAGAATATCTGCCCAGGAAGCGTATGAAATCGGGTTGGTAAACGAAATAGTTCCTTTAGATCAACTCATGCCTGCGGCCAATCGATGGGCTAATGAAATACTAGAATGTGCACCAATTTCAGTACGTGCCTCCAAACAAATGGCTTATGAAGGCCTAGGATGGCCCTTCAAAAATGCATTAGAAAGAAAATATTCAGAAGAAAATAACTTCCTTGTATCAAATGACAGAAGAGAAGGCCCTTTAGCTTTTTCTGAAAAAAGGAAACCCAATTGGACGGGATCTTAGAACCCTAATTCAAATCACCAAAAAGGCAATTAAATTATGACTAATAATGCAAGAAAAACATTACCCGAAAATGTGATTCCTCTTACGTACGATTTATCGTTAGAGCCGGATTTAAACACTTTCACATTTGATGGTGAGGTTCAAATTTTTGTTGAACTTAAGAATGCCACTGATGAAATAACCCTTAATGCTGCTGAGCTAACCATACATTCCTCATCCGTCCAAATAGATGATGACATTATTGTCGGTGGATCGCTTCAAAGTGATGATGACGAAACTATAACAATAAACCTCGGGAAACGTTACGATCCTGGTAAAGCTACCGTCAACATATCCTTTTCAGGAGAGTTAAACGACCGGCTTTTAGGTTTCTATAGAAGTCAGTATACGGACGTCAATGGAGAAACAAAGTTCCTTGCGGCCACACAATTCGAATCAACTGATGCACGCAGAGCCTTCCCCTGTTGGGATGAACCAGAGAGGAAAGCTACCTTTAAAGTGTCCCTTAAAATCGACAAAAAATTGGCCGCTGTTTCTAATATGCCAATTGTTACCATTTCAGATGATGATTCAGAAACAAAAACAGTTACTTTTGAAGAAACACCCATAATGTCTACTTATCTACTGGCCTTCATTGTTGGTGACTTAAAATGTGTAGAAAAAAAATCCAAACACGGNACATTGATGAGAGTNTGGGCCACTTCAGGAAATGAATGTAAAGGTGAATATGCATTACAAACATCTTTAGATCTTTTGGATTTCTATAATGATTACTTTGGCATCAAGTTTCCACTACCAAAATTAGACCACTTAGCAATACCTGATTTCGCTGCCGGTGCGATGGAAAACTGGGGCGCGATCACGTATAGGGAAGTTGCGCTACTAGTTGACCCTGTCAATAGTTCAGCGGGGACCAAACAAATAGTTGCTTCAATCATTTCCCATGAGATGGCACATATGTGGTTCGGAGACCTTGTAACTATGAAGTGGTGGAATGACCTCTGGTTAAATGAAAGTTTCGCCTCTTGGATGGGAGATAAAGCTGTTGATTCAATTCACCCAGAATGGGATATGTGGACACAATTTTTAACAGCTGACACCGCTTCCGCATTCTCTTTGGATGGCTTAGCAAACTCACATCCCATTGAACAAGAAGTGAATAACCCAGCAGAAATAGGCCAACTTTTTGATGCGATTAGTTACAGTAAAGGCGGTTCNGTNTTAAGNATGCTAGAAGATTACATAGGCGAAGAATCTTTCAGAANTGGAATAAGGAATTACCTTAATAAGCATTCGTATGCAAATGCTGAAACTCAAGATCTTTGGGAAGCTTTGGGAGAGGCCTCAGGCAAACCGGTATCTGAAGTTATGAATTCATGGGTACAACAAACAGGATTTCCAGTCCTAGACATATCAAAGAAAAATTCAAAACTATCCTTATCACAAAGCAGGTTTTTATTCGAGCACATAAATTCAGCCCCGCATAAAGACACAACTGTTTGGCATATACCTGTGAAAATAAGCACTGGAAAGGAAAACCACATAGCCACCACACTCATGGATACAGCTAACAGTACCATTCAGATCTCTGACAATTCGAATGATTGGTATAAAGTGAATCCAGAACAGACAGGATTTTACAGAGTTAGATACGCCACTGAAGATCTGTCAAGACTAGAGACGGCTGTTAGGAACAAAGAACTAGGCGCGAAAGATCGTCTTGGACTCCAAGGTGACGCCTATGCTTTGTGTAAAGCTGGATATACCAGCCCAAAGACTTTCTTAAGCTTNGCTGAGTCNTATTCAAATGAAACTGATGCTCCAGTCCTCTCAGATCTAGCCACCAGCTTGCGAGGCTTAGATAACCTAATTCATGAACAGCCTTATCATAAACAATATCAAAATTTTTGTTTGAGAATTTTTGAATCACCCGGCAAAAAAGCAGGTTGGGACAAATCACATGAAGAGGGACATCTAGACGCTTTATTCCGAAGCACTGCTCTATCAAACCTCGGACATTATGGAGACACACAAACACTCAACGANGCGTCAAAAAAATTCTCCTTGTATGTTAATGACTCAGAGGCAATTCATCCAGACATCAGGTCTGTNGTATTTACTCTAGCAGCGCAAGAAGGTGATGAAGACCTATATGAATTGATGTGGAACCTTGAAAAGAAAGCTGATTTACAGGAAGAAAAAGTTCGGTTCCATGGAGCTTTATCAAGTTTCTCTAATGAAAACTTACTTAAAGAGACACTAAACAGGTCACTAACAGACGCTATAAGAGCACAAGATACCATACGCGTTATAGTAAGTGTTGCAACATCATCAAAAGGCAGATCATTAGCATGGGATTTTGTTCGAGAAAACTGGACAGAACTCGATAGGCGATACGGGGATGGGGGATTTGCACTAATGAGATTAGTATCTCTTGTGTCAGGGTTTTCCACAGCTGAGAGATTAGAGGAAGTTGAAAGTTTTTTCTCAAACAACCCCGCACCGGCGGCTCAAAGAACGATTGAACAAGCTAAAGAAAGAATAAAATTAAACTTAGCATGGCTTAACAAATATTCGGGCGATATGGAGGCTTTTCTGAAGTAATACTACCTTAATGAAAAGTCCTCCATAAATCTATATATCACGCATAAAAACTAATCATCTTCCAAAGTAGAAGTGTCACCTTCTGGCAAACCTAGTTCTCTTGCTTTAAGGAGACGTCTCATGATCTTGCCACTTCTTGTTTTAGGTAAAGATGGAATGAAATCTATCTCACGCGGGGCGACAGCTGCGGACAATTTTTCGCGGGCAAACCGCATAATTTCATTTCTCAATTTTGTTGACTCTTCGTAGCCGTCTTTCAATGATACAAACGCTTTGACTATCTCCATGGCAATCGGATCAGGCTTACCGATCACTCCGGCTTCNGCTACAGCAGGATGTTCAATTAACGCGCTTTCAACTTCAAATGGACCCACAAGATGTCCTGCCGTGTTAATCACATCGTCAGCTCTCCCAACAAACCAATAATATCCGTCGCTGTCTTTTCTCGCCGTATCGCCAGTAATATACCAACCTCTTCTAAATCGGGAATTGTACATTTCAGAATTGTTCCAGTACGCATGGAACATAGACGGCCAACCTGGTTTAACTACAAGCAACCCATCCTGCCCATCCTCAACAGGATTGAAATNCTCATCAACTATAGCGAGCTCTACACCCGGTATTGGCCTACCCATTGATCCAGGCTTAACTTGCATCGATGGGTAATTTGCGCACATAATGGCGCCGGTTTCTGTTTGCCACCAATTATCATGAAATGGCATACCAAACACCTGATCTCCCCAAACTACAGCCTCTGGGTTCAGAGGCTCCCCTACACTGCACATATACCTAAGCGTAGACATATCAAATCTCTTTGGAACTTCATCCCCCGCTTTCATTAGCATTCGAATGGCAGTCGGAGCCGTATACCAAACAGTCACCTTATGCTTTTGTATTTGTTCATACCACCTGCTAGCGCTAAATCCTCCCTCATATATNAACTGAGTGACACCATTGGTCCATGGCGCCAGCATGCCATAGGATGTNCCAGTTACCCATCCAGGGTCCGCTGTACACCAATAAATGTCATTCTCATGCAAATCAAGAGCCCATTTCCCCGTAGCTTTCTGCTGAACCACTGCCTGGTGCCGATGGACNGCTCCTTTTGGCTTCCCTGTTGTGCCAGATGTGTAATGCATTATCGAATAGTCATATTGTCCGGTCGCAACGGTGGTNAAATCAGCAGAGGCCTTTCCCATTTCTTCATCATAGGAAAGATCTTGAGTATCGAGNGGAGATGGATCTCTGTTGTCTTTATTGACGATTACAATATGCTGTAACTCAAACAACTCTGGAATTATACCTACGATTTTTCTTCGCAAGTCAGGCTGCGTGACCAACACTTTTGCCCCACTATCTTTCATTCGGTCTCTAACTGGTTCTGGGCCAAATGCTGAGAACAATGGGCCTACTACAGCTCCTACCTTCAAAGCTCCAAAAAAGGCGACATACAACTCCGGCAATCTATCCATAAAAATGAAGACTCTATCACCCTTTTGTATTCCCAAGCTTTTAAGGACATTCGCAAATTTATTAGTTAAGCGCTTCATATCTCCAAAAGTGTAATCTTCTCTCTCTCCGTTTTTACCTTCCCATATCATTGCTACTTTGTCTCTATCTCGGCCATTGGCATGCCTATCTATACATTCATGAGCCTTATTTAAGCCTCCACCCGGTAACCAGTCTAGTTCTTCATACATAGACTCCCAATCAAAATTCCTATAGGATTCAATCAAGTCGAGATTGGGTTTTACATCCATTTCATCAACGTCCGGTTTATTAATCGGAGCAAATGTTTCGTTAGCCATATAATTTTTCCTCTAAAGAGCCTGATAAATAATGTCTAGTTTTTTGTAGCATTATATACATAAAATAATCATCATAGTTTTAAAATAAACAGATGTAGTTCATGAACAAACCGATATCAACATTCCAGGAAATATACGCCTTTGTATCTCAGGTGCCACCTGGAAAAGTCACAACGTACGGGCAAGTTGCCAGAAAAATTGGTGTGAATAATCCAAAAGTGGTCGGATACGCTCTTAATTCGGAAGCAATGCCAGATTACGTCCCCTGGCACAGAGTGATAAATAGCAAAGGAACGGTCAGTAAAAGAAACCTTGGGAATGGTGAATTACTGCAAGAAAAACTATTGATCTCAGAGGGAATTAAATTTGATGAGACCAAAAAGATAGAAATGAAAGATCACTTGCTTGATATTTAAAATCTAACTCATATTGACCCTTTTGGAGTCCCGTTTCTATAATGCGAACTTCACCAGTCATTCAGGAGCTTAAAGTGAACTACGAAACACTGCTTGTAGAAAAGTCAAACGGAATCGCCACTCTGACATTAAACCGACCAGAGGTGTTAAACGCACTAAGCACTACCCTGTATAAGGAACTAGATATCGCCATATCAGATTTTGAAAAAGACGATGCCGTAAGTGTGATTATTATTACCGGAGCTGGTGATAGAGCATTCACAGCTGGGGCGGACATTCACGAAATGACCAGAAATGCAGAAAAAGATAACCCACCAAAACCCGACCCAAAGAGGCCCAAGTATGCATGGCACATTGCATCATGTACTAAACCTACAATTGGAGCTATCAATGGACTGGCATATGGAGGCGGTGCCGTTTTAGCATCTAGTCTGGACATAAGGGTTGGATGTGAAAAAACCAAATTCAGGTTCCTAGCCGCAGCGTATGGTCGGGTCAATTCAACCTGGAGTCTACCAATGCAAGTAGGGTGGCCAAAAGCCAAAGAACTGCTGCTGACTGCTCGAGTCGTCGAAGCACCAGAGTCACTGCAGATTGGATTACTGAATCATTTNGTAGAGTCCTCAGAACTAATGAACAAATCTAGAGAATTAGCCNAGCTTATCGTAGGTAACGACCAACGGATGGTCCANGGAATCAAAGAACTTCTTATCGAAAATGTTGGCGAAGGCTGGAAACAAACCTATGACAATGAATTAGATGCTCAGGCAGGTAAATTATCCCCGATCCCTGTGTTGGAGGGCTTCAAACCATTTATAGATAGAAAAGGCCGAAAGCCTTAAACAGGAGCAAATTTTATGGATGAAACTAGAAACACACCCTTAGCGGGAATAAGAGTTTTAGACCTAGGCAGATATCAAGCTGGACCAAGATGTGCTCTCATGTTCGCAAGAATGGGAGCTGAGGTCATCAAGGTTGAAAGTGTGGGCGGAGACGAAAGCAGGAAAAACGGGCCAACCGTGCGTGGACAGAGCGCATATTGGGTTCAATACAATAGTGGGAAAAAAAGCCTTGCAGTAAACCTTAGGACTAATGAAGGTAAAGAAATAGTAAAAGATCTTGTGAAAGTTTCGGATATTTTGATTCAAAATTTTCGTCCTGGCACCATCGACACAATGGGATTTGGCTATGATGTATTGAAAAAATTAAACCCGGGCATAATCATGGTGAATGTGTCCGCTTATGGCCAAACGGGTCCTTATAAAGACAGAGTTGGATTTGATCCTATCGGNCAAGCGATGGGTGGCCTCATGTCTCTTACCGGAGAGGAAGGAACCCCACCAATGCGAACTCCATTCCCCTTAATCGATCGTATAACTTCATTGCATGCCACAATAGGGGCACTGGCGGCTTTGAGAGAAAGAGATATATCAGGGATGGGGCAAACTATTGACGTTTGTCTCGCCGACACTGGCTACACCTGCAACGAAATACCCATTTCAGCGTATTTGGGAGAGGGCTTTGAACAACAAAAGGAAGGGAATGGTCGAGGCACAGGTGGAACGTATCAAACTTCTGATGGTTGGGTGATACTTGCTGCAACTAACCAGAATATGTGGACCCGACTATGCAAATGCATCGATAAACCTGACTGGATTGATGACTCTAAATTTGCTTCTCGTAACGATAGGTCTAAGAATGCTGTTCCGATTGAAATAGAACTTAATGCATGGTTTAGTGACAAGACCATGGCAGAAGCGGTTAGCATATTGTCTTCAAATGGAATTCCATGTTCACCAGTTAACAATACTAAACAAGCCGCTGAGGATCCGCACATGAGTGAGAGAGAAATCATGATGGAAGTACCTGATCCAATAGCAGGGTCAATCCATGTAACCGGGAAAATGATCAAATTTGGNAGAACCGAGATGGTAGTNGGTTCAGCTCCAGTTGTGGGAGAACATTCCAAAGAAATATTAAGTNAAATATTAGAGTATTCTGATGACAAAATCGGAGCTCTATCAAACCAGGAAATCATAGGTTTATAAACTAAAAACCCATTAACTCATGGTAAAAAACAGGAGACACCAAAAATGAAAATTGCATGCGTGGGAATAGGAGCTATAGGTGGTTCTCTTGCAGGCTTCATTGCAAAAGAAGGGGCTGACATTATTCTCATAGATGAATGGCAAGAACACGTAGATGTCATGAATGAGAAAGGATTAACCCTGGACGGAATCGTCGGGGAACACAATGTCCNCGTTAAGGCTATTCATGAAAGGCAGATCTCTACTATAGAAGAAAAATTTGATTTAGTGATCATTGCAGTAAAGTCTTATGAAACCGTCCGAGCTGTAAAATCTATGCTTACGTACATGAAAGATGACACTTGGGTAGTGAGTCCTCAGAACAGTATCAATGAATTACAAATAGCACCACTCGTGGGTGCTTCTCGCACGATTGGTTGTATCACGACAATATCAGCTGGACTATACGAGCCAGGTCACATCACACGCACAGGCAGTGTCTCACAATCATTACAAAAAGATCCTATCTGTTTCACCATAGGAGAATTAAATGGTGAGATAACAGATCGAATTCAAACGATAGCAGATGTATTTCAACCTGCCGGAAAAACAATCGTGACAAACGATTTATGGGGGCAGCGATGGTCAAAAATGGTAACCAATTGCATGGTGAATGCAACCGCAGCAATGACCGGATTAATGAGTCACGAAGTCAGGGCCGATGAGGAAGCTCGCAACCAAATTTTGAACCTAGCAATAGAAACTGTAAAAGTTGGTCGATCACAAGGATATGACGTAAAACCTCCTATGGGAGATTTCACCTTAGAGGAGATGGAAATAGCTGCAAGCCCCGTAGGGCATAAAGAATTAGATAGAATTTTAAAAGGAAGTCCCCCAGAGGTACCTGGAAGACCTTCAATGGCGCAAGACGTGATGAAAGGTAGACTTACTGAAATCGAATATCTTAATGGTTTTGTCTCCCAAAAAGGAAAAGAGATGGGCATAGAAACCCCTTACAGCGACGCTGTGACGCAGGTCCTTAAAGCTGTGGAATCTGGTGAATTCGAGGTCGGATTAAACAACATATCAAGGGTAAGAAATATAGTTGAGTCTAAATAATGGATAAAGATCTGATAGGAAAAACAGCATTAATTACTGGGTCTGGCCGTAACATCGGCAAAGCAACTGCCATAGAATTAGCAAAAAGAGGAGCGAACGTCGTTGTGAATGCCCGATCAAATCAGGGTGAGGCTGATCTGGTAAGAGACGAAATACTCTCAAATGGTGGGGCTGCTATATCAGTGATATGTGATGTTTCCATCGAATCTGAAGTAAAAGGCATGTTTGAAACCATAAAAAAAGAATTTGGATCCACACACATTTTGGTTAACAACGCCGGTCTCCGTGCAGAATCAAATATATCTAGCCTATCTACTCAAGAATGGGAACGGGTAATAGGGGTGAATTTAAATGGGCCATTTTATTGCATAAGAGAAGCCGTCCCAGAAATGATTTCAGACGGTTGGGGGAGAATAATAAACGTTTCCGGATTAAATGCCTTCAAAGGTCGAGCCACATGGGCTCACGTATGTGCTTCAAAAATGGGAGCACTCGGATTAACTAGAGCATTAGCACTTGAGTTAGCTGAACAAAACGTCCTAATTAATCACATCGTCCCTGGAGCGATTGACACTTCTAGAGGATCAAATTCAGGTACTATTCCAGCCGTGTCGGACTCAAATATCCCAGTAAAAAGGCTCGGATTACCGACAGAGATTGCAAAAACAGTAGGGTTCCTTGTATCAGACGGGGCCAATTACATAACAGGACAAACGATACACGTGAATGGAGGTTCTCTCACCTATTAAAATATGATCTTTATTTTAATATCTAAAAACTTTCATTCATTAATTAAACAACTGGAGAACCACCCTGAAAATAAAAATTCTTTTCTTTGCTAGCTATAAGGAACAAGCTCAAGTTGATAGCATACGACTATNCATNCCTGAGGGTTCTTCCCTAAGAGAAGTGATTCAAGAAATAAAGATGAAGTTCCCGAATATTAGCTGTGAAGCAGACCGAGTAGTAGCAGCGATAAATGAAGAATATTCTGATCATGATCAGATAGTCTCCCATGGAGACACCGTAGCCCTTATACCACCGGTTAGTGGTGGGAAATAAACTGTACTGATAAAGGTATCTCAAGAAATGTCGCAACATGTTTACATAACAGACAACCCTTTAAATGAGAAAGACTTAACTAAGTTAGTATCAGATTCCGGTCATGGAGCCGCAGTTGTCTTTCAAGGTGTAACGCGCAATAACACCGAGAACCGAGAGGTTCTATTTTTGGAATACGAGGCCTATATACCAATGGCAAAAAAAACCCTTAATCAGGTTAGGACTGAAATCATTGACAAATGGGAAGTCAAAGCTGCCATACATCATAGAATCGGGAAAGTTGAGATTGGAGAAACTAGCCTACTAGTTGGAATTGGATCCCCTCATAGAAAAGCTGCTTTTGATGCTTGCCAATACGCTGTTGACAGGATTAAGCAAATCGTACCAATTTGGAAGAANGAGCATTTCGTCGGAGGGGAAATTTGGATTGGAGATGCGGAAGGATTCAGACCAATAGAAATATAACTCCTCTTTGAGAGTCTATAAGAATTGTATATCCCGAAAGTATCATGGAAGAAAATTGTTGCCACCTCGAACCAAGTTTATCTATAATTAGCTCTCTTTATACTTAATTTGGAGGGATCGCATAGAGGTCTAGTGCGGCCGCCTGCTAAGCGGTTAGGGGGTGAAAGCCCTCTCATGGGTTCGAATCCCATTCCCTCCGCCATACATAGGAACAATTAGAATCAACAAGGTAAAACTAGACAATCTAACTTCATATCATATCTGGACAACTGGCTGTCAGATGAATACGGCTGACTCCGAAAGACTCAGTAGTGCCTTAGACCAGCTTGGATTGGCACCAACAACTTCGAAAGAGGACGCTGATGTAGTGATACTAAATACTTGTGTTGTAAGGCAAAGTGCAGAAAACAAAGCTGTTGGAACCCTCACTAGTTTAAAGCCCACGAAATTAAAATCTCCTGATAAGGTTTTCGCTCTTATGGGATGCATGGTAGGCCCTGACACATCAAAACTAAAAAAGCAATTTCCTTACGTGGATGTGTTTATGCCACCTCAGCAATTTAAACCTCTCGTAGATCTTCTAGCTGATAGGCTCGGAGTAGACCCAGAAGGATGTATAGGCCCATTACACGCTAAACCAAACGTATCAACGTACATACCAATAATCCATGGGTGCGACAAGTTTTGTAGTTTTTGTATAATCCCGTACCGAAGAGGTCGAGAGGTTAGTAGATCTATTGCAGAAATTGTTGAAGAAGCTAACAAACTAGTTGACCGTGGGGTCAAAGAAGTAACATTGTTAGGGCAAAATGTGGATTCTTATGGACATGATCTACCTGGTCATGTAAACCTTGCGAACTTATTAGAATCTGTTAGCAATGTTCATGGCATTGAAAGAATACGATTCTTGACATCCCATCCAAATGATATGGACGACAGCATCATCGAAGCNGTAGGACAACTTGACAAAGTTTGTGAAAATATAAATCTCCCTTTTCAAGCCGGTGACGACGAAGTTTTGAGGAATATGAGAAGGGGATATACAAACAANGAATACAGAGAACTAATAGATAAAATNCGATCTAAAATCCCTAATGTCACGTTAAACACAGATTTGATAGTTGGATTTTGTGGCGAAACGGAAGAACAATTCAACCGTACCCTAGAAATGATTGATGATATAAAGTTTGATAAAGTTCATTCCGCCGCTTATTCAACCAGAGTCGGCACAATAGCCGACAGGAAAATGGTTGATGACGTACCGGAAGAAACTAAAAAAAACCGCCTACTGAAAATCAACTCTTTGCAGGAATCAATTCTAACCAAAATCAACTCCAAATTGATTGGCAAAACTCAAGAAATCCTAATAGAGGGAACGAAAAACCATACACAATTTGGAAGAAACAGAAACGACAAGATTGTATTCATAACTAAAAATGGACCAAAAGAAAGCCTGACTCCAGGAAAATTAATTAACGTTAAAATTGAAGAAACCAGTCCGTGGTATTTGAAGGGATCTGCAGTAGAGTTAAAGTCACACCAATAACCAATGAGGTTTTGAAATGGTTACCAAAATAAACAAACCAGCAATACCNATAACAGAGATAGAGCAATCAGCTTTCTGTCAATCTGATAGTGATCTTAAATCNGCAACGTTAGAGCAAGANTTCAACAAGGGAGTGAGATGGCAAAAACTCCCCGTTAGTTATATGAGAACTAGCCCCGATGATTTAAGGAAAAGCATCACGAAGGCACGTAAAGAATTAGACGACAGAATAACTATACTAGGACATCACTATCAAAGAGATGAAGTAATAGAATTCGCAGATCAAAAAGGCGACTCTTTCAAGCTTTCCCAATATGCGGCAAAGCAAGACCGCGCTGAATTTATAATATTTTGTGGTGTCCATTTCATGGCAGAAACAGCTGACATACTCAGTTCTCCAGAGCAAAAAGTCATACTCCCCAATCTAACAGCAGGTTGTTCTATGGCTGATATGGCCCATAGCGACGATGTAGAAGATTGTTGGGATGACTTGACCGATGTATTGGGCACTGATCAAATAGTTCCGATTACATACATGAATTCAACAGCAGCTATCAAAGCAATGTGTGGTAAAAATGGTGGGATCGTTTGTACATCATCCAACGCATCGGCGACATTTGATTGGGCATTACAAAAAAACAAAAAAATACTTTTCCTACCAGATCAACATTTAGGAAGAAACACCGCTATTAAAAAAGGGATATCCCTAGATGAAATGATTGTATGGAACCCCTTCAAACCTTTAGGAGGGAATAGCANCGATAGTATAAAAAAATCCAAAGTGATATTGTGGCAGGGACATTGCTCGGTTCATACTAGATTTACAACCAAACAAATAGATAAAGCCCGAGCAGAAATCCCTGATGTAAATATCATTGCCCATCCGGAATGCACCTTGGACGTAGTGGAAGCCTCCGATTATTCAGGGTCCACTGAATTCATAAAGGACAAAATTAACGAGGCTCCCGCGGGGTCCTCTTGGGGAGTAGGCACTGAAATAAGCTTGGTAAACAGAATAGCCGCTGAAAATCCGAATAAAAATGTCTTCTGTCTTGATCCAGTTGTATGCCCTTGTTCCACTATGTACCGCATACATCCAGCTTACCTATCTTGGATACTAGACGGTATATTAAATGGAGTGACCATTAACCAAATNAGTGTAGACAAAAAGACACGTAACTACGCGAAAATAGCCCTGCAGAGAATGCTAGAGGTCGTGTAATTTAGAATTAGCTAAGTATATCGCTGACATTTCAAAACATTTAACGCGGAGATCCGCATGATAATAACTCCTGACGTAGACAAACTGATTGATCTTGCAATTATGGAAGATTATTCAAGTGGCGACGCAACAACTAATTCTCTTATACCGTTGGATTTACCAGGTGAAGCTGTCCTAATAGCAGACGAAAATGGAATTTTGGCTGGATTGGACGTGAGTCTACAAGTGTTCANGAAAATAGACAAAAACATTTCCATTACAAACACAATACCTGATGGTACTGAACTCCAAAAAGGTAGTGAGATAGCAACGATAAATGGTTCTCTGGGCTCAATCCTGACGGGGGAAAGAACTTCTCTTAATTTTCTNAGAAAATTAAGTGGTGTTGCTACGGAAACCAGGAAATATGTTGATCAAGTTCGTCACACCAAAGCCAAAATCGTAGACACAAGGAAAACTACACCTGGCTTTAGGACTTTGGAAAAATATGCTGTAAGAATGGGCGGTGGGTTCAACCATAGGCAGAACTTATCCGATGGTATTCTCATAAAAGACAATCACATACAAACGCTGTGTAAACAAAACCTTGACCTTAAAGCTGTAATTAAGAAAGCCATCAANAACGCTTCACATACAATAAAAGTCGAAATAGAAGTAGAAACTATTTCAAACGTAAAAATTGCTCTAGATGCAGGCGCTGACATAATCATGTTAGATAACATGACTCTATCTGACATGGCTGAAGCAGTAACCATATGTAAGGGAAAGGCAACAACCGAAGCTTCTGGTGGGATAAATTTATCGTCAGTACGAAAAATAGCGGAAACAGGCGTGGATTTGATATCNGTCGGGGCAATTACTCATTCTGCTCCAAACTTAGATCTCAGTATGGATATCAAGCAGTAGCCAAATATTTATTTTTCAGAGAGATCTGAAGAATCCACAATAATTGTTACAGGGCCATCATTTGTCAAAGAAACGTCCATATGTGCCTGAAATATTCCTGTCTTTATCACCAGTTTAGATTCTTCAAACAATTTTACTGTCTGTGTATATAACAAACTGGCAGGGTCGGGAGCCATAGCATTGACAAAACTTGGTCTCCTACCTTTCTTAGTTNGAGCACANAGTGTAAATTGACTGACAATTAAAAGCTCAGCCTTTAAATCTCTGACAGAAAAGTCAAATTTAGTTTCTTCATTATTGAACAGACGGATATTGAGAACTTTATTAACTATATATTCAGCGTCAGTTAGTGTGTCATCACGCACGATACCGAGAAATACAACCAACCCTTGCCCTATTGATCCAGTTTCTTGTCCATCAATGGTTACTGAGGCTGATGAAACTCTTTGTATTAACGCTTTCAAAGCTTAGTCTTTAGACGACCCAGAACCTGAATCTTTTGAAGTATTAGTTGAGGTTTCAGATTTACTATCGTTATTACCGCTGTCCTTATTAGTAGATTTGCTATCAGAAGTAGAATCCGATGACTTATCTGAAGCTACAGCNGTACCAGACGAACTCCCTTTTTTACCATAGTCGTTCACATACCAACCGCCACCTTTGAATACTATAGGCACCGCAGAGAACTGTCTTTCGGCAGCAGATCCACATTCTGAGCAAGGTTGCTCAATAGAATCGCTAAACTTAAGACGTAACTCAAACGTCAATCCACAATCCGTACAACGATAATCGTATGTTGGCAAATTATCCTCCATCGCAATACTAGGTTCTGTAACCTAGCAAAATAATCTAACATTGGATCAATTTAGTGTCAATTAGATTCAAATGTTAAGAGAACTATCTACACGATTTTTCAGGTTTTTAAGCGAAACATCAAATAAATTAGAAATTTTAAAATCTGTGCCTTTTACCTCACCAATGGTTAGGTGTGACACGGATTTTGCATTGCATACTCTTTCCAACTCATTAATTTCTGTCTTAGGCAATGATACTAGTATCCGGGACTGTTGCTCTCCAAACAAAACACAATCCCATCGATCAACAACAGAAAANTTCGACTCAAACCCCAATCCGCCCGAAAGCATAGACTCAACCAAAGCAACAGCCAACCCACCCACAGAAANATCATGTGCAGAATGTATTATTTTTCCTGATATTAATTGCCTGCAAACCTCTTGAACCGCAATCTCATTATCGATGTCTATAGAAGGTGCCCCTGCTACCATACCCTCTATAACCTCTAGGTATTCACTTCCAGCAAGCACCGATGGGTTTTCTTCTAATGTATCGGTGCCCAACAAAACCACCAAATCTCCTTCGTTGACAAATCCTATAGAACAATTAGACCCAACTTCCTCTGTTAACCCAACCGCTCCAACCACGGGGGTAGGATAGATAGGATTATTGCGAGTCTCATTATATAAACTCACATTCCCACTTATTACCGGAGAATTAAANATGCTACTTGCCTCAGACATCCCCTTTATACACATTTCCAATTGGAAATACACCTCTGGTTTTTCAGGATTTCCAAAATTAAGGCAATTCGTCAAAGCAATAGGGGTGGCCCCTGTACATGACACGTTTCTGCAGGCCTCAGCAACGGCAATCATTCCTCCAATATACGGATCAAGATAACATAGCCTACCATTACCATCAGTTGAAGCTGCTATACCTTTGTCACCACCCTTAAGTCTAATTAAAGCTGCGTCGTGCCCTGGCGGAATCACAGTGTTTGTTTGAACCTGATGATCATATCTCCTATACACAGATTCCTTACTCCCAACGTTTGGAGAAACTAAGATTCGCTCTAGGGCATCTTTTGGATCTAAATCCGTGAGCTTTATCTGAGTTAAATCAAATTGTCTTTGCTGGATAGCTTGTTCTGATTCAACCCCTTTCAATCTGTATAAAGGCGGATCAGTCAACGCCTTCACAGGAACATCAGCCACAATTTTTCCACCTTCAACAATTTTTGCATTCCCATCATCTGTAACCTTGCCTATAACAGTGTTTTGAATGTCCCATCTATTGAATATGGCAACTATTTCATTCAAATTATCCTCAGAAACCGAAATTAGCATTCTTTCTTGAGTCTCTGACAACATTACTTCATACGGTTCCATATCTGCGTCTCTACGTGGAATCTTATCGACATCTATTTCTATGCCAGAAGAACCATTTAACGCACACTCAACTGCTGCACTAGTTAAGCCTGCAGCTCCTAGATCCTGCATCCCGTCAATCTTTTTTGAATTCGCTGCTGCCAAACAAGACTCAATCAAAATTTTTTCCAAAAAAGGATTCCCAACTTGAACCGTNGGNCTTAGTTCTCTGTCATCATCAAAAGTTCGTGAAGCTAATCCTGAAGCACCATGNATNCCATCTTTCCCTGTCCCTGATCCAATTAACAACAACAAATTCCCAGTAGGCCCAGACGTTGCCTTCGTGAGATATTCAGTTTCAAGCAAACCTATACACATCGCATTGACTAGTGGATTGCCAGCGTACGAGTCAGAGAACACAACTTCGCCACCAATATTTGGTATGCCAATACAATTCCCATANCCAGATATCCCACTTACAACGCCATCAAACAAATATTGAGTTCTCACGTCCTCTAATGGACCAAATCTAAGTGAATTTAACAGTGCAATCGGCCTTGCACCCATAGCAAAAATATCTCTCACTATCCCACCAACACCAGTAGCGGCGCCTTCATATGGTTCGATAGCTGAAGGATGATTATGAGATTCTATTTTAAAAACTATCGCTAATCCATCACCAATATCAACCACTCCAGCGTTTTCTTCACCTGGTTTTACTAATAGCCGAGGGTTGTCAGATTTAAATTGAGACAATAGCAATTTGGAATGTTTGTACCCACAATGTTCGCTCCATAGAGAACCGAACAGCCCTAGCTCCAATTTGTTTGGCTCTCTACCTAGTTTTTCGACAATAAGATCGTATTCCGATTCACTTATAGCGAGCTCATCCAGAACAGTCTGGTCAACTTTATACTTATTTTGATCTTTCATAAATAAACACTTAATAAATTGAACCAACGCTTATTAAAATTATGCCAAAAACAACACACACCGCACCATAAATTGTTCTTTTAGTGAGCTGTTCTAGCCTCTTTAGAAACAAAAAAGATAATACTATTGTTACCAGCGGATTGATGGCAATGATCGGCGCTACTAAAACTACAGGGGCTTTNGATAAAGCAAGATACCAACAAGAAACCCCAAACGCGGAAGCACAGCCAGCNCCTAGCATATATAGATACCCAGACACTGGAGATTTACCTACCCCNGAAAGTGAATTTCTTCCAAATATGACACCAGTTATCATTAATCCGAACAACAATGAAAACCCAGACACTATCATTGGAGANGCAAATTCCGTAGTTATCATCTTGCCCAATACAGCCATGAGTCCATATATAGCTGCGGCACAGATGGCAAAAATGTATCCACTATATTGAGTCATATCGCGCCATTCAATTTTGATCATTTTTGGCTCACCAANATCATTATTCCCCCTACTACACAAAAAGTTCCGACGATAAGCAACAANTTTAAACTTTCACCACCCCATAATACCGCTATAAATGCGGCAAACNANGGCGAAGTCGAAACAACAGATGAAGCCCTTGATGCACCTATCAAATTAATTGCCCTAAAGTTTAAAAGTCTTCCGCCAGGGAAAGTTATAAACCCGGCCACTATAAACCATATAAAAGCTTCCAAAGGAAGTGCTTTGATCTCTGAAGTGTGTAATGCCAATGCAATAACCATTGTGACCAATGCGGANGAACACAAAGAGATNAANGTTGCTGCACTTGGACCGAAATATTGCATGCCACCTCTTGCTAAAACAGCACTAGCCCCAAATCCTAAAGCAGCACCCATTGAAAGNAATAATCCNGCGAGCAATAAATTTATCTCTCTGTCGACTTAATGATTGAATTGAAAATCANCTTACCGTCAACACCACCAAGGATCTCATCACAACATCTTTCAGGATGTGGCATCATTCCTAAAACGTTACCATTTTCATTGGCAATGCCAGCTATATTATTAAGCGACCCATTAGGATTACTTTCAGTGGTGATATCGCCACTTTCATCACAATACCTGAACAATACTTGTCCATTGTCTTCTAATTTTTCTAATGTATGTTCATCTGCATAATAATTTCCTTCCCCATGGGAAATAGGAACTTGAATAACCTGACCTTCATCTGCATNTCTAGTGAATGGGCTGTCTTCAGTTTCGATTCGCAAATTAACCCATTGACACCGAAATTGCAGATGTGAATTACGAATCAAAGCTCCTGGTAGTAAACCCGATTCACATAAAATTTGGAATCCATTACATATTCCAATTACTAATCCGCCACGCGCCGCAAATTTCTTTATAGACGATACTATAGGAGACAGACTAGCTATTGATCCACATCTGAGATAATCACCATAAGAAAACCCTCCCGGAATTATCACACAATCGTACCTATCAAGATCAGTTTCTTTATGCCACACATAGTCAACGTCATGTCCCAAAACGTCTTCGATAACTGAATAACAATCAACATCACTCCATGTTCCAGGGAAAACACTAACTCCAAATTTCATAATGATATTACAGGTTCCTAAGCTTGGAACTGACTATCCCACTGACAATTTTTCCATCAGCACGTCCTCTAATTTTTGGCATGAGAGGGCCCATTATTTTTCCCATATCCTCTGGCCCCGATGGTCGTACGTCATTAATTATTTCATCTATTAACAGAACGATTTCTTCCTCCGTAAGTTGTTCTGGTAAATATTTGGATATGATTTCCATTTCAGCCAATTCAACATCAACTAAATCTTGTCTGTCGGCCAATTTGAACGCCTNGGCACTATCTTTTCTTTGTTGGGATTGCTTAGTAAGCACAGCAATTATCCCTGTCTCATCTAATTCGGTTTGTGTGTTTATCTCTGTATTCCTTACCTCGGCAATCAGTGTTCTGAGCAATGTCCTTCTTACACTATCTTTATTTCTCATAGCATCTTTAAGATCTACAGACAGTTGTTCTTTTAATCCCATAATAGTTCCTCCAGTAAAGCTGACTAGAACAATCTAACCTTTGATTAGTTGATCGTCAATCAAATTACAGTTTATTTGCTGCCTGCTTAACTAACCTAATTGTTCTTGCTTTGCCCAATATTTCCAATGAACCAAAAAGCGGCGGTGATATTTTCTGGCCTGACGTAGCCATTCGAATAGTTCCTAACACCTGGCCAGGTTTTAAATTCAGATCAGTGGCTATATTGCGTAATTCTGTCTCTATCGTTTGTGCTGAAAATGATTGAATATTTTGAAGCCTCAAGATAGTTTCTTCTAGAACTGCCGCGGTGGATACCTTATCCATTTGTCTCTGTATCAAATCATCTAAAGAATATTCAATCTGATCTTTGTATAAAAAAGCTACCAATGGTGCGGCATCTCTCAGTGTTTTAAGCCTTTCTGAAACCAAGCCTGCAACCTGTATTGCCCGTTCCTTATCAGGTATATTGTCAAACTCAACAGGAGGATATTCAGTCCANTAATTATGAAGAAGGTCACCTAAACGTTCTTGAGGCATCTGGCGAATATAAATTCCATTCATCCAAATAAGTTTTTCCATATCAAAAATAGCACCNGAAGAATTAACTCCAGATATATCAAAAGTGGAAATCATGTCAGCCAATGNGACAATCTCTGTCTCGCCNTCGTAAGACCATCCCAATAATGAAAGAAAATTCAACATTGCTTCAGACACAAAGCCCTGTTGTTTATAATCCATGACCGACGTCGCACCGTGCCTTTTACTTAATTTGGATCTGTCAGGAGCTAAAATAGTAGGTAAATGGGCGTAAAAAGGTATGACCCAGTCAAGTGACTTATATATTTGAATATGTCTNGGAACACTGGATAACCATTCCTCTCCCCTCAACACATGAGTAATGTTCATAAAATGATCGTCGACAACAGAAGCTAAATGATAGGTAGGGAATTTATCCGACTTCAAAATTACGAAATCTTCTACCAAACTGTTTTCAAATTCAACTTTCCCTCGTATAAGATCCTNTATGACCGATACACCAGTATCGGGCATAGCGAAGCGAACTACAAATTCATATCCACATTCCAATTTTCTGTTTATTTCTTCCTGAAAGAGTTCCCTACATAACCCGTCATATCCCAAACGCTCCTTCTTCTTCTTTTTCTGATCTTCCCTAAGCTCTGCTAATCGCCCAGTTGAACAAAAACACCTGTACGCATTGCCCGTTTTAATCAATAAGTCAGTAATTTCCTGGTATATNCTAAGNCGTTCTGATTGAACATACGGTCCAAATTCACCTGACTTACCTAATCCCTCGTCCCAATCAATTCCGAGCCACTCTAAAGCCCTTTTTTGGTTATCTATTGACCCTTCAACTAATCTATTTTGATCAGTATCTTCCACACGAACCACAAANCTACCTCCAGTATTACGTGCCATCAACCAATCAAAAATGGCAGTCCGGATATTTCCTATATGGGGATCGCCTGTCGGACTTGGAGCATATCTAACTCGAACATTACTGTGGTGTTTCATTTAAATTAATTTTCTCAAAATGATTATTCCCATACAAAAATAATAACACTCTAAANTTAGCCGAGCTGGACCAAGAAAGTTTCCAAATCCTGATGTAAATCAGACCTGAATTCTATAATGTCACCTGAAATTGGATGCTTAAATGAAAGTAAAGCAGCGTGTAAGAATGGCCTAGCCAAACCATCAACTTTGGTGCCATACAAAACATCACCAACGATTGGATGCCCTATTGAACTTAAATGAACTCTTATTTGATGCGTTCTCCCTGTAAATGGCTTTATTTCCAAAAGATCGTAGAATTTATACCGAGTTATGATTTTGTATTGAGTAACTGACTCTCTCCCGGAACTCACGACGGCCATTTTTTTTCTGTTCCCTGGATCCCGTCCTATTGGAGCTTCAATAACTGCTTCTTGTGAATCAACCAATCCTTTAACCAAAGCAATATAGGTTTTTTTTACTTCACGTTGCTTAAATTGATCAGATATAATTCTAAGAGCTGGTTCACTTTTTGCAACAACCATGACTCCTGACGTATCCATATCTAATCGATGTACTATCCCAGGTCTTATAACGTCTCCTATTCCTCTCAAATCTGGACATTTATAAAGCAAGGCATTCGCCAAGGTACCATCCTCATGGCCAGCACCNGGGTGCACAGGCATGCCAGCTGGNTTGTCAACAACGATNATTTCTTCGTCCTGAAATATGATATTTACAGGAATATCTTGAGGAATCATTTTNGATTCCATCGGATTAGCCGAATCTATAACTATCTTTTGATTATGCCTAACTTTGAAAGAGGGCTTAACGGTTTCACCGTTGACGGTAACGTCACCATTACGAACCAATTGAGTCGCTCGTGAACGAGATATGTGATTAAGTCGATCAGATATATATTGGTCTAATCTTATATTTTCCACGTCGACGCAAATTTCTATTGTTTCCATTAATTCCCGTTCCTGACAATCTCACCCTGCATCATTTTTTTCTTTTTTGGCAAATATCATAAACGCCAATATAACTGTCATTCCAACAGATATAGCAGAATCGGCAACATTGAACGCAGGCCACCAACCGACGCTTATGAAATCCACAACAAAACCATCCTTGACACGATCAATCAAATTACCAAATGCTCCGCCCACAACCAATCCGACAGAAATCCTCATAAACATATTATTAGTCGCTTGCTTCATGAAAAAATAAAGTATCAACCCTAAACCAAGCAACGAAGCTATAATCAAAAAGTTTGTAAATCCAGCAAATAACCCAAATGCTGACCCAGTGTTCCGTCCATGAACAATGCTGAAAATCCATAATTCTGAATACGTACCATATAGCGGAACTATTTCCTCAATAATTGATTTTGTTACTTGGTCACATACAACCACTGCAACAGTTGAAACATAAAATATCCAGTCTTTATACCAAATCATAATATCCCTGGCCTTAGCCATTTACCACTAAATACATATAAAAAGAAAAACACACATCTGAAAACGTTTCCAATTGCAATCCCTATNGCTACACCNGTCGAATCCAGTGGNGTCAATAAAGCCAAACCTATTGCGACCGGAATTTCTATAACCCACATAGTAGACAAAGTNATAATCATTGGTGCCAAAGTATCACCCGTACTTGCCACTCCCTGAGTGAACACCTGTACTGAACTCATAGGAAAAGCGCTTAACCCCATTATAAATATCCACAACGTCGTATGCTGGACAAATTCTTTCTCGTCGCTGAAAAACATTGCGACTTCATTAGGAAAACCGAGGAAAACCACCATACAGAACAGGCTCAAAACCAGGCAGTAAACAATTGCCCAATTCATAGAACTTCTAGCTCTACCTATTAATTGTGCCCCAAGATTCTGTGCTGCCAAGGTACCAGCAGCTCTTCCGAGCCCTCTACTTGCATGGTTTACGATATTTTCAGCACGCCGCGATAACGAAAANGCTGCCGCGGGCCCAGTACCGAAAGTCACAACAAAAAACAATAATACCCACTGAGACAATGATCTCTGCATTCCAGTAATCCCTGCAGGTATACCAACCTTTAAGATTTTCCATATTAAATTAAAATCTACACAGTAATCTGATAATTTCAATTTGATATCAGTTCGACCAGACATAAGAGCGTAAATATTCAATATATTAGCAAACACTTGTGCGACCACATTTGCAAATCCGGCACCTGCCAAACCCATAGAAGGAAAAACTCCCCACCCAAAAATTAAAAACGGGGTTAAACAGAGGTGAATGAGCCTACTAATCGTTATAGCTTTTAATGGGGTGATACTATCACCTGCCGCTTGCAGCGCTCCACCAAATAATCTCTGGAACGATAATAGCGACATCGCAACAAATTGCATTTTCAGATAACCTGAAGTGAGCGCCACTACATCATCCTCAACTCCAATAACATTTAGTAACCGTTCGGCAAAAACAATCCCTAAACCGCCTATGATAATGCTCCAAACAAATGTGATGTTAACAGACTGAATAACTACATTATTAGCATGACGTATATCTTTNGCACCAATGGCTCTCGCTACCATTGCCCTCATCCCAGCATCTAATCCCATCCTGGCTGTCATGAGCATTAGAATGTAAGTCTGAGCAATTCCGAGCCCAGCAATAGCCTTGAACCCCAACCTTCCAGCCCAAAACAGATCCGCCAACTGATCAGCAACACTGAACACACTCTCTGAAATTTGAGGCCATGATAGATACCACAGGTTTCCCCGAACACTGCCAGTCGTGAGATCTCTAGCGTNTGGTTTTTTATTTTTGAAATTAAATAGCTGGATTAATAATCTCCCATTCCGACNACCTCCATCAACTGAAAGTGCCATCTTCTCCATCAATAATCAAAACCCTACCATCAACACCCAATCCGAGTGTATCGCGGCAATCCATCATAGCCNGCTTCGTTTGCGATGGAGTCCAGCATTCATATCGTCTCAAGATTAAAAGTAATTCTTTACCAAGCATCCGAATTTCATTGCATTTTTCTCGAAAAACATCGTCTATTTTTCCCATCTGACTGTCTGTCAACATACGAGTCAATTCAGCATATCTAATTGCCCAGGTAAAAAACCATGGACTCCCATAATCTGGAACTGGACTACCGGTTATACCTTCTTTGGCTCCGTTAAACATTCTTTCAACAATCACTTTATTGGAGAACCCATATTCAGCCAACAACGCATCCAAAGGTATATGAATAACTAATTCTTCCANGTCACCCCCTACCCTTGCTTCTGAACTCGACGTCCCGTATCGAANACCCCGACCTATTCTGGGATACCCTCTTTTTCTCAAAAGTTGATGTGCTAATTCATGCGCTATATGATGCGCCAGATCTAAATCCGGCAATTGCATCCAAGCAGGTTTAGCTCCACCGAGAGCCTCTACAGACTGGTCGCCAAAAACCGCACTACTCGCAGAGGTTATATCAAACTCCGTAACNTCTAATTCAGACTTGATGTCTTCCCAGAAACGTATGAATTCTGGAATCAAATCACGATCTAGTACTTTCAATTCTCAAATCCTCAAATAAAACGNGCATCCAATTGANACTTACTTNGAGAAATCAGGTTTTTTGGCAAACAACATTATAAATGCNCCTACCAAAGTGAAAATAGAATATGTCAAAAAAGGTACTGTATAGCTTCCATAATTATCATACATCCATCCAGCCCATACAGGAGCAATTGCCATCAATATACCGTTAGGCAACATTGACCAGCCCATGATAGTAGCAAAGGATGAACGGCCAAAATAATCACCCCTAATAGCAGTTATTAAAGGTATACGCCCTCCAAATGCTATTCCATACATGATTGCGAAAACGTATGCCAGAACTAGACTGTTCGCCAAAGCGAGCACAATCGTCGACAGACCTTGCAAAGCTAAAAAGAAAACAATCAAATTTTTCTTTGATATTTTATCCCCTAACCAACCGGATATAAATATAGCTGGTAAAGCCACCAATGAACATGTGGTTTCCACTGTACTAGCAGTGGTCAAGGCGTCAGCGCGGCTTCCAAATACTGGTTCCAACATATCCGTGACTCTAGGGGTCAAATGCAAAGATAGAGTAACAATAGCTATCGTGGAAGATACGTGAGCGACAGTTAAGATCCAAAACACAGGCGCCAATAAAGCCTGCTTTACAGTAAAATCTTCAACTAGATCTTGAGGGTCACTTTGACGTTTCGGATCCTGACTTAATTGACTAAATTCTTTTTGCTTTTCACGTCCGATAAATGGATTGCTCCCGTCTGGAATTAATCCCATATCTTCAGGTCTATTACGAACTATTTTCACGCATGGCACAGCCACAGATAAAATAAATATACCTATCACCAAGCTAGTTGTTCGAAAATTACTACCCATTGCCATTGCATATATCGGCAAGAAAAATCCCGCTACATGGATACCTGACATAGCTCCAGCCATTGCTATTGATCTACGCTTTACAAACCAACCATTTATAACAGAGACAATGGCCAACCAACCACCTATTCCAGACCCAAGAGTAATTAAAATGAATACAGCGTAGAATTGCCATAACGATTGAATAAGGGAAAAAAGCACAAACCCCAAGGCCATGATTGAAAACCCAGTAATGATCATTTTTCTGGCTCCAATCTTATCTATCAGAACCCCTTCTATTGGACCTAGTGCAGCACCTTCAACTCTGCTCAACAAAGCACCAAAAGAAATTTGAGTGCGAGACCACTTGAAGTTTTCTTGCAACACAACCATCAACACACCCATCCCTCTAAATACACACAGTGACATCAAGGTTAGCAATATCACCGCAACTGCTACAATCCACCATCCATAAAAAAACTCTCTAAATTTAGGCACTTGGATTTTGAAATGGCGAGTATTATTAGAATTATGCATTGCAAGATGATACCAAACATAAAATACGTACAGGATAACTAGGAATTATTATGTCCAATCACTATAAATTCGAATGTTCTTCATGTGAGACTGAATACTCACCATCGCCATCGTTAATTGAATGTGAAATATGCGATAGTCCCTTAAATATAAAATATCTTCCGACGCATTACTCAGGGGGCGACAATACATCCCTTGAGATACCTTTACCTTTAAATTCTCAATCCGAACTTTTTTCTCTTGGTGAAGGAAACACCCCGACTGTTAACCTTACAAATACAAGTGCGTTATTGGATGTGAATTTACTAGCCAAAAACGAATCACAAAACCCAACCGGTTCCTTTAAGGATAGAGGAACCTCAATCTTGATATCATGTCTCCTCAAGTTTGGGATCAAAGAAATCGTAGAAGATTCTTCGGGAAATGCAGGATCTTCGATTTCAGCGTATTCCGCTGCGGCAGGCATCAAAGCACACATTTTCGCTCCCGAAACAGCACCTCCACCTAAAATCAGTCAAATAAAGGTGTATGGAGCAACCCATCACTCCACACCAGGATCTAGAGATAAAGTCACTGAATCCGCTAGAAAATACGCAGTTAAACACAACTTAATATACGCGTCTCACAATCTAAGCCCTTATTTCATTGAGGGAACAAAGTCCTTCGGGTATGAATTGCTGTCAGATACAAGCCATACTTTCCCAACTGACATTGTTATTCCTGTGGGAAACGGATCCCTTTATATAGGAGTTTACAAGGCTCTGACTGAATTAATAAGTTACAAGTTAATAACGCAGCTACCTAGAATGCATTTTATACAGGCCGAATCAGTTAAACCGATTGCCTCCGCCGTCTATAATCAAAAATGGAACAATAAAATGGTTTTGCAAACTAAGGCTGGAGGTATAGCTGTGGGTTCACCTCCGAGGTTAAATCAAGTTATAAACGTGATGAAAGTCTCAGGGGGAGAATGCGATACAGTCCACGAAGAAGAAATTACAAACTGGCAGCTAGAACTTGCGCGAACGGAAGGAATATATTGTGAACCAACTTCAGCTGCAGCATTTGCAGGCACGAGCAAAATGATTAAATCAGGAAAAATACGTAAAGGCAGTACCGTCCTGGTACCAATAACTGGGTCTGGCTTAAAGGACACATCACCTGTGTAAATTTATTTGTAGTTCTATCGGTACTTTTCAATGGCCGCAGTAAGCCCAGGCACTGCACCTTGTAATGTCGAATCTTCCAAACAATAAGACAGTCTAAAATATCCTGGAACACCGAAACCTCGGCCTGGAACAGCCAAAACCCGATACTGTTTAAGCTCTTCGACAAATGCTACATCATCAGGAATAGGACTTTTAGGAAACAAATAAAATGCCCCTTGTGGCTTCACGATTGAATACCCTACCTTTAGCAATGATTCGTACAAAAAATCACGTTTACTCTGGTAGACAGCCACATCAACAGTTACATCTTGCAGCGCCGTCACTATTTGTTGGACCAAGGCGGGAGCATTCACAAAACCGAGAGTACGAGTACAAAAAACTAATCCATCCACGAGTTCCTCAACGTCGCGACAACTGGGATGGACAGCTATAAATCCAATTCTCTCCCCAGGAAGGGCTAAATCTTTCGAATGAGACGTTGCTACTATACTCCTGGAGTGATATTGGAAAATATGAGGGTACTCATACCCGTCAAATATTAGCTTTCGATAAGGTTCATCGCTAATCAAATATATCTCCGTGCCAAATTCTTTTTCCTTAGCCCTAATGATAGAGACAATTTCCTCCAACGTATCTTTCCCATATATTACGCCTGTAGGATTATTAGGTGAGTTTATTAAAACTCCTTTCGTTTTTTCATTGATTGATTTTTCAAATTGATCCATATTGGGCAAAAAATTTTCGTCCGGTGGGACAACAACGCATGACGCTGCGTGATTATCAGCATAGAAATGATATTCCACAAAAAAAGGCGCAAAAACCACGAATTCATCGCCTGGATCTGAAAGTGTTTTCATTATCACATTTAGAGCTCCACCAGCACCGCATGCCATGACGATGTTTCTTTCTGTGAAGTCAATATCTGTTTCTACTGCAAGTTGAGCAGCAACAGCCTGTCGAGCGGAATTCAAACCTGCATTTGGCATGTAACGATGCATACCAGTAGTGGGATTATTTGCCAGTCTCTTTAGCTCTGTGTAAAATTCTTCAGGAGGATCAATGACCGGATTACCTAAGGACAAATCAAAAACATTTTCGTCGCCGTATTGAGCCTTTAACGCAATTCCTTCCTCAAACATTTTTCTGATCCAAGAACCTTGTTCCATAAACTTTTTAATCTTGTTAGATACTGGCATAAATGCTCCTCAAATCAATTTTCATTGCCTCTGAATAGAATCGATTTTTAATTATCTGTTCGTATTTTTTCAATATTCCTGAAAAGATTCTGAAATCCCTCAACCCCAATTCGACCAGGCTTTCTAGACAGGATCTTCCCTTTATCATCAATGAGTATAAAAAAAGGATATGAACTTACACCATAGTGAAAAGAAATATCGGATTTTTCATTATCCACTATAACGGGTATAGGCCATTTTTCACTCTCAAACCATTCGTGTGGTGGGTAATTCGGCCTATCACTTCGTATAGACGTAGCAAGAGAATATATTTTCAAGTTCTCTGGAATGTCAGCCTCTTTAAGATAATCAGTCAATTCCCTTACTTCATTTCTACAGTGCGGGCACCAATGGGCTAATACAATAATTAGATTAAAATAACCTTCCCCTCCTACATATACTTCATCTCCATCCAAAGTTATGGCTTTAACGAGGGGAGCACTCGCACCTATCGCAGAATCAAACTGCTCTCTTAGAGCTGGTAAAGGCTCCCCTTGTATTTCGACAGTTATATCAGAATAGAAATCCAGGTCAGTGACCGATAATTTCTCATTAGAATTTAAATTGCTGGCTTGTTTTTTGGATTGTATATTTAGATGTTCTTTAGCTTCCTTTTGATCTCGATCGGAATCAGGAATCTCTTTTTTCTTCAAGGATATAGATTTCTGAGTTAACACATTCGGATTAGTTGGTGTGGCATTTGATGTGCTTTTTGATGTCTCTTTTGAGATCAACACTTTTTCAGACTCAGAACTGTTGCGAAATTTTTGATCGGATTCGGCAATTACATCTATCCTGTCAACGCTCGTTCCCCCGGAAAAATCAATTTCCAATAAAGCATAGAATAGAATAACGCCTGTGAAGACAGCTATTATTGTTATCGCTATCTTTCTCAAATTACTATTTGGCCGTAAGGCCACCATCTATGACTAATTCAGACCCGGTCACATATCTAGACTCATCTGAAGCTAAATACAAAACGGCATAAGCAACATCACTAGCTACTGCGAAGGTACCTAAAGGAGTATTTTGAAGCCTTTGTTCGGCAATTTCAGGATCAGAAAGCATATTCTCAGTCATGTCCGTTTCTATAATACCGGGATGTACCGAATTACATCTGATGCCAGCCGGGCCATATTGAACCGCAGTAGATTTAGTTAACAACCGAACAGCACCTTTACTGGCACCATATGCTGCATATGCCGACCCTATCAGGCCAGCTACTGATGAAATATTCACTATGGACCCAGAACCAGCATTTTTCATTGGCGGGAGAACAGATTTAATACCAAGAAAAACACCCTTTGAGTTAACATTCTGTATACGATCCCATTCTTCTTCGGATGTCTCTTCAACCCCTTTTTCAATCAAAATACCAGCATTGTTCACCAATATATCAATTTTCCCGTAGATTTCGACAATTTTACTCACCACCAAGTCCCACTGGCTCTCGTCCGTAACATCAAGATGCATATATCGAGCCTCCCCTCCCAACTCATTCAATTCTGCTTCAATCTTCTTACCTTCTTCGTCTAATATGTCGGTGAATACTACCTTCGCCCCTTCTTGTATAAATAATCTGGCCTCTTCAGCACCTTGACCTCTAGCACCACCAGAAATCAAAGCAACTTTTCCTAGTAATCGACCCATTTAATTCCTCCGTTCTAACACCAATTGCATGTTTAGCAACTAATTCAACTTTGATATGCTAGCTTAAATGATGGTATCAAAATTAGCTCCAATAAATCACTATATACACAATTTACTACGCAAACGCCAAATTCAAAGAATGGCCTGATCATTTGAATTAAAACCATTTGATATGCAAATCTCAAAGGAAACTGATTTGAAAACTAGATATCATGGATTAGATGCGCTACGAGGCATATCAATGATACTAGGGATCGCATTACACTCCACTCTACCTTACATACCTAATATAGAAGTTATATGGCCCGCAGATAGAGAATCTTCAAACGTATTATGGATGGTTTTCGAGTTTATTCATATATGGCGTATGCCTCTATTTTTTCTGTTAGCCGGTTTTTTTGCCAACCTGGTTGTAACTAGGAGGTCATGGCTATCGTGGTGGATTAACAGGTCAATAAGACTCTTAATCCCGATGGTAATATTCTTCCCTTTGTTAGGCCTCACCATTCCATGGATATTTGAATATGGAAGAACTGGAGAAGTTCGTTTTTTCTACTCAAATACAGGTCAACCTTTTCATCTATGGTTTCTCTGGCACCTTATTATATTTACTCTTCTAACAATAATATTGAGACCGCTGTCGTTGACATACCGCATGCTGGAACAGGTTTTAGTCATAATGAAATTGAATTTGATAGTAATTAGCATGGGAAATTTCAAGAAACTAATAGCAGATTTCATCTTTCGGCCAAGAATACCTGTGTTATTTATCGCCATATACTGTGTCGTAGGCATTCCAACTGGTGGGGAATTGATACTTAATCCAATATCTGGAGCTTTATATTTTACTCTAGGGTACAGCCTATATGGGAATAACTCTCTTTTATCATTTTTGAATAGATACTGGATATTTTATTTATCATCCGGGGTCATTTTTTTCATTATTTACGGATTACTGATTACGTTTGAATCAACGCAACCTAAAGATTTGGTAAGTTTAATTAAAATTTTATTAAAAGCTATTTGCAGCATCTTATTCTCCTTTGGATTTATCGGTTTAGCCGAAAGCAAAATTAAAAATTTATGGAAATGGCCTAGATTTATTTCTGACTCATCTTATTGGATGTACTTGATACATCTTCCAATAGTAACCTTCTTAACATTCGTTATGTTTGAAATATCCATTTCACCACTTTTTAAATTTTTCGTGTCCTCCACAATAACCCTCTTGGTCTGCCTTATAACCTACAAATATTTTGTTCGCCACACACTCATAGGGACTATACTGAACGGGAAACGGTCTCGCACAAGATAATATTCGACCGATTTATTTCAGCACAAAACCGTTGAAGAAAATATCAATTAATGTAATAAGAAATGACAATAAAACTAGAACTTTCTGAAGGTTTAATGTCACTCATGTTTAGTCAGATATTTGCTAACACAAAACTCAATTAAATTCAAAGGGGTCGATTAATTTGTCTAATATAAATATAAGAGTTAGCACCATAAACGACGCAGAAACAATCATACGGTTTCAGAACGAAATGGCGATGGAAACAGAAAAAAAAACATTGAATGAAGAATTAATAAAACCTGGAGTGAAATCCGTATTAACCTCTGGTAATAAAGGATTCTATTTAGTTGCAGAGGTTGACAAATCAATAGTTGGAAGTCTGTTGATCACCTATGAATGGAGTGACTGGAGAAACGCATGGTATTGGTGGATACAAAGTGTATACGTTGAAAAAAACTGGCGAAGGAAAGGCGTATATAGCCTTTTACATAATGAAGTTATCTCCAGATGCAAAAAATCTAAAGAAAGTTGTGGAGTCCGGCTCTATGTTGATAAAGAAAATAAAATAGCCCAAAAAGTGTATAGGGAACTAGGTATGTTTGAAAACAATTATTTACTTTACGAAACTAACTTTTAATACTAATCCACACCTGAATACTAAAATCCCGATCAATTACTCCTCAATATTTCAAGTCATGATGAATATTCT
>PBDQ01000033.1 GCA_002717465.1 Chloroflexota bacterium
GAGGGTGGTGGAGTGCCTGCCCTTGTCGCAATTCATCAAGATGCTAGTGAATCAGCCCTCGCGGTTGCGCTGGCCTATGGAAAAGGCCTAGGTGCTACTAAAGCCGGAATTCTCGAAACAACTTTCAGAGAAGAAACCGAAACTGATCTGTTTGGAGAGCAAGCGGTACTTTGTGGCGGAGTAGCAGCTTTGGTAAAAGCGGCCTTCGAGACACTAATTGATGCTGGATATCAACCTGAATCTGCCTATTTTGAGTGTATGCACGAGTTGAAACTCATAGTAGATCTGTTCTACCAAGGTGGTATGGAGTATATGAGATATTCGGTAAGTGATACTGCAGAATATGGGGATTACACTCGCGGTCCGGTTGTCATAGATGACAGTGTCAAAGAGAACATGAAGAAGGTTTTAGTTCAAATACAGGACGGATCATTTGCCAAGGAATGGATCACAGAGAATGATGAGGGCCGCCCCAGATTTAATAGATTACGTGAAGAGAACGCAGAACATCCTATTGAAGAAGTGGGCAAGGAACTAAGAGGTATGATGTCTTTTTTATCTGACGCGGATTAAGCCGGGATAAGAGAATGGTAAGTCACACCAAGTAGAGAGTAAGGAGTGAAAATGTCAGAAGAAAAAGTGGTTATTTTTGATACAACTCTGAGAGATGGAGAGCAGTCCGCGGGTATTGGTTTGACTACGCAGGAAAAATTAGAGATCGCCAAACAGCTTGAGAGGCTAGGAGTGGATGTGATTGAAGCGGGCTTCGCCGCTTCATCACCTGGGGATCTTGAAGCAGTTCAAACAATTGCTAAGGAAGTACGGGAACCAATAATCGCGTCTCTTGCTCGTTGTTATGTAGATGATGTTGATAAAGCCTGGGAAGGGGTTCAAGGGGCTGCTAGACCAAGGATACACGTCTTTATATCCAGCTCAGATATACAGATAATGAATCAACTTCGTAAGAACCCTGAGGAAGTACTTGATATCTCAGTGGCATCGGTTGAAAGAGCAAAGAGTTATTGTGACGATGTGGAGTTTTCTCCAATGGATGCTACTAGGACAGACCCTGAGTACCTGTACAAGTTATTGGAAGCTGTTATCGATGCAGGAGCGACCACTGTTAATATTGCTGACACTGTTGGGTACACAATACCCTCCGAATTCTCTTCGAGACTTGAAGATATAAAATCTAACGTGCCAAACATAGATAAAGCAGTACTCAGTGTACATTGTCATAATGATTTGGGGCTTTCAGTAGCAAACAGCTTGGCTGCTGTTAAGTCTGGTGCTAGACAAGTCGAAGGTTGTATTAATGGACTAGGTGAAAGAGCTGGGAATGCTTCATTAGAAGAAATAATCATGGCGATTGAAACCAGGGATGATTTATTTCAGGTTTCAACCAACATTGATACCAAGCAGATTTATAGGACTAGCAGGCTAGTGAGTGATATTACTGGTTTTCCGGTCCAGCCCAACAAAGCGATTGTAGGAGCTAACGCATTTCGGCATGCTTCAGGAATTCATCAGGACGGAGTATTAAAAGACAGAAGCACATACGAAATCATAGATCCAAAAGCTGTCGGTTGGCCTAGTAATTCATTGGTTCTAGGAAAATTAAGTGGTAGAGCTGGACTTAGGTCAAGACTTGAGGAGCTCGGGTACCACTTGGAAAAAGAGCAGCTTAATGAAGTTTTTGAAGAATTCAAAGGATTAGCTGATCGCAAAAGAGAAGTGACTGATCAGGATCTTGAGTCGCTCATGTCAACACAAAGACGTAGTGCTGACGTACCTGTAACCTATGGTCTGGATCATGTTCAAGTATCAACGGGCGATCATGGCGTGCCAACTGCAACGGTTAGCGTTAAACTTCCAGATGGATCAAATGTTACTGATGCAGCAACAGGGACAGGACCAGTAGATGCAGTGTATAGAGCAATTAATCGCGTGGTTGACGTCAACAATAAATTAACCGAATTCAGAGTGGACGCAGTCACAGAAGGGATAGATGCTATTGGTGATGTGACCATTAGAATAGAGAGAAATGATGATGTGTTTGTAGGTAGAGGTAGCGATACAGACATAATAGTTGCTAGTGCAAAAGCTTACATGAATGCGCTCAACCGGGCGATCGCTTCTGATTCCAAGTAAGCTTTTCAAAGATTGTAATAATAATTAGAGAGGATTTAATGGCTCCTAAAACAATGTTTGAAAAAATATGGGATAGGCACGTGGTTAAGGAGGCGCCTGGTCAACCATCCCTGTTATACGTTGACCTTCATTTGGTGCATGAAGTCACATCACCGCAAGCATTTGACGGACTTAGAATGTCTAATCGGAAAGTGCGGAGACCTGATCTTACGATTGCTGTGGCTGATCATAATACACCTACCTGGGACCTATCATTGCCGATTACGGACCCAATAGCAAAACAGCAGTTGGACGCTTTATCTAAGAACTGCGAGGAGTTCGGGGTAACTCTGCACGATCGGTTCAGTCCTTTACAAGGAATAGTTCATGTTATAGGTCCTGAACAAGGTCACACACTTCCTGGCAAAACAATCGTATGTGGTGATAGCCATACCTCCACTCATGGAGCTTTTGGCGCTTTTGCGATAGGCATAGGGACTTCAGAAGTGGAACATGTGTTGGCAACCCAGATATTAAGGCAATTTAAACCTAAAACTATGGAAATCAGGGTTGACGGTAAATTGCCGGAAGGGGTATCTGCAAAAGATATTGTATTGGGCATCATAGGGAAGATTGGTACGGCTGGCGCCACTGGGTATGTAATAGAATATACGGGACAAGCCATACGTGACCTCAGTATGGAGGGGCGCATGACTGTTTGCAATATGAGTATCGAAGCTGGTGCAAGGGCGGGTATGGTGGCCCCTGATGACAAAACCTTTGAATATGTAAAAGGTAGACCACATGCTCCCTCTGGAGAGGATTTCGATAAAGCAGTAGAGACATGGAAAGATCTTGTTACCGATGACGGTGCAAAATATGATGAAGTGATTGTTATCGACGCTGAAAATTTAGAACCTCATGTGTCTTGGGGAACTAATCCAGGTATGGTTGTTCCGGTGTCTTCGCGCGTTCCTGGGCCAAGCGATTATGATGATGAAGGTGATAAAGAGTCAGTAAGCCGGGCCTTGGAATATATGGATCTAGTGCCCGGTACTAGGATTCAGGATATATCGATCGATAGAGTATTTATAGGATCGTGTACCAATTCCAGAATTGAAGACTTGAGGGCTGCTGCGAATATCGTTAAAGATAAACAAGTGAATGAAAATGTTTACGCTATGGTAGTACCAGGTTCCAATTTGGTCAAAAGACAGGCTGAAGAAGAAGGTATAGATGTAACTTTAAAAGACGCAGGATTTGATTGGAGAGAAGCTGGATGTTCTATGTGTCTTGGAATGAATCCNGACATATTGGACCCAGGTGAGAGATGTGCTTCNACTTCAAATAGGAATTTNGAAGGAAGGCAAGGGAAGGGTGGTAGAACCCATCTTGTGAGTCCCGAAATGGCCGCTGCTGCTGCCATTNNGGGACACTTCGNTGATATAAGAAACTGGNCGTAACTGGAGGGATTAAGTTATGGAGCCGTTCCAAGTGTTGAGCAGTAATGTTGCTCCGATTAATAGAGTTAATGTAGACACAGACCAAATCATTCCTAAGCAGTTTCTCAAGAGAATAGAAAGAACTGGGTTTGGACAATTTTTGTTCAATGACTGGAGGTTTAATGAGGATGGTAGTGAGAAGTCTGAATTTATTCTTAACAGACAACCTTACAGAGATGCAAATATACTTGTAAGTGGTAGGAATTTTGGATGTGGTTCATCAAGAGAGCATGCTCCTTGGGCACTACAAGATTTCGGATTTAAATGTATCATCGCACCCTCATTTGCTGATATTTTTTTTAGTAATTGCTTCCAAAATGGTATTTTGCCGATTGTGTTACCTGAAGAGACTGTTCAGGAAATAATGGAAAACTCTGAATCTGATCCTGACTATGAAATAAAGGTAGATTTGCGCACTCAGAGAGTATGGGATACTAACGAAGAGGTTGTTTCAGAATTTGATATAGAACCGTTTCGAAAGCACTGTTTATTGAACGGTCTAGATGATATTGGGTTGACTCTTGAGAATGAGTCTGACATTGAAGCGTATGAGATGAAAACGTTTTAGGTTTAATTTAAATCCGGCTATCAAATACTAGATGTTTGAGTTAGCGATTACATCTCTCGATTTCGACCCATCGCCCGTGGTTACAATTCCCATATCTTCCAGTTCGTCCATAAGTCTAGCTGCTCTCGGGTACCCTATACGAAGCCTTCTTTGTAATAAGGACGTCGATAGTTTGTTATGTTTGTTAGCAAGTTGTAAGGCTCTGTTTATTAGTTCATCGTTCGACCCATTAGCCGGAGTGTTAACANCACCAGNCTCTGTCTCTTCATCCCCAACGGTGTGCAAATCTATCTCTTGTTTGTGAGCCCATGGTGTTTCTTTCCAGTGATCTACTAGGGCATTAATTTCATCATCTGATATAAATACATTTTGAACTCGAGTTGGGCGAGTTCCATCGATAGGTTGATATAGCATATCTCCTCTACCAAGTAGTTTTTCAGCTCCTACCGTATCCATGATGGTTCTTGAATCTATTTGAGAAGTCACCGCGAAACTTATTCTACTTGGGAAGTTGGCTTTTATTAAACCAGTAATGACATCTACAGATGGTCTTTGGGTTGCTATGATCAAATGTATGCCAGTTGCTCTACCTAGTTGAGCTAGCCTACATATTGATTGTTCAATATCAAATGCTGCGGTCATCATCAGATCCGCCAGTTCATCGATGGCAACGACAATGTAGGGCATTTTGGTTGTGACCTTTGAATTATAGGAATCTATATTCCGGACGCCTATTTCTTCCATCATTCTATATCTATCCATCATTTCTCTTATTAAACCTTTGAGCAGGTTGACAACCTTATCGGTTTCAACCACTACGGGGGTAATGAGATGTGGTATGCCGTTATACAGTGTTAGCTCCACTCTTTTTGGGTCAATTAAGAGCATCTGCAATTCACTAGGTGTCCTATCCATAATTAAACACGAGATTAATGCGTTCAGGCATACACTTTTGCCACTTCCTGTGGCTCCAGCGATTAATAGATGCGGCATCTTCGTTAGGTCGAAAACAACTTCTTTCCCATCAGAGCCTCTACCTAAAGCGACAGGAAGAGCAGATTTTTTATTCAAAGATTTGAAAGAGGGACTGGACATAACTCGTCTCAGGCTTACTATGGATGGCTCGGGGTTTGGTACTTCAATCCCTAATAATGATTCTCCCATTACAGGGGTTTCTATTCTAAGGCTTGGGGTTTTTAATGCCAGTGATAGATCCTTTTCTCTTCTTAGAATGGTGTCTACGCTGATCCGAGTTTTTTCTTCAACCTGAGTTACTATAGGTTTCTTGTTTTTATCTAATTTCGGTTGCCCATCTTCATCTTTGACTCGCACTCTCTTTAATTTCCTGATCCATCCGGGCTCTATCCCATACATAGTGACGGTTGGACCAGGACGAACTTTTTCAACTTCAACTTCAACTTTATATTCTGCGAAAGTGGTTTTTATGATTTCTGATGTTTCCTTAATTTGCTCTCGGCTAATCCCAATGCTTTCTTCGTCTGAAAGTATTTCTTTGTTTGGCAAAGTCCATTTGGTTGATTTTTTTGGAGCTATTTTATCCTTTGAATTGTTACCTTTGGCATCGTCTTTTTCCTTTCTATCAGATTCTTTATATTCAACGTACCAATGTGAATTAAACTTAATTCCGTCCTTTTCGGTATCAAGTTTTTCTTTGATTACAAATATTTGAGCTTCGTCATCGACCTCTGAATTATCTGTGCTGGTAACATTGGTATCGGAAACTTCATTAGGTAGAAAATAACCTAATTTTTCAGCATTTTCGACCCAAGATTTATTAGGGCTTTCAATGATTTTAGAATCTTCGAATGTATTTTCGATTTCCATGTCCTGAAGTCCATTCATAATTGTGCTTTCTCTTATGTGGGGTGTCATCACTTCGACAGGTACCTCTTCAATAACGGAATTACTTGATTGGAGTTCAGGATCCTTTTTAGAGCCTTGATACATGCTTGCGACCACATTGAATATGTAAAAACAAATTAGGTATACAAAAAGTCCTATACTTTTTGTGTATACATATGATTTATATATCAACCGTGGTCGTATCAGAACGGTAGCTGATATAAATAACAAAACGGAGCACGCGACTGCAAGGGTGGAACTGTTGGCAGTCAAAAACTGTGCAGCCTTTCCTCCGAAAGATACTTCGGCTGATGCGTGTGACCATCCTGGGAATCCATAATCTGGAGTGAACAATGTCAGACACGACCAAATAGATGCGGAAACCAAAATTAGAGCAAGTATATGAGAATGAAAATTTCGCAGAGTATATATTGCCAGCCCCTTCACAACAAATAATGCTATGGCACCTATCCAAATAATTGCTAACACAATTCCAAGACCCGTCCATGCTAGGATTTGTTCAGCGGTTGAGACCATGAAGTCGAATATGGTTGATCTAAATATGTATGCGAGTAATGCGGAAGTCAAAATAGCAGCTAAACATATGAATATCAAAATGTGCCTAACACCTATTCTCACAGAAGGTATTTCAATATTCATTTCTCGTTCTTCGTTGATTTTTTTCTTGGCCATTGAAGTACCTTGATTGTTAGGTATACACGCATAATTTAAACATGGGAATATTAAACAGATTAACTTATATCTCTTCTAGGGAACCCGAGGTCTTTTTCTGACTTTTTTATTGAGAATTTGGGTTACGGTGTATTAACTGTTATTAATGAAATTGACTGAGTTCAAGAACAGTTTTATTTTCTATCACATGGATATTATTATCAGGTATTCCCATGCTGCTAGCGATTTTTGAATGTGCAATAAGATGGCGATATTCTCCGTGTATGGGTAAGAAATGTTGTGGCTTCGTAATAGCAATCATTAGTCGAAGCTCTTCAGATCGGCCGTGCCCGCTCACATGAACAGTATGTAGCTTATTGTAAATGACGTTTGCTCCTTGCCTGGATAAATTATCAATTACTTTCCCAACAGATATTTCATTTCCCGGGATGATTTCAGAAGATAAAACTATGGTGTCTCCATGGGTGACGCGTAATTCTGGATGTTTGTTTGAGGATATAAGGCCAATAACTGAGTTGACTTCACCCTGTCCTCCTGTGGTTATATATACAATTTTATTTTCTGATAATTGCTTTGATTCATTGAGATTAACGATGATGTTGTTGGGGTCATGTAAATGACCGGAGTTCAACCCAATGCTTACGTTGTTTATCATACTGCGTCCGACGAAGCACACCTTTTTCCCATATAGATCAGCAGAATCTAATATTTGTTGAAATCTTGTTATTAATGATGAGAAGGTTGCTATAAAAACTCTTTTGTTGGAATCTCTGATTATTGCATCTAAATTTTTTTTGACTATGTACTCTGATTGAGTATAACCTTCAACCTCCGCATAAGTTGAATCTGAACATAACAACAAGACTCCATGGTTGCATTTTGTCGCTAAACGCTGAAGGTCCATTGGGTGATTGTCTGCCGGCATATGGTCAATTTTAAAGTCACCAGTGTGGATAATTTTACCGGCTGGAGAGTCGATTATAAGTCCCATGGAGTCTGGTATTGAATGACTTACTTTGAAAAATTCCGTAGTAAAGCACCCAGTAATGATTGGTTGATATTCATTTATTGCGAGAACAAGATCTTCAGGGTCAACCTTGGACTCCCTGATTTTGTATTTAACTAGTAATGAGGTTAGAGTAGAGCAATATATAGGTACTTTGATTTTTGATACTAACTGTCCAACAGCACCAATATGGTCTTCGTGTCCATGAGTGAGGAAAATTGCGCGTATTTTGTGTGTGATGTTGGACAGATATGAAAAGTCTGGTGTCAAAACTTCCCGTTTCCCCGACCAGTTATTTTTGAATGCAATACCGCAATCTATAATTATCGCGTCTGAGCCATATTCTAATACCATCATATTGTTACCTATTTGCCCGAGGCCACCTATAGGTATGACTTTTAATACATGCTTTTGATCTGATTTATTCAAATAGGTTTAACTGTTTCGCTTCGTTTGATGGGGTTTTTGATATCTTCTTATTTGTTATGGAATTTTGTAAATAGTCAGATAATTTTTTAAAGTCATCTTGTAATACGGATTTCAATTTTGGGTTATATAAGGCGGCTGCTGGGTGATAGACCGGAAAAACACTTAGCTCACCTAATGGCATAATTTGACCTCTTGAGGATTGCACATTTGCATTGGGAAAAAAATAAGAGAAAGCATGTCTTCCGAGTGTAACGATGACCTTTGGGTTTATATGTTGCAATTGCTTTTTCAAAAATTCTTTGCATGCTTGTATTTCTTTGGTTAATGGATCGCGATTATCGGGAGGTCTACACTTGATCAAGTTTGTTATGAAGACTGATTGGCGGTCCAGATTGATTGATACTAAAAGTTCATCTAATAGGTCTCCGGATCTTCCGACGAAAGGTAGACCATGCAAGTCTTCTTTAGAACCAGGAGCTTCACCGATAAACATTATTTCAGCACTTTGAGAGCCACTTCCTGCTACAGTTTGAGTTCTGGTATTTGAAAGGGCGCAAGCAGTACATTGAGAAATATTTTTTGATATTTTGATTAGTTCTTTCAAATTAAATTATTTGTATGAAGTTTTAATAGTTTGTTTGATACTATCAACTGAATATTAGGGTGGTCAATCAAATTGTAATTAACTGTGTACAATGTCTCGGTGCTAATAAAAATTTGATTCCTTTAGAGCGGTTAAATATTATGAAATCGGTAGGTATATTTGGATTCCCAGTTTCTCACTCAATATCCCCTGTTTTTCAGCAAGCAGCATTTGACTATCTAGGAATTGATGCTCAATATAAACATTGGTGTGTACAATCTGAAGCAATTCAGAACAGGATTTCAGAGTTGAGGGCTAGTGAGTTTTTAGGTTGCAATGTAACTATTCCGCATAAAGTGCTTGCTAAAGAATTCGTAGACACACTTGACCCACTTGCAAGAAAAATTGGCTCTATTAATACAATTGTAAATAGGGATGGCACTTTAGTTGGGTACAACACAGACATAAACGGATTTATACGCTCCCTTGTTGAATATGGAAATTATGATCCCACAGACAAGCCTGTACTTGTAATTGGGGCCGGAGGAGCTGCCAGAGCAGCCGTGTATGGTTTGGCAAGAAGAGGTGCTTCACGCATTGTCATAGCTAATAGAACTATTGAAAAGGCTGACTCTATAGCCGCAGAGTTCCATAAAGGTATAGTTTTCACTGAAAAACTGGAAAGGGTGAATTCATTAATTGATTCTAGTGACTTTTCACTGATAGTGAATTGTAGTTCTCTAGGCATGAAAGGTGGGGGAAGTGAGTTAGATTCTCCATTGGAATTCGAAAACCTGAACAGTAAGGCATTTATATATGACATGATTTATACCCCAGAAGTTACCCCTTTCTTGGCTTTAGCTAGAAAAAACAAAAATCCGTATTTGGGCGGATTATCAATGCTTGTTATGCAAGGGGCAGAGTCGTTTGAATTATGGACAGGGCAACGAGCTCCTGTGGATGTGATGTTTGCGGCTGCTGAGAAAGCGATTTATTCAGATCGGTGATCCTTTACGTGTTCACTTTGAAATTCATATAGCTTTGTAATTGCCTCAATGGGAGTCAGTGTGTCTATATCTAAAGACCTTAACTTTTCTAATAACTCGGAGTTTTCATTCAAAAAAGAAAGTTGAGTGGGCATCGTGTTTATGCTCTGTTTAGGAAAATCTTTTGCCTCCAAATCATGTAGTAATTGCCAGGCTCTATTTATTACTGAGGATGGAATGCCAGCTAACTTTGCTACATATATTCCATAGCTTTTGTCCGCTTTTCCTGGTTTTATTTGATGCAAAAAAGATATGTTTCCGTTTTGTTCTGCGACAGTAACATGGAAATTTTGAACCCTAGGTAGATTATCCGATAGAGAAGTCATTTCATGGTAATGTGTCGCAAATAAAGTTTTGCACCTTAGCTTTGGGTGGTTGTGAAGATGCTCAGCAACAGATTGTGCAATAGCTAGACCATCATATGTACTAGTCCCTCTTCCTATTTCATCTAAAATAACTAATGATTTATTCGTAGCCTGATTCAGAATCGTTGAAGTTTCAACCATTTCAACCATGAAGGTAGATTGCCCAGCTGTTAAATCATCTTGAAGCCCTACACGAGTGAATATACGATCCACAATACCTAAGCTTGCATATTTGGCAGGTACGTAGCAACCGATTTGAGCCATTAATGATATAAGGCCAACTTGTCTCAGGTAAGTGGACTTTCCAGACATATTAGGTCCTGTGATGATAGCAATTTGTGATTTTTCGGTAGACAGGACTGTGTCATTAGGAACGTACATATTGTTCCCGACTATTTTTTCAACAATCGGATGCCTTCCTGATTCGATAATTATTGAATTACTATCGGTTATTTCAGGTTTTATATAATTGTGTTCTGTAGAGACAATGGCGAGGGCGCAGAATACGTCTGTGGTAGATATTGCTTTTGCTAGTATTAATAGGTTTTCTATATGAAAGCCTATTTGACGACAAATATCTTCAAACAGAACGGTTTCAAGCTCATGGATTTTTTCATTTGCGACTAAAATATTCTTTTCATATTCTTTCATCTCAGGGGTTATATATCTTTCTGCCCCGACTAGGGTTTGCTTCCTTATGTAATGATCAGGAACAAGGTCAAGATTAGATTTAGTGACCTCTATGAAATAACCAAATACTTTGTTGTAATTTATTTTAAGGTTTTTAATCCCTGTAGCATTTTGTTCTTCTTTTTCTAAGGAACTCATAAAAAGTTGCGACCCAAGAGACTCACTTTTGATTTGATCTAATTCTGCGGAATAACCGGTTCGAATAGTGTTACCACTACCTATATTGACGGATGGATCATCCACAATGGATTTTTCTATTAAATCTCTTATTGGAGAATTTTCATTATAAAGATTAGTAATCCAAGAAGGAGATTCATTGTCTTTTGGCTTAAGAGCGGTGATCAGGTCGGGCAATACGGATAAAGTTGTTCTTAAGGCTATAAGATCGCGAGGAGAAGCCCTGAAAGCTCTTATTTTAGTACCTATTCTTTCGACATCGGATACCATTTTAAGTGATTCATGAATTTTAGATCTGGCTATGGGGTTTTCATAAAACCATTCGAGCGCCGATAACCTTTCATTTATGAGTTCAATATCGATGAGTGGACTTGCTATCATCGTTTTTAACAGCCGCCCTCCCATTGGGGTAACTGTACGGTTTAGCGTGGAAAATAGGGACGTTTTATCAGATTCAAACCTACCGCTTGAAAATAATTCGAGATTTCGTCTCGTTTGATTATCCAATGCCATGATAGTACCAGTTGAGTATGTTTTTAGGGAGGTTATGGAACGTAGAGATGCAGAGTAATTTTTTTCTATATATTGGATGATTGAGCCCGCAGCCCTGGAGGCCATTGGGATATTTTCACATCCAAATGGCTCTAATGTTTGAGTCTCGAAATGAGATTTTAAAAATTCAGTTGATACTTTGAGGTCAAAAAAGCTGTGCTCAATTTTGGTAATGGTGTTGGAATAGAGAAGCAGTTCGATTAAATGTTCTGGGGTTGACGTAATTATTTCTTTTGGGTCAATTCTGGATATTTCCGATGTAATTTCTGAATTAGCTATTTGACTGGTATAAAATTCGGAAGTTGTAAGGTCTATATATGCTATCCCTGAATATTTTTCACCAAATATTATTGAAGCCAAGAAGTTGTTTGATTCTGAAGAAAGGAGTGAATCTTCAACTATAGTTCCAGGAGTGGCTACTCTGACTACTTTTCTGTCTACTATGCCTTTTTTTAGTTTAGGATCGCTTACCTGTTCACATATGGCTACCGCGTAGTTTCTGTCGATCAATTTACCTAGGTAGTTATTTAGGGAATGATATGGAATCCCTGCCAGTGGTATCTTTTTGCCTTTCCCCATTTCCCGGGAAGTGAGAGCTATTTCCAATTCCCTTGACAATATTTGAGCGTCTTCATCAAATGTTTCATAAAAGTCACCCATTCGGAACAAAAGTATCTGATCCTTATGTTTAGCTTTTATGTCAAGATATTGCTGTCTAGCAGGCGTCGCCATTATGAAAATCAGATCCTAGTGGTGGTGATTTTGTACTCATACCGCGCCTAAAAGGGTATATTGTTTTTCTCACGCATGACGGTGAGCACCCTTAATCATCTTTCCAAAATCGTTCTTCTATAAAGTCAAATCCCAAGTTGCTGACTTTACTTTTTACGTCTTCAATCATCCCTGGGTGACCGCAGGCGTATACTAACGTGTTCTCACTACTGAGATCAAATTTTGCAATGTTTTTTTCGACAATTTGATTTACTCTTCCTATCGCGCCTTTCCAATTTTGATTCCTGTCTTCATTTGGACGGCTAATTGTCGGTATAAATTTTATGTTATCGGGATATTTTTCAGCTAGTTCGTGAAATTCTTTGTCGTAAACAAATTCATCTATGTAGCTTGCTCCCTCCAGCACATAAAATTTATGATCTAAATTTGTATGGGAATTTAAATAGTCCCTAATAAAACTCACATAAGGGACTACACCTGTTACGGTTGATACCAAAAGGTGGTTTAGTTTTTCAGGTTTAAACGTAAATATTCCTTTTGCTCTTGGTCTAATTGTGACCTTATTTCCAATAGTGAGATCCCACAGTATCGGAGTTAGAACTCCACCTTCATCTAAAGGAACTAATTCAATAAATAATTCCAGAAGATCTTCGTGAGGAGCGGAAGCAATGGAATAGGCTCTTTCGATTCCGTTATACCCGATGGTACAGTATTGCCCAGGTTTAAAAGAGTAATTTTCAGGCTTGGTTAGCCACATAAGAGCGAGATCTTCTGTCTTATCTTCTCTTTTTACTATTTCTATAGTTTCTAGTTGTGGTTTTCTGAATGGTCTTTTTGTAGCCATGCCTACTCCTGGGTTTAGTCTTTGGCTGATTTCAGCTGTTCCGATATTGTTATCGACTGGTTTTCTGAATATTTACTGGAGTAAGTTCCAGTTTGCCTGCATTAGCCATTGGGTCGTTTGATTTGGATTGCGTAAGACTCTCAATTAAGCTACCGAATAATTCTGTGATCCCAATCATGCCATCATGGATACCATTTACATGGGCCGTTCCGATAACTTCTATACCTTCACCAATTACTTTGATTTCCTGGCCTTCGGAAATGTCTAATTTACCTGCGTCTGATTTATTGATTTCGATTATTTCCGTTCGACTGATAGTGTGTTTCCCATTTGTGGTTTCTATCTTTGCGTCCCTAGTAGCTTCTTGTAAAACTCTACCTGGGGCGAGAATGAATGGGAATTCTGGGTTGATTGATGTGGGTGTTTCTGATCTATATGGAACTACAGTCAGAGTGTAGCTGTGCTTTTCCGTGATTTGATTCCATATTTGGCCTAGATGATTAACGGATTCAATCTCTAGGGTTCCATAGAAAGGTATGGTGTCAGCGATTTCGTTGAAAATATCCGTAACTGTGGCGTATTTAAAGTCCTCAGAATCCATTCTTTCGGCGATTTGAGCTAATATGTGCCAGTCTTCATCAGAGTCGGTAGTTTGCCCAAGAGCTGCCCTTACAGGGTGCACTCTACGTTCCAGATTTGTATATGTTCCCGTTTTTTCAGCAAATGTTAGATTTGGGAATACTATATCTGCGAGATCTGTTAGATCACATTCAAATGAAGCGTGGACGATCAGTAGATCAAGCTTGTTTAAAACTTGTATTAGATTTCCTGTTTTGTCAGAGGCAATATTTGGGTCGTTGCCAATGATTTGTACGGCTTTAATTTCGTTGTTTCTAATAGCCTCGGCGACCTCTACAATTCCTAAACCGATTTCAGTTTTGCTATATCCAGGGCCTAATCTAGCATCACAGCCAACATCTCTGGAGCCTTGATCGTTGGCCCCTGTTGTCAATGGGTATAAGCCACTAGCGGGACCGCTTATATTTCCAGTACACAAAGCTAGGTTAACCAATAATTTGACACAGTCTTCTTTGAGCGATTTATTGACTGTTTCTAATCCATACAATATTGATGCTGATGACGCTGTTCCTATCAATCGAGCAGCTTCTCGTATGTCTTCTTGTGAGATCCCTGTAAGACTCTCTACTTTAGCTTGGTCGTATTCCCATATTGAATTTCTGAAGGAGTCAAATTCTAAGCAGTTTTCGACTATAAAATTGTGATCCTCTAAAGACTCATCAATTATGGTTTTGATAATAGACCCAATTAATGCGACTTCGGTGCCAATCCGTGGCCGCAGCCATTTTTTTGCATAACGGGTTAATTCTGTTTCTCTTTGGTCAATTACTACAAGGTTGGCGCCTTTGCTGATGGCTTGTTTGATTGGGACCGCACTGACATTTTGTTCCTCAGTGATATTTGATGACACCAATAATATTGCTTCAGAGTTTAATACTTGCCAGATATTGCCTGTAGCGCCTTGTATTCCTATAAGGTCTCGTAATGGGGACGTTAGTTCAGAGGCGATATTAGATGTTGTATCTATGTTATTGGAATTCATCACCGTTCGAGCAAATTTTTGTGCGACGTAGTTGTCTTCATTTGTACCATGTGGGGAGGCCAACAATGAATATGCCGCTCCATTGAAATTTTTTAGTTTACTTGCAGCTTTATCTAGTGCTTCTGGCCATGAACTTTCCTGCAGCACTCCGTCTTTTCGGATCATTGGTTTTGTAATACGGCCTTTGTTGTTAGCGAAATCAAGTCCGAATTTTCCCTTAAAGCAAGCCATACCTCGATTTGATTCGGCCTCTCGTACTGGAATTGATCTAATTAATTTGTTTCTTTTGCTTACTTCAAGTTCTAACTGGCATCCAACCGGACAGTGAGGGCAAGTGCTTATTGTTTTGGATTCGGCTTTCTCCCATTTATATTCCCTTTCCACTATAGCTCCGGTGGGGCACACGTCTATACATGCTCCACAGAACTCACAACCTGATTCAAGCAATGATATACCTTGGGAAGTGCCAATTATACTCCTGCCAGATCTTTCCTTTAAGGTGATTGCGCTGTCGCCGCGTACTTCATCACAAGCTCTTACGCAGCGTGAACATACGATACATAGATTCATGTCCATGTCCCAATAGGGATCTTTGACCTCTAATGGAAGATGTCTGTTGTTGTAGGTTAATGGGGTGGTTAGGTCCATTTCCATATATCGAACGGTGTCTTTCAGCTCACACCTTTCATTTTTCGGGCAGGTGACACACCTATCATTTACTGTGACGTGCCGCAGACAAACGTCTGTAGGCCCACAGAGTTCAATACGATGGCAATTTAGACAGCCGTGAGGATGTTCCGATATAAGTAAATCCATGATTCCCTTTCTGAGATCTACAATCGAGTCTGTATTAGTTTCGACTCTCATACCTTCAGAAATAGGGGTTGTACAGGAAGCAGGATTTCCAGGGAGTGCCCTATAACTGCCGTCAGGAGTAGGGGATTCTGCCTTTACTACACACATTCTGCACGCACCATACGGCTTCATTCCTGGATAGTAGCATAAATATGGGATATATAGTCCATTATCCATGGCAGCTTGAATAATCATGCTACCTGGTTCTGCTTGAATTTCCATACCATCAATTGTGAGGTTAATTTTTTCGGCCATATTTAATCTCCCATCGAGAAATCGGTAGCGTAAGGACGAGTATTTTTGGGGACGATCTTGGGGTTTGAGCAGCTTCCAGTTGGGCATACTTTATCCACTATGTGTGAGGTAAAATCACTTTCGAAATGAGTTAAAGCAGATCTTATTGGTCCGAATCCCAGTTGGCCGTGCCCACAAAGGGAACCGCCCTCGACGGTGCCGCCAACATTCCTCATCAACTCTAGATCAGATTCGTCACTTTGAAAATTAGATATCCGTTCTATAATTTCAAGAAGATGTTCCATCCCTAACCTGCATGGAAAACACTTCCCACATGATTCGAATTGGCAAAATGCGACGAGGATCCTAGTGAGGTCTACCGCACAGACACTGTCGTTACCGACGATTATCCCTCCTGATCCAAAAATGGCCCCGGCGGCTCGCATCTCATCGAAGTCTATATGAATATCCATGCTGTCTGGTCCGAGGACACCTCCCAAAGGCCCACCAGTTTGTAATATTTTGAGACTACTGTCTCCGATAGTTCCTCCACCTAGTTTGTCTATTACATCACCAAGGGCCATTCCCATTGGGACCTCATATAACCCAGGCAAATTTACATTTCCACTAAGGCATACTATTGCAGTCCCAGTGCTCTGATTAACACCTATTGATGAGAACCAATCTGCTCCTTTGGATATTATCTCCGGAGCATAAGAGAGTGATTTCACATTATTTATATTACTTGGTTTCCCCCACACTCCAAAGGCCGCTGGGAATGGGGGCCTATATCGCGGCATAGATCTTTTCCCTTCTACAGCCTCCATTAGCGCTGTTTCCTCCCCCGCAACATACGATTCGCCAGTTAAGGCGACCTCAATATCAAAGCTGAAATTTGATCCTAGAATATTCTGACCTAGTAACCCGTACTCGTAAGCTTGTTGAATAGCTTTTTCCGTTCTATCAATAGGTCCGTCATGCCCGTGTCTGATAAAAACGATACCATTGCTGGCGCCAGTAGCATACCCTGCAATTGTTAAACCTTCTAGTAATGTGTATGGATCACTTTCTAATATACCCTTGTCGTTGTAAGCTCCTGGGTCCCCTTCTTCACAGTTGCAAAGTATGTATTTAGTCGGGCCTGGAGATCCAACTAAAAAACTCCATTTGACTCCAGTTGGGAATGCTGCTCCTCCACGTCCCCTCAATCCTGATTTTTTAACCTCTTCAATAACGTCATTTGGCTCATAGGTATTTAGAGATTTATTGAGTCCGTCATAGCCTCCCAATGCTATGTATTGAAGTATGTCATTAGGTGCTATGTGACCGGCATTCCTGAGTGCTATCCTGTGTTGTAATGCAATGCCTGGGATTTCACTGAATTTTTTTCTGGGCCCTATTTCGTCATCCGTGCCGATATACCCCAAAATACGTTCCTCTGGGAGAGCGTCATGAAATAGGTAGTTTTCAACTAGGTTTGATACTTCGTCAGGCTGCACATTACTTATCAAGACCCTAGACTGCCCTGGTTTTTTTATATCAACTATCGGTTCTGCATAGCATATGCCTAGACATCCCACTTCACTGATATTTACCTGAATGCCTTTTTCTTTAAATCCTGATTCCAGCGCATTAAGTACTCGGAATCCGCCGGCGGCATGACCGCACATAGCCGTGCCAATTCTGACTAAAGCCATTTCTCCGTTGTTTAATTCTTCCCAATGAGATTCTGATTTTGCCTTAAGTTCTTCGTATGTCATTTTAATTAATTAAGGTAATTTCCTAATGGGTAGCAGGGTTGTTTTGAACTTCGTTTAATAATTTATTCACTTCATCAGGAGAAGTTTTCCCATATAACTCATGGTCGATGCTGACAACGGGTGCCTGAGAACAAGCCCCTAGACAGGTGTTGAATCTGAAGGAATATTCATTGTCATTTGTTTCACCTTCAGAGGCTATTCCAAGAGTTTTTAAGGTTTCTTCCAAAATCATTGGAGCCCCATTAATGTGGCAGGTGGGCCCCCAGCATATTTCTACGGAGTGTTTTCCAGGAGGAGTAAAACGGAAATTTGGGTAAAATGAAGCGACACCAAACACAGCGTTAACTGTTTGATCCATTGCAGATGCCACCTCTTCAATCGCCTCGTTGGGTAAATATCCTACGTGGTCTTGGATAGCCAACAGGGAGGAAAGGACTGTTATTGTAGGTCTTTTTTGAGAAGCCATAGCCCTTTTGACTTCGTCTCTCAAATCATCGCTTTTCAATGCCAATTGCGCCACCATGATTACTTTGTAAAAATCGTCACAAGGATACCATAGCGATAGTAACTGGACAATTCAAAATCCATTGGTTTCAAGTAACATTTTTGTTATCCGCCTACTTATTGTAACTCCGTAATTGGTTCCCCGATCTTCTGGGTAAATTTGAGAGGTGTTTCCCAGATATAAGTTTTTTACGGGAGTTTTATGCGACTGTAATTTAGAAGAGTAGTTTTTCTCAATCACAGGTTGAGCATCTGGAATGCTTTGATGAAAGGATTCCATGATCCATGACCCATTGAATTTAGTGTTAATTTTCCTTAGATGAGGAATGTACATTTTAAGAAGATCTGATTTTTCAACATTGAGTAGTGGATCATCAGACTCAACATAGTTAGAAATGTAGATTATTGTTCGCCCATTATACTTTGATTGTGGGATTAGGTTAGTATGTTCTATCACACCGACAAAGGGCATTTTAGAGTCTGCAATATTTAGCCAATAATATTTTGTAAATGGTTCTTTTAGAACCAAAATTAATAACACGGCAGCCATATATTTAACTTCGTGTACTGTGTTAGTTACCTGACCTTGAATATTTCTAATCAAGTTAGAGTATATGTGAGAAGGAGTTGTACATATTACAGCATCGAATAATTCGATTTGCCTGTTTTGATGAGTAGAAATGCCGTATACGGATTGGTTTACAGCGTGTATTTCCTTTACAGAAGTATTTAATCTAATTTCAGCACCGTGCTTTTGTGATTCGTGGGATAAACGGTCAAATAGCGCTTTAAATGATCCTTTTGGATATCCTAGAGTTTCACGGCTTAGGATGTTTTTACGGGATTTAAAGCGAGTGTTCATTTTCCCCCAGAGCCACGCCATACCTACGTTTTTGTAGTGACGTTTCCCGAATTTTCCTTGCAACATAGGTAACCAGAAATGTTGATATGCTTTGATATCAACGTTTTTCTGTAACCATTCAACTGCGGTGAGATGTTCTATAGACTGCCAGTGTTTGATATTTCTGATCTTTCTGGCAGAAAGCCCAAGAAGAATCCGTTCACGCATAGTTAAAGGAGAATATCGTAATATGTCGAAGGGTGTGGAAAAGTTGTAGAGATTTCCATTGGAGAAAGTCCCTACTTTTGATTGTTTCCAATCAATCTGATTTACAAGACCTATTTCTTCCATTAGATTTATTATGTCGTGATCGTTAGTGAACCAGTGGTGGTACCCTCTTTCCAGAGGAGTTCCTTGTACCTCAAAGGTAGAGGCATGGCCTCCAAGTAAGTTAGAGGATTCAAATACCTTGACATGATGTCCTAGTTTTGACAGATCATAAGCACATGTTAATCCGGTTATGCCAGCGCCAATGATGCCAATTTTCATGAGATTTGATCCTCTGTATCTTGTTTGGCATCGTGTATTGGCTTAGACCTATATAACTGGTAAAAACTCAGTCCGTCTTTCAGAAGAAATATTTGCCCTAAAATGATTGTAGGTAACATCAAGCACGCATGTAACGTAATTGCAAACACCGATCCAGTGGCTCGAGGTACTTGGTAATTAGTAACAATTAATAAAGTTTCCCTGCAAACAAACTCAAATATACCTGTTCCACCCGGAGAAGCAGGGATTGAAGATCCAATATTGGTTATACTCGTCATAAGCAAATTTGAAAGGAACATTTCGGTTTGCCCATCAAAAGCATTTTGTAGTCCTAATGATAATCCTACAAAGTGGAACGATAATGCTTCCAAGACCCATATTGGAATTGAAGTGATCATCATTACTTTGTTATAGCGCCAACTTTTTATGGATGAAAGACCTCGAACAATATCCTCTGATATTTTTTTTATTTTCGCATCGAACTTATTGGGGAAACGTATGCTGATTTGGCTGACTATTCTCAATGTTGTTTCATGGAAATATGTGATTGATAATGTCAACATGCTGGCAACAATGAATGGTGATGTGCAAAGTATAATCAAAATTTCATATTCTATTTTTGTCACTGCAGATATTTGTTTTAAAGTGTCAGCCAATGGTACAAAAGGTCCCGTGATGATGACCAAAAATAAAAGCGTAATGGCATCTAGTAAATGTTCTAACATTATGCTGCTGAGACCGACACCAATAGGGCTATTGGACTTTTTAGATAAATAGTAACTTCTGATAAATTCACCTATTCGAAATGGCAATAAATTATTTGCCATATAACCTACACAAACAACTTGGAATAGAGCGGGAGTGTCAAGCCCCGATTTGAGCATAAGTAAGTATTTCCAACGAAAAGAACGAACCCACAGGCTTATTAAATATAGTGCTACCGCCGGGATTAAGTACACCACATTGATTTTTTTAAAGGTTTGTAAAATTACAGGGATGTCACTTGTTATTGTAAATAATATAAGCAACAAAAAGGCTATGCTAAGACCGGTCGCGATTTTGATCACTCTGGGTTTCCTTAAAATTAACTTCAACCAGCTTAAATAGAGTTAGTTGGTGGTGAGTTGGGTACCTATATTTTTTGCGCGTTCAGAGGAAGTTCTATAGTATAAAATGCCATCTTCACTTCCTATTCTATCTTTTATACCTTCTCTAAGTAACCAATAATTTAGGGTATTGATAAAGGGTTTTTTTCCATCGAAATAATCTAGTATATTGAAATTTCTGTAGGTGTCCTCCGGAAACCACCACCTATGAGGGTATGTTATTCCTTTGCTGAATTCGTCAGGTATGGTGGTATCGGCTATAACTCTGTTGCTTGAGTGGACCAAGAGTATATCGGAATCAGATTCACTAAGGTCAGAAGAAGAACTTAACAGAGGGAAAGAAGTTTTCTCATGATTTCTTAGATACCAAGTCCATGGCCATGTGAATCCGCTTGTTTGATCCACAGATATAGTTAGATTTTTCGATGGGGAGGATGTATCTATAGATCTAGTTATTTCGTTAGCAATAGTTCTTACTTTAGGAGAAGTTTGTGTATATACGAGCATTTCAACAGGGGTGTCTTGATTTTTAAACCCTGCGTTGAAAGTTGCCCTCATAGTTAGACTTGAAAGGATTATTGCAGCTAGAATAAAGCTTAAATTTCTAGTAGTAAAAGGTTTGTCGGTTTTAATTTTTATAAACAGACTAATTGCTATAAATGTGACGCATAAGCATATTGCGAATAATGAATAACGTTTTGAGAACTCATATATGACAATGGCAGATATTAAAATAGTCGCGATTGTTACGTTGAATAGAATAAAAAATATTCTCGTTTGATAATTTACCTTAGAAAATTCTATAAGTGTGGCTTCTATTTTTTCGCCAATATACTTTCCTGCCAAAATTATCGTCGGTAGGGTTATATTCACTAGCAGCCAAGGCATTTTTTCGCTTGCAATTGTGTACAAAACGAATGTGATTATTACCCAATAAGCCAGAAAACATGTGAAATGATCTCTTTTGTGTCTTATCTGTAAGATCGCGAATATTGCGAATAGCATGGGAAAGAATTCGTAAATTGAAGACAAAACTGCGTAATATTGAATTGGTTGCCCGCCTCTTCCTTCGCCTTGTTGAACTATCCAATACCCAAGTGACTGCCAAATGCCTGATTTTATTCCGGCTGCAATGTTTGTCAAAAAAGTTGTGTATGACAAAGTCCAGATTACGTAAAATAGTGCCGCACATGTTCCCCAGATTTTCCAGTTCCATTTCATCCCGACAAATATGGTAAATATTAGTAGGCTAATAACAATCAGCAATGCTATCAAATTCCCTAGTCCCATTGGCATGCCAATTTCTCCAGGATAATTGCTTCGCACTAGGATGATGGACGGTAAGATTGATTCTAGAAGGGAAGAGAATGCCGCCCATTGAGGAAGAGTTAAAGTGAAAGTAAGAATAAGCAATGAAACCTGTTTATAGCTTTTTTGTCTTTNAAGCCCTNAGGATATGGTTTTTGTNAAACCTCCAATTNTTTTTCGGATAATTTTCAGGTAAGTATCTTTATCTAGGTTTATTAATAAACTANTATTTTTAAGTGATTTCTCGACTGTAAGTATTACGAAATATAAACCAAATATTCCCGTGATGAGATAGGACGTTTCTTTTATCGTATAAGATACAGCTAGCAATCCGGAGAACCAGTAGAGGTTTTGGATTTTCCCGCTTTGGAAATATTTCCAAACACAAACCACTAAAAGAAGGGTGACAACAGCCATGAGAATGTCATTCCTAGCGAATCTGCTGAAATATACCATCGTTGGAGAAATAGCGATTAAACACGATGCAGACAAAGCCCCGAATCGGCCAAGTAAATTTCTAATAAGAAAAGGTATTATTGATAGAGATATTCCGGCTACTGCGTAGAGTATTCTAGCAGTGAAATCATTATCTCCGAAAACAAAAAATATGATTCCAGACAACTGCATTTGTAAAGGGCCGTGTAACATAGGATTATGAATTAACCCTCCACCTTCAGAGAAAACCCAAGCATAGTAAGCGTGGAGACTTTCATCGTGGTGCATAGATTTTGTCTCCAGACCCACGATTCTCAAAAATGCAGATAGTGACAGTATTAGTAAATAAGCGATTATTTCTATTCTGCTTACAGAATTAATACCAGACCATACACTGGTTTTTATGTTAGCTAGGTTGTGAAAAATGGTTATGCTACTCAATCCTATAAATCTTTGTACCTATTGAATCTTGATAAATAATTTCCCCGAGAATATCAAACATTAATAATTGTTCTGTAGTGTATTCGTTACGTTCGTTTGTTCCAATGTAAACATAAGACACGCCGTATTTTTGTAGTAATTGGGTCCTTATANTTACATCTGGGTTAGAATACATTGTGTTCACGTCTTGGACACGTTCATCAATTAGTGAGATGTTACCTCTCCACTGTTTTTGATGGCCTGGCCAGTTGATAATATTTGGTATTCCCGTGCTTCTAGATATCAATCCGGAATCGTCCCATTCCCCAACTGACTCTAGTAATACATCTTTAACGGATATATTATCCTGAGCGAATTTAATAACTGAGGTAACCTCGGTAGATAAGTAACCGAGTCCGTCGAAACCTCGTTCTTCAGAATCAGCATATCTAGTAGTAAACATAGCGGCACTGTAGTAGATGCCGGAAAGAATAATGAGTGTTCCAAAAATATAAATTGGCCAGTTAACGTATTTCTTTTTCGTTAGTTGCGGCAACCCTTGTTTGCACCATCTGAATAGTATGAATCCCGATGAGAGAGACAAAAGTATCCATGCATGATTATAGAATTTAAAGACTGTATTCATTCGATTGTGGTAAAGATCGCCAACGAAGAACAATTCAGGGATTAATATCAGGGTTAGAGATAGAGCTATACACATCAAAGATAAAACTTCCCCGGTTATACCGTTTATTCTACACATGGTTATTGCGGGAATGAGAGTGATAAATATCAGCACGGATAGAGGACAAGCCCACTGAAGCATAGATGGTCCTTCCACTATGCTTGACCCTGATGTAAATAAACGCATGCACCATGGGATAGAGCACAGAACGACTGAAGTGAGAAGCGTTTTCTTCCAATGATTGGTGACTGACGATTTAACGAAATTTTGTATCACAAAAGGTATATTTATTATAAATAATGGAGCCCATATGATTAACCCATGCTGTAGTTGAGTTTGAATATAAGGTTCGTAAAATCCAGTAATTGAGGATTGGAATGTTACAAAGTATGGTAATAAAAATGCGGCAGCGATTATAAATGTTGATAGGATGTGTATGGTGTACCGCTTCCACTGATTGCTCTTTGGATTGGAAAGAGCAGCTAGCCCCATAAATCCGATATACACAGTTAAGCAAATTGGCAGGCTCCATAAATTAATGAACGCACATGCTGCAATTAGCAATCCTATGCCAAATGAGGAAACTTTCAATTTGGTACTGGAATAACTGTCTCGAATAGTTGTGATAGAGGATAGCATTAATAAAATTGCGGTTATGAAAAATGGTATTACAATCACGTGAGGATGCAAATCTCCCAATACATAACTGAAAAATGGGAATTCGCTTATCGTATAGTCAGACCCTACACCATCACAGTTTTCACCAAAGTAATTAATTATTCTGGTTCCCTTAAACCACCACCAAAAACTTTCTGGATACCAGCTAGATGTCAATGAATTTTCAACATGGGAGAGACCATCAAGACAGATGAATTTCCAAAAACTGTCATTCCCTATAGAATTTTCTTTAATGAACGCAATGATTCCATAGAGGTTGCCGAGAAAGTTCAATGCAATGGTTGCCCCGGCAAGTCCGATAAAAAAAGACTTTAGTTCTTTTGTACGTTTTACTTCATTAATGTTTATGAATAACCCATAAATCGCGCTTGCGCTTAAAGCAGGAATAGTTATCAAGGCAAAATTGTAAGCGTAGGATGCTGGAACCATTGATAAATTAGCCACAGTTGCGAAGATCCAATATCCGAAATAATAGTAACTTATGCCGTTACCAGACATCCAAGGATCCAANGGCCCCCCAACAGGAGCATTGATTGATGCATTGAGAAATGCGAAATCCATGGGTTGTTCTGTGTGATTTATGGATGGGTCTACGTATTTGATCATTGAAAATACACAGAATGTGATCAGNAAAACAATTTGTGAGGTTAGTATTTTTCCCCAAATATCACGTTCTATGTTTCTTAGATTTAGGATATAGGTTCTATTGAAAAAGAGAGTTGCCAAGAATATCACTAATATTATGTATAACGTTAATTCGTTGGTCGTTACTATTCCTGAAATGCAAAGTAACCAGGAGATAAAGCCTAGTAGAACCATGGCTAGAGGTTTACAAATTGAAAAACCTAAATCCTGTAAGTTTGGGAAATATTTGCTTATATGCAAAAAAGCAAGCAACCCTATGAGTTCGAGGGTTATTAACCAGATTATCAAATAAAGCATGAAGTGATTATATGATGCTGGGATTAAATCTGTTGGTTAAAAATATTTTCTATGAATGTGTTTCTGTCGAATAGTGCTAAATCAGAGGCNGATTCGCCGGTACCAACAAAAATTATGGGAAGACCTATCTCCTGAGAAATAGGGAAGGCAATACCTCCTTTCGCAGTACCGTCAAGTTTGGACAAAAATATTCCATCACATGGAATTTGTTTATTAAAAATTTGAGCTTGTTTCAATCCGTTTTGACCTGTTGTGGCGTCAATATTTATTAATACTTTTACAGGAATTTTTTCTGCTGCCTTTAATGTCGCTTTATGTATTTTTACTAGTTCATTCATTAAATTTGACTCACTATGTAGTCTGCCGGCTGTGTCAATGAGCGCAACATCGATATNGCGGGCTTTTGCTGCGTTGATGGTGTCAAAAGCTACTGATCCTGGATCCGCGCCTTGCTGATGAGAGATAACGTCAAACCCTACATTTGAACCCCAAACCTTTAGTTGCTCAACCGCAGCGGGACGGAAAGTGTCCGCGGCTCCGGCTATTACAGTTTTGTCTTGAGTTTTATAAAAATTGGCTAGTTTACTTAGTGAAGTTGTTTTTCCTACTCCATTCACTCCTAAAATAATTACGATAGTTTTTTTGTTTTCCAAATCTGCCCAAAATTCCGGGACATCAATAAGTAAGGGTTTAAGAACATCTTTTAAAGTATTTAATAAGACAGTCCCGCTGAAATCCTTAGCATGTTCAATTCTTGATTCAAGGTCTAGCATTATCATTTCTGTAATACTTGTGCCCAAATCTGAACTAATCAAAATGTCTTGTAATTCTTCATAGGTGTCATCATCAATCTTGTTAGCCCCGAAAATTTGNGATATTTGTCCAAACATCGAATTTTGAGTTCGTGTGAGAGCATTCCTTATTGAGTTGGAGTTGTTTTTTTTGAAAAAATTTAGCATTCAATGGACCCTAAATTTAGTTTATTAAACAGAGTCGTTTTCATCTTGGACATTATACACATTCTCAATGTTTTATTATAAAATTATTTGATATTGAAATAGTATTGTTGTAACTGGTTATAGGATAGAGAACTATGGAATTAAGAGAGTTAAAAAGTTTTGTCGCTGCTGCTGANACTAGAAGTATATCTAGAGCTGCTAAAAATCTCGGACTGGGGCAGCCNACGGTCACAACTCATATAAAGAAACTTGAATCTGAACTATCTATGACTTTGTTTGATAGAGTAACTAGGCCTATAGGTCTTACACTTTCGGGTCAAACTATTTTTGATTTAGTCAAACCGTTAATTGATGGAATAGAATCTTTGGCTATTAGGACCGGAGAAATGGAGACGCGTGGTCCCGTGACGATAGCATCCACACCCGACATCATACCGCATACATTATTAGATGTTGTAACAGAGTTTAATAGACTACATCCAATGGTTCGACTAAAGATAAGGTCTGCTAATCGCAACGAAGTGATAGGTATGGTGAAGTCCGGGGAAGTTGATGCCGGCATAATACAACACCCCGAAAGAAATGATGATTTGAATTTTGAGCCATTATTTCTTTATGAGAGAGTGCTTATCACTCCTATTGGACACGAATTGGCTGATGGANTTATGGAATCTTTGGATAAAATAGCAGATTTCCCTTTGATATTGATGGCTAGACACACATATACTCGAGCGATACTGGAAGATTATCTACAGAAAAGAGCTTTGAATTATGAGGTACTCATGGAACTAGATAGCATGGATATGATAAAGAAGTATGTGTCTCTTGGGTTAGGAGTTTCCGTAGGCCCTAAGTTGGCAATTGATCAAGAAGATTTAGAAAGACTTTCCATGGTATCTTTAGCTAATTTCTTGCCTGTGGATCAGGCAGGATTGCTCTCATTGCCTGGTAAGTCTTTGTCCAAACCTGCAGAACAGTTTATATCCGTTATGAAGAATACTTTGAGTTTATCGGATTCATACATTACTCAATGATTCCAACAATGTTAGCCTTCACAATTAGTCTTTGGTCATATGTTGGTCTATTAACACAAGTAACTAGAAAAATGGAAGAATTGCCTTCGTTATGCAATCTGAGTTTTTCTGCGGGTACGACTTTACTAGATACAGCTTGATAAACATATTTTGATTTGTAGTTTTCCAAAATTATATAAACTTTTTCNCCATCCCTGATCAAATTAGGCAGACTGGGTAACCTGTGAAAAATGTTTCCTTCCCCTTTAATTGGACTTTCAAGATGGCCAAAATACCAGGCTGAAATTGAATCGTGCTTGGATCCGTCTGATGGTATTCTGCCGACGAAATTATCTGGGGATTCGTATTTTTTAATGCCATTGGATTCAATTATTTTTAAATCTTTTACTTCAGATTTAACATCTATAATCGGGATCTCTATATATGTCGCTTTTCCCTGTATCCTGGGCCATAATACTGTTTGNTCTGNTATGGGTTCTATGTTTTTGGGTGGCTCTTGANTCTGAATGGATTTGCTGGGCCAGTTCCAGTTATTCCAATTCTTGGGTGATAATGCAATTAGTGCATTGTTATTTGAGTAAAATTTCATAAGTGATGAAAAATGTTCATTTAGACTTGTATTGACTCTCTGTTCGCTAATAGCGTTTTGCGTACTGGATTTTGCATTTTGAGTAGTTAATTGGGGTGAAGGTGTGTTTGTAGGGGTGGGTATAACAGTGGGAACATTCTCAATGATATTTTTTGCCATCGAGTCATTCCTAGCCATAGGGGTTGAGGTAGCTATTAAAGCTGTTAATTCCGCTGTTGTAGTCAAGTTGAATTCAGAAATTTTCACCGGAAGATTTGCATTTAAGTTTTTCATGTATTCCTTTGAATCGTTATGAAAAAAATAAATTGTGGTCGAAGTTAGAGTNATTACAGTACCAACCAAAAATACAAAAAATAGGAGTGTTTGTTTTCTAAATTTAGGTGTATCCAAATGTTAAACCTACATTCCGTCCTGTTAACACATAGTCCATTGTGATGTGATTAATTCTATAAAAAAAGACCTCCCAATTGGGAGGTCTTTAAGACTTGGTATTCTGCAGGGTCTTATCGGACTCTTGGTGAGTGTGAAGCTCCACTGGCTATTGGCTCATTCAAATATACGTCGCCGTTTCGGATTTTGATATTGAATCCACAGCTGGCGTTTGAACAAACCCACGCCTTGTAATGTATTGGGGCCCCTTGGCTACCAAAGTCTGACAAGGGCAGTAAATTGCCTCCGTCACAATCTCTTTCTCTACATTCTGGGTATGAATTTTCGACCATTGTTCCTCCTCTTTTTCCGCTACCCTAACTGATTTTAGAGGAACTAATTTTATCATCTTTGTGATAAATTTAACAGCTCGTTTTTTCATTAACGGATTTTTAAGACTGAGAATTTCATCGGAATTGAAATTTCATTTCGTATCAATCTAACTTTTAAGATTGAATATATTTTTTGCATTCATTGATACTATTGTTTGTTTTAGGGGACCGTTTAANGAAGCCTCTGATAGATATGCTAGAGCCCTTTGTTGGCTGAGTACCGGATAATCACTACCAAATAAGATTTTCTTACCTTTCACTATACGAGCTACAGTATCGAATATTGCTGATTCATACAGATACGGTGAGGCTGCGCAATCATAATAAACGTTCTGAAACGCTTTTGATACTTCAGGCATCAACTCATAAAATGGAGTACCTCCACCCCAATGGGCTAGTATGATCTTGGCATCAGGGAAATTGGAAACAAATTTCCACAGTTTGCTTGGGAATGTAGATCCTTTACCTGGGTATTGGTGTCCCATGGGTTCTGACGCGTGTAGAATTATGGGCAAATTTTTATGGGATAATAACTCCATGTAAGGCGCCATTGATTTATGGCTTGTAATGTCAACATCCTGTATATCAGAGTGGATTTCCCCAAAACCATAGATTTCATTTTCAAGATATCTCTCAGCCTCTTTTATTCCATCTGTACCCAGGTGTGGCGTTATTCCAATTACGGGGAATAGTTGCCCTTTATATTTTTGAGAACTTTCTATTAAATAATCATTTACATGTCTATTTAACCCTAAGTCGGTCCAACCCATACCTAGAACGATCGATATGTTTATTTGGTTTGTTTCCATCGAATTCACCAACTGTTCAGCTGTACTGAATCTAGGGTTTTTATCTTTTGGGAATAATGTTCTTAGTAATAAATCCTTTTTTGCATACGAGTCGAAATTTTNTGAGATGTCACCTGGCAATATGTGAGTATGACTGTCAATTATTAGGGACAAAAAANTTCCTTTAATATTGATGATTGTTCATTATAATAGGTTGATAGATGAAATATATTTAATTTAAATTAATCCATTTTGATGATGTCATAATTTCTTGAGAGGTTATTAGTTGAAAGCAGCATATATTGACTCCCACGGCGGACCAGAAGTGATAAAGTATGGNGATGTTCCAGACCCTGTTTTGAAACATGGTGAGGTTTTGATAAAAGTCAGATCCTGTGCTTTAAACAGATTGGATGCTTACACCAGAGCCGGGGCCAGAGGAATGAGGAAAGAGTTTTCAGGTCCTCATATCCTGGGGGGTGATATTTCAGGAGAGATAGTTGANATTTCTGACTCAGTAACTCAAATTGAGGTTGGAGATAGGGTTGTGGTAAATCCNAGATTAACNTGTNAGGNATGCTGGTATTGCCGNGCAGGGGAGACTGAACTTTGTCAGCGTGCAGGTATGATTGGCGTAGATCGTTGGGGCGGATATAGTGAATACGTAGCAGTTCCTTCCGTAAATGTGTATGAGATACCAGACAGCTTGACATATGAACAGGCCGCCTCTCTTCCCACAGTTTATATGCCAAGTTGGAATATCATTATCAGACGAGCGAATTTAAGGCCGTGGGAAACCATTTTGGTTCCATCAGCGTCAAGCGGAGTCGGTACTGCTGCAATTCAGGTCGCTAAAAACATCGCAGGTGCTAACATAATAACAACAACTAGCACCCCCGGGAAAATGGCATTGGCCAAGGAGTTGGGGGCGGACTACGTTTTGAATTACAAATCCGAGGACATTTCTGACCGTATCAAAGAAATAACTGAGGGAAGAGGGGTAGATGTAGTTATCGATCACGTCGGAACAGATGTTTGGAATTCAGTAAATAGAAGACTTGCTATCGGCGCCCGGTATGGTATTTGTGGAGTTACTTCCGGATACAAAGCNGAGTTGCAGATGGGGTCAATGTTTACCAAACACGTAACTTTGTTCGGTGTATTTATGGGTAGATCTGAAGATCTTAGAAACATAATCCATTATGCTGGGGAAGGTAGAATCAAAGGGGTGGTACATGACACCTATTCATTAAAAGAAGTTTCAAGAGCCCACAAGGCAATGGAGACTTTAGATTTTTTTGGTAAATTGATGTTAGCCGTTGATTAGGTAGTCCGAGGTTGGCGATTAGAAGCCGCACATCCTTTTACAATGGCTTGATTTTAATTTCGAGTCGCCGGGGCCCGCATTTCAATTCTTGCCCTCACCTCAGGGTTAACAAGTGACATCGGCCATGTGCCGTTCAATAGTCTTGCACTTTCTTGACCCACTTGAACTTGGGATGCAACTGTGGCACGGTTGGAGGCACCTGCTGAATGTGGGGTAACGATGACGTTTTCCATAGCGAATAATGGGTTGTTTTCAGCAGTGGGCTCTATTTCGAAAACATCTATGCCTGCCCCAGCAAATTCTTTCTTNTCCAGAGCTTCTATTAATGAAGTTTCATCTACTGTACCNCCACGGCAGGTGTTTATAAAATACGCACTTTCCTTCATTGATTTGAAAAATTCAGNTCCTATTAGTTTCGTGGTTTGATTGTTGAGAGGAGTGTGCATTGACACGAAATCCGATCTGCCTGCNACCTCATTTAAGCTCGATACTAATTCCACTCTATATTCTCTTGCTATCCAGGGTTGTACATATGGATCGTAGGCGATCACCTGCATACCTATAGCTTGTGCTTTTCTAGCTACCGCTCTTCCAATGTTACCTAANGATATAAGACCTAGAGTTTGGTCTGTTATAGGTACAATGTTTGTTATATGCTGCCCTGTATTAGGACCCCATTTCCCTGCTTTTGTTAGGTCGTTTANAATNGTCAATTTTTTTGCACATGCCAAAATGAGCATGATTGCATGATTTGATACTTCTTCTGTGCAAAAACCTGCAGTGTTGACTACCATAACAGAGTTTTCAGTTGCTGCTTCATGATCAATATGGTTGAATCCGTGTCCAAAGCTTACNATGGCTTTGGCGGTGTCTATCTCTCTTATCACTGATTCTGGCATGGGGACGCTTTGGTTTATTATGAGATCAGCCCCTTTTACAGCCTCTATTGTTTCCCCTTCGCTCTCGCAGATAAAGACATCTAATTCGCAATCAACGCCAAGGAGTTGCTGTTGTAAAATNTCTGTATCAGGGGTTGTATTGGAAATCATCGCAATCTTTAGTTTATCCACGTTCTATTTTCTCCTTATTACAAAAAATAATTTCCCCCTTGTTTAATAGGGTTCGTTTTTTTATTAATAAGTACTTGCTGATCTAGGGAGTGTTGTGGATCCTTGCAGGTACTGATCAATCCCTCGGGCGGCTTCTCTCCCTTCTGCGATTGCCCAAACGACCAAGGATTGCCCACGTGCCATATCACCTGCGGCAAAAACCCCTTGCTGATTGGTCATTTTGTTTACATCTGTTTTGACGTTTCCTCTGTGGTCTAGGTCAACTCCTGCTGATTTTAGCATTCCATCACGTTCAGGATGTAGAAATCCCATTGCTAAAAGTACTAGTTCTGTCTCTATTTCAAATTCGCTGCCTGGTATTTCTAACATTTCAGGCCTTCCATTTTCATCCGGTTTTCCCCATTCAAGGCGAACTCCGTTAAGTTTCTGAAGTTGACCGTTGGAACCTGAGAAGTTTTTTGTCAAAATATTGTAATCTCGTGTGCCGCCTTCTTCATGAGAAGTCGAAGTCCTGAGTACCATGGGCCAGTTTGGCCAGAGGTCGGTATCTTTTCGAATACGGGGTGGTTCTGGCAGTAGTTCTAATTGATATACTTCTTTTGCTCCTTGTCGTAGAGATGTTCCGAGACAGTCCGAGCCGGTGTCTCCTCCACCTAAAATAACAACCGTTTTATCTTTAGCTGTTATTTTTTCTGAGTCTTCAATTTCTATGCCATCATTTAGTCGGTTTTGCTGTGTCAAAAATTCCATGGCGTAGTGGACGCCCTTAAGCTCTCTCCCAGGTATATCTAGGTTTCTAGGTATAGTTGAACCACCTGTAAGCAATACGGCATCGTTAGATTCTTTCAATTCATTGAATGGCACCGTTTTCCCAACGTACGCATTTGTTATGAATTTAACGCCTTCTGCGATTAACTGCTCGACTCTTCTTTGGACAATTTGTTTGTCTAATTTAAATCCTGGTATTCCTAGTCTCAGCAGTCCTCCTATTTGATCTGCTCTTTCATACACTGTTACTTTGTGCCCAACCCTATTAAGTTGCTGGGCTGCGGCTAGCCCAGAAGGGCCGGATCCAACTATTGCGACGGACTTTCCCGTTGCGACAGATGGTTTTTGAGGTTTGATAAGTCCGAGCTCCCAACCTTTATCCACGATGGTTTTTTCGATGTACTCAATTGTGACGGGATCTTGATTAATGTTCAGCACGCACGATGCTTCACAAGGGGCGGGGCATATTCTTCCGGTAAATTCAGGGAAGTTGTTTGTAGAATGTAATGCTATTAATGCTTGTTCCCAATCACCTTTGTAGACTAAATCGTTGAAGTCGGGGATTAAATTACCAAGAGGGCAACCTCCCATACAAAAAGGAACAGCACAGTTCATGCATCGGCTTCCCTGTGTACTGGCTGATTCATCATCCCATGGCTCATAGAACTCTTCGTGGTTTGTGACTCTTGAGTCTACGGATTTTTTGCTGGGCGTTATTCTTTTAAATTCTTTAAATCCGGTAGGCTTACCCATGTTATGTGCTCACCCCCGTTTGTTTTTGTTTTTTAGATTCTTCCAGAATTCTTTTGTAGTCCCTTGGCATTATTTTCACAAACTTCGATTGAAATTCCCCCCAATTTTTTAGAATTGTTTCTGCTTTATTACTGCCAGTGTTTTTAAAATGCTCTTGTATCAAATGTTTGACAGCATCCACGTCAGTTCGATCTTCAAGTTTTTCTAAATCCACGAGACCTGTGTTGCATTTTGCTTCGAACGTTTCATTTTCATCCAATACAAAAGCTTCACCGCCACTCATACCGGCAGCGAAATTTCTTCCAGTCGGCCCTAGTACTACAACTTTTCCTCTTGTCATGTATTCGCAGCCGTGGTCTCCAACTCCTTCGACCACAGCGTTAGCACCACTGTTTCTGACAGCAAATCTTTCGCCTGCAATTCCGTTAATGAAAGCAGAACCGCCTGTCGCGCCATACAGAGCTACGTTGCCAATTATTATGTTATCTTCAGGGGGAAAGGTTGATTTGTCAGGCGGTGAGATGACTACTTTACCCCCTGATAATCCTTTACAGAAATAATCGTTGGCATCCCCTTTAAGATTTATTGTGACTCCTTTGACAAGAAATGCGGCGAAACTTTGTCCCCCTGCTCCATCCAGATTAATGGTGATTGTGTCGTTGGGTAATCCATCGTTGCCGTATTTCTTGGCAATTTTGTGACTCAAAGTGGTTCCGATTGTACGGTATGAGTTGTCTATTGACTCTTCAATTACGGTTTTCGTACGTTTTTCTATGGATTCTCGGGACTTTTCGATGAGCTTATTGTCAAAGGATCTTTCCAATCCATGATCCTGCGATGTATTGCAATACCTGACAACCCCTTCCGGAACATCAGGATTGTGAAGTAGATTAGAAAAATCAACGTTGGTTGCTTTCCAATGGGATATGAGTTTTTTTGCATCTAATAAATCTACTCTTCCTACCATTTCATTGACTGTTTTCAGTCCTAGGCTGGCCATGATTTTCCTCAGATGTTCAGCAATGAAGAAAAAATAATTAATCACATGCTCTGGTTTGCCTTTGAACTGTTTTCTCAGTTCCGGGTCTTGGGTTGCTATTCCCACAGAACAGGTGTTCATATGGCACTTTCTTAACATAATGCATCCTAGAGAAATAAGAGGTCCTGTTGCTAATCCAAATTCTTCTGCCCCGAGGAGACATGCAATAGCGACGTCTCTTCCTGTTTTTATTTGCCCATCTGCCTGTACAACTATTCTGCTTCTCAAGTCATTCATCACTAATACTTGTTGGGTTTCAGCCACACCAAGTTCCCATGGCAAACCAGCGTGTTTGATTGCTGTTTCAGTAGCAGCTCCGGTGCCTCCGCTGTACCCACTGATTAGCACTACGTCCCCATGGCCTTTGGATACACCGGCAGCGATTGTTCCGACTCCAGCTTCGGCGACTAATTTCACATGTATACGAGCGCTGGGGTTAGAGTTTTTTAGGTCGTGTATCAATTGCGCTAGGTCTTCTATGGAGTAAATATCGTGGTGAGGAGGTGGGGATATTAGCTCAACACCTGGAGTTGAATTTCTGACAGAACCAATATATTCGTCAATCTTATGACCTGGTAACTGTCCACCTTCTCCAGGTTTAGCTCCTTGCGCCATTTTGATCTGTAGATCATGAGCGTTTGAGAGATAATCGATTGTTACTCCGAATCTTCCAGACGCCACTTGTTTGATCGCACTGTTCCTTGAATCTCCGTTCTTGTCCGCATTATATCTAGCAGGATCTTCTCCTCCTTCTCCAGTGTTGCTCCGAGCATTTATTCTATTCATAGCAATTGCCATGGTTTCATGCGCTTCTCTACTGATTGATCCCAGTGAAATAGCGCCTGTAGCGAACCTCTTTACTATTTCTTTAGCAGGCTCTACTTCACTTATATCGATAGGTGGTTGCTCAGTTTTGAAATCCAAAAGACCACGAATAGTACTCAGCTTTTCATTTTCATTATCGACAAAATTTGCGAATTGGTCGTAACTTTCCCAGGTGTTATTTTTCACGGCATGTTGCAATGAGGCTATAGTTTTGGGGTTCCACATGTGGTGTTCCCCATCTCGCCTCCATTGATACTGACCGCCTGGTTTGATTTGCATATTACCTGGTACAGAATCTTGGTTATAGGCAGATTTATGTCTTTCGAGAGCTTCTGATTCAATCTCTTTTATGCCAATGCCACCTATCCGAGACGATGTTCCAGTAAAATATTCTGCAATCACTTCATCGCTGAGTCCAACCGCCTCAAAGATTTGAGCGCCCCTATAGCTTTGTATGGCAGATATTCCCATTTTAGACATGATTTTCAATATGCCTTTATGAGACGCTTCCAAGTAATTTTCTACCGCTTTCTCAGGGGTTATATTTCCAAAATTATTTTGAATGGATATTTGAGTCTTCACGGTTTCTATTGCCAAGTATGGGTTGATGGCCGCTGCTCCGTATCCGATCAACAATGCAAAATGATTAATCTCACGTGCCTCTCCCGTTTCAACAGCTAATCCTACTTTTGACCTGGTTCCTTCTCGAATAAGGTGATGGTGGACACCTGCTGTTGCAAGTAGGCTGGGTATTGCGGCATTGAATTGATTAGTACCTCTGTCTGACAGAATTATGATCGAGTAGCCATCATCGATGGCTTGAGATACCTCCATCCTTACACGATCCATCGCCTTTTGAATAGGATTGTTTTGTCTTGGATCATAGTGAATTCTAATTGTTTTAGATTTTATGCCTTGCTCACGACTTAGTTTGATTCTCTGCATGTCTTCATTGGTCAATACTGGTTTGAACAATGTGATTTGTCTGCAGTGTTGTGGAGTTTCACTAAAAAGGTTTCTTTCCTCGCCAATAGTAGCTCGCAATGACGTAACCAATTCCTCTCTGATAGCGTCTAGGGGTGGGTTACTGACTTGAGCGAATAATTGCTTGAAATAATTAAATAATAGAGGACTTTGATCGGAAAGAAAGGCTAAGGGAGCATCATTTCCCATGGAACCAGTTGGTTCATAAGCTGTCGCAGCCATTGGTTCCATTATAATTCTGAAATCTTCTAGTGTGTAACCAAAAGCCTTCTGTTGTACTACTAGGGCTTCATTAAGTTCTGGGGATTTTTTGACCGGTAAATCCTCTAATAACACTCTGTGTTTTTTCAACCATTTCCCATACGGTCTTTGGGCTGCTATTTGGGTTTTTAACTCATCGTCATTTACGATCTGCCCTTTTTCAAGATCTAACAGAAACATTCTACCCGGGTAAATTCGTTCTTTATAAAGGATATCCTCAGCAGGGATATCAATAACACCAGTTTCAGACCCCATGACCAATAATCCATCTTTAGTTACTATATATCGGCCTGGTCTAAGTCCGTTCCTGTCAAGAACTGCACAAATCTTTTTGCCATCAGTACCAATCACCAGTGCGGGCCCATCCCATGGTTCCATAAGACTTGCGTGATATTCATAGAAGTCTCGCTTGGATTGGTCCATTGGTATGTGGTCTCCCCAAGCTTCGGGTATCAGCATCATCATAGAATGCTCTAAAGATCTCCCACTTGCCAAAAGTACTTCTACAGCATGATCAAGGGATGCAGTGTCGCTTTCCCCTTCCATCATGATTGGAGTTATTTTGTCCAGCATTAATGAGGGGTCACTCGATTTGAAAGATGGCTCTCTGGCGGCCATCCAGTTTATATTACCTCTGACTGTGTTTATCTCACCATTGTGTATTATGTACCGATATGGATGAGCAAGCCTCCAACTGCCCAGAGTGTTCGTGCTGAATCTTGAGTGAACTAGTGCGAATGCACTAATGGCATGTTCGTTTTTCAGGTCTAAATAGAAATCTTCTAATTGGTCGGCAATTAAAAGTCCTTTATAGACGACGGTTGTGCTCGAGAGTGAACAAATATAAAAATCTTCGGGCGATGTTAAATTTGATCGGTCGGCAGCTTTTTCGATTTGTCTGCGTAGTATGAATAGACTAGTCTCGAAATTGGAGTTATTAGAATTTTTTCTTGAAACAAAGAACTGGTAGATTGCTGGTCTAGCTTTATCAGCCAGGACTCCTATTTTGCTGGGATCAACAGGTACTTCACGCCAGAAGAGCACCTCGAAGCCTTCTTTTCGGGCTTCTGATTCAATCAGTTCCTTGCACGTGTCTATTTCTTCATCAACCCGTGGGATGAACACCATACCTAATCCGTACTCACCACTTTTTGGCAAATTAATTTCATTTGACGTCAATTCTGAGCGAAATAATTCGTCGGGTATCTGTATAGTTATCCCTGCTCCATCTCCGGTTTCTGGGTCAGCGCCAGCAGCACCGCGATGGACCAAATGACAAAGTGCTTCCAACCCTTGCGCGATGATTTTATGAGACTTGTTGCCTTGTATGTTCGCTACTAGTCCTACACCACATGCATCATGTTCAAATACAGGATCGTACAATCCTTGTTTTGTAGGTCTAGGAAGGTTTGTGTGTTGATATTTATACGACATTGGTTACCTAATTATATAATTGATGGGATTCTTATAACAGAGGCAAATATCTCTCGATTTCATAACGGGATATTTCAGAGGAAAATCGGTTCCATTCAATTTTTTTGTTCTCTATGAAACTTTGGAAAACGTTATCTCCAAGCGCTTTTCTTACCAGTTCACTTCCTTCTGTGATTTGGATTGCCTCATATAAATTACTCGGCAGTGGTTCAATTCCTCTTGAGTATCTTTCCTCTGAAGACATATCGTTGACGTTTCGCCCGGAGGCTTTTGGTAACTTATATTTATTCTTAATGCCCTCTAATCCGGCTGCAAGCATCACACTGAATGCAAGATAAGGATTACATGCTGGATCAGGAGCTCTATATTCAATTCTTCTTGACATTTCTCTTCCCGGCATAAAAGATGGTATGCGGATAAGGTCTGAGCGATTTACATCAGACCACGTAACATATGTAGGTGCTTCGTAGCTAGGAACTAGACGTTTATAGGAATTTACCCATTGGTTTGTCACCAATGTGATTTCCCTTGCGTGCTTCATGAGCCCAGCACTAAAATGTCTAGCGGTTTGAGATAAATGTGCTTCGTCATGTTCCTCATAAAAAACATTTTTATCTCCTTCAAACAGGGACATATGTGTATGCATGCCGTTGCCAGTAATTTCAGCTACTGGCTTCGGCATGAATGAAGCGTAAAATCCATGTTGCATTGCTATCTCTTTTACAACTAATTTGTAAGTCATAACAGAGTCGGCCATAGTAAGTGCGTCTGTATGTCTAAGGTCAATTTCATGCTGGCTAGGTGCTGCTTCATGATGACTGGACTCTACAGGAATTCCGAGCTCTTCTAAAGTTAGAACGGTTTCCCTTCTTAGGTCTGTTCCTTGAGAGTTACTACTTTGATCAAAGTAACCGCTACTGTCTAGTCCGGTTGTTGAGGAGGAACTTTGGAAGTAAAAATATTCTAATTCAGGGGATACGTAATAGGTGTATCCCATTGCTGCGGCAATTTCCAAGTTTTTTTGTAACACTGTGCGGGGGTCACCCTGAAACGGTTCATTGTCTGGGGTTACAATGTCGCAAAACATTTTTGCCACTGCGTTAGTTTTGGGTCTCCAAGGTAGGATGTTAAAAGTGTTGGGGTCTGGCAGAGCATAAAGATCTTTTTCGTCTGACCTTGCGTATCCTTCTATAGCTGACCCATCAAACCCCATCCCTCTGGTTAAAACAGTTTCTAGTTCTTCTACTGTGACAGCAAACCCTTTGATATTTCCCAGAATATCTGTGAACCATAGTCGGATAAACTTAACATCATTATCTCTCGCTTCTTTGAGAGCATATTCAATTGCTTCAGTATTTCTCTGGACCATTTAATAATAAGCCTTCAATGTAATGCAACGGATAAACAAATGTTATATAACAAAACAAAAAAGGGATTCTTGAAGTGTGGTTTCTATAAGTAACATTTGTTCAAATAACGAGGTTAAATCGTATCTATTTATGAAAAAAGTGTCAATTTTATGTGCTTATGCTTCCTTATACAGACTCGTAATATTTTTTTCACCACGTTAGAAGAGCGTTGTGTTTGTTAACTTATGGGTATAATGTCTTCGGTATAACCTTTATAAATTGTAAAAATCAGACACATCATTCGATTTGGAGTTATATATGAGTAAATTGGAATTTGACGTTTTTTATGACTTTGCTTGACCGTTTGTTTACAATGCAGCCGTGTGGCTGGATACAGTAAAGAAGCACAACCCTGACCTAGTGTTAAATTGGAGGAATTTTTCGCTTCAGCAAGTAAACACTAAAGAGCCAGGGGATTGGAGAGTCTGGGACGAAACAGATTTGGAAGGTACTCGATCGCTGATGGCATCAATTGCGGGAGAGGCCGCAAAAAAACAGGGAAGGGAGGCGTTTGATAACTTCTTCTTGGCGTTGCTCATAGAAAGACATGGTGGCAATCGTATCCCCCTCAACGATAACGATAAGTTCATATCTATTGCCGAAGCATGTGGATTGGATCCGGTTCGTTTTAAAAATGATCTTCAGGATCCGGGAATCTTAAAAATTATTGAAAATGACCATACAGAAGCTACTGAAGTTCATGGCGCTTTTGGTACCCCTACGTTCATATTTGAGAATGGCCATTCGGCTTATCTGAAAACCTTTATTCCTCCCGAATCTGAAGCAGATAAAACCTTCGAACACTTTTTGGGATTGTTTTCCGATCGGTCGTATATTGGGGAAGTTAAGCGCCCGCAGCCCCCTTGGCCTAAAGGTGCTGTCTAGATATATAAGGCAATTGCGTTCATTATGTCTGAAGATGTGTTGGCTCAGATAGAAGCTTCAATCCCTGTGAAGGTTTTTAATAAAAATTTGTTAATTGAAGCATTTACCCACCGTTCATATATAAACGAGATGGAAGGAACGTTAGCTAGTCATAATGAGAGGCTAGAATTTTTGGGTGATGCTGTGCTCGATTTAGTTATAGCGGATGCTCTTTTTTCATTGGATGGGAAACTCGATGAAGGAGAAATGACCTCTTATAAGTCCGCTATAGTAAGAGGCGAATCGTTAGCCAATATAGCCCTGAAAAATAGGCTAGATGAGCATATAATTCTTGGAAATGGGGAAGAGAGGTCTGGTGGGCGCACCAAATCTTCGAATTTAGCTGGGCTGATTGAAGCAATAATTGGCGCTGTTTACATTGATGCAGGCATAGAAACGGTCAAATGTTTAGTTGACGCCTGGTTTAAAGGTTGCATAGACCGCACATTGAAAAATGGACCTAATGAGAATCCTAAGGGAAGCCTACAGCATCATTGCCAAAAGAAATATGATTCACTGCCGGTTTATAGAGTGGTTAATAGAACTGGCCCAGACCATTCACCTAACTTTACTGTACGGGTCACCATTAATCGAAGATTACTAGGTGAGGGAAAAGGAAAAAACGTTGCTGAAGCTGAACGTAATGCTGCGGAAAATGGGCTTGAGAATATTTAGAGTACACCCCAACTTCACTTTGCTTGGGAGTTTTAATTTAAAAGACTTTTAGTCAGGAAGTTGAGTTTAACCAAACATCCCAGGGATTGGGTACTGGGTGCAAAGGGCCAATACTTTTTCTTGTACTTCCTTTTCCACTTTAGGATCTCCGATGTTTTGAAGGATTTGAAGGATATATTCACCAATATTTACTGCACTTTCATGTTCTATTCCTCTGGTAGTGATAGAAGGGGTACCTAATCGTAATCCGCTCGCCTGTCTGGGGGGGAGCCGGTCGAAAGGAATGGCGTTTCTGTTAACTACAATGTTGGCTCTACCTAACGCTTCTTCAGCTTGTTTACCAGATATATTCATTGGGGTTAGGTCAATCAGGCACATATGGTTGTCAGTTCCACCTGAAACTAGCCGTAGGCCGCCTTTTTTTAGGGTGTTTGCCAGGGTATTTGCGTTTTTAACAACAGCTTTCTGGTATTCTCCGAAAGAATCCGATTGAGCTTCTTGGAAGGCCACTGCTTTAGCAGCTATGGTGTGTCCCATGGGACCACCCTGCATATTAGGGAAAACAGCGCTATTTATTTTTTTTGCTAATTCTTTTTTTGCTAGGATTAGACCGCCTCTTGGGCCTCTTAAAGTTTTGTGAGTTGTGGATGTAGTAATGTCTGCGAACTCACATGGATTAGGGTGTATCCCCGCTGCAACCAGACCAGATATGTGAGCCATATCGACCATTAGCTTGGCTCCTATTGAGTCAGCTATATGTCTAAATTTTTCAAATTGAATAGTTCTACTGTAAGCGGAAGCGCCAGCGACTATTAGTTTAGGTTTGTGCTCAAATGCGAGCTTATTCACTAAATCAAAATCTATGAGTTCGGTATCTTTATCCACTCCGTATGAAATGAAGTTATAAAGTTTTGCCGAAAAATTTACTTTACTGCCATGGGTAAGATGACCGCCGTGCTCCAATCCCATACCAAGTATTGTGTCCCCTGGTGAAACACAAGCGAAGTAAGCTGCCATGTTGGCTTGTGCCCCACTATGAGGTTGGACATTGGCGTAATCGGAATTAAATAGGGTTTTTGCTCTTTCAATTGCCAGATTTTCTGCTATATCCACATACTCACAGCCACCATAATACCGATTTCCAGGGTAGCCTTCTGCATATTTGTTGGAAAACACCGAGCCTTGAGCTTCCAAAACTGCTGCACTAGCGTAGTTTTCTGAAGCAATCAGATTTATATTTGATGACTGTCGTTTTTTTTCTTTGTTTATGGTTTTATATATTTCTGGGTCGACCTGATTTAATGTCATTAAAATCCTTATGTGAAAAAGTTTTATTTGGATCAATACTTGTAATGCACTCAAAACAACATTGATTACGCAAGTATAAATGGGCTAAACCAATGTTATACGGTGTCATCCGCTCACCTTATCTTCTACATTATAAATGCCAGTACGATACATTGGGTATTTCTCGTCAAAATACTTTGTTTGAGGTAGAATTATGTTCCGTAAATTGTCCTGCTTTGAGCTTACTTATATAAAAATTTTAGTATTGGTTTTTTGAATGATCAGCGGTGTGTTAGATAGATATAAACATCTTCTCCCTGTGACGTCTGATACTCCCATTTTTACATTGGGTGAAGGCGATACTCCTCTGGTTAAATCCAGATCTATTTCAGAAAAAGTGGAATGCGACAACCTATATTTTAAAGTAGAAGGTTGTAATCCTACAGGCTCATTCAAAGATAGAGGCATGGTCGTTGCGGTGGCCAAAGCAATTGAGAAAGGTATGACAAATATTGCTTGTGCATCCACTGGCAACACCAGTGCTTCTGCTGCTGCTTATGGTGCCTATTGTGGCCTTAATACTACTTTGATTGTACCCAAGGGAAAAGTGGCTAGAGGGAAATTAAATCAAGCCGTTGCATATGGTGCACGTATTGCCTTGATAAATGGTAATTTTGATCAAGCTTTAAGTTTGACCAGAGATTTGTGCGATAAACATTCTATAGAGTTGGTTAATTCTTTGAATCCGAATAGAATTGAAGGGCAAAAGACTGCTGCTTTTGAGATAATTGACGATTTGGGTATGGCTCCACATGAACTTTACATTCCTGTAGGCAATGCTGGGAATATAACTGCTTATTGGAAAGGGTTTAATGAGGCCTATGAGAATAGAATGTCAATTAACAAACCAATAATGAGAGGCGTCCAAGCGGTGGGCTCGGATCCGATTGTGATTGACCAAATTATAGAAAACCCAGAAACTATCGCGTCAGCGATTAGAATTGGTAACCCAGCAAGTTGGAAGAGTGCTTTACGCTCAAGAGACGAATCTGGAGGATCCATACAAAGTGTTTCTGATTCTGAAATTCTAGATGCTTATGAACTCTTGGCCTCTTCNGAAGGCCTATTTTGTGAGCCGGCTTCTGCTGCTTCCGTTGCGGGTTTATTGAGGCGTTTTCAAGATGGGGAAAGGTTCCACGACAAAATCATAGTGTGTGTTTTGACGGGTAATGGATTAAAAGACCCTGACATTGCAGACAATATAAATCCGATTTCTATTGAAGAATATGATGCTGAGTTAGAATCACTCGAGGGGGCTTTGTCAATATCGTAAAATTCAACAAGAATGTAAAATTTATCNATNTTCGAACAATAAAATACGATTCTTTTTCTTTCGTGCGTCAATGGCACTGCCATTTCATGTTAACAAATCACAGGTTTAAATAATGAGTTTTCCCAATATCGATTCAAAATATAAAAAAATTTGGGAATCCATACTTCCACNTTGCGAAATGGACAACATCTTTATGACTCCTGACTGGCAATACATATGGTGGAACAGATTTGCGGCCGANAAGGAGGTGATAATTGAACCTGTACAGTCAGGTCATAATGTTTCAGGTATTGTGACGCTTTTACGAAAATCTAACATATTAACCTTCATAGGAAATTCAGATGTATTTGACTATATGGATTTCCCCNTAGTTTCGGGAATGGAAGAGGATTTCTACAGATATTTATTTAATAGGCTGGGCGCCATCGAATGGGATGAGATATTGCTTGAATCGATTCCTGAGGGTTCCCCGACTTTGGANTTTTTGCCAGATATAGCTAGGAAAGAAAATTATTGCGTTTCTGTATTNGAGTCAGATGTTACGCCTTTTTTGGAGTTGCCTCACCACTGGGATGAGTACTTGTCAGGATTGCGAAAAAAGGACAGACACGAATTGAGACGTAAATTGAGAAGATTAGAAACTCAAGGTGATTTTAGGCAATTTGAGGTTGATTTCACCTCAGCCGATGTTCAATCCGAAATGAGTGAGTTTTTTGTTTTAATGGCAAAAAGTGCTTCATATAAAGAGCAATTTTTAACAGATGATAACAAGGCTTTTTTTGTAGATATAGCCACTAAATTATCGGTTAATGGTCAGTTTAGACTTTTTTTCATGGAAATTGGATCGGAGAGGGTTGCCTGCTGTATTTGCTTTGACTATGGTAACGATATGTTTTTGTATAATAGTGGATATAACCCTGAATTTTCACCACTTAGTATCGGTCTTCTGAACAAGGCNCTAACAATTGATGTNGCCATTTCAGAAAAGAAATCAGAGTACAATTTTCTTAGAGGNACTGAAAGGTATAAATACCATCTTGGCGCTGAAGATAGNAAGGTTTTTGATATAAAGATCGGAANAAAGGAATAATGCCAGAATCTGAATGTAGGCCTTTAAACATTGCATTAATTAGCTACCATGGGTGCCCTGTTGCCCAGTTTGGTGANAAAGATACTGGTGGTATGAATGTTTATGTGGCCAATTTGGCTAAATATTTGGGAGANTTGGGGCATAATGTAGACGTTTTTACGCGGTTCCACGACGTCACGGATCCCACTGTTGTCGAGATCAGTGAGAACGTTCAACTCATTCATTTGAAAGCNGGTCCTACTAATGCATCAAAGCTGGATCTTCCTGAATATGTTTCAAAATTTGTTTGTAATTTATTGGAATATAATGATAAATCCGAAATNAATTACGATGTCATTCATAGTCATTATTGGTTGTCAGGAGTTGTGGGAGATTCTTTAAAGGGGAAATGGGATGTCCCTCATATTACTACCTTCCATACGCTAGCCAAGACCAAATTGAGGGCAAGACCAGGAGAAATTGAGCCTCAAATAAGNTTTGACTCTGAACANAAAATTATGCANTCTTGCGATCATGTTTTAGTGATGACAGAAGCCGAATCAAATGACATTCAGCATCTGTATGATGTTTCTAGCACCAAAATATCAGTTATACCGGCTGGGGTAGATGTTGAGATGTTCAAACCGATTTCTCAAGATTTGGCACGTGAGGAATTGGGCTTAGGACATGGTAATATACTTCTTTTTGTTGGGCGTATTGACCCCATCAAAGGGTTAGATATTCTGTTAGANTCAGTCGCCATGTTGCTTGATTATGTGGATTTTCATTTGGTAATAGTCGGAGGTAATCTACAGTCAGATCAAGACACTGANAGTTTGAAGAGAAAAATCACAGAATTAAACTTGGATTCTTCGGTCACTTTAATTGGTTCAGTCCCGCAGCATAAATTGCCTTATTTTTATTCAGCAGCGGATTTACTGGTATTGCCCTCTCATTATGAAAGTTTTGGACTCGTAGCGTTGGAAGCCATGTCCTGTGGAAGACCAGTTGTTGCTTCACGTGTGGGGGGATTACCATCATTCGTCGATCATGGGGTAACTGGATATCTGGTTCCGTGGAGATGCCCTGAACCATTCGGNGATAAAATTGAGATACTTTTCAAAAATGAAAACTTGAGGCATTTCATGGGCGGTAAAGCAAGAGAAAAGGCCTTAACTATGAGTTGGGAAAATATGTCTAAATATGTGGCGCAAATTTATATGGACATANCTNCAAAAATACCCTGTTAGAAATAGTGTGCATATGAATGTTTAAAGGNGTTTTTCATACCAATAACTTGANGACACTGGCCTGAATCCCAAACTTTNATATANNTCTTTTGCNGGAGTATTTTGGAAATCAACTTCTAATTCAATTGNGTTTGCACCTCTTTNAACCAACGAATGCATTCCTGCTAATACGACTGCTCTACCAAGTTTCTTTCTTCGGAAATCTGGATGAATACCCGTCATGGATATCCATCCAACTTTGTTTTTTGTGTTTTCTGATATNAATGTCCAGTTGTAGCCAGCGATTGAGCTTTCATTTTCAATAAATATAATGCCTTCTGGATTAGATCTTTCCATTTGGACGCGCCTTCTGATTTCGTCGACCGAATTAGGGCAAAACCCCCAATGTTCTTTAAAGNCTGTGTTTTGAAGATTCGTTAAAACTTCTTCATCTTTGTCTAAAACAAAAGATCTAATACGATAATTATTCGGAAGTTTTAATTTTGCCAAAGGATTTCCCTGCCATTGCAAAGCTAGGTAGGTTTTTACTTGGTCAAACCCTAAGTTTATAAAGTGAGTTTTAGTAACCTTATCATTCGATGAAGCTTGGGAGTGGAGAACAGACAAACAATGATTTTGTGCGTAATTGNTGGAAATNTTTGTCATTTGGTCCAATATTTCTTTTTTTAAATCCGAATTTGAGATTGTATGTATAGCGACTGCCCTTGAGATGATACTTTCCCGTACCATTTGTAGTGCACCAACTATCTTATTATCTGAATATGCAACGAAATAATCTTGTTCAGGGGTAACTGATGGCATATCCATCCATTGATCAAAAAGACTTAATGATATTTCTTTGCTAGTACCGGTGAAACCGTTAGTCTCATTGATGAATTTGACCAATTGATCTGAATCTTTGTGATTTAAATTTCGTATTTCCATCTTAAGATATCTTTCAATTAATTTAGCAATTTAGAAGCAGATTTTANCAGAATTTATAGGTATGATTAAATGATNGATTGGTGTTTAGGACGTTGACAGTTTCCAATTCACATATTTGAGGAAAACATGATTGAATTTGATGGTGATGGAATCCCAGAAAATGTTCTAATTTTTAGTCCNCATCCTGACGATTCTGAATTAGGTTGCGGTGGTACTGTTTCGAAGTGGGCTTCAATGGGATCTGAAGTTAATTATGTCATTTGTACTAATGGTGATAAAGGTTCCAATGACCCGGATATTGATTCAGTTAATCTTGCCTGTTTACGTAGTGATGAGACAAAAAATGCATGTAAGGTTTTAGGGGTAAAAAATTTAATAGAATTAGGATATGAAGATGGGTTTCTCGAAGATACAGCTGAATTTAGAGAGCAAATTGTCAAAATAATTCGGATTTATAAACCCCAGGTTGTCATGGTAACGGACCCCGTGAGGCATGATTTTTATGTTCATCGCGATCATAGGATAGCAGGACAGGTAGTATTAGACGCATTGTTTCCGTATGCACGGGACAGGTTGTATTACCCTCAGCATGAAAATGAAGGCATATATCCACACAAAGTTAAAAATATNATGTTTTGGGGTAGTGAGGANCCGAATAGTTTTGTAGATATTACAGGTCATACAGATAGTAAAATCGAAGCCTTACTAAAACATAAATCCCAAATTTCAATGAGTGATAGCGATAATCATTTTGGTGATTTGATTGTGGAGGTTGCTTCAAGAGCTGGNAGGGAGTGTGGAGTTAAGCATGCAGAATCTTTTAGNGCAATAGAATTCACTAAATAAGTTATGAAGATATACGATATTCATTCTCATATATTGCCATCTATAGATGATGGGCCTACTGATTTTTCTGAAACAATTGATATTTTGAAGTCTTGTGAAGTGCAAGGAGTGTCCAAGATTGTAGCGACTCCTCACAGAAAAGATGTATTNGAATTTGGGTTGATGCCTCAAGTTAAAAAATTGATTGAGAAAGTGAATAATTATCTTGAGAGTAATTCTTATGAGGTTAGAGTTTTATTGGGGATGGAAAATCATTTGGACTGTCAATTAATTGATGACATTGTTAATGGACATGCACTGACAATAAACGGCAGCAAGTATGTTCTAGTTGAGATGCCGTATACTGACTCATTAAGTCTGAATCTTAAAGATACGTTTGATGATTTGGTTGAATCCGAATATGTGCCTGTAATTGCACATCCAGAAAGAATGAATATGTTTATGAATGACCCATCTTTGTTATGGGAATTTGTTTCAAAAAATGTCATCATTCAAATAACAGCTGGTAGTGTATACGGTCGTTTTGGAAGCAAAGTTCAGAAGTTTACAGAAACCATATTAGCCGCTAAATGCAATGTAGTCATGGCATCTGACACTCACATGAATAAGAAACCTAGAGATCAGGACATTAGGACAGGGTTTGAGTATGTTTCTTCAATTGTGGGACAGAAAGAAGCNGTGAAAATGGTGTCAGAGTTACCTATGCAGATACTGANCGGATCCTAGTTTATATGATGTGCATTATTTCGCTGTATACGCTTTCCCATATTAGTTTTTGTATTTTGTCGACTGATGAAGCGCCATCTAATATATGCCAAAGTTCTGGATCTGCATTCGCGGTTTNTAAGTACCCATTACGTACTAGTTTGTGAAAATCCAATTTTTCGTTTTCTATTCGGTCTTTTGTTAATGTATCCTTCCTAGTGAAGGAAATTTCTGGGGGAATATCCAGTAAGAACCCAATCTTTGGATTCAGTCCTTGAGAGGATAGTTCATTGATGTACGAGATATGGCTTAAATTTACACCGCGTCCGAAACCTTGATAGGCTATTGTAGATGCGATAAACCTATCACACACAACNATCTGCCCNCGATGGAGTGCTGGATTTATTACTTGGTTTATGACCTCGTACCTAGCTGCTGAGAATAAGAATAGTTCTGTCATCCCGCTAATTTGCTCTCCGTGTAATAATGCTTCTCTCACTATTTCTCCTGTACGGGTACCTCCAGGTTCACGTACAAGTAAGCTGGGTATATTATTTTTTTGAAGACGTTGATAAAGCAAAGCAGCTTGCGTGCTTTTGCCTGAACCTTCGATACCTTCTATTACTATCAATTTACCCTTATGCATTGTCATTGGTAATACTTGAAATTATCACTCTTCTCTTAGGTTCAACACCGATACTTATTGATGTCATTCCTGACTCTTCAGCTAGGTTGTGTTGGAGTCGGCGGAAATGGGAGTTTTGTGGTTTTAATTCTATTTGTTTTGAGCCATAAGTTATTTTATGAATGGCCTTTTCAGCGTCCAACATAGCAAGGGGTTTTTCGGTAGATGAGTCATTGCTTTTATGGTTGGTTTTCGCTATCGCTCGGATGAACTGATCGATTTGGTGCGTGGTATTTTTTCTAAGAACAAACACTGGTTTTCCCATTTTCTCTGCGTTTTTGAGTGCTTGAGTTCCTCTGCGGTGATAATTCTTTGTTGTAACCACNATATCTGCGGTTTTCATGTCCGTCACTATATTTACTGGAGCTGATGATGATCTTATGACTTGATCTATTCTGCCTTTGTTTACTCCATACGGGAGCACGTTAGTAATCAGCGTTTCTTGTTCTTCCTCGGCATTATTTGGATAGTGGTTTTCTATAATGTTCGTTTCTATATTTTTGGGTTTCGAGTCTCGAGTGTGATTCCAAATTGATTGTTGTGTCACACTTCCGTCAGGATCTAGGGTNCGTGTTTCAGATCCTACAGTTTGGTTTCTCAGTAATCTGTCTACTGTATTTGCTACATCTGAATGTACAGTAACTAAATTCCAACCTTGTATTTCTACTAATATTTCAAAAGTCGGGGGAGCATTTCTCTCTAGAACTGTTTTCTGTGTTCTCCTTCGTTTTGCTTCTATGTCTCCCAAGGTAACTGATTTAATGCCACCAACTAAATCGGATAAAGTGGGATTTTGCATTATGTTCTCTAGTGTGTTGCCGTGAGCGGTTGCTACTAGTTGCACTCCTCTTTCTGCAATGGTTCTAGCAGCGTTTGCTTCTAGCAGGGTTCCAATTTCGTCTATTATGATTACTTCAGGAGTGTGGTTTTCAACTGCTTCAATCATCACATCGTGTTGTTGGGTNGGAGATGGGACTTGCATCCGTCGAGCTCTTCCTATGGCATTATGAGGTATGTCGCCATCACCAGCTATTTCATTGGAGGTGTCCACTATGATGACTCGCTTTCTTGCATTATCAGAAAGGACTCGTGCAACTTCTCTTAGCATTGTAGTTTTACCCACTCCGGGTTTACCCAGTAATAGCACACTGCGCCCTGATGTGATTAGATCTTCTATGACGCGTATAGTCCCGAAGACTGCTCGCCCAACTCTAAATGTAATTCCAACTATTTCTCCGGACCGATTTTTTATTGCAGATATTCTATGTAATGTTCGTTCAATGCCCGCTCTATTATCAGAACTGAACGCTCCAACTTTTTCTATGGATAGGTTTAAATCTTCCTTTGTTATTTCGTCAACATTAATGATTTCCGTGTGATTCAGGAATCTTATTTCAGGCTTACGACCTAAATCTGTGACAATTTCTAGTAATTCTTCTANGTTTTCTAATTCCCATAAATGGGTTTTTATCCTCTCCGGCAGGACGTCAATTAATTGGTAAAAATCCTTGTTGTCGGTAGAAGTTGTTTGCACTGATTGATTCATTTAGTTATTAAAGACTTTTTATTTTGAGGATATTTCGAGAAAGAGCTCGTGCAGCCTTGTGTCATTTGTTAATTCTGGGTGAAATGAGGTAGCAAGTAGTTTGTTTTCTCGAACAGCTACAGGGCTTCCATCATCAGCTCTAGCTAGAATTTGTACGTTGGTGCCTGTTTTCGTGACTTTGGGGGCTCTTATAAATACGGCATCTAGTTCAGGGGCACCGATTTCATTGATTGTTAAACGTGTCTCGAAACTATCTACTTGCCTTCCAAACGCATTTCTCGTTACTTCGATATCCATAAGCCCAAGAGGCACAGGTCTAGGATCGGTGAGAGATTTTGCTATAGCTATCATCCCTGCACATGTGCCCCATATGGCCATACCTTGATTTGAGCACTCAACCAATCTCTGGCGAAACCCATATATATCCATCAGCTGTACGATAGTCGTACTCTCACCGCCTGGAATTATGAGCCCATCCAACCCTTCCAATTGAGAAGGGAGCCTAATTTCCCTTGTCTCCGATCCGATAGAATTCAGCATTTTTACATGTTCAAGGAAGTCCCCTTGCACTGCTAAAACACCTATCATGGGATTGTTATTACCATCCCCGAGTAGCAAGTTGTTCAGATTCAGGTAGGCTTCTTACATCAATACCGGGCATTGATGCTCCTAATCCTTTTGATACATCTGCCAACATACTAGGGTCGTTGAAATGAGTTGTAGCCTTAACAATTGCTTCAGCCATGATTTGTGGGTTTTCTGATTTAAATATGCCTGANCCTACAAACACACCATCGACCCCTATTTGCATCATTAATGCCGCATCAGCTGGTGTTGATATGCCCCCGGCTGCAAAGTTTACAACAGGCAGAGAGCCTGTTTCATGAATTGTTTTAACCAGTTCAAATGGGGCTTTCAGATCTCTGGCGGTTGCCATTAGTTCATCTGATTCCATGGCACTTATATGATTTATTTGTCCAAGCACTCTTCTAGCGTGTCTTACAGCTTCCACAATGTTACCTGAACCAGCTTCCCCTTTTGTTCGGATCATTGCCGCACCTTCCCCAATTCTTCTTAGAGCCTCTCCTAAATCTCTCGCTCCACAAACAAATGGTACTTTAAAGTCATTTTTGTTTATGTGATTATTTTCGTCTGCTGGGGTTAGAACTTCTGACTCATCAATATAGTCAGTTCCTAAAGCCTCTAAAACTTGTGCTTCAACAAAATGTCCTATTCGTGCCTTAGCCATCACCGGTATTGTTACGGAATCTATGATTTCAGCAATCATTTGCGGATCGGACATCCTAGCCACTCCACCCATTTTCCTGATATCTGAGGGAACCCTTTCTAGCGCCATGACCGCTACAGCCCCTGCATCTTCAGCAATTTTAGCTTGATCTGGAGTGACTACGTCCATGATGACCCCGCCCTTTAACATTTGAGCAAGTCCTGTCTTTAATGCCCATGTTCCTGTGTCTGGTTTGGTCTCTGTTGCCATGTCAAAATCTCCATTTTCATTAAAGTAAAAAACACAAAACTGGACCCACATTATAACCTTCAGCCTGTATGGACATCAATTTTCTGTTAGTTAATCACTTATAAACCTTTGCTTGCTATATATTTTGCTAGTTCAATGGTTCTGCAACTGTATCCCCATTCATTATCGTACCAACCTACTACTTTGACTAAATTGTTGTTGATAGAAAGTGTAGATAGCCCATCGATGACACAACTGCTCTTGTTTCCCTTGTAGTCCGTACTTACTAATGGTTCGTTCGAGAAATCTAAAATTCCAGATAATACTCCGTCTGCGGCTGATTGGTAAGCTTGGTTAATAGTTTTTTCATCTGCAGGTGATTCTAAGCTGGCTACAAAGTCGGTAACGGATACAGATGCTGTAGGCACTCTAAATGCCATCCCATCAATCTTCCCATGTAAATCTGGGATTACTTTCCCAACCGCTCTGGCGGCACCAGTTGTGGTGGGAATTATATTCAGTGCAGCTGCTCTCGCTCGTCTAGGGTCTTTATGCCTTTTGTCGAGTATCTGTTGATCATTGGTATAGGAATGTATTGTTGTCATCATGCCTTGGGAAACTTTGAAGTTATCATGTAAGACTTTAATGAGAGGTGCAACGCAGTTTGTGGTGCAGGATGCATTGGATACTATGTTATGAGTGCTGGGATCATACAAGTCCTCATTAACCCCTAAAACTACGGTTATGTCTTCATCTTTTGCAGGTGCCGAAATGATCACTTTTTTTGCACCATTATCAATGTGANCCTGGGCTGCTTCGNCGGATGTGAATCTGCCAGTGCATTCTAAGACAATGTCTACACCTTGGGATCCCCATTTTAGNTTCTTTGGATCNTGTTCAATTAAAGATCGTATTTTNTGTTCGCCCACATAGAGGTTTTCATCATCCCATTCTACAGAGTCTGAAAATGTTCCGTAAGTTGAGTCGTATTTCAGCATTCGTGCGTTATTTTCTGGTTCACCTAAACTGTTTATGGCTACTATTTCTAGGTCATCATATTTTTCTGTTGAAACGGCTCTCAATACAAGACGTCCAATCCTTCCAAAGCCATTGATCCCAATTCNAGTCTTCATTAAAAAATATCTTCCTTGATTTTGAGTATGTAACAGAAATTTGTGAATTTAATTAATGTATGAAATTGGAGTAGGGTGATATACCTGCATAAGTACTCTTACCTGAAAATTTTTTTTCGATTCTCAGTANGCGATTATATTTCGCTGTTCTTTCCCCTCTTGCGGGTGCGCCAGCCTTTATTTGACCAGCATTTGTTGCAACACAAATGTCAGAAATTGTGGAGTCTTCAGTTTCTCCAGATCGGTGACTAACCACCACTCCCCAACCTGCCGATTGCGCCATAACGATCGCTTTTAATGTCTCCGTTAATGTACCTATTTGATTTGGCTTAATTAGTACTGAATTGGCGTTGTTGCCATTTATTCCTTTCTCAATTCTATCTGTATTGGTTGTTAATAGATCGTCTCCAACTAGTTGGACAGATTTCCCGATTTTTTTATGCATGGTGTGCCAGTCTTCCCATTCGTCCTCGGAAAGGCCATCTTCAATGCTTATGATTGGGTATTTCTTAATCCANGACTCATATATGTTTATAAATTCATTGGCATTTATTTGACGGTTTTCTCTTTGTAGATCGTATTTGGAAGATTGTATGTTATATAATTCAGATGCCGCTGCATCAATAGCAATGAAAAATTCAACGCCAGGATTGTATCCGGCCCTCTCGATAGCTTCCAAAATTAACTCTATGGCATTTTCGTTTGTATCTAGGGCAGGGGCAAATCCACCTTCATCGCCTACAGTTGTGTTTAATCCTTTGGCACGTAATAGATTCAAAAGAGTTTGGTACACTTCAGCTCCCGCTCTTATTGCACTTGAAAAATCACTGAATCCAGCAGGAACGATCATAAATTCTTGAATGTCAGTGGAATTGTGCGCATGCTTTCCGCCGTTTACTACATTCATCATAGGTACTGGCAAGNTCAATTCTTTGCAATCTGATATATGTGTGTGAAGTGGTATATTTTGGCTCCTAGAAGAGGCTTTAGCAACTGCCAAAGAAACCGCAAGTGTAGCGTTTGCTCCAAGGTTATCTTTGTTTTTAGTGCCNTCTAAATCAATCATTTTGTTATCTATCGATTTCTGACAGCGAGAATCCATACCTTTAATTTCAGGGAGGATAATGTCTGTTATATTACTGAGCGCTTTTAAAACGCCTTTACCTCCGTAGCGTTTTTTATCACCATCGCGAAGCTCAACTGCTTCAAATTTTCCAGTGCTCGCACCAGAAGGCACTCCGGCGGTTCCTACAGAACCATCAGATAATATAACGTCACATTCAACGGTTGGGTTCCCTCTAGAATCTAAAATTTCGCGAGCTAAAATGTTTTCTATATTAGGCATAAAGACCTCTTTGTTTTTTGGGGTATTATATTTTTAAAGCTGCATCAACTGCTTCTACTGCAGTTTCGCAGATTATCATATCTTGGGGCCTTAACTTTGAGGGGGGTAAATCCCACGTGTTCAATCCCACTAGCAGTTTTTTAGAAGATAATGCATGCCCTATTTCGGATAGCGTTCCATAAGAACCGCCAATTGCTATTACCGATTGCCCAGCTTGTACAACAATAGCGTTCCGAGCATCTCCTATTCCGGTACAAATTGGGTAGTCCACCCATTTGTTAGCATCTTCAATAGTGGACCCAGGCAATATACCTATTGTCACGCCACCCTTAGACTTGGCGCCTCTACACACGGCCTCCATTACACCTGTCATCCCACCACAGATGACCACTGCCCCAGATTCGGCAAGAAGAGCTCCGACTTCTGTAGCATATTCAATGTTCTCAGGAGAAGCTTTACTTTCTCCTATTACTGATATCAGAATAAGGGGATTTGCATTAGACATTAATTTCACTAGATCATACTACCATTAAGTGTAAGTGTAACTGGNTTTAAGATGAATAAATTTAGTTTTTTAATACATGGATTATAGATATTAAAACCGTACTAATAACCGGTGCATCGTCCGGAATAGGAGCCGCGGTAACCTTCCGCTTATTACGTGAAGGGTATATTGTGGTTGCAACAAGCCGATCTATGGAAAATCTCAGAAACACATTTTCTAAAGAGAGAATTGAGAATCCGAATCTTNTTTTGGTTGAAATGGATGTGAGCGATTCTAGAGATATTGAAGTCGCTTTCCAGAATCTTGAGTCACGAAATATTTGCATAGATGTGCTCATAAACAATGCAGGGTATGGGTTGACCGGGTTTTGGGAAACGATATCAAACGACGAACTTCTGAAACAGTTCGAAACTAATGTGTTTGGGCTCGTTGAAGTGACTAGAAAAGTATTGCCTTCGATGCAACGAAGGAATAAGGGCAAAATAATCAACATCGGTTCAGTATTGGGTAGGTTTTCGGTTCCTTGGAATGGAGCTTACTCAGCAAGTAAATTCGCGGTAGAAGGATTCAGCGAATCTTTAAGGTACGAAATGCATGGTACCGGTATATCCGTCACTATAATAGAGCCTGGTCTAGTTAACACAAATTTCAAAGAAAATCAGATCGAGAGCGTGAAGGTTATGAAAGGGCATACGGCCCGGGTAAAAAAAACACTGAGGAATTTGAGAGGTGAGGGTTCCGACCCAATGAGAGTTGCCAATCTTGTCGTTAGGATAATAAAGAATCGGAATCCCAGGCTACGTTACATCGTCGGATGGGACGCTAGGACATTGATATTTTTGAAGAATATTTTACCTGCAGCCATTTTTGAACATTTGGTTCGAAAATTTACAATGAATTAATACAGGCCAACAATATCCGCTATGACTTGTCCATTATATCTATAAGCTCACGCACAGCATCAGCGGATTTTCGTAGTGCTACTAACTCATCTTCTTTCAGTTCTAGCTCTATGATTTCCTCAATACCGTTCGAACCGAGTTTCACAGGAACACCTACATATAGCCCATCGATGCCATATTCTCCTTGTAAATATGCAGTACAAGGTAGGATCTCTTTTTTGTCCAATAAAATGGATTCGACCATTTGTGTGATGGAAGCTGACGGAGCATAGAATGCGCTTCCAGTTTTTAGGTAATTCACGATTTCGGCGCCNCCNTCTCTTGCCCTCTGTACAATCTCCTCCAATCTTTCTGGATGGATTAGTTTTGATACAGGGGTGCCAGCTACGCTGGTGGTACCAACGACTGGAACCATTGTGTCTCCGTGCCCGCCTAATACATATGCTGATACTGAGTTGACTGAAACATTCAACTCCTGGGCTATAAATGTTCTGTATCGGGCAGTATCAAGAATACCTGCCATTCCAAAGACTTTTTTGGGGTCTAGCCCGCTAACTTTGAGGGCTTGTTGTGCCATTGCNTCCAGTGGGTTTGTTACTATGACATGGATTGCGTTAGGAGAGTGTTTGGATGTTTGCTCTACAACATTAGTGACTATTTTCATATTGGTTAGTAATAAGTCGTCTCTGCTCATTCCAGGTTTTCTGGCTATTCCAGATGTGATTACCACTACGTCAGAATTGGCAGTTTCCTCGTAGGAATTACTACCTATTATTGATGAATCACTACCTAAAATAGGGCCGGCTTCCAGCATGTCTAAGGCTTTTCCCTGAGGTAGGCCTTCAACAATATCAACCAAAACAACGTCTGCTTGGCCTTTGTCAAATATACGTTGGGCAGTTGTGGCACCAACGTTTCCGGCACCCACAACAGTCACTTTATGTTTCATGATAGTCCTTTATTAAGGTTTAGTTTTTTGAGTATACAATCATTTATGTGTTGGAAGATATAGTTGCTAGACAGTTTCCTTTTTCAACTTTATCACCGGTTTTATAATTTAATTTTATAACTTTGCCACTAATGGGCGACGGGATTATTAATTCGAGATTCAGTGTATTGAAGAGAATTAGAGCTTGGCCTTCACGAATGTTATCTTCACAAGAGACTAAATTTTTGATTAATGTACCAGATGCTGAAGCTTCTAAATGGAATTCGTTTGCACTTTCTTCTATACTGATATTCCAGGGTGTTTCGCTGTGATTTTTGGGAACTAAAGGAGTCTTTCTACCTGTCCAACCGAATGACTTTCTGGTGAACCCATCTTTTGTCGGGTTAACGACTTGCAAACGCCATGCAGATATAGAACCGTTTAAATAGGTAGATCTACCGTTGAACAAATATCTATTTATTTCTTTCTTGTTCATATTATTAAGAATAATTCCTTAAAGAGGAATACTACCGTGTTTCTTGGGTGGCAAGTTTTCTCTTTTGTTTTCGAGCATGNTAAGGGCGCTTATAAGTTTTCGCCTTGTATCTGACGGTTTGATCACATCATCAATCATACCGCGACTGGCGGCCACATATGGATTCATTAGATTATNTTCATACTGTTCGATTAGCTCTTTACGTAAGGAATCCGGATCGTCAGATTCAGCTAATTTTGATCTGTGTATTATGTTCACAGCGCCTTCAGCACCCATTACGGCGACTTGACCAGTGGGCCATGCGTAATTTATGTCGCCCTTAAGATTTTTACTACTCATAACGACATATGCTCCACCATAAGCTTTCCGAGTTAGCACACTGATTTTTGGGACAGTTGCTTCAGAATAAGCATATATTAATTTAGCCCCGTGGCGGATTATCCCCCCATATTCTTGGGATGTACCAGGCATAAAACCAGGGACATCAATGAAGGTTATAATAGGGATGTTAAATGCATCGCAAAATCGTACGAATCTTGCAGCTTTTATTGAAGCATTAATATCAAGAACGCCTGCCATTTGTGATGGTTGCTGAGCTACGATACCNACGGACCTGCCGGCTATTCTAGCGTAACCAACGAGTATGTTTGGGGCAAAACTCTCATGTACCTGTAGGAAGTTCTCGCCGTCTACTATAGTATTTATCACTGCTAGCATGTCGTATGCTTGGTTTACGTTGTCAGGTATAACTTTGTTAAGCTGTTCCAAAGAATTTTCTGTAGGATCTGGATCTCTATCAGAGATTAGAGATGGTGGGTTTTCCATGTTGTTTTGAGGTAAATAACTCAGTAGATCTCTAACCTTTGACATACATGATTCCTCGTCAGCTTCAGCAAAATGGGCAACTCCACTTTTTTCAGCATGAGCTCTAAATCCTCCTAGCTCTTCGGATGAGACTTCCTCTCCAGTGACNGATTTAATTACTTCTGGGCCTGTAATGTACATCTGTCCAACATCTTTCACCATAAATATAAAGTCTGTTAGCGCTGGTGAATATGTGGCNCCCCCAGCTGCTGGGCCAAGCATTACAGATATTTGTGGAACCACACCTGAAGACATTACGTTTTTGTAGAAGATGGATCCGTACCCGGCTAAGCTATCAACACCATCTTGGATTCTGGCTCCACCGGAATCGATTAANCCTACTATTGGGGCACCACTTTCAATGGCGCGATCCATAACTTTNCATATTTTGTTTGCGACTGCTTCAGAAAGAGATCCCCCAAATACTGTGAAATCTTGGGAGTAAACAAATGTTAATCTNCCATTTATTGATCCATATCCTGTTACAACTGCATCACCAAGATACTGTCGGTCTGAGCTACTAAATTCTGTATCTCTATGCAGAACGAAGGGGTCAAGTTCTTCAAAGGTACCTTGATCTAATAGTAAAGATATTCTCTCTCTAGCGGTTAATTTGCCTTTTTGGTGTTGAGCATCTACTCTCGTCTGCCCGCCACCTTTGAAGGCCTGAGACTTGAGTTCTTGTAGCTGTTTAATTTTATNGTTTGTGGATTTATTNGTTTGCATGCGAAAAACAAATTCTTTTATATTGNNANTNCTANAACATTAACAAAGTACCAGAAATTAAAATTGAGTGACAAGAACAATTTGGACGATCTGCTTAGATAGTGTTTAAATTTCTTTAATTATAGCCTGAATGGCAGATTTTAAAAGATTAGTTGGCGAAGGAACTGACTTAAGAGATGGATTGGAAGAAAAAAACATATGTTATGGGGATAATAAACGCTACTCCCGATTCTTTTTCAGGTGATGGGCTANNCGGAGATTTAGATGCGGGTGTTTCGCTCGCTTTCGACTTTATCCNTAGTGGGGCAGACATATTAGATATTGGCGGGGAATCCACTCGTCCTCCTTCTTTGTANGGGAATGTGGATTTTATTTCTGATAGCGAAGAGATCAAAAGGGTAGTGCCATTGATCGCAGAGATNCGTTCAAAATCAAAAGTAATGATTAGTATTGATACCAGTAAAGCAAAAGTAGCAGAAGCTGCAATTCAAGCCGGAGCNAATATGGTGAATGATGTTTGGGGGCTGAAAAAAGATCCGGAAATGGCTGCGTTGGTAGCTAGCGCTAAAGTACATGTTGTTATAATGCATAATCAAGCTAATCCTTCCTATAGGGATGTTGTAACTGATTCNATTGAATCACTAAAGAAATCTGTGAGTGACGCAATTGAGAATGGNATATCGGAAAATTCTATAATTATTGACCCTGGCATCGGGTTTGGTAAAAATATGTCAGAGAATTTGACTGTTTTGCGTAGGCTGGATGAGTATAAATGTATTGGTATGCCCATACTTATAGGGACATCAAGGAAATCAACTATAGGTAAAATATTGGATTTGCCTGTACAGGAAAGAACTTATGGNACTGCTGCTACTGTAGCGATATCAATTTGGAATGGTGCGAATATTGTAAGGGTTCACGATGTATNCNAGATGAAGCAGGTTTGTGCAATGACCGACGCTATAGTTAAAAGNGCCGTGTNATGTCATTATCAACAGAAGTGTATGTGTCAATAGGATCGAATGTTGGTGATAGGTTACTGAATTTAAAGAGTGCCGGGTCCGCATTNAAGAANATTTCTAAAAGTGTTGAGTTTTCAGATGTTTATATCTCGACAGCGCGAGGGTTTATCACCCAGCCAGAGTTTTTTAATGCCGCTTGCAAGTTAACTACTATACTTTCCCCGTGGAACTTNTTGGACCNAATTAGGACTATCGAGAAGAATCATGGAAGATATAGGATTTTTCCAAATGCTCCAAGGTCAATTGATATAGATTTAATNTTGTGGGGTGGATTTAGTGTTAAAACATCGGTTTTGGAAATCCCTCATCCCAGATTTAGGGAGAGGGCGTTTGTCTTATTGCCTNTAATGGATTTGAACCCGTTCGCTGTGGACCCAATTACAAAAAATAGAATTAGAGATTTCCTAGGTGAAATAGGCGACGGGAATAGAACTGAATCAATAGGACAATTCCCCCTGTAGTATCTTTTTTAAATTTAAACGTCATTACTTCAAATCAGGCGGTAGAAAATTTGGTATGGATTTTTGTATAGGGAATTCTTGGCAGCANGACAAGCATGTGAGTTTTCCTTCAATCACTTCATCCTCCATTTCCTTCTCACTGGTTAAGGCAAGTTCATTTTCACAGGACGGACACTGTACCATGTCCACAAAGCTTTTCTTCAAACCTTTCTCTTTTTTTAAGTTAATTTTGTAGNGTTGTAATGTATATANTATGCAAGATATCTGAAACCAAAAAAACCATNGCACCAAGTATTATCAGAATATTGTATCCTGTCAGCAAATTTATGAAACCGTTTAATTTAGATCCATGAAATTTTGTCAGTGTTGATTTATGGATATTTAGTTTTTTGGGTCTTTTTGCTTTAATGATGAATATCATTATCACTATTAGTGTTANTTTAATTCCCAGNAATATTAAATAGTTGGCACCCATATTGCCGGGAGTTATACGGTTAAAGGTAATTATCGCTCCCGTGGCTAATAGTACGAAAATACATGTGTCTACGAGTCTTTTGAAATCGTCAGTTATATGATTTAAATATTCGTTAGATGTTTGAAATTTCCTTGTTGTAGGGTTTAATACAAGTAGCCAGAAGATTATACCGCCCATCCATGCGGCGCCAGAGATTAAGTGTGACCATCTAATTATTGTGTGTAAGAGATCTGATGAATTCAATAAACCCCTCACTTTTTGAGCATTTCATGGGTGATATCAATCATCTCAGATTTTTTTATTTCTCCTTTCCAGATGTCATGTATATGACCGTTTCCATCTATGAAGACTGTAGTAGGAAATCCTGATATTGAATAATCTACAGTGATTGATCCGTCATAGTCTGCACCAACCCGGTATTCAACGTTTTTAGATTTTACGAAATCCTTTCCAGATTCTATCGTATCCAAACCTATTAATTGTATACCTACAACTGTGACAGAATCCTTATAAGATTTATTGAAATCGTTGATTTCTGGTATTTCCCGNACACAGGGAGGACATGACGGAAACCAAAAATTCAAAATTGTAGGTTGTGTTTGCCCGGGNATGAAATTAAAAATTTCTTCTTCCTGGAAGTCTATCGTGCTGTACANAGATAAAGAAAATTCTGGTGCTACAGCATCTTGAATTTCTGGTGTGAAACACCCGACATGCATTAACGTGCATAAGATCACAGGAATCTGAAGTACATAAAATCTAATGCTTTTCATTCAAGNGTTTTATTGTATTCANTCAGGGTTTTCTTCAATAANTGTTTTAGCTTTTTCAATAACTTTTTTTGNAATGTCTTCGTTAAGGGATCTTTCTGTTAAATATGTCTTCAAAGCTTCTATTGGGTTCACGGTTCCATCTACGTTTTGGGGGAGTCGTATTCGGGTTTCTCTCTTAATATTTTTTTTGACGACAGCTATATGATGAGCTGATTTTAGTTCTTGTCTGATTTTGTGTTCGTCTATTTCTGACACTTTTGATGCAGGGATATCTATATGTACCTGCACTATACAATCTGCGATTTTATATTTATTTATTTCTTTCAATATAACCGCAGTAGGATCTTGATCTGAAATTAAGATTTCACATTTGATCGTGAGGAAATTTCTCGCTTTCACGTTGATAAATTTATAGTCCACCACTTTCTGTCCCATCGCCAATTGTGGGTCAAATTTGATTACGCAAAAGCCCTTAGTATCCTTTTCCTCTCCAAAATCTATTCTCTCAAGGCTACCTGGATATACAACTTTAGGATGAGTATTGAGGACTTGGTGTTTATGAATGTGCCCAAGAGCCACATAATCTAATTCACTCCTTGCAAGCGTATTAACATCTAAAATGTAGTCTTTTCCTAGCATCATGGACTTTTCGGAGCTGGTGACCGCGGATGATACAGACACGTGACCTGAAAGGATTGAAGGTATAGTTGGATCTAAATTTTCTATTTCAATATCTAATTGCTTCTTGATGGTATTTTCTATCTCTTGGTTCAATTGCGTAGGATTGATCATCTTTGATTTTGAAAGGCTCATAAATTCGCCCTTTCTTATCCATGGCAGCGAAATTATTTGGCAAGGGCCACTCTTAGTTTGTAGTGTTTGAGTGCCTATTTTGTCCCCTACATAAATGTTTCTAACGTTCAAGACCGGAAAAATGTCTAATGCTGTTGCAGGACCATGAATATTTGGGGAATCATGGTTTCCAGAAACTAAAAATACACATATATTTGCATTTGATAATCTAGATATTCTTTTGGCGAATTCCCGTTGATGAGTTTGGTTTGGGTTTCTGCTTTTGTAAGCATCACCGCAGAACAAGACTACGTCTGCATTATTGCTTATGGAGTAATCAACTAGCTCGTCGAGGCTGTTTAAGAAGTCTGTTAATCGGGTGGACACTCTTGTTTCTGGATCAGGCTTTCCGTAATTTTCAACCCCGATATGGACGTCAGCTGTATGAACTACTAACATATCTGCTATTCCAATATATTTATTTTGAAAGCATGTTGAGCAAATTTTCTTCGAGGGCTTCGATTGCAACCCTTATTTGGGACATATTATCTCTGTCTCTGATTGTCACGCTGTTATCTTCTAAAGAATCAAAATCTACTGTGACACATAACGGAGTACCTATTTCATCCTGTCTACGATATCTTCTCCCTATACTTTGTGCATCATCGTATTGTATGTGTCCGTCGATTCTGGGTGATTTTCTTACTAAATCATAAATAGATTTCGCCAATGGGGTTAACCGCTCATTTCTACTTAAAGGTAGGATTGCAATTTTGACGGGTGCGATTTTGGGACTAAGTCGGAGAACGGTTCGTGTTTCAGTTTTACCTGAGGGTGTTTGGTGGGTTTCTTCATCATATGCGTCGACTATGACTGCCATTACTGCTCTATCTACCCCAGATGAAGGCTCAATCACATATGGAATGACATGTTGGCCAGATGCTTCATCAAAAAATGTTAGTCTTTCTCTGCTAGCTTCCATATGAGACTTCAGGTCGAAATCTGTTCTGTTAGCTATTCCTTGGATTTCTCCCCATCCCCAAGGGAAAAAATATTCTATGTCGTATGTTGCTTTTGCATAATGAGATAATTCGTCCTTGTCATGTTCCCTCACCCTGAGTTTAGAGTCAGATATGCCTAAATCTTGATACCAGGATAAACAGTCTTCAATCCATTGTTTATGGATGATTTCATCTTCACCAGGCATTACGAAATATTCTATTTCCATCATTTCAAACTCGCGGGTTCTGAAGATGAAGTTACCTGTTGTGATTTCATTTCTGAAAGCTTTTCCTATTTGAGCTATCCCAAATGGCAATTTTTTGCGGGTTGAGTTGATCACATTAGTAAAGTTTACAAAAATACCTTGAGCTGTCTCAGGCCTCAAGTAAACTATAGAAGCGTCTTCTTCAACAGGTCCCATGAAGGTTTTAAACATTAAATGAAATAGCCTTGGATCGCTAAGTTGGCCTCCGCATTCAGGGCAAATTTGTTCATCCAGATGATCTTCTCTATAGCGTTTATGGCATTCGTTACATTCCACTAGCGGGTCAGTGAAACTCTCTAGATGTCCACTTGCACGCCAGGTCTCAGGATGCATCAAAATGGAAGCGTCAAGCCCGACCATGTCGTCTCGTTCCCAAACCATCGAGTTCCACCAGTGGTCTTTTATGTTTCTCTTTAATTCAACGCCGAGGGGACCATAGTCCCAGGTGCTTGCCAAACCACCATATATCTCGCTGCTCTGATATATGAAGCCTCTTCTTTTACACAAAGAAGTAATTTTTTCGACGTCTAATCTGTTATCAATTTCTGGCACTGTGATAAATTCCTTAAAAGAGAGATTTTAAACTCGTCAATTATATCAGAGCGTCTCACTTATAAGGTGGGGAAAACGCTTCAGTTATTTCATGGAAATGTTCTGGTGATGTCTTGTAAAAACTGCGCTAAAAACGTTAAGCTCCTAGTCTAATATTGTCTGGATGGATAATGGAGGTGCCCCTTGAAATTGATACTTGCAGGGATAGAGTATTCAGGAACAACGACTTTAGCCAATTTATTATCTGATTGGAAAACGAAAATTATGGGTGAACCGTTTTATATGGGTCTCATTCATGATCACTTTAAGTTGCCCCACACGTCAGGACACCCAGATGATACTACTCAAGAAGAGCAAGAACAGATTCTTAATTTATCGCCTAAGTTGAAGGAAATGTACCACCGGTACAGTATTTATTACCATTTGCACCACTACGCACAAGTTGATGATTTGACTATAGGCCTTCACATTGAAGAGTCTATTTACGCAAGAAAATATTATGGTTATGGATTACCAGGCGATCAATTTGATAGAGAAAATATTTTTGTTGCTGTTGAAAATAGAATTAAGCAAATAACTAAAGACCCGGTCGTTATCGTTCACGTGGAAGCAGAAGATCAAGTGATACAGTCGAGGATGGACGAACTAAAAGGAACACCTGAACATAGTAATAGTCCTTTGCTTAAGAAAGACATATCAGGGATCAAAAAAGAATATAAACGGTTAGTGGATAAGAGCAAACTGGGCCCAGTTATTAATATTGATACATCTCATGATTCTCCTGGTCAAACATTGGAAAAGTTGGTCAAATTGTTAGAACCAACTTTTACTGAAGAGGATAGAAGGCGAATCGACTTAAATAATATAGTCGACTAATAATTTGTAGTTTGAGTTTATATAGAACTTCCAAAACATAGCAGGGTTTTCACTTAACGCGATAGCTAAGTTTTTCTTAATGATTGATGTTCAAGAACATCGTCGTTTGCAGAAATCTTTGTAATAAACACAAAAGCGAAGAACGGTATCGTAAAGGCGCCGTAGTCAAACGTGATTAAGTCTGTTGCTTCGATGTTTCTGCTAAGGCTCGCTCTAGTGAACACTGTTGTGGAAATTGATATGATCTGAACTAAGGCAAAGTTAAAAAATATAGATGTTTTCGTTTGATTGTATCGTTTTAGACACACAATCCCTGTGGTGATTACTGCAATTAGCGTCACGAAAATTGTGGATATTTGCAAAATCTCTGAATTATGACCAATTCTCCCTGCTGCATTTTTTACTGGCGTGAATGAACTTGGATCATTCAGATACAGTGGTAGAGCTAGGAGTAGGACGGTGCAAGTGGAAACAGAGGTCCATTTTAAGGCTTGTTTGTAATTTGATGAATGATAAATGTGTGCAAACAAAATTGGGATCATGAACAAGAAATTAATTCTCGATGAAATACTGATCCCAAGCATCACAGCTGAGATGAAGAGTAGCGTTTTGTTTTGTGATTTTTTATGAAATAGGGTAATAAAAATTAATAGGGGAATGAACACATAAATCCCATTAGTCAGGTGATCCACTCCTGTAATAATCTGTACTAAAGATAATGGGTTGATTACGTATACGAATACACAGAGTATCAAAGTGGTATTAAAATTCTTGAAATATTTATATATAAGCAAGATCAGTATTAAGAGCCAAAAGAAGTTTTGGTAAGAGACATTTCCCAATAAATAAAATGGTATTGATAGAAGAATTGCGCCAAGTCCAGGAGTTATTGGTAAGCCTAGATACGTTTGTAAGTGGTAAGGATTACTAAGGCTTAGTATGGCTTCTGCTCCAATTTTTAGAGCATCATCAGCATCGCTTCCACCGCCATATTCCCCAGCGTTAGCACTTGGGAATAACGCGATGAATAAGCAAATTAATAAGGATACGATACATAGGATTAAAATTGGTGAGACGTATCCTTTGGATAACAAAGCATCAATGCTGTTCCATTTTTTGTCTACTATCAATACGAGTGCTAGGGTTATAAGTGTGAACGCAATAAAACCTTCTAAGCCACCATATTTATACACTTGTCCCAAAGATGTAATCGTTATAGATGTTGCCATCCATAGCCATCGAGGACCTAAATTTATAAATGAGAATTTCTTCAATGTTAAATGTGTTGGATAGGTAATTAAGGAATAAACTTATAGGCTGTTTTCGGAGCATACATCTTGATCATACAGAATGTTCCCAGTATAGCTAAAAGGTTGTCGGCAAATCCAAACAGCAGCTTTGCCCATTTCATCCGCTGCTTCAAATTCCAATGAAGGATTATTAGGGTCGTTATCCGCCCAAACATTGCCTGGGGTTTTTATCCTGCCTTGAGGTGATAATACGTTGACTTTTATTTCTTGATCTTGTAGCTCTTTGGCTAATCCCTGAGAAAATCTTTCAAGTCCGGCTTTGACCATTCCGTAAAAACTTCCCTCTCGTCTTGAAGGGTCAGTTTGATATGGTCCTGAACCTGGAAATACCGCAGCGATTGATGAGACATTAATTATGTCTCCGCCCCCTGAGGCTTGAAGATGTTCCAACGAATATTTCATTAACAGCAAGGGCCCCCTCAAATCAATTTGCCATATAAGGTCCAAGTGCCTATCTTGGACTGTATTGAGGGAACCGGGTACCAATATGGCGGCATTGTTTACTATGATGTCTAAGCCGCCAAAATTTTCTACGGTTATATCAACGCCTGATTTGATACTTTCAGGGTCACGCATGTTCATTTTGACTGGAATGGCATTACCTCCAGATTTATTGATCGATTCAGATACTGAATGTATCGTTCCAGGTAACCTTTTATCTGTAACCTCTGTAGTTCTGGCAGCTATAGCAACGTTGGCTCCTGCACTAGCTAAGTGCTTAGCCATGTATTCTCCTATGCCTCTACTTGATCCAGTAACTAATGCCGTTCTGCCATTTAAGTTGTTCATATAATCCCCAGTGATTAGTTATTAATTTTGTTGATGATTATAGATTAGTTCAGTTCTGTAAGATTTGGTTCAAAGGGCTATCAATGTAGTATTGGTAGTTGATTTTGATTTTTTTCAGGTGTCAGTTTGACATAAACTCATCGTATAGGGGTTAAAAACATGGTTTGGAAAGATGAAATTGAAGAATTACAACAGCGTCTCAAATTGGCACATGCCATGGGTGGGGAAGAAGGAATAAGGAAGCAACATGACAATGGAAAGTTGACAGTTCGGGAGCGAATAAAAGACTTATCTGATGACGGATCTTTCCGCGAGATATCGGCATTATCCGGTAGTGGGAGATATGTCGATAATGATTTGGTTAGCTTTACCCCGTACCCACGAGTCATAGGGACAGCTAAAATCAACGGAATGCGTGTGGTATTAGATGGTGGTGATTTTACTGTAAGGGGTGGGGCTGGTGAACGAGGCACCGGCAGCAAGCCAAATTCAGTGAAATATGCCTCTCAATGGCGTCTTCCATTAGTCAGGCTTTTAGATGCAGTGGGTGGAAGTGTTAGAACTTTCGAACAGATTGGGAAAACTTATATTCCGGATGGTAATTTTGGAACAACCGATTCCGTAGACTTATTAAATAAGGTTCCTGTGGTTTCTGCTGTACTTGGGTCTGTAGCTGGATTACCGGCTATTGAGGCATGTATGAGCCATTTCAATGTTATGGTGAAGAACACTAGTCAAATATTTGCTGGTGGCCCTCCCGTGGTTAAAGCTGCACTTGGTTACGATATCACAAAAGAGGATCTCGGAGATTATCGTAGCCAGGTCTACAAGGCAGGTGTCGTAGATAACCTAGCTGAAACCGAGCAAGAAGCATTCCAAATAATCAGGGAATTCCTTAGTTTTATGCCTCCAAATGTTTGGCAGAAACCACTAAGGGTAAAAACAACAGATGACCCTGACCGAAGAGATGAAGATTTGCTGTCTATAATTCCCCGTTCACCAAAAAGGAGATATGATCCTTATAGGGTATTGGGGGCTGTGCTGGACAAAAATTCTTTTTTTGAGATTGCTCCGTTCTTTGGTAAATCTCGTATTACAGGACTGGCCAGAGTAGATGGTTACCCAGTCGGAGTGATGATAAACAATCCAAATTTTCTCGGTGGATCGACGGATATTTCTTCAGGTGAAAAAACTATACGTTTGATTGGCTTGTGTGACACATTTAATCTACCTATGGTCTCGTTTGTAGATGAACCCGGATTCATGGTTGGGAAAGAGGTACAGGATCTAGGTATCGTAAGGGCAGGCGCGAGAATGGTGATTGCCGGATGCAGAAGCCAGACTCCATGGATTAGTTTTTATTTACGTCAAGCTTATGGGGTTGCCGGGCAAACACAACATAGGGCAACAGGTATGTATCATCGTTATGCTTGGCCTTCTGCAAAATGGGGATCTATGCATATTGAGGGAGGTGTGTCGGCAGCCTACCGAAGAGATATTGCAGCGGCACCAGATCCAGATTTAAAGAGAAAAGAAATAGAGGCCAAGTTAAATGCAATGGCCTCACCATTTAGAACCGCGGAAGAGACGGGCGGGGCAAATGCCTCGTTTGGAATTGACATAATAGACCCCAGGGATACAAGGCCTTTATTGTGTGAATTTATTGATATGGCACAAGAAATGTTGGATTCGCAATTAGGGCCGCCGCCAGTGCCATATCTTCCTTGAGTTAAATATAAGGGTTAATTAGCGAATTTAGGGAATATATTTTCAGCAAAAAGATTCACTGAAGTTAAAACATCGTTTTGGTCCATATTTCCAGTATTTATCTTGACCATTAAGTTATTAACTCCGATATCTTTAAGGGTAGCGATTTGTTCTTCTACCTCTTTGGGCGTACCCACAATGAATGAATCTTGGAATTTTTGTTTTAAGCTCGATTTGGTGTCGACAGGTTGCCAGACATCGGTTGGGTTGAATGTATTTCTTGCTGTATCAATTAATGTTTGGTCTTTTTCGTAGCCTTCCCATGCGATTTGTCTTGCTTTATCACCGTCTTTTGATATGACTAAATTTTTTGTTACCCATATTTGGTTTATTATTTTAGACGCTTCTATTTCTCTTAAATCAGTTTTTGCTATTTCCTCAGAGAAAGCGGATATCCTTGATTGGATTTCGGTATTTTTAGGAGACGCGATTAGCACAGGGCGACCAATTCTGGCCATAGCTAATGTTGAGTCCATTCCCAAACAAGCTCTGTATAAAGGCGGATGAGGGGTTTGGTATGGTGTGGGTCGTAAGCTAGGGAAGCTTATGTCCCAATGCTTTCCTTTGTATTTAACTGGTTCGCCGCTCCAAGCAGCCAATAAGATTTCTTCTGCTTCTTCCAATATGCTTTCTGAGTTTGACATGTGAACGCCAAATCCTCTGTATTCATAATGATTGAAAGCTGAACCTTTGCCGGTCCCGACCATTAATCTCCCTTTACTTAAATTGTCTATCAAAGCTGTTTGTGCTGCTAATCTTACTGGGTGATGTAAAGACATCTCGACTACAGCAAATCCTATTTTGATTTTCTTAGTTAGCCTTGAGATTGAAGATGCAAAGGTAACCGGATCAGCATAGGCAACGGCTCCGTCAAAATGATGCTCTGAAAGCCATACAGCCTCATAGCCCAATTTGTCACATAAAATAATTTCTTCGGTGGTATTGTCTATGACTTGTCCATCTTTATCAGGAGATTCACTAATAGGGAAAACCCATGTTCCAAACTTCATTGCAAGTAGTTCCTTGTTTCTTTTATAAGAAAATTGTACCTAATTTGGATGTTAAACAATAGCAGTAAACACATCTGTTAATAAGTAGGTAAAATGTCAAAACAGTATTGCGATGAAATTATTTTATGCCTGTAAATGTAAATTAATGGGAGAGTTGAATTTATGAGTGAAGTAGATAATTTCGCCACGTATTTTAATGGAGATTGGGTTGAATATAAGGATGTAAAAATATCTCCTGAGGATCGAGGGTTTGTGTTAGGTGATGTTGTTTTTGACATAGCACGTACTTTTGGGGGAAAACCTTTTGTTCTTGGTAGGCATTTGGATAGACTCTATCGTTCTTTGAAATACATGCGTATAGATCCTCGCATCCAGATTGGAGAAATGAAAACACTATGTGAAACTGCTGTTAGTCTTAATGGACATCATTTAGAAAAGTATGGTGATTTCACAATTCACCCATTCATCACACGGGGTGTTGGATTGGGCGTAGACGATTTAGAGCCAACTGTGTGTATCTCAATCAAGCCTGTTAATTTTGTGAGCTTTTACAAATTTTATGAAGAAGGGGCGCAGGGAGTTATATCACGGGTTAGAAGTTATTCCACTGAAACCATGGATCCTAAAGTGAAACATCACAGTAGGGGAAACTTCGTATTGGCCGAATTGGAGGCAAACGACCGATCTAAAGATTGTTTACCGATACTTCTTGATGTTGATGGGAATGTTAGCGAAGGTATTGGATACAATGTGTTTATTGTGAAAGATGGTGCCTTGAAAACACCCCGTGATAAAAATATTTTGCAAGGAATAGCAAGAAGTGTGATTTTAGATTTGGCGGAAAAGGCACAACTTTCATATGATGAATGCGATATTCAGCCATATGATTTGTATACTGCGGACGAAGTTTTTTTTACAAGGACTAGTCCAAGAATAATACCCGTGTCTTCAATAGATGGTCGTCAAATTGGGAACGGTAAACCAGGGCTTATGACAAAAAGATTACTCTCTATGCATAGTGAGTTGGTTGATGTAGACATCGTAGGGCAAGCGAAATACCATGCTGGGAGTGTCTAGTAAACGTTTGTGGTAGAGATACATAAAAATTATCGGAGAACACTATGAAATATGACTACGTGATTGTAGGAGGAGGATCAGCTGGCGCGATCCTAGCAACGAGATTGAGTGAAGATCCTTCTATATCTATTTTACTACTGGAGGCAGGTCCAGATTATCCGGACATTGAGTCGCTTCCTGACGAAGTGCGAATTGGTTTGTCTACTGGAGCCGATATAATCACAAAAGACCACAATTGGCGTTTTTGGGGTAATCCTAGCCCTATATCTGACCCTATGCCAGTTCCGAGGGGTCGAGTTATTGGAGGATCCAGTTCTATAAATGGTCAAGTGTTTTTACGAGGTATGCCTCAGGACTATGATTATTGGGAATCACTGGGTAATACTGAATGGGGATATGAAAGTGTGTTGCCATATTTCAGGAAATTAGAAACTGATCTGGACTATTCTGGAGATTTTCACGGTAGTGATGGTCCGATTATTGCTCGTAGGCATAAAAAAGAGGACTGGGTTGAATCACAAGTAGCTTTTTACAACGCTTGTAAAGATGCTGGGTACCCTGACGCTCCTGATCAAAATCACCCTGATGCGACGGGGGTCGGGCCTACACCTTTTAATAACCCGAATGGGATTCGTTGGAGTACAAACATAGGTTATTTGTCTATGGCGAGACATAGATTAAATTTAACTATTAAGGCTAACTGTGTGACACATCGAATTGTGTTTTCCGGGAAAACAGCCGTAGGTGTTGAAGTAGAAAGTTTAGGCGATATGTTTGTAGTACATGGGGAAAATATTATTTTGTGTGCTGGAGCAGTAGCGTCTCCTCAAATTATGATGCTATCAGGAATCGGCCCATATGATCAATTGTCTGACTTAGGAATACCGGTCTTAAACGAGCTTCCAGGAGTTGGTAGGAATTTAAGGGATCATCCTATTTTGTCAGTTACATGGACAGTGAAAGCTGGTCATATTCAAGACCCTGATGCTCCTAGAACTCAGGTAGCAGTACGTTACACAGCTACTGGTTCAGACATCAAGAACGATGTGAAATTAACTTACAATAGTTTCGCTATATCTGCTGAAGGGCACGATGCGGACATCAATAAACCAGTAGGGGTCAGGCTGGCTGTGTCTTTGCAACTAGCAGAAAGCTCTGGGGCTTTGAGACTCGTTTCTAAAGATATCGGTGTGCAACCTGAGTTGAATTATAATTATTACAGCACAGATTTTGACTTAATGAGGGGACGTGAAGGGATACGTAGAGGTATTGCTCTAGGGGAGTCAGAGCATTTTTCAGAAATAATTGACACAAGGTTACATCCATCTAAAGGTGATTTGTCTTCAGACGAAAGGCTCAATAATTGGATACTAAAAACTGCAAGAACTGGGCAACACATTTCTGGTACTTGCAAAATGGGCCCTGATTCAGACGAATATTCTGTCGTGGATCAATACGGAAAAGTTAAAGGGGTGGATAATTTGAGGGTGATTGATGCATCCATCATGCCTGACTGCATCAGAGCTAACACCAATGTGACTACTATGATGATAGCGGAAAGGATGGTAGATCTTATAAAGGGATGAAATTTGTCAGGGCAGCAGACATCATTACTCGTCCGCTGCCCTAATTGAAAATTGGCTTATGAATCTATTGGAGTATCAGGTAAGTTCCCCCACTCTGTCCATGATCCATCGTATACGGCTACGTCGTCGTATCCAAGTAAATCTTCCAAAACAAACCAACTGTGGGTTGCCCTAACAGCTGTTTGGCATAGGGTGTATATATCAAGGTCATCTGTAATTGATGCTCCTCCATACAAACTTCTTAATTTATCAGCTGATAAAAATTTCCCATCTGCATCTACGTTCTGAACCCATTCAACATGTATTGCCTCTGGTATGTGCCCACCTCTTTCAGCCCTTACATCTCTGCCAGCATACTCGTCAGCACTACGAGTATCGAGTACTACAGAGGAAGCATCATTAATGGAGGAAAGTACTTGATCTATACCTATGACTAATTCAGGTTTTGGTTTACCTGTGAATTTATATTTAGATGCTTTAATAGATGAAGGTTCTGTAGTGATATTTTTACCTTCTTTCTCCCACAGTCCATAGGAACCATCCATCAATCTTGCATCCTCGTGACCGTAAACAGCCAATGTCCAAAGCAATCTCGTTGACCACAGGTTTTTAATATGGTCATAAATTATGACGGTGTCAGTACTTTGTACTCCAAGGTTACTAAGTTTAGTTGAAATGTCTTCGTCGGATGGAATCATACCTTTGACTCCATTGGTCTCAACTTGTAGTTCTGTATAAGGTAAGTTAAGGGCTCCTGGTATATGGCCGGCATTGTAATCTTCCGGTTTTCTAATATCTATAATCTTGACGTTATCGTTGTTTAAGTTGTCATTAACCCATTTAGTTGTGACTAACCTATTGGTTGAGGGGTATCCCCGGGATTCCAAAGAGCTGTCTTGTGTTGGCGCTTTGTCAGAAGAGCATGCAAGCAAAGCAATAGTTAATACAGTTATAATGCTTACTACTGCAAAGCTCATGTAATTTTTCAGTTTCATAAAAACAACTCCAGTTTATTTGAATAGTTTGATTTTCCATTCGCCCGGTTTAATTTCTTCAATTTCACACCCGTAACCTCGTTTCATGGCTTCCGGAGGTATTGTAGACAAAGCTGGCGGATGGTCTGTTATTACTTCAAGGGATTCCGGTTTTGGATCTGAATCGTCTAGCTCTCTATTGGTTCTCAGCATTGGGTAAGGACAGATTTCCCCTCGTACATCTAAGGTTTGAGTGTTTGTGTCTGGCATGTATTGGTTCCCTTTAATTATTTTCTAGTCAAAAAAAATCCCCGCTCTGGAATTACAGAGCGGGGATTTTTTTTGACTAGAAAATAATTAAAGGGAACCAATACATGCCAGACACAAACACTCAAACCTTAGATGTACG
>PBDQ01000034.1 GCA_002717465.1 Chloroflexota bacterium
ACCGCCGCCTGGCATACCGCCGCCTGGCATACCGCCGCCTGGCATACCGCCGCCTGGCATACCGCCGCCTGGCATACCGCCCATGTTGGGATCACCTCCTGGCATACCGCCTCCTGGCATACCGCCGCCTGGCATACCGCCCATGTTGGGATCGTAGCCGCCACCGCCCATGTTGGGATCGTAGCCGCCACCGCCCATGTTGGGATCGTAGCCGCCACCGCCCATATTCGGATTATAGCCGCCACCGCCAGGCATAGGCTGTGGCATACAGGACATTGGATTTACTATACATGGATCAATAAATTGTTGAACGTTCTTACCAATGATCTGTGCTACAGCTTTATATTCACCGACCGTGTCATTCCCCTGAGCGTCTGAAGTCACTTCGGCAACCTCTACAAGTTTCACATCAAGATCTGGCATAATCTCCGTTACGTATCCTGTATAGAAGGTCAATTTGGTGTCTGCACCTACGTCGACTGAATCAACGGACGTAAGGGTACCTTCAGATTTAGCGTCCTCACTTTCGAAACCGCCCTCGCCCACGTTCCCAAATCGCCACTTACAAGTGCCAGTCTCACTGGTGGAGAACGGGGCACTAATGTCATTTGACGCCTCATTAACGCCGGCAGTTTCGGCATCGTCAGAACAGGATATATGCCATACTGCGTTGTCCCCGCTGCTACTGCTTGCGGCAAACAAATCGGTACTGCTTACCGAGACAGTATCATCAATAAATTTGGTAAACGGAAGGGTATAACCGGCATCTAGCGTGGTAACCGTAGGGTCATTTACATAGCCAGTGACAGTTGCGCTAGTCGTGGTTGAAACAAAGCCATCGGCAGGACCTGTAATCAGCACCTTTAGAGATTCATTTTTGATAATTTGATAATTCGCCGCACTAGCAGCACTAAAACTGGAGCTTCCCACAGTCGCCGTGATATTGACAGCGTAGTCAGTACCTATAGCCGTGAGTTCGACTCCGGTATTCTCAGGTAATTTGGTTCGTACAATGGAACCGATGAATCCTGAATCGGCATATCCATCCCCAGAGTTACCTACAAGACCTATAGTTTCGTCTTCACCAATACCTCCGTTTGCTATGTATAACCAACCAGAGTTACTGTCGTAAACCATACCCCGAATGTCGTAATCCAATTCCAATTGACCATCACTTGTCAGGTCACTACTGGTATACACCGGGTGCGCTTCCATGCTCATCACATTCTGAGCGCTAAAACGAGCTATAGTTCGATTATCATAATCTTGGTCTTTTATCAGTCCGGCTGCCACTAATCGCTGTTCATCCGTAAAGGAATCCCCATCGGTCCAGGCTAGTGCCCCAACACTCTTCATAAGCGGCATATTACCGTTGAACTGAGCCGTTACCTCAGCTACTGGACCACTTCCATCAAGGTCAGCGTCCGGGTCGATCGTTAACACGTATTGTGTCGCATTGTTATTACTGGGGTCCTCCATACAGAATCCAGTAGAGCATTCAGTGAAATCATCATATGGCCTATCAAGACCAACAATCAACTTGTAATCAATAACAATTGTATTGCCATCGGAGTCCGTCCCCGTCACTGGCATAGACGTAATAGATTTAGTTTCAACGCCCATTAGATATCTGGCGCCTCCCCAAGGTGGTGGGGTACCAATTGTTGATCCATTTTCACCACGCAGACGGAAATCCGAAACATATTCCCCTGTCGCTGCATCCATAATGTGGATTGATGGGACTCGCCCTTGAATTTCCTTACACATACCGCCCGGATCACACACCTCAAAGAACTGTTCATCATTAATGAGGACGTAAATATAACTCGAAAGTGTAGCAGCTTCATTGACACTTTCAGTTGCCGGATCATCCAATGCAGGTACATAAGTTATACCGCTCGTCTCATACCCTCTAGAATTTACCATTCCGCCGTCACCCCAACTGGTGTCCAGAGTAGCGGTTGTTACCCCTGTCGTGGCGTTGGTGGTCAAATTCATTTTGGCAATTTTGTCTTTCGGAACCGCATTGACTGCCACAAACATCGAAGACGACGATGTGGAATTATTCATTGTAATACCAATCGGTTCACGACTAATTACAGTTGTTGGAATCGGAACCAAAGATCTAGCAATTTCGTTTGTCCCGGAGTCAGCATGCGCCAAGTAAATATATTTATCTCCGCCAAATTCAGCTACTAAGCCACCCTCAATATCACCTATACCAGAGACGTCCCATAGAGGAGCCAGTTTACGCCCATCGACTCCCATCTTCATCACTTCTGAACCGGATGTCACATAGAACACTTCTTCAGCACTGTCATACATGATATCCGACCAAATTCTCCCATTCCCACCCTGGAATGTTGCCCAATCTGTTGGATCATACATCCAAATCTCTTTAACTCTTTCTCCAGTATCGCATTTGATCTGAACAATAGAGTTCTGTCCCCAGGCTTCCTTCCCATCTCGCATCGTTGCGACAAGGAATTCCCCATCGTAACCCAATCCATTTATAACCTGGCCGAAGGTAGCCCATTCAGCTATCTCGACCGTGTCTCCATATTGGGTACCTCTTTCATTAACATCACTTGTTGAAGACACATCAGCAGTATGGAAAGCATACAGTAAGTGCTTCTGTAAACCACACCAATCATTAGGCTGACACCAATCGTTGCCAATTGCTACAGTCACATATAAGTAATCTGCAGATGTCTCGTTCCCCTCTGAGTCAGTCGTAGTCACCGTCCGGATAGCAGCCCCTTTGGCCTGCCCAGCTTCCGGCAATTCAAAATTGTAAATTATCGCGTTACTGCCTGGGGCAGTGACATTAACTGAGGCAGGTTTATTACCAATCCCTTCCAAAACAGTATAAATGTGCCCATGAGCAGCAGAATATGCCACATCTGTGGGGATGGTTGACGTGTCTGCAGGGATATGTACCTTAGTTATGTACCCTGTCTTGTTGTCACTGCTATCCGTAATGGACCTTGCAATGTAGAGAACGTCATTTGTAGCGTCAGTATCGGCAACGGTATTTGTCGAACCATCTTTGATTACCAAACCCTTAACATCAGAGACATCATAGTCTTCACCAATGTCATATGTCGCAATTTCACCTACATCGATCTGGCCAAACCCAGAGTCATCCATTACATAGTGAGCTATGCTGGAGTCCGTAGTCGCGGTCGACAGGAACAATTGGTCTGTCCCCGGCCTCAAAGCGGCAGCTTGTGCGTAACTACTGCCCCACGTGTCACTTGTTTGTTGATTACTAACCGTAAATGTGTAGATCCTCGGTTCCCACGCACCGGTCCCAAACATGTAAATTTTGCTTCCGTCTGCGTTCATCGAAAGACCCGTAATGGCCACTTCATGAGGCAGGGAATCTAACTGATAAGTATTCTCTTCTTCACCATTTGTTGCGTCAATCTTCACAAGCGCTTGACGGGTGTTACAACATCCGTCCTGCACTTGAGTTGCTATCCAGAGATAACCGTCGGCATCGTAAGTTATAGCTGACCCATTACTGATCGCAGGAATGTTGTTTTGGCCATCCAACGTGACATACCCAACATTGTTACTTCTACTTGGGAACGTGTCTCCATTTGCAGATGCAACAGCCCCTGTGACGCCACCAGTAGCAGAAGCGTCACCAAGAACATTTCCTGTCGCAGCATTTGACTTAATGAGAATGTCGTAAGGGCTGCTATCCACGAGAATCCAGACAGCTTCATTGATTTGGGCACCACTCTTCATGCTGCCAGGAGGTGAATAAGCCAGACCAACAACATCGGTGCTTGATTCTGGAGCTATCTTACTTCGCAAAATTTTGCCGGTGCCATCTCCGTCTTTATACGCCATATAGACAACATCGCCATTAAAAGTCATGCCTTTAATACGGTCATCATTATCAATATTACTGCCGTCTTCTTTCACAGTTAAAGCAGTTGGGGTTTTCAGTTCAGAAGTCCACTCAATCATGCTTTTATTTTTGGCTGAGAAAAATCTCTGCGTCCCGGCATGATATGCAAACGCATCCTGTCCCCATTCTTCAGGACAGCAATCTGGCCAAGTTTGGGTCATGTTGTTTACTGCCTCATTCCCGTCAGCAGGGTTGAACACGTAGACAACGTTGTCATATTGACCAAAAAGATACAACTTGGAGTCCTTAGCCGTCATTCCTCCAATCTCACCCCAGAAATTCCAGTTATTTTGGAGATTGTACGAATCACTGAGTGTACCGTTAGTCGCATCTATTTTGTATAAATTCCTATTATCGCTGTCGAACAACCACAAGAACGGGCTACCACCTACCGGTAAATAAGCCATAGCAGTTATTGTGTTTGTTGGAGCCTCAATCCAACCTGTGTCACCCGTGCCAGCACTCGGGAAGCTTGAGTTTGTTATGAGTGACCCTGTTCCAGAAGCACTAGAAGTTGCGATTTTCATAATCACGTCTTTGTTTGTGCCATCCACAACAGCCCATAAGGCTTCGCCAACCCCTGTTGTCCCAGAAGGAGTGTAGGTTAACGCTTGAGGATCGTCAGATACCGAAGTAGCCAAGAAAGAATAACTCACATACCCATCATCGTGGGTTATATACAAAGTGTCACCATCGAAGGTAGCACCCTCTACATCATTTATACTTTGCTGCCCAGAGTCAGCCTGTAATGTGTATTCGGTAACGACAGAGTTTAAGTCGTCAATGTTGTAGACCGTCACCATGTTGCTCTTCACAACGAAAACTTGTTCTCTCTCCGAATGATAAGCAATTCCGTCTCCACCCTCTTCAGACGGGCAACAACCCCATTTGTCCTCAACACTGATTTCATCGACTTCACCATTTGAATCATAATCCAATTCAAGTTGGTAAAGCCCGTTCCAGTCCTGCTTGGCTAAATATAGTTTGTTTCCATCAGAAGTTATAGCTCCAAGATTGTCCCATACGTTATACGTACTATTATCTAATCGCCAAGAATTAACAAGGCTACCACTAGCCGCACTTATTTCATAAAGATGTCGCTCATTATTTGGATTACCGACAAGGAACAATCTACCTTCGTATCCCGTTACGCCGTCAGAGTCTGTAATTTGCCTTTCAGTATAAGTAATACCTGTTATAGCAGTATTCGGAGCATCTACACGACCGTTACCAGCGGCTCCCCAGCCAGACGTAACCGCAACACCAGTGGTGGCAATTTTGAGTATCTTGTCAGCCGGAGTTCCGTCAATGACTACCCATACTTTATCTTGGTCAGCACTAGTCTGAACTGTTGAAGATGAATAGGCGATGCCACGAGGTTTTGTTGGATCCTCAGATCCTGGGACATACGTCCTGAATATATCACCACCATCCGTAGCCAGATGAATTATATCCTTGTTACTAACAGACCTAATAGCCATTCCTTGCACGTCTGATAACGCTCCACCACCAGATGAATTGGTTATGGAGGTTGATGTCCCAATCTGATCACCATCAAGGGTAAACTGATAGAGTTCTGAGTTATCACTATCAAATGCATAAAGCACGTTATTTTGAGCAGAATAACCTAAAGCAGAAAACTGAATCCCAAGCCAAGGCAACCAGACTTCTTTTTTCTTCTTACCTGACTGGCTCATCTTGAACATCATATCGCCACTGTCTCTACTCAACCACAAAGCGGCACTTGAGCTATTCCCATCAGCATGCATCCCGTTGAACCAGTTCCATTCATTGTTCTTAGCCTGATACCTATCATCGGCCGCTGTATTCCAAGCTGTACGCGAACCTCCAGTTGGCACAGTGGTGTTATCTCCTGTTGAAGTCGAAAGACTAAATTTAAACACCCTATGACTGCCATCCTCACCTTCAGCCCAACCGTTCTCTAAAACGAATAAAGTATCATTCGCGACTGCTATACCTTCAACGTTACTGCTGGGAGCATCTATCGCCGCCGTGACTATAGCGTCACCAGCAGCATTGATTTCTATTATTTGGTCATTCCCATTGCTTGCTGTGTCATCCATAATCACCCAGAATGTGGAATCCGTAGCATCGTAAGCAATTCCTCGAAGGGCAGTGCTTCCGGACGACACGCCACTTGCAGATATCTCCAAATCAGTGGCACTTCCAGCATTTGGAACACCATTCACGCCAGAAGAGTCCGCACTTGTGGTGGGTATACCATTGGAGAAAAAGTCAGTTGTCACAGGAAAGTCTGCGGCACTTGATGTCGCTGTAGTTATCATTGGCACAGTGAACCCAGCTACTTCTGCAGGGCTTGTACCAATTACAGTACCCGAGTAACCAAAATAAAAAGTCGAGCCATCTAAAGCAGGCAAACTAGTTAAATTTCCAGCTATATTGGTAGCGGCTTGAACTAAAGGAACACTGTAACTGGAAGTGGAAGTTGCCGAAGAAACAGCCGGCAGTATCGTCGAAACCGCTGTCGAGGTTGTTGGAGCGCCAGCCTGAGGCACTGCATAGACCAAGCTAGTGTTTGGAAGAGACAAATTCGCATCAACAGGAGCGGGCTCAGGTAAATCAGGCACATTGAACACTTTGTCTGCACTAGGAACAAGAGTGAATTCAGGCCGTGGTTCTAAAAAGGTTGGCGGAGTCCACAAAACATCAAAAGCTATGTTGGCTCCCGTAGCCAACCCTTTGAATATTCCATTGGTAGGGTCATCGCTTTGCCAACCACAGCCACCAGTTGTCCCACCAGTTGTCCCACCAACCGTCCCGCACCCAACAGTACCAACAGCACCACCAGCCGTGCTACCTGCAGTATTACCAAGCGACTGCACATTGGTGTGCGTTACTTTCACCTTAAGGGTGCCTGGTATGGTGGCGTTCCCATCAGAATCAACCATTTTACTGTACTGAGCAATTGTACTTGTAGAGGCAGTCAAATCCACATAGCCGCCGTCCGTATCAACCAATGGAAGTATGACATCCAGCGCTTGAGCTGTTGTTGTATTTGTCAGGCGTACCTCTGTCACAGTGTTTTGCTCATTGTTCGCAAACTTAACATTACCTTGGAAATTAACAGCCTGACCCAGAATATGCTGGGTACTTGTACTATTCCCTGAATCGGCAACGCTGATACTCACATCGGCGTTACTTGCTATACCACTGGCGGTGCCATTACTGACGACCACAGACGCTAAAACAAGTCCGAACAGCAGGAAGCCGGAATATACTATTGACTTCATATTCATCTATACAATCCTCCGCAGGCTCATGGCCACTACGATTATTGTTTATCTCTACTAAAGTTTCATTGTTCACTATGAAATCGCTTCATCTTCACCTTCCAACACCCACAAAGCATAGGCAAACGATGCCCAAACCCAGACATAGTCCTCGAAAGTTTAGTTTCCGGTTGCATTAATGTCAATGCTTAAATAAGAGTTATATTGACTCACTTTTCTTATCTGAGCGCACGAGCAAATTTTGTAGGTAAAAGGAAATTCCTTACATTAGAATTCACGGTAACGGGTCATACAATGAATAGAGAGACTCCCTATAGAAGATTTATCATCCTTCGTCTCAAAAAGAGTCTGATCAATGAAAGCAGAATAACGCTGCACAAAATAAAAACTACTGAGGTCCAATCAAAAGTATGAATAATGAGCCCTAAGGACGTACCGGCTGCAGGGGGGTGTTCAGTATTTGTCACGACCATAAGTAGAATCCCAATGCCCACAGACAATGCAGCAGCGATGTCAACAACGTATCTGCTTCCATTGGAATATCCTTCCACCCCCATCAGGTGTAAAAATCCCACTATAGCTACTCCAATAATGGCTGCCACGAAGTGTCCTCCAATGACTTTCCTAGGTGTAGCCGCTACGCTATCTGGCACTACAAAAATTGTAAAAGCTGAAGACGCCACTCCAACAACGATCGCAGTTCTCAATAGTGTGTCACCAATCAATAATATAAATATTAATGATACAGTTGCTAACCCACATTGGAATATGTAATGTGCCCATTTTGAGTGAATATACTGGTCTAATAGATGTGGTAAATACCCATGTGGCCTTGGAATATGAGGATGCGGAATATGAGGATGCGGAATATGAGGATGCGGAATATGAGGGTGTGGAATATGAGGGTGTGGAACATGCAAATAGCGCTTAATTTTTAACAAGACACCCAAGACGTTCTTTCCTTATTTTGCAAATTATATTGTTTGTTAGAGGAAAACAAATAATCCGCGTANATNATAGANGGNTGGNCTNGNNAGANAACAATAANTATAAAGGTCTNTTTTCCANCATTATTAGAAAGTATTGTCATTGAGACNGCTCTTTNTTAAGTTATAATAATTGTGCTTTNNGAGTTTAATTTATCAACACCAACGGCCATAGAAACCAGACTANANACTNNAATTTAGAACNAGTGGTTTTAGAGCAGAAAACCAACCTNAATACAGNCNATCCCNCTATCTNACGTATAAACAAAACACACACCAACCATAACTTATGACTCGGTACCCGGTNGGCAATGAATAAGAAAAAANCAAAAAAGTTACCTGGGGATATAATCGCTAAAAAGCCAAGNGAATCGGAAATAGCGAAANGCTCTTTTACAGTGGAAGAGCGAAACTTGACNTCAAGAACATTTTCTTCNCCTGTAATTTTGATAACTATTTTCGTTATTNTAATCNCCCTCGGGACCCTACTCTTAGTANTGCCAGTNTCGCAAACGTCNGGAGAGTTTGGTGATCCATTAACAGCCGTNTTTACGGCAACNTCGGCTGTAACCGTAACTGGCCTAACNNTAACAGAAACNGGAACACACTGGACTGTGTTCGGTCANTCAGTCATTTTATTTCTGATTTTTGTAGGAGGATTGGGCTTTATGACTTTGGCCGCTTTTTTACTNGCNGTTTTAGGAAAACGTGTCTCCATAGCGCAAAGATTGCTAATAAGAGAATCATTAAGCGTCGACCGAATGGGCGGATTACAGAAACTTAGCATCGCTATNGTGNTNACCGCTGTGTTAATTCAAATACTTGGATTCATTCTTTTATTAAGTAGACTANNATTTTTATATGAATACGATACAGCCATTTGGNTATCGCTATTTCANTCCNTATCTGGTTTCAATAATGCAGGTTTTGTCATATCTCCTTCNNNTTACANTCCNCTTATAGGGCCAGANAACAAAATNNTTTTGTTAATCATTGGGTCCCTTATAACACTCGGNTCATTAAGTTATTGGGTGGTACTAGACTTGGCCACAAAAAGAAATTTTAGANAATTTTCCTTNGTTACNAAAATTGTCCTCATGATGACGGTTGTAATGACTTCATTGGCATCAATATCATTNCTATTATCTGAATACGGCAACNATTCAACGATTGGGTCNTTNAANCTATCAGATAAANTAATAATTTCAATTTTTGAAGGAATCAGTGGACGCACTGCTGGCTTTTCGACCATNGACTACACNAACGCTTTACCTGCAACTGAAGTANTNATGACNTTTATGATGTTCATAGGAGGAGCCACTGCTTCAGTGGCTGGCGGGGTNAAAGTTACTACNTTCCTNNTACTCGTTCTCAGTGTGATAGCACTCATCAGAGAAAANACNTATGTTTCTGCTTTCGGACGCGAAATAGATCAAGACACNATAAAGCGCTCATATGCGGTATTTTTNATATCCTTGGCATTTGTATTTATATGTATTTTCCTGCTAGCNCTNACAAATAGTANANTCCAATTCGACAGAATAGTTTTTGAGTCTTTTTCAGCCTTTGGAACAGTGGGGTTGAGTTCAGGAGCGACAGAAACCCTAAACACATTTGGTCGTATTGTCCTAATATTGACTATGTTCATTGGTCGAATNGGACCACTNATCATAGGTCTCAAAATGGTACCAAACCAAGATAGTAGCTCATATCGCCCAGCATCTGAAACCGTTACAATCGGTTNATAAAAACAGAGACACTNNAGAGAGTTTTATNCAATGGCAAACAAACAANTAGCTGTAATCGGNCTAGGAAGATTTGGAATCAGTACAACCCGAACATTNTACAATCTNGGTCATGATGTGTTAGCCATAGACCGTGAAGAAGACAGAGTTCAATCCATTGTCGGNCAATCNACATACGCAATAGCAGCTGAATGTACAAATGAAGCNGCCTTAAGGGATTTAAGTATCCAGGATTACGACGCTGCGGTTATAGCAATAGGAACNGANATAGTCTCTAGTGTTATGGCTTCAGTACTCNTAAAAACCTTNGGAGTACCAACAGTNGTNGCCAGGGCTAAAGACAACTTGCANGCTAACACATTGCGTAGAATCGGTGTTGATCGAGTGATTCAACCNGAAGAAGAAATGGGAACTCGACTNGCACATAGCTTGTTTAACGCAAGNGTAGAAGAATACTTAGAAATTACCAATAATTACGGGGTAAGNAGATTCNGGGTACCTGAAAAATTTGAAGATACAACTCTCGAACAACTCGGGTTTAGCACAAATCGTGACAGTTANGGGNTGACACCGTTAGCGATGTGTAGGGGAAGAAAAGTAACATTAAACCCAGCGCTAACTACTAGGGTTAAACATAATGACTTTGTCATTGTCGCGGCACGTGACAGCGATCTGGAATCGTTGGACACAGCTGCAATTGTTNATAANAAATGATTAACGCTGTAAAACAACANCTAAAATCCTGAACATTTTTCTATCTATGGTAATTGGAGTAATTTGAATGATTCTGGGAGTCTTGAGTGGCCGNAAAGAAGANGATGAAGTCACAAGGGTGTCTTGTGCACTTGCAAAGCTAAACAATCAAAAGCTTAAAATGATATTCGTTATAACAATCGATCGCAGTCTCCCGATAGATAAAGAGGTANNNGAANGCACAGCTTTAGCTGAGAACGCNCTTCAAAAAATGGAGAGCCTATCGAAAGAATTAAAAGTAAAACAATCCGGAGAGATTATCCAAGCGAGATTTNANGGNAGTGCAGTGGTNCAGCAAATTCAGGAAATTGGNGCAAGTACNGTTGTGATAGGANTTCCCAATCGACGTCCACACGACNTCTTTCAAAAAAGAAAGTCTNTCAATTACATATATGACCACTCNGAATGTGTGGTNGTAACTTGCCAGTCNCAGTAGNTTNNANTATGNNATTTNAAGAGTAGANAAGATTTTAATATGAAAGAATCCAAAAANCANTCNATGATATATAGATTCAAAAAAATNACNATATTNGGTTGCGGCCAAATCGGACTAAACACAGCCATCAAAATGTCAGATTCTGGGAACATAGTAACNGTAATAGATAAAATCCCTGAAANATTAACAANCCTCCCAGAGGAGCGCATTGAATCAAGAAGAATAATNCCAATCATNGGTGACGGNACACTGGAATCGGTATTGAGAGNGGCNTCTACACAAGACGCCGACGTTTACATAGCTACCACAGATGACACATCAGTAAACCTCATGAGTAGCTTAGTAGCGAATTATATNTTTCANGTACCTGAAATCACCTCTATAGTGCANCATCAAGGTCTAGAGGAATTTGCAAACAAATGCGGGATTTNTATCATAAATCCACTGAGTTTAATGATCGAAAAATTATCTGATNTAAACCATAACAGCTAAATAACTCGGAGGTTTTGTTGTATTCAATAATAGCTGGAGCGACTGATACAGGATTAAAATTAGCAACCTGGCTGATAGATGCGGGCTCTGAGGTAACTGTTATCGATAGTCTCGAANANAGATGTAANAGTGTTGAAGAAAAACTTGGATCAATTACTNTANATGAGGATCCAACTGTTATCGNNAATTTAATTAANGCAGGNATTGAACGAGCGGATCTCNTATTAAGTACNTTANGCGANGACCATGCCAATCTATTAATATCATCATTAGCCAAAATAATTTTTAANACCCCACAAGTTATTTCNGTGATAAACGTTCCNGAAAATTCAAATATATTNTCAATTATGGGCATAGATGAATCTATAGAANTAGTAACGCTAGTAAGTGAAAATATTGAGGAAAAGATAGCTGATCTACTAATCGAAGAGGTTTGAATGATCAACAAAACTTTACAAACCATAGCCTATTTAGGGCCAANGGGCACATATAGNGAACAAGCTGTATTCGAATGGTGTTCAGNGTGTGATGCAATACCTGTAAANTCCATACCCGCCGTCGCTGAATCAGTTGTGAAAGGTAAAGTATCCCAAGGGGTTGTTCCAATAGAAAACAGTATCGAAGGTGGAGTTACGTTTACTCTCGATTTACTTATNCAAGAGCCAAATGTCCTGATAANAGGCGAAATTATAATTCCNATNCATCACTATCTNATGGGAAAAACNAAGATGGATTTCTCTGAGATTGAAACCGTTTATTCACATCCACAATCNCTCGGACAATGCAGAANGTTTTTGGAGTCCAATATGCCGCAAGCNAACCTCGTTGCGTCCATGAGTAACTCAACCGCAGTCGAAGAAATGATGAACTGTATTACGAATGCTGTAGCCATATCTAGCAAAAGAGCGGCTACGATTTACAAGGCAGTAATCCTGCGGGCCAATGTTGAAGACCAACCCAACAATGAAACAAGATTCATAGTATTAGATAGGAAAGACCACAAAAGAACTGGTAATGATAAAACATCTATATGTTTTGAATTCGGTGCTGACTCGCCAGGAATTCTAAGTTCCGCACTATCTGAATTTTCACAAAGAGGCATCAACCTCGTAAAAATAGAATCAAGACCTAATAAAAAAAGTTTAGGAAAGTATATATTTCTTGTCGACCTCGAAGGTCACAGAACGGACCACACATTGCAAAAAGCAATTGAAGGAGTAGAACGGCAAACCGAAATGCTTAAGATACTTGGGTCATATCCAATGCAAAAATAACCATTAAGTTTTTGCCACGTCTTCTTCAGGCTGACTGACTTCCGTATCCCCCTTTAGCCTCGAGTTTACCTGGTCAATGAGAGGATCAATCTGCTTCCTAACTGCATCGACAGTTGGTCCGATGTTAGTAATTGCTGTTTCTACTGCAGGACCAACATTTTCCCTCATATTCAAGGCTACATCTTCGACTTGGGATCTAAGATGAGTGCCTTGTGCAAGCAGTTCTGATCTTGTTTGAGAACCTTCCTTAGGAGCTATGAGAATCCCTACAACAGCTCCAATAATACCTCCCAATATCAANCCTGTAGCGAATCCACTACCCCCGTTGTCTGACATGATTTACCTCTCTTGAACAAATTAATCTGATTTGTCTTTGACCCGTAATAGAAACGATAATCCTTTGGATAATCCTCTCAAAATATTTCCGGGACCGCTAAATGCACCAACGAATCCTCCTACAACATTATCAACGTTATCTGATGCCCTTATTAATATCTTAATGATCGTATTGAGTCGGACACATATCCATACAAAGAGAGTTGTGATTAAAACGACACAGAAGATTATAACTATGTCACGAATTATACCTATGGNCTGCTCAAACTCAGACATGGTTGACCGCTTCGTACTGAAACACACATGCTTTCAAAGATTCACCCAACAGATTCATTTATTGAAAACTACTGATACTGCCCAATTCTAAATCGTTTCTTTATTACTCAAGGCTTTATNAGCATTCTTATGGTTCCTTGAGAGTCCTTTCTTTGTGTAACGATCTCATGTTTATTTTTTTCACTCCAGACTATTAAATCATAGGTGTTCAGCACGTCCGGTATGATCACCTCAACAAATGATGATTCATCTACCTTAATTTGATCACTGAGAGCTGCTATTATCCCTGCACAAGTCTTTCCCGTACCGTCAATCACTATCCAACCGTTNTTGGAGNTNTTACTAATNGNNGATTGCTCTACGCTCGAATAAACAGGGACATCACCTGATGCCCGGAGATCCAATTGNCGCTTGAATTCTGCAACTGATTCCCAATGTACCCTTGAATCTCTATCTCCTTTCTGACAAACAGCTCCTCTAACCCCAACTATGTCCGGATTAACTCTAGAGAGTTCATCGATGTCAGTCATTTTCAAATGNCCNGACAAAGCNGTGCTCATCCCAAGTTCCTTGCCTTCCAAAACTATTTCCTTAAGTCTGTCCTCAGGAATAAAATCAAATAAGTTTCTACCATCTTTCACAAGAGTGTCTATTAGAAANCCGTCGCAATCACTCTCTTTGGCAAGTTTAACCATCAAGTCAGGATCAATACCTCCATCATAAAGTAGGTTATCCGCGAAAAGAGACCCAATCAATTTGGTATTTGTACCTTGAAGCGCCTCCTTAGNGGCTATCAAAGTTTCAAGNGCCAAATTGTAATCNGAAACCATAAAACCTACTTTTACAGAAGTAGCATCTAAGCATCCTGCCGCATATACNGCCATGGACACAGTTCCAATTTGGTCGGGGACCACACCCAGNGTAACGCTTGCGTGGTGAGCAGANGGCACTTCATCTCTTATTTGCTTAACTACATTAGGATGTGCCGACCCTACCAAGGCTTCCTGCAAATTTTTNACATCAACTATNTCTGCACCNCCTTGGAGAGCCTGCTTGGCCTCGTATAAATCTTGGACACTTACCATTAGAATCATGTTTTGACGCCTTCCTTAACAAACAACTTTAAATTAACAATCTATATACTGAGGTCACGTGCTGCGTTTATGTCACTTCTTAACTGTGATTTTTCATCCTCTGAAAGATCAACCAACGGGCTTCTCACACTCCCACCGGACATGCCCATCAATTCACCCCAATATTTACAAAGTGATGCTGGAAGAGCCCCATCCATCTTCTTAACCGTGTATTGCCACCACTTATCAGACACACCCTTTATAGGAGCTATTTTCTCATCATAAAAGCTNTTATCNAGATCCCCTCCCATCACTTTATNAATGAATTGAACATAGTAATTTTGTTCAACAGTATCAAACCTCCAATCTGAAGTGTTTGCNAACATTACNTGTTGCTCAAAACCCAATTCTTTGCCNTTNTGGAATATCCATTCATCGGGAGTACTTATAATCGCTTTCTGACCCACCTTCAAATGAGTTTCCACTGACAACTCTGGGTTGAAACTGGCTTCTTTTACTCCTACAACATTTTCGATAGAACAAATNTCATTAAGCCCTTCCNCGCTCATCACAATTCCGAATTGTGGCGAGTTGTAATACATGATAGCCAAATTTGTATGGCCCGCTAGGCCTTTCACCCACTCCAACACCTGACTTTCTTGGTTAGTAACAAAATACGGAGCAGCGACCACCAGTATATCGAATCCNACATTTTCAGCATGGCTTGCTAATGAGTACATTTCTTTTTGAGAGGTGTGAGAAACGTGGGCCGCAATCGGCCAGTCCCCGCCCGCCTCATCTGCAACGATATCGTATACCTTTACTCTTTCTTCATGAGTTAGAGTCCAAAATTCTCCCATACCCCAAGTACAACCCGCACCTTTTGTACCCAACGACTTCACGTGCTTGATGTCATGCCTAAGACCCTTTTCATCTATAGAATCATTTTCATCAAAAGGAGTCATTAATGTGGACCATTGGCCACGTAAAGCTTCACGAGCCCATTCCTTCGATTCTGATTTAACATATTCGGCCATATAAAAACCTCACAAATCTTTACTGCCAGAGTATCTTCTATTCATCCTAACGGCACGCTATGATAGTTAGCAAAACACGCNTATGTCAACGTAAATGGTATCAATGGCTCCCACGAAGCCTAACAATCAATCTTTCATTGAAACTTTATATTGCGTTCTAAGACACCGAGTACACACGTCAATTTTTTGAACCTTCCCATCAATTTCGATGGATGCTTTTTGTATATTCGGATTCCACCTTGTTCTAGTGTGCCTTTTAGAATGGGAAACGTTATTACCAGATTGGCCTGATTTTTTACATATTTGACAAACTGCCATTGATTCTTACTGCCTTACTTTTTTGAAAAATACATTATAAACCATTATATAAAATATAGCCCTCTATATTGTAGAGTATGGGTGAAGGGAATTTTAGATTTAGCCTACACATCTTTACTGGGTCAGAGTTTACTTAAATACAGGGGTTGATATGAGTGATGANCTTGCATTAACTAAGACGATTGAAAAAATGTTGAACAGTGCCATTCTATATTTTGAAAGGCATATTGAATACGTTAATGACATGAACGTATTTCCGGTTCCAGACGGAGATACTGGTACGAACATGTTTAACACCCTTAAAGGTATAAAAAATAGAACAGACGTGATTGGTTCCTTCACATGTATTTCAGATTACTTACGTGCCATATCAGAATCAGCTTTATATGANGGACGCGGCAATAGTGGAATTATCCTATCCCAAATTTTCCAAGGATTCTCNGATGAATACAACAAACGACAAATCCTGACCACTCNCTCTATAGCNGAATGCCTGCAAAGCTCAAAAAACTCAGCTTANCAATCGGTCAGTTCACCAGTTGAAGGGACTATTTTGACTGTNNTGTCTGATATCTCAAAAACCGCTAANNAGCACTCTCNAAATTCTAATATTCGCAATTTATTCGAAAAAATAACTATTTCATCAAGTGCTTCAGTANATAGGACGCCAATGTTGTTACNGCAATTGAGAGATGCAGAAGTCGTTGATTCTGGNGGTTATGGTCTAGAGATAATTCTCATTGGAATGAATCTAGCATTGAAAAATGAAGACCCTTTGTTATATCCGATGACAATTAGAAAACCAGGACACAAAGGGCGTGGTATTCAAAATGTTATTGAAACCACTCAGGCGAATAGAGAGACCTACGGATTTTGTATCCAGTTTAATTTAAATTCGAACTTTGATTTCAAAAAAATCAAAAGTGAATTTGAATCTGTCGCGACATCTACCATAATTCTGGGTAAACAAGACATTTTCAAAATTCATGTGCACAGTGATTCCTATGAAGAAATAATTAAAGTGTCAAATTCGCTGGGAATTATTTCAAATATTTCTAAGCAAAACATGGATACCCAAGCATCTAATGTTCTNGAAAATATATCTTCTGAAAAATCACTTGATTTGATGAACAAAATAAATCCCGATTCAACTTGCGCTTTAATAGCAGTAGCGTCAGGCAATGGCATTACCAGTTTATTTTATGAACTTGGAGCCGCAATTGTGATCGACGGAGGAGACTCTATGAATCCAAGTGTCTCAGATTTTTTAGACGCTATTGACGCTTTAAATAGTGAAGTTCTAATACTGCCAAACAACAAAAACATCATTAGCACCGCGAAACAGGCATGTAACCTCTCAGGAAAGATTTCTCATGTTTTGGAGACGGAAACAATTCAACAAGGAATAGAATGCACCTTCGACTTCGATAAAGATCTCACTGCTTCAGAAAACATATCTGCTTTACAGAACACCACAGAAAAGGTTAGCTCTTATTCAATCTTCAAATCCTCAAGAAGTACTAAGATCAACGGCAAAGAAATTATAAAAGACCAGATTATTGGAATGGCGAATGGGGAAATTGAATATGTGGGCGAGACCCCAGACGCAGTATTAATGGAAGTCATTGGTGAAATATCCAAACTGAACTTTGAGCGCATCATNGTGATCTCCGGTGATTCAATTTCTCCCAACCACTTAACAGAAATATCTAAAAATTTCGACGTACGATTTTCGTTTGAGGAAGATACACTAGAATTTATTCACGGAGGGCAACCTCATTTTGATTACCTGATTTCAGCNATCTAGATAAGATTCGAAAGTACAATGAAACATATAGAAATTTTCATGTTTTTTACACATTGCGTGTCGCATAAAAGAAAATGACATGCCAGCACTAAATAACATCAAAACCANATTCAGGAAAATATTACTATTGGAACAATCCCTGAATTACAGCGATTCCGCCGTAATTGGGGGAATCGATGCATTCATCACTAAAAACAACACATCTCTCATAGATTTAACTGATGGTAACAATGATATTACATACAAATCTTTAAATCACCCTCAAAGAATCGAATGGATCAGTCAGACATTATCAAAACTCAATCCAGACGCTCATAAATCTATTGACAATTACCTACTTCCTTTAGTGACGCCTAGTTTAAAAGTAACAGACAGCATCCAAAAAGTACCAGGTCTTAAACGCCGTAACGTTGCTAGTAAAATTGAAAATCACTTAGCCATAAAAACTGTGAAGGATTTGATTTACCACTTCCCATCCTATCATGAAGATTTTACAGAAATAAGAAAAATAAACCAGTTAGTAGAGGAGATACCTCAGAGTTGCGTTGCTATAGTTAAAAACAGTCCAAAAACAAGTAAATTTAACCGCACTAACATACGAACGACAGTTGTTTTAGGCGATGACACTGGAACATTTTCCATGACCTTATTTAATCAACCTTGGGCAGCTGAAAATCTTAAACCAGGTACAAAAATAATAGTGTCGGGGAAACCAACAATAACCAAAGGGAAAATTTCATTCAATAATTCGGATTACGAAATCGTCAAAAGTAAAATGGAAAGCATACATACCGGACGACTTGTTCCGACCCATCCTTTGACTGAAGGTATCAGCAAAAAAAGTATGCGCAGGGCCATCTATCACGCTTTAGCCGCCAGCGCCCCAAAAATCAAAGATTTCATTCCTAGTGAAATTAAGCAAAAACTAGGTTTGATATCGTTAAACCACGCTCTTACTAGATATCACTTCCCCAGAAATCAAAAAGAGTTTCAGAAAGCTAAAAGAAGACTGGCTTTTGACGAACTTTTCACCTTACAGCTATTCCTTCAAAAAGACAGACAAGATTGGCGTACAGGACTGAATAGTACGCCATTAATCGCAAAAGAAAACGGCCTTAGGTCTTTTCTAGACTCTCTCCCTTTCAAACTCACCAAGTCCCAAAATACTGCCATCAATGAAATCATTACAGATATAAATAAAGAATCTCCAATGAGACGGCTACTTCAAGGAGATGTGGGAAGTGGCAAAACAGTCGTAGCAGTTTCTGCAATAGCTATCGCAATCCAAAACCGATACCAATCGGCCTTTATGGCACCTACTGAGATACTGGCAGAACAACATTTTTCCACTGTACTGAACTTGTTAGGCTCAAATGAAGCCGAAACCACACTTGACGGACATCTTATTAAAACCAAAATGAAAGGTGTCAATGAGAACATAACAATAGCATTACTAATTGGCAACATGCCTGAAAAAAATAAGAAGGAAATACGTCATCGCCTGAAATCCGGAGAAATAGACCTAATAATTGGGACTCACTCGTTAATCCAAGAAGCTGTATCAATTCCCAAGTTGGCCTTAGCGGTAATTGATGAAGAACAACGATTTGGGGTAAAACAGAGAAACACCTTATTTCGAGGATTATCCAGGCCACATTTGCTAGAAATGTCTGCCACTCCTATCCCGAGATCTTTGTCACTCATCTTATTTGACCAGGTAGACATATCAATCTTGGACGAAAAACCAAGTGGAAGAAAAGCTATTCAAACAATCCTTGAAACATCCAGAAATAGGGTTTATGCATTCATCAAAGCTCAAATACTGGATGGAAGGCAAGCGTTCATGGTGTATCCACTTATAGATGATTCTGAAGCGCTATCAGTTCGTTCCGCCACATCCGAATATGAAAGACTAAGAAATAGTTTTTTTCAAGATTTTCGAATAGGACTTATCCATGGAAAAATGACATTGAAAGAGAAAGAACACATAATGGATCAGTTCCGTTTGGGCATCATACAAATATTAATATCTACAGCTGTCATTGAAGTTGGGGTTGACATTCCGAATGCCTCGGTAATGTATATAGACGGAGCAGATCGGTTCGGGTTATCTCAGTTACATCAGTTTCGAGGCAGAGTCGGGCGCGGTATTCATGAAAGTTTTTGTATCCTTTACACTGACAATAACAGTAAAGAATCAAAAACAAGAATGCATATACTTCGCCAAAACGCAGATGGATTCAAATTAGCAGAAGAAGATTTAAAATTACGAGGAATAGGGAAAACTTTGGGCACTGAACAAAGTGGTCACAACCTATTCTCTGTAGCAAGTGTTTCCGATACAGATCTCATCCGATTAGCTAGTTCCGAAGCCAAATCTATCGTGCAAACGGATCCTGAATTAACGCTTCCAGAACACAAAGCAATTCGAAAAAAATACTTAGATTCTTTGAACCAATTTCAAATCGCTTAATCCTTTGGTTTCCTATCCTGTCCGTTTAATTCATAAACGCCAGGGCCTGATTAAGGCTAACCTTTGTCAATCATCTGTCTAAGCACATATGGAAGTAGACCACCATGCCTATAATATTCATTCTCTATTGCAGTATCAATTCTCACGAGAGCTTCAAATTCAATTACCTTACCGGANGAATTCGTTGCTATGACATCAATCGTCGATCCAGGTTCGACTGCNTTCGCCACACCTGGAATGTCAAATNTTTCNGTGCCATCAATACCCAAAGACTTTGCAGTTGCACCATTTTTGAAAACTAGTGGTANAACCCCCATGCCAATTAAATTCGAGCGATGGATTCGTTCAAAGCTTTCAGCTATTACTGCTCTAACCCCCAAAAGCATNGGGCCTTTTGCCGCCCAGTCCCTCGAACTTCCCGTCCCATATTCTTTTCCAGCTATTATCATTAATGGAACACCTTCAGATCCATACCTTTCTGACGCCTCATATATTCGCATTTCGTCCTCAGACGGGAAATGCACAGTCCAGTCACCCTCTTTCTCAGGTATAAGATTATTTCTCAACCGTATATTAGCGAAAGTTCCTCGAACCATTACGTCATGGTTACCTCTGCGAGACCCAAAAGAATTATACTCACGTCTAGGCACGTCATTACCCAATAAAAACTGACCAGCAGGGGTGCTTGGTGGTATAGCCCCAGCCGGTGAAATGTGATCTGTAGTCACGGAATCATCTAAGTAAACCAAAACCCGCGCACCCGTTATCTCAGATCTAATCGTTGGGTCTATAGAGAAATCCTCAAAATAGGGCGGTTTTTGAATATATGTCGATTCCTGATCCCAATGAAAATTCAAACCTGTTGATGTAGATAATTGTTGCCATTCTTCAGGTCCTTCAACAACAGAACCGTATTGCTCTTTAAACATGCCTGGAGTTAAGCTACCAGCAATTTCCTCCGATATTTCCCTTTGGGAAGGCCAAATATCTCTAAGGAATATTTCATCACCTTTCTCATCAATGCCAATAGGATCTTCAACAAGATTTACGTCCATACTACCTGCCAGAGCATACGCAACNACTAGGAGTGGTGAAGCCAAATAATTCGCCTTCACCTGAGGATGCACTCTCCCCTCAAAATTACGATTACCACTCAAAACAGCTGCAACCGTTAAATCATGGTCAGAAACCACTTCAGCCACTGGTTGAGGCAAAGGACCTGAATTACCGATACAACTTGTACAGCCATAACCTACGGTGTTAAATCCAAGATAATCCAAGTCCTCATTTAAACCTGAAGCCTCCAAATACCTAGTCACAACAGTTGAACCTGGTGCCAAACTGGATTTCACCCATGGTTTCCTTTGTAATCCTTTCTTCCTGGCGTTTCTTGCAAGGAGTCCAGCCCCGACCATGACCGAAGGATTAGAGGTGTTGGTACAGCTAGTGATAGCTGCAATTACAACGGAGGAATCTCCTACCTGTACGTCTTCACCATCTATGTTAACGTCAAATAAATCTTGCGATGATTCCACAAAGGCATTCCTAAAGTTTGCAGGGACCTCACCTAATCCTACTTTGTCCTGAGGTCTCTTTGGTCCAGACATGGCCGGAACTACTTCAGACAAGTCAAAATTCAGCATCGTAGAATAGACAGGTTCATCTGTTGAATCATAAAACATCATATTATTCTTGGCATATTTTTCTACCCGCTCAACAATTTCATCACTTCTTCCGGTATTTTTCAGATATTTTATGGTTTGCTCATCTATTGGGAAAAACCCACATGTTGCACCGTATTCTGGCGCCATGTTTGCGATAGTCGCTCTATCTGCTAGAGGTAAATCCGCCAAACCCGGCCCATAAAATTCCACGAATTTCTCAACAACTCCCACCTTCCTGAGCATTTCAACGATAGAAAGAACCAAATCCGTCGCAGTAGAGCCTTCTAACAATTTCCCTGTTAATCTTACCCCTACCACTTCAGGTACGACCATGTAATATGGCTGCCCCAGCATAACTGCTTCTGCCTCTATCCCACCTACTCCCCATCCAAGAACACCTAGACCATTGACCATCGTGGTGTGTGAGTCAGTTCCAACGCATGTATCCAAAAAAGCTACAGGGTTATCAACAGAATCATCATTCAAAACGACTTCCGCTAAGTATTCCAAATTAACTTGGTGCACTATACCTGTACCGGGTGGAATTATTTTAAAATTATCAAAGGCGCCTTGGGCCCATTTTAAAAGTTGATATCTTTCAGTATTCCGTTCAAACTCTCTTTGAATGTTTAAATTTAATGCATTGGGTACTCCGAACTGATCAACTTGAACAGAATGGTCTATGACCATATCTGAACGTACAATAGGATTTATGATAGAGGGATCTCCACCAGAATCTTTTACAGCGTCTCTCATTGCGGCAATATCAACTGCAACCGGGACTCCAGTAAAATCCTGCAAAAGAACTCGTCCGGGCATATAAGGAAATTCACTTGCGGGTTTGAAATCTGGTCTCCAAGAGGACACCAGTCTAACGTGTTCTTCCGTGGCCGGCCCATTCTCGTAATTCCGCAAAACATTCTCCAACAAAACCCGTATAGAATAAGGAGTTTTTGAGATGTCCAACAATCCTATTTCTTCTAGCGAGCCAATAGAGTAGTAATTATATGAACCAAACTTCGTTTGAAGAATCTTACGGGAATTGAAATCAGAACCCATTCTATCCATGGCAAAAACCTTCCTATATGCCTATGATGAAACCTATTGGGACAAAGCCACCGACATAACCTGTACCAACTGAAACAAGTATTGATGGATTCAACTATTTTATAAATAACCCATCACAAAATAGTGGCAACCCAAGCTTACCTTTCAGCTCCGAAATATTCATAATTGAGATTGGTAAAATTATCCCAATCAGCAGGAACGTCATCCTCTGCGAAAATTGCTGCGACTGGGCACACCGGTTCACAGGCGGCACAATCAATACATTCTTCAGGATTTATCAAAAGCATTTCATGTTCCTCAGCCTCATATATGCAATCAACAGGACAAACGTCCATGCATGCTCGATCAGTCACACCAACGCATGGTTCGGCGATTATATACGTCATTCTTTCGCATTCTCCTCGTAAAGTCTTTTAATGGAAACAATCCCAAGTGTGAACAAAGGCAATTATATACCCTTATCTTTGAGCTTCAAAGATTTTCTACACACGAATTTCCTCTGATGTAATTACAAAATTACGTCTTTTTCTCTCAAATTTACAATATCCATATTACTGTAACCCAACTGAAGTAAAATATCATTAGTATGCTCCCCCAGTGTAGGGGACGCAGACCGAACTTCAAGGGGAGTTTCACTCATCTGAACAATCGGCCCCACCATTTTTACGGTTCCAACTAATCCATGCTCCAGTTCAACGACAAGATCGTTTGCAATTACTTGGTCATCCTCAAACAATTCTTGTACAAATCTTACTGGCGCAGCCGGTATACCTTCAGATGCAAACCGGCCTAGCCAATATTCCATTGGCTTTTCTGCGATCAAATGCTTTGCTTTCTGAAATAAGTTTTCCATTTCATTAACAGTACCCATTTCAAGCCGGGCATTTTGTTCAAACCTAGGGTCATTTAAACCGATTACTTTGGCTGCCTTTAATCTTAATCGATCATTTAAACACCCAATAGCTATAACGCCAGTNGNGGTTTGGTAGGTAGTGTAATAAATCTTAAACCCAATATCAGGACCTCCTAGGTCGTCCTGTTCGTTTTGCAATACTTCATATGGCACTTGGGCTTCTCTGAGAGCATCAATTGTAGCAACAAATTCTCTCCTCTCAGGCCCTCCGTAATCTTCAATATCAATAAATCCTCCTTGAACAGCCAGAGCTGAACTCAACAACATGGTGTCGATCTTTTGACCAACCCCAGATCGTTCTCTGGCAAAAAGAGCCGCGCATATTGCCCAGGCTATAGATAGCCCAGTAGTGTAATCCGCTACTGCCGTTGCACTCATCACTTGAGGCACTCCATCTGCTAGCTTTTTATCAGCAGCCAGCAAACCACTCATTGCTTGGACAACTATGTCATACCCAGGGCTATCCTTTCTTGGCCCCTTCCTACCAAAAGCAGTATTGTCGCAGTAAATCAATTTAGGATTGATTTTCGACAATGTTTCATAATCGGCGCCTAGTTTTTCAGGTACGTCTGGTCTAGCGTTTATAATTACTACATCGGCTCCAGCGACAAGTTTCTGTACAATCTCTTTACCCTCATCCATTAGAAGGTTTAATGGCAAACTTTTTTTCCCTCGGTTTAGGCCAATATATGCCTTGCTTTCCCCCGGGAGTATCTCGTTATGAAATCTCCAAGGTTCGCCAGATAACGGTTCGATTTTTATAACTTCAGCACCCATGTCAGCCAATAACATACCGCCAAACGGTGCTGCGATAATTTGGCTAAATTCAATTACCGTAATCCCTTCCAATGGACCGGCCACTTGCAAATTCTCCTTCACATCTTTGGTAAATAGTCTAGGGATATTGCGCCTATGATGCTACCCTATCATAAGCATCAGACGATTCCGCACCGCTAGGAGATTTAAATGACTTCCAGAACAAACTGGCATAAAGAGCATCCTGCAGCGTGCACTTGCGCCCATTGCCAAGAATCACAAAG
>PBDQ01000002.1 GCA_002717465.1 Chloroflexota bacterium
ACGTCTTCCAACTCTATTATGTTTTGATCTGTATTGTTGAACTTTGTTATGCTCATGAATTTACTTTAAACCTTCGTTTATCCATTTCATGTTTTGTAGTAAAAGATTTTGATAACTTTGTATTTGGGGGCTCCCGCCCAATGGATCTAGCTCTAAGATGGTTAGGTCATTATCCTCTGCGAATCCCTTGATAGCCGAAGTGTCTAATCCGATTTCACTAAAGATAGCAGTTACTCCCAGATTTGCAACTTTTTCTGTCAACTCGATTGTATGCTGCGGTGTGGATTGATGTTGTCCGCCCGGAAAGAAGTTGTCCACGAGATTGAGGTCAAATTCTGCACAATAGTAATTCCATCCGTCATGCACAGGTATGAATGGCTGCGTAGATACTGGTGTAGCTAACGCTACAATTTCTGGAATTATGTCATCTATCTGTGCTTGGAAGTTTGACACGTTAGTCATGTAATAGTCTGAGTTATCTGGATCCACTTCTGATAGTGCATTTGCTATGTTGACTGCCATGATTTTGCCGTTTTGAGCACTCAGCCAGTAGTGTGGATCAAATTCTCCGTGATTATGTCCTTCATGGTCATCATGTTTGTCATGGTCATCATGTTTGTCATGGTCGTCATGGTCATCGTGTTTGTCATGGTCATCATGTTTGTCATGGTCATCATGTTTGTCATGGTCATAATGTTTGTCATGGTCGTCATGGTCATCGTGCTCGTCTTCGTATGGCCTTAATGCTATGTTTGCATCTACTGTGACTATTTCTGCAGAAGAGTCTTCAACCATGTTTTCTATCCAATGGTCTAGTTCATTGCCGATGGCAAGAATCAGATCTGCTTCTGACACTTTTATAATGTCTGATGGACTTGCTTCATAGGTATGCGGCGAGTCTCCTGGATCCATCACAAGTGTGACATTGGCTTTATCGCCGGCTATCTGCGCTGCTATATCGTATACAGGGTAAATTGTAGCGCTTACGTTTATTTTTTGTGTCTCAGTAGCAGGTTCACTTACTGCAGTGGTCTGTTCGCCTGTTTGCGCCTCAGATGCCGCTGGTGTTGATTGCTGACACGCTATTGCCAGACCAGCTAGAAGGACTACGAGAGAGAAGTATTTCAATGTTCTTGTAATGTGAGTCATTTTTAGTTAAATTGCTCCAATGGTGAATGCGAGGATAGTATAAATGAGAATGAGTCTCATTGTCAAATATTTTCTGGTAAAAATAATAAATATAATTCCAACGTGATAAAATATAGGAAACTCACTTAAGTAATAAGGATTTGTCTTAAGGAAGGGAACGTATCGTGGACCGTTCACAAGTTAGAATGTCACTTAAATCGAAAGGGATAGCAGCTACTAAGCCTAGAGTGTTGCTGTTGGAAATTCTGTGGGGAATAAACGCTCCCATTTCGGTGCAACAACTTTACCAAAGTAACAGTGAAAAATTTGCCTTGTCCACATTGTACAGAGTTGTTAATGACCTAGCCACGGCTGATATCATAGAAACTTTTACCTCCCCAGACCAGAATATATGGATTGAAATTAAAGCAGAAGACGGGCATCATCATCATTTGTATTGTGAATCTTGCGAGACAGTGATTGATATAGAAATGGATGAGGAATTTGAGGCTTCTATAAGCGACCTGCGGGACCAATTAAGCAAAAAATACAATATTACGATAGTAGATCATTCGTTCGAATTGTATGGGAAATGTTCAGGAAATGTTCATTGTGCGTGTAATTTAGATTAATAATGCTCTTCAACAAAATCCAATATTGGTTCTGGATGTTATTTGTCGGTATAGCAGGATGTGGATTGGACATTCCTGTTAAAGGATTATGTTGACTCTAGGCAGGAAGGCAAGGTTGCTTTCAGGCTAGTTTACAAGATTAACCAGGGAACCACTTTGCTGTACGATTAACCACCCACACCAACATCAACATCACCGGTACTTCTATCAGCACTCCGACTACAGTAGCTAGAGAAGCGCCTGAATTTATACCAAACAAGGTTATAGCTACAGCGACAGCTAATTCGAAGAAATTAGATGTTCCTATCAAGCATGCCGGCCCTGCAATATTGTGCGGTAGTTTTATTAAATACGCTATAACGTAACCAAGTAAAAATATAGATAAGGTTTGTATAGTAAGTGGTATGGAAATTAAAACTATATCTCTCAATTGAGTACTAATCGTATCAGACTGTAGTCCAAATAAAATAATTACTGTCAGGAGTAAGCCTATAATAGATAAAGGCTTAGCCAACTGGATTAATTTACTGAGTCTGCGATCGTCAGTGGCAATGAGGATCTTTCTTGTTACTACCCCTGCTATTAAGGGGATAAGTATGTACAGTACGACAGAGGTTATAAGAATACTCCAAGGCACTTCTATATTACTGATTTCGAGTAACAGCCCTGCGATTGGTGCAAAAGCAACAATCATTATAAGATCGTTGATAGACACCTGCACAAGAGTGTAATTAGGGTCTCCTTTGGTGAGGGAGCTCCATATAAATACCATTGCGGTACATGGAGCTACTCCAAGCAATATCATTCCTGCTATATATTCATTTGCCAGACTAGGCTCTAGGATGCTCCCAAAGATAATTTTCAAAAATAACCATGCTAAGAGAGCCATGCTAAATGGTTTGATTGCCCAATTGATTATTAATGTTAGAATAAGGCCTTTGGGTTTAACAAAGACTTTTGTAAGCCCAGTTACTTCTACTTGGCACATCATTGGGTAAATCATCAACCATATCAATATGGCGATGATAGCATTGGTGTTAAATATAGTTAGTTCAGAGATTGTCGTGAAAAGGGACGGTATCACTAGTCCTAGTAACCACCCAATTAATATGCTGGATGCTATCCATATAGTCAGATATTTCTCAAATATTCCCATTTATCGCCTATACTATATTTATATTTTGTATGGTTTTCTATATATTTAAGATGAACCTCTCGCGAATTTGGTTGCCTTTTTTACAGTAATTTGGACTTAACCGTGTTAGGCTAAGTAATTGTATGTTCAAGTTACGCTTATTCAATCCCAAAAAGCTTTATCATGGTTGGTATGTCTCATTTGCTGCTTGCTGTAGTGAACTTGGGAATCACTGTGCCTCAATTACTTTATTAAGCTTATTCGTGATGCCTATGGTGCAGGAGTTCGGATGGTCTAGAACTGTAATATCTGTTCCTGCTAGCTTAGGGAGTGTGTTTGGTGCGGCATTAAGTCCATTTGTAGGTAAATTAGTGGATGTGTATGGGGCGCGATACATATTGCCTCTGGCAGCAGTAGTGCTTGCATTAAGCTGTTTGTATATGTCTATGCTACAGACCATTCTGGCCTTTTTTATAACATATACGATAATCCGGACCATTGACCAAGGTGTGATTAATAGTGCTACATATCCCACAGTAGGCAAATGGTTTGCCAAGTATAAGGGCAGAGCAACTTCATTGATTATGCTCACAGGAGCTATAGCAGCGGCTATAAGTGGGCCGTTGTATCAATTGATCATAGGAGAATTAGGTTGGAGGATAGCTTGGATAACCTTAGCATTGTTCCCCCTGATTTTTGGCATATTACCAGCATTTTTATTAATACGGAAAAATCCTGAAGCAATGGGATTAGCTGTTGATGGAATCTCTTCCGGTTCAAATTTACAACAAAGTACGACTTATGTTCGTGAATGGACCGTAAAAGAAGCAGTAAGAACACGATTTTTCTGGTGTGTATTTGTGTCATTATTTATGGTTGGTGCAGCAGGGCCGGGAATCACCTTGCACTTTGCAGCACACTTATCTCAACAAGGTGTGTCTCCTGTAATAATCGGTTCTACAGTTTCCGTGTTTGCAATTTCTGGAGCGTTTGGTATTACTATAGCAGGTCTATTAGCAGACCGTTTCAATATTAAATACTTGATGATAATTGGTTGTAGTGTTGCGACTTTAAGCCTAGTCATATTAATTAGGGCAGATTCGATGTTAGAGACATTTATATTTGTTTCTGTTTGGGGCTTTTCGTTAATTACAGTACATCCATTAATTCCGGTTCTGTGGAACAATGTGTTTGGTCGAGAGATATTAGGCACTATTAATGGTCTAAGTAGAGTTACTCTCGTAATGGGTTTAGCTGTCGGGCCAGTTATATCTGGATTTATATATGATTTAACGAATGCATATCAAGGAGCTTTTTGGGTATTTATGGCAGGCTCTTTCGTCAGTGTCATATTATTGATTGTATCGGGTGATCCCAATAAAAATCGAAAATAGATCACCTTCAACATTGTAATAAATTACTGACACATCGGAATACAAAATTAACAAATTTATGTGACAATATTTTGACCCGATTGATCATCAATTGGAATATTATTGTGGAGATTTGTGATGGTGAGTTCCTTGAAAAAAATGAAGCTAATAGCGATTAGCGCAACGATGTCTTTGTTGCTAGCTGCTATGCTGGCATGCAATATTGGCGGTGAGGCTGATGCCCCAGCTGCTGAACCGATGGCATCAGAACCCATTAAGTTTGGGATGATATTAGTCGGACCGAGAAATGATAGAGGATGGTCTCAAGCTCATCATGACGGTGGTGCTTACGCAGCACAAAAAACTGGGTCTGAGATGATTGTTATGGATTTCATTAATCCAGCAGACTCTCCAGATATAACTGTTGCCCAAGTGGTAGATCAAATGGTTGAACAAGGAGCGGAATTAATTTTCGCGACGTCTGAAGATATGAAAGACGGTATCCTTGAAGCTGCAGCGTCTCATCCAGATGTGCCAATGATTTGGTCTAGTGGAGATAGTGCATGGGCGGATGGCGATGCTTACCACCCTGAATTGGCCAATTTGGGTAATATCATGGGAAAAATGGAGTACGGTAAGATGATGGCCGGATGTGCAGCAGCATTGAAAACCGAGACTGGGAATATAGGTTTTGTAGGGCCGCTCATTAATGCAGAGACAAAGAGATTGGCTAACTCCGCCTATCTAGGTGCTAAATATTGTTGGGAAGAATCTAGAGGTAAAAACATAGCAAACTTAAACTTTGAAATTAAGTGGATTGGTTTCTGGTTCCATATACCTGGTGTTACATTGGATCCTACTGTAGTTACGAACGATTTTTATGACTCTGGGGCCGATGTGGTTATATCCGGTATAGATACAACGCAGGTTATCGTAGAAGCAGGTAAGAGAAATAGCTCTGGGGAACAGGTTTGGGCGGTCCCTTATGATTATCATGGAGCGTGTGCTGAAGCACCTGGAGCATGTTTGGGAGTTCCTTATTTCAATTGGGGGCCTTCTTATCTCAATACAATCAATGCAGTTGCAAATGATAATTTCTCAGCTACTTGGAAATGGCTTGGACCTGATTGGTCGAATATTAATAACGAAGACACTTCTATGATAGGATTCGCAAAAGGAGATGCTCTGGGCGATGACAACTGGGATACCTTAAATAATAAATTTATTAAAGGTTTAGCAAATGGAGACATCAATTTATTCAAAGGCCCATTGCAATATCAGGATGGGTCCACCTTCGTCGCCGCTGGTGAGGAAGCATCAGATAAGCAGATTTGGTACACTACCGGCCTATTGGAAGGAATTATAGGTGATGCAGGAGACTAATTTAAGGGTAATACTATAGTAAATAGGCGATCTGTATTTAATACGGTCGCCTATTTTTTTGTTTGTAATGAAAATAACATTTGATTCTATAACTAAACGCTACGGAGAACTAATAGCTAATGACGCGGTTACAGTTAGTATTGAGTCAGGAACAATTCATGCGATCATAGGCGAAAATGGGGCAGGTAAATCAACGCTTGTGAAAATGTTGTCGGGACAAGTCACTCCAGATTCGGGGTCAATAGCAATAGATGACAAAGTCATTAAAGGATTTTCTACGCACAGTGCGATTGAATTAGGTATTGGATTGCTAGGACAAGATCCCATGGATTTCAAAAATCTAACTGTAATGCAAAGTTTCATGGTAGGACATCGATTGAATACTTCAATGATGAGGAATGGATTGTTACGCCAGGAATTTGAGAGATTAAATTCAGTGTATGCTTTTAATATAGATCCTAAGAAAAAAATCTATCAACTGTCTATTGGAGAACGACAACAAGTAGAACTTATGAGATTACTTTCCAATGGTGCTAAAGTGATTATACTTGACGAACCTAATAGTGGGTTTTCTCTTGAGCAAAAATCTAAAGTATTTGATGCTTTGGATGGATTAACAGAAGAAGGTTGCACTGTAATTTTAGTCTCTCACAAACTTGAAGACGTATTAGAGTACGCATCTTCTGTAAGTATCATGAGGAAGGGTACATTAGTCGATACATTAGATCTTCCGCAAAGCCCCGGACATTTGGTGGATTTGATGTTTGGAGGTCATCAAGAAGAAAGTGTGTTACAAACTGAAAGCGTGACAGACACCAAAAACCTTATAGCAAAAGTCCGACAGTCTGGACAAACGATTGATTTGAATCTTAGTAAAGGAATGATGGTTGGAGCGATAGGTCTCCAAGGTTCTGGAGTAGATACATTTTTGAGAAACATGTTCTATGACAAGAGTTTCTTACTCACTGATGCCGAAGGTCCTATAGATAAGTCCACTTTTGGATATGTGCCAGCTGATAGATTAGAGCGAGGTTTATTTCCTGAGCTGAGTATACTTGACCATCATGCGTTATCATCGACCTTAGGCCATAATGTGATTGATTGGACACAAATTAGATCTATGTGTGAGGATTTAATCAGAGAATATGGCATCATTGGAACTCCTGAGACCAAAGCACAGGAATTGTCCGGAGGGAATCAGCAGAGGCTGATGTTATCAATGATGAGGAGCGATATAAATGTTGCTATGTTGGAGCATCCTACCAGGGGATTAGATATTCAATCAGCTGATTACATTTGGGATAAGTTACTCAATGATAAGTTGAGTCGTACAGTAACTCTTTTTTCTTCATATGATGTCGATGAGATATGGAATTATTCAGATTATGTTCTTTGTTTTCATGGAGAAGATATAGTTGCCTCTTGTTCGATTAATTCAATATCTAAGACCGACATTATTAATAATATAGCAGGGAATGTGATTGGCAGGGATGAATAGGTTTTATTCAAAAGATTCGTTAGAAAATTTGATGGCTTTTGGATTAGCCTTGTTTTGTACTTCTATACTGCTAGTATTGCTAGGCGTTTCTCCATGGAGCACGTTTGTAGCTATATTAGAAGGGTCTGTATTAGGATTGGATTCATTAAGTAGAGTATTTGTGATTACCAGCATAATGTCTTTGTCTGCTTTTGCACTGATTGTGACCTTCTCATGTAATATGTGGAATATAGGCGTAGAAGGCCAAATGATGTTGGGTGCTATCGGGGCTGTTTTTGTGGCTCGCAGTTTCATAGGTGATACTTTATTATCGATTCCTTTTATGATCATCGCGGCTATGTGTTTTGGTGGTATATTCGGACTGATATGTGGATTATTGAAGACTAAAGGATCAGTACATGAAATATTTGCTGGATTGGGCTTAGACTTTGTTGCCGCAGGATTGATAGTATATTTAGTAATAGGACCTTGGAAGAAGGAAGGCATTGCTTCTACAAGTGGCACGGATATTATTCCCGAGATGAGTTGGTTCCCACATTTGTTTGACTTTAAATTTCCTATCATTCCGATACTGTTATTTGGATCAATGTATTTGATTTTGAGATTTATTTATGCAAAGACTTCTTTAGGATTGAAACTAAAAAGTGTTGGTAGCAATACAAATGCTTTCTCTAGACTAGGACTAAGTCCAGACATGTACATACTTTTTGGTTTCTTGATAGCTGGTGCGGTTGTAGGCCTAGCTGGAGCGATCCAAGTGGGGTCTATATATCATAAGCTTGTCCCATATATTTCTGGAGGATATGGCTTTTTAGGTATATTAATCGCATTAGTGTCAGGTAGAAAATTGTCTATAGCTATAGTCGTTAGTGCCTTTTTTGCATGCCTTGTTGTTGGAGGTTCTACCTTACAAATTAAATTGGGTCTTCATGCAAGTTTGCCCGGAATCATCCAGGCTTCTATAGTGCTGTTCTGGCTAATGATTAAGGCATCTTCTGTTCATATCAAATTAATAAATGCTGTGAGTAAATCGTATGGCCATAGTTGAATTTGAAATAATACTAGCAGCCATCATTTCAATGAGCGCTCCACTAGTGTTAGCGGTAGTAGGGGAGACAATATCTGAACGAGTTGGAATTGTGAATTTGTCTTTAGAGGGATCCTTGTTGATTACTGCAATGATAGGTTTCGCTGTAGCATCGATAACCGGTAGTGTGTTATTAGGATTCATCGCAGCAGCGTTGTTAGGGGGAATAATAGCATTACTGATTTGTTTTGCTAATATCACTTTATACATAAATATGATTGCTGTAGGTTTTACTTTGACTATCTTACTCGGCAAATTAAGTTCATATTTGGGACAGCCCTTTGTTAGGATTCCGGGTCCTTATGTTCCGCAAATTGAAGTTCCGTGGTTGAAAGAAATTCCGATTATAGGAAAGGCAGTGATAGACCAAAATGTGGTGGTATGGTTGTCTATTGCATCAATTATTATTGCATGGTGGTTTTTATATAAAACTAAGTCGGGTCTTGTATTGAACGCGGTAGGAGAAAACCCATATTCAGCGGATGCTAGAGGTATTAATGTCAAATTTATTAAATATTTCTACGGTACTCTGGGAGGGGCAATAGTTGGGATGGCGGGAGCTTCATTCTCGCTACATTCAATATATGGATGGTCAAACGGACATACTTTAAATTATGGATGGATTTGTTTAGCTATTGTGATATTTGGCGGTTGGAATCCTGTCCGCGGAGCCATAGGAGCATATGCTTTTGGCGGATTGCAAATCATGGCCCTAAAGTTACAAGGAGTACTTTTTGGATTGTCTCAAGTTTTGCCTTTAATTCCTTTTCCACTGATGATAATGTCACTTATATTGATACAATATAGTCAAGACAAACAATTTATCCCTAATAGAGTTAGAAGTATTTTGTTTGGTAATCAACCTGAACATTTAGGAGACACGTTCAAGAGAGGATAAGTTTATGACAGATGTTCAAAGTCCTATAACCGAATTATGGTCAGAGAAAGATATAGACCAAGCAATAAAACGTATTGCTGAGGAAATCGATGATGCTTATGCCAGTCAACAAGTAGTCAATCTTATTCCTATTTTGACTGGAGCTCTTTTGTTCGGTGCTAAATTAGTCATAGAATTGGAAATATTGTCACCAGGCAAATGGAAAGTAATTCCGATAATGTCTAGTTCTTACTTCAATACCTACGAGTCTACAGAACCAGATATCATAATGGTTAGAGATTTCGAAAAACGATTAGATATGGAATCTCCTTGCTTAGTAATCGATGATATTCTTGACTCAGGATTAACTCTATACCGCATTAAAGAATTGTTAGAAGGTCTAACAGGACAAATTTCCAGTATAGCTGTGTTAGTAGATAAAACTGTCAATCGAAAAGTATTGATAGGCCCTGATTATTATGGGTTCAGCCTAGATGAAGACTTGTGGTTGGTAGGTTATGGGATGGATGACAAAGGTCTATTTAGAGGATTAAATTTCGTAGGTTATGTCCAGAGTTAAATTAAATTTTTATGAATTGTCCCTTTGATGTTAATTCAGCAATATTCTGACAATTAAGGTATGTACAAGAGGACCTAAGCCCGCCAAGTAATTGTTTTATGGTGTTTGCAACCGGACCTTTGTCTTTTACGAGTTTAGATATACCTTCTGCGGTTCTGTATTCCGCTATGCCGTCGTAGTGTGTATTCATTGCTTCTTCAGAACTCATACCATAATACAATCTATATTCCGTGTCATTTTCTGTAATAGTAGGCGCTCCTCCCTCTGTATGCCCAGCTAGAATACCTCCAATCATAATAAAATCTGTTCCCGCTACGAATGCTTTTCCCAGATCGCCGGATTCGCTGATTCCTCCGTCAGAAATCAGTACTACGTTATTATTTTTGGCTGTTTCAGCGCAGTCTAATATTGCTGACAACTGAGGATAACCTACTCCAGTTTCTATTGAAGTGGTGCAAACAGATCCAGACCCTATCCCCAGTTTGACGCCATCTACACCCGCATTAGCTAAGAGTTCCACACCTTCTGGAGTAACTACGTTCCCTGCAAATATGGTTATATCTGGGATTAATACTTTGAGATCAGATATTAAAGAAGCGAAACTATCTATGTATCCATTTGGAACGTCTAGAACAATAATTTTTGCGGTGTGTCCTGTACTATCGGATATATGGTTTAGGTAATCAGTAATATAGTTTTTATTGTCTAATCCAAATGTAGGGAAGGCATATTCCATATCGAGACCTGATTCTATGTGGCTTATCCAGTCTTCAGGGGAAACGAACTTACTCACGGCAGTACATATCTTAAAATTTTGCAAGCTGGAAGCCATTTCAAGAGTCCCTATGTAATCCATGTTAGAAGCGATGATTGGAGTCCCTTCCCAACTGTGACCATTTTTAAAGGTGAATTCCTCTGTTACATTAACAGATCTTCTAGAATTAATTGATGAGAACTGTGGTACTAGATATACGTCACTAAATGCTAGTTTACGTTCATTTGATATAAATTTATTTTGTTCCCGAGTCATAATGAATGAATTCACCTCTCAAACGATAGGATTTTACTGTATTAAATCTCACCATTTCAACAAATAGGAGTTGAATAGAATGTTTAATTAAGGTTTAATAGGAACTATATGAAGCAGATTTGCTTGAGGAGAGGATGTTATGGTCGGTTATAAACCTAATATAGTGTTATCTAATGTTGAATTTGACGTGGTTGGTACGAGACCTGTCAGGCATGATGGTCCCGATAAAGTGATGGGAAGAGCAAGATATGCCGCAGATATACATCTTCCTGGTACGCTGGTGGGTAAAGTACTTAGGAGTCCTCATGGCCACGCTAGAATCAAAGGTATAGATGCTTCGAAAGCATTAGCTTTGGAAGGCGTAAAAGCGGTTGTTACTGCTGATGATTTTCCTGATGTATCTGCAGCTGTATCCGATCAATCTGAAGGCTCTACAGTAAATTATGGATTCTATAGTAGAAATACGATTGCTAGAGAGAAGGCGTTGTACAAAGGACATGCGATTGCGGCGGTGGCTGCTGTTAATGCAGAAGTGGCAGATCAAGCATTAGAACTCATAGAAGTAGATTATGAAGTCTTGGAACCAGTATTTACTGCTGAGGCAGCTATGGAAACAGGGGCACCAGTTCTCCATGAGAGATTGGTTACTTTGAGTAGTCCGGCGCAAAGAGCAGGTGGATATGCTTCAGATGATGCTGGTGATGGAACGAACATATCTAACAGATTTGAATTTACTATGGGTGATGTAGAATCTGGATTTGAAGCATCAGACTTTGTTGTAGAACAAGAATACAGAACTAAACAAGTTCATCAAGGTTATATTGAACCACATTCGGCTACAGCACAATGGAATGTGGATGGTACAGTCACTGTTTGGTGTAGTAGTCAGGGTCACTTTTCTTTAAGAGACCACACCTCTAGGGTTTTAGGCGTTCCAGTATCCAAAATTAAAATTATACCTATGGAAATTGGTGGAGGGTTTGGAGGCAAAGGTCAAAGTGGTATGTATTTGGAACCTGTTGTAGTGGCTTTGTCACGGAAAGCAGGATCTCCAGTGAAAATATCTATGACTCGTAAAGAAGTATTTGAAGGAACCGGACCAACGTCTGGAACTATCATTAAAGTAAAAATGGGTGCTACTAAATCCGGAGAAATGTTGGCAGCTCAAGCTCACTTGATTTATGAGGCAGGTGCTTTCCCTGGGTCACCTGTTCCATCTGGTTGCCGAACAATGTTTGCTCCTTATCAAATACCGAACGCTTACATTGAAGGAATGGATGTTGTAATCAATGTACAAAAATCTGCGGCTTACCGAGCTCCTGGCTCCCCTGCAGCCTCTTTTGCTGCTGAGCAAGTGATAGATATGTTGGCTAAAGAAATAGGTATGGATGCGTTAGAATTTAGATTGAAAAATGCTGCGAAAGAAGGTTCCAGGCAGCCAACAGGTCCAGTATATAGAAAGATAGGATTAATTGAATGTTTAAATGCTGCCCAACAACATGATCATTGGAATGCCCCACTAACTGGTCCAAACCAAGGAAGAGGAGTTGCTGTCGGGGCGTGGTTCAATAACTCAGGACCGGCTAGTGCGGTAGCGAGCGTTAATCCTGATGGAACTATAGGTTTGGTTGAAGGAGCGCCTGATATTGGAGGTAGCCGCACAGCGATGGCTATGCATGTCGCTGAAGTGCTAGGCTTACCTGCAGAGGACGTTAAACCAAGCGTAGCTGACACAGATTCGATTGGTTACAGCTCTGGTGCCGGTGGTAGTGGAGTAACATTTAAAATGGGTACAGCTTGTTATTTGGCAGCAGAAGATGTTAAGCAACAATTGATTGAACGAGCAGCTAAGATATGGGAAGTAGAAGTAGAGGATGTTGAGTACGTTAAATCTGAATTGCATCATAAATCTGATCCTGAACTAAAAATGACGTTCACTGAATTAGCTCGGCGACTAAACGGTACGGGTGGACCTATAGTAGGAAGAGGTACAGCTAATCCTGGTCAAGTTGGAAATGCTTTCTGCGTAAATATTGTTGACGTAGAAGTAGATCCAGATACAGGCAAGACTGATATTTTGAGGTTTACGGCCATTCAAGACGTTGGTAAGGCTATACATCCTAGTTACGTGGAAGGCCAGATTCAAGGTGCCTCGGTTCAAGGGATCGGATGGGCTTTGAATGAGGAATACTTTTATGGAGAAGAAGGTCAGATGCTAAACTCTAGCTTCTTGGATTATAGGATGCCTACCAGTTTAGATTTGCCAATGATTGATACGGTTATAGTAGAGGTAGAAAATCCCGGTCATCCAATGGGTGTAAGAGGTGTTGGAGAAGTTAGCTTGGTGCCTCCAATGGCTGCCGTTGCTAATGCCATTGCAGACGCTGTTGACATTAGACCTAATCAATTACCTATGAATCCTAATGTGGTCTTGACTTCCATTCTAGAAAAATAAACTAGTTCATGTGCAGGGTCTAATCTGAATTGGTAAGGCTCTGCATATTTATATGTTCAGCTTCTATCGATTAGATGGTCCATACCATCATTTGTCATGTTGTCGAGGAAGACTCGTTTCTTGGGTTGTTGTGAATTCTTAAATTCAGATATGACTTCATCTGCATACAAGATATGTATAGTATCATAGGCGTTTTTCAAAATTTGGCTATGACGGTCTAACGGATAATCGTTTAGCACATAATTTGCTATTGCACGTATGCTATTTACACCATTCATCTGACTTATTATTTCTTTTACCAGTTGGCTACAAGGTATTCCTTCGGGATTGCTATTGGTTATAAGCGTATCGGCTTTTATGAATTCTCCTTGGCCCAGAATATATTGATTAGTGACTTTGACTGAAGGACTTAGTTTAGGAATTAACCCCCAAAATTCTTTCAAGGTTTCTGGTTTGCTAGGGTCGAGTTTGGATAAAAATGATCTCCGGTCTATCCTGGACTTCTCTACTGACTGCACGCTGTCATTGAAGCTCTGAGGCATCAGTCCTTTGGTTAAAACAGCTCTCTCATAACCATGAGGGGGTTGTCCTGCTACGGCTCTTATAAAAGCATGGCGAGACGTGTAATTATTGAACTCAGGTAGGATTTTCCTGGCTTCCCAAAAATAAGAATCGCTAATTAGGTTACTTGAATAAAATAGCTTCGCCATTTCTCTAAAATGATTGTATTCTTTGAAATAGAGTTGCTGGTAACTACTGCCTACTTGTTCAAAATCAATAGGATTATCTGTTATTGTCTTAACGTAGGAGGATGCTAATATCGCTCCCATCATTGCCATGTGGACTCCAGATGAAAACAGAGGATCGATAAAACATGCGGCGTCACCTACTTGAACGTAATTAGGCCCATAAAGTTTAGAACATTTGTATGACCAATCCTTGGTAACTTTAGGCGTGGCTGTGATCTGGGAACCAGATAGCATTTGTTTAACTTTATCTGATTTGTCCAGCTCAGATAAGTAAAATTGGGTCACACCTATATCCGCCAATTTATGTTGGATGGTATGACTATCTACTACTATTCCCACACTAGCTAGATCATCTGATAAAGGAATCACCCATATCCAGCCTCCTTCATAGGACTCTATAAATATATTGTTGGTATCTGGTTCCGGTAAATATTGAACGCCTGAATAATAAGCATATACAGATAAATTTTGGAACGACGTATCCCATTCGCGAGTTTGGAGGTCTTGACCTAACAGGCAGTGTTGCCCACTAGCATCTATCAAGTACTCGACATCAATAGATTTCTTTTGTGAATCTTTCTCTATTTCAATGTTCGAGACGGAACCATTAGTAAAATTAACAAGATTTACATTTGTTCCTTCATACACGTTGACTCCGTGGAGTTTGGCATTATCTAGTAATATCTTATCGAATATTGGCCGAGATACTTGATAAGAGTGCGGATATGTTTTGTTGGTTTCAGCGAAGTACCAGCTCCAGGGCTCTCTGTCTGAACCCCAGACCATGGTCGCGCCATATTTTTTTAGGAATCCTGCATCTTCTATTTGTTTGGAAACACCCAATTCTTCTAGGATAGGTAAACTGGCAGGTAATAAGGATTCCCCAATGTGTTCTCGAGGAAATTTTTCACGTTCAAATAGATCTACAGAGTATCCTTGATTGGCTAACATTGTAGCGGCGGTTGAACCAGCAGGTCCGCCTCCAATAATGGTTATTTTATTACTCATTTTTTAGATTACTCGAATTGTACTAATATACCATCTGGATCATAAACAAAGAACGTGCGCATATTACCGTTCTCATCTCTAAAATCTGATTCGTCTCCAGCGAGTTTCACTCCACTAGAAAGTAATTTTGTGATAGTTGTATCTAAATCTTTGACCTTAAAGGAAAGATGGGTTATGCCCACTTGATCAAGTTTGATGGGGTTTTGCTCAATTTTGTCATCAGGATGGGAAGTTAATACGAGGAAAGGCACAGTGTCAGACTCATTCATATAGATATTAGCGACTGTTCTGTGGTTGTGGGTAGACTGATACATGTGGTCTGATTGGGAGCCAGGTCTATTTAGCATTTCTTGAGTTTGTTGCATCTTTACATAGAACCCGAGTAAATCTCTATAAAAATCTAAAGATTTTTCTAAATTGTTCACGCAAATTGCTATGTGTGCTACGTGTGTTACTGTCATAATCCCCCTCTTTTAGTTTTTATGTATAGCGTGACCGCCGAAATAATTTCGCATCACAGCTAATAACTTCGCTCCAAAAGGTTCAGATTGCCTGGAGCGGAAGCGCTGTTGCAGTGATGCCGTTATAACGGGTAGTGGTATACCTAAACGTATTGATTCGGTCACCGTCCATCTACCTTCTCCAGAATCTTCTACGTACGGTTTAATGTCAGTTAATTTGTTGTCATCTTTTAATGCTTGGTGGATTAGATCTAATAACCACGATCTAATTACACTTCCGTTTGACCAAATTTCAGATACTTCTTCTAGGTTAAAATCATATTCATCGGAGGAATCTAATAATTCGAATCCTTCTGCGTACGATTCCATTAATGCATATTCAACACCATTATGGACCATTTTTAGATAGTGTCCTGCTCCTGTTTTCCCTACGTAAGCATATCCAGATTTTCCATTGGCGGCCAAGGACTCAAATATTGGAGTCATGTGCTCAAATGCTGTTTTGTCACCTCCAATCATCAGACTATATCCTTGTTGTAGCCCCCATATTCCACCGCTTGTGCCGACATCTAGAAAACGTAATTGTTTATCATGCAAATGCTTTCCTAGTTTAATTGTATCGGGATAGTGATTATTCCCTCCATCAATGATGATATCTTCCGGATCGAGTAAATTCGATAGTTTTGTGATTGTAGTCTGGGTGGCTTCTCCGTGAGGGACCATCACCCAGATTTTTCGTGGAGTAGATAGTTTTAAGACCAGATCCTCTAATGATGAACTAGATATCGCTCCATCACTAACATATTGGTTCATAACGTCTTGGTTTGTGTCATAACAAAACACTGAATGCCCACCACTCAGTAGTCTTGTTACCATGTTTCCCCCCATTCGGCCTAAACCTACCATTGCTATTTCCATTGCAGATTCCTTGAGTAAAGATTTATTTCGGTCCGAGTTTGGACATAATGGTTTCACATATGTTTTTTGCTTCGAAGCCAAAATGAGAGAATAGATCTTGGCCAGGTGCAGATGCCCCGAAGGTATCTATTCCAACACTGATCCCATTTTCACCTACATATTTTGCCCATCCGAAAGTACTGGCAGCCTCTATAGAGACTTTAATACTAGATTTAGGTATAACGGTGCTTTTATATTCATCAGATTGCTGATCGAATAATTCCCATGAAGGCATAGATACGACATTAGACGAAATATTATTGTTTTCTAGTAACTCACTTACTTGTACGCCCAGATGTACTTCAGATCCGGTAGCAATTATAGTGACAGTGGGTTCATTGTTGCTTGACTTTAATATGTATCCTCCTTTGGCAGGGGGATGTAAGTCGATGCTATCACCTGTACAGAGATTTGGAAGAGATTGCCTACTCAAGATTAGTGCAGTGGGACCATCAGTATTTAAAATGGCTGACCTCCATGCGGCTACCGTTTCTATGGGGTCTGCGGGACGAATTACTGTCAAATTTGGTATTGATCTCAGTGATGCTAAGTGTTCAATTGGCTGGTGCGTGGGACCATCTTCTCCCACTCCTATAGAATCGTGAGTGAATACGAAAACTACTCGTTGATTCATCAATGCTGCCAAGCGAATACTTGGTTTCATGTAATCAGAGAACACTAAGAATGTTGCAGTGAAGGGAATGAGCCCTCCATGTAAAGCCATACCGTTAGCAATTGAACCCATAGCATGTTCACGGACTCCAAAATGGAAGTTTCTGCCGGATCGATTTTCTGAACTATAATCTTCGAATTCATTTAAATTGGTTTTTGTGGAGGGAGCTAGATCCGCTGATCCTCCTAAAAGTCCTGGGATACTCTTTGCGATCTTGTTGATCACAATGCCAGATGCTTCTCGGGTAGCCATGTTTGCAGATTCACTGTTAAATAAATTTGATAATTCTGCATCCCAGTCGGCGGGGATATCTCCATCAGTTTGACTAATTAGCTTTGTATATTTGTCCGGATGTTGTTGCATATATGATTGAGTTTTATTATTCCAATCCATTTCATCGTTGGCGCCTTGAACACCGATTTGGGAAAGGTGTTCCTTGACTAAATCTGGTACAGAAAATGGGGCTTCGAGTTTCCAGTCTAATGACTGTTTAGTCAGTATCACTTCATCAGTACCAAGAGGTTCCCCGTGGGCTGATGCGGTTCCTGATTTGTTAGGGCTACCATTTCCTATTACTGTTTTACAAATTACTAGACTTGGCTTGGATGTTTCATGTTGAGCGAGTTTTATTGCATCATGTATTTCGGTAAGGTCAGATCCATCTATCGGGCCTATGACTTGCCAACCATAAGCTTTAAATCTATCGGATACATTTTCGGTGAATGATAAATCTGTATCACCTTCTATAGATATATTATTGCTGTCATACAAGTAGATCAGTTTATGTAGCTTAAGCGTTCCGGCTATTGATGCAGCTTCTGATGCGACTCCTTCTTGAAGATCTCCGTCAGATACAATACCGTAAGTGAAATGGTCAATGATTTGGTGTTCCGTAGTGTTAAATTCTTTCGCAAGGTTGGTTTCTGCTATCGCCATACCGACGCCATTTGCGAACCCTTGTCCTAAAGGCCCAGTGGTTACTTCCACTCCAGGAGTGACCCCGTATTCTGGATGCCCCGGGGTTTTACTTCCCAATTGTCTGAATGCCATTAAGTCTTCTAGGCTAACTTTGTAGCCGGTTAGATGGAGCAAGCTGTATAGGAGAGCTGAAGCATGGCCAGGAGATAAAATAAATCTGTCTCGATTAATCCATTGGGGATTTTCAGGGTTATGTTTTAGGAAATCTTTCCAGAGAACATAGGCCATAGGAGCAGCCCCCATGGGAGCGCCAGGGTGGCCTGATTTAGCTTTTTCGACAGAATCAACTGATAGCAGTTTGATAGTGTTTATGCTTAGCATATCTAAATTTTGTTCAGTCATTATATATCCCCTACCATTAGTGTTAAGCCTTTTGGAACACCCTGCTAATTATCAACGTATATCGTTTTCAAAACAAGTCTGTTCAAGTATGATTATCTAATACTAAATACAGAGAGTGTATTGAATGGATTATTCAACAAATTTATCTAGTAATGGACCTATAGATGTTCTCACGCACCCCGGATTAAAGGCGGATGTTAAATATATCTTTTCTGTTACCAATACAGTTCCAGAATGTATTGATCCAGTTGAATACAGTAAAGCTGCCACAAAAGCAATCCATAATAACAGTGTTAGTTTTGGCCCATATCCACCGGCTTTGGGGCATGAGCCACTAAGAGACTTACTTAAGTCTTCAGTTTCAAAAAGACGAGCCATTCATTGTGAGCCAGATGATATCTTAATAACTGATGGAGCGGGTGGAGCTCTTAAAATGCTAGTAAATGCCTTTATAGGCCCAGGCGATGTGGTAGTAGCAGAGCAATATACTTATTTAGGAACTCTCAGGATGCTGATGGAAAAAGGTGCTGAAGTGATTCATTCGGATATTGATGCTGATGGCCTTATTCCGGAATCTTTAGATAACGTAATTAGTGATTTAGTGAGCCGGAATAAAAAACCCAAGTTCATCCTCACGATTCCTGTTTATCAAAATCCTACGGGTATTACCTTGTCGTCAGATAGAAGACAGCAAATATTAGATATAGCCATCAAATATGACATCCCAATTATTGAAAATGAATCCTATGCTGATTTTAGAATAGATGGTCCTGAATTGCCTCATTCAATAAAATCATTAGATACTGACGATTTGGTAATTTATGTTTCTTCCTTTACAAAACTATTAGGATGTTCTTTAAGAGTAGGGTTTATGATTGCTCCCAAACAGGTATTGGAACTGTTAGAAGTTAGGAGGCCCAGCCATTTGGCAGTAGTAACTGTTTATGAATATTTGAGTGAGCATTACGAATCTCATGTTACTAGGGTGGCGGAGATGTTGAAAGCTAGAAGAGATAGCATGGCCGACGCTTTAGCTAATTATTTACCTGAAGCTGATTTTACATTGCCACATGGAGGGATGATGATGTGGATCAAAATGCCTGAGAAAATCAATTCCTGGGCATTACTAGATGAAGCCGTTGAGAATGATGTCAAATACAATCCAGGTGGAGTTTTCAGAGTACAGAGAGACCAAAATCAGTTTTTCAGGCTGACTTATAGCCATAACACTCCAGAAGAAATCACTACTGGTATTGCTTCGCTATCTCAAATGTTAAAAAAACATCTAGATTCTTGATAATCATCGTTTTTTATCGAATTATCTGATTATTTGTTCAAATGGGCGGTATTTTTGATTTTAAGAATCAGGTTTGTTTGATATATTGATTTTGGTGTCCGAGTGTTCTGTTCTAATCAGCCATTATCTAATCACTCTTACCATCGCCGGAAACGGCAACTCTTTTGCACCATTCTTGGACCTCCTTGACTCGGACACCACTTAGTCAAGTTTGGTACCATGGGAAATACTTTTGAGTGGATAGAAATGTGAAATACCTAGTATTGTCAGTAATCACTTTGGTGATCCTCATATTTTTCGTGGCTACCGCGGAATTCGATAGGATGCTTAGTTCCTTTACGTCTTTGCGTGTAAGCTTTTTAATGCCAGCTATAGGTATATACTTCTTGTCGTTACTGTTTCGAACGCTTAGATGGAAAATGTTGTTAAGTAACTTCCAAGGTATTTCACCTTATAACTTGTTTCAGGCAGTGTGCATTGGATATATGGTGAACAATATATTACCGATGCGCATAGGTGAATTTGTGCGAGCTTATTTCTTGGGGACAAAACATAATATTAGTAAGACCACGGTATTGGTTACTGTTTTTGTTGAAAGGATACTTGATGCAGTAGTATTGATTGGATTTTTATTAGTTATAATCTCGTTGAATGCGCAGACTTTACTCACAGGACTGACTCAGCAATATTTGACTTTAGGATTTTCTATACTCATTGGTGTATTCCTGATCATGTTTGTATTAATGGTGTATTCTGCTCACAATCCAGTTTTAATTAAAAAAACTACCACCGTTTTAACTATCCTAGCTCCTGCTAAGTTTAAAGATAAGTTAATTGATTTTAGTGATTTGGTGGAATCAGGACTGACAGCAGTTAAGAGCCCTAAAAGTTTACTGTTATTATTCTTGGCATCTTTACCAGTTTGGATATCTGAGATAACAGTTTTTTGCATTATTGGATACGCTATGGGATTTATGCAATTCCATGACTTCAATTATGTAGAGCTGTTCTCCAGTATGACTCTAGTTACATCACTAGCAAATTTGGTAAGTTCTATCCCGTCTGCTCCTGGAGGAGTTGGAATATTTGAGTTAACAGCTCGTGAAGTGGTAGTTTTTAACACTGGGGGGTCTATCGATAGGTCCGTTGGTTCAGCATTCGCACTACTTGTTCATGGTATTTTAATCATACCTGTGACTATATTGGGCCAGTTGTTACTTTGGTCAAATAATTTGTCATTACGTAAATTGGTAGCTGTTAATCGTGATTAATGAATCCCTTGGCCATTATCATCAGTGTGACTAGGAGAATCTTTTCTTCCACCTGTTCCATCTTGGTTAAAGCGATTGGGTCTGAATGCATCTAATTGTGGAGTCGACACCCCATGAGTTATTTCAATTGATGCCAATTCTCCAATCAAAGGAGCTAGAGTTACCCCGCTATGAGTAACAGCCATATATGCGTTGGGAGTTTCTTTGACAAACCCAACTGCAGGAAACCCATCTAATGGCATTGGCCTATATCCAATTGGTTCAACCCTAGGCTCGGCGTCACCTAATTGAGGAAGGTATTGGGTGGCAAATTCTACAAGTCTTCTAGCGTTGTCGATTGAATCATCTGTATTTTTGCTACTTTGTTCACCTTCTCCTATTACGAATGTACCGTCAATAAGTTGTTTCATATGCACTTCTCTACCATATTCTTCTAATGATGGAGCATAGACTATTCCGTTTAGCAGCGGTGGCATTGGACTGGTTTTGACTACTACCCCAGGGCTAGTTGACTGAGGCAGGAATGTGTTGGCTTTATATCCTATCTCAGTCGTGTCTATGCCTGCTGCTATCACTACCACGTCACAAGGCAGGGTGCGGTTATTTGTTTTTACTCCCACAATTTGGTGATTCGTATCGTCAAATTCGAAGCTTTCAAATGATTCGCCCAATGATACTTCTCCGCCAGATTCGATTATCTTATCTATGGCAGCTTGGATGACTCTTGGTGGCTCTACTTGCCCTTCTATTTCACATATTGAAGCAGCTTTGACATTTTCAATCACTAAATTAGGTTCGTGAATTTGCAGTTCGGATTGACTGGCAAGCCTGATAGGATATCCATATGACTGAGCGCGTTCAACTTTCTGAATTAATGCTGTTGCCCTATCATCTGAAGTTTCCCATGTGACTGTACCCCCCAATTTTAGTCCTACGTTAGTTCCTAAAGACTGACCGTACCTTGGCCACATTTCCATAGATCGCCTATTTAAATCATGATAATCAAATGGCGTTTTCCCTGCAGCATTGATCCATGCGAAAGAAAGTCGGGATGCTCCATTAGTCTGAGTGTCTTTATCGATGAGCGTTATTTTAGATCCATATTGCAATAGATTAACTGCTATAGATGTGCCAACTATTCCAGCACCAATTACAACTATATTATTGGGTTGTGTCATATCTAACAATTCTCCAGATGATTTTATTTTTTGAACCTTGCAGGCCTATATTCCTCGAGTTCCGGAATTTGAACGTCATAGTTGATTTCTGTGGCTACGTATTCACCGACTAATGCGGCTAAAGTTACCCCGCTATGCATTACTGAAATGTATACATTCCCCCAACTCTCGTCGTATCCCAAGACTGGGAACTTGTCTTCAGGCATTGGACGATATCCAACTGGTTCGGCTATTGCCGTAGCTGTCTTCAATTGAGGGAAATATTCAGTTAAGTGGAGTAATAAGTTCTCCGCCTTTTCCTGAGAATCATCATTTTGTTCATGATGATTCCCGATTCCACCTCGTTCATTGACCATTTGATATGAACCGTCTACTCTTTGGCGAATGTGAACCTCAGATTGTTCATCATTCCCTGGGTACGTTCCGTCGTTGATAGCCGGGCTCATAATAATCCCATGCAATGTTTTAGGTTGGGGATCTGTCCATGCTACTACGCCGGGACTTTCTAGTAATGGGATGTATATATCAAGTAAATCAGCAAGCTGCTGTGTTCCTGTACCTGCTGCGATCACTACAGTATCGCAAGATATGGTTCCGGTTGAGGAAATTACCCCCGTTATCCTTTGGCTACCAGCATCTTTTTGAAATCCTGTGACAGCACAGCTGTTTATGATTTCGCCACCATTTTCTTTGATTTTGAATTGACATGCGTCTATAACTCGTTTAGGTTCCACATGACCTTCATTTGGTATATATTGCCCAAAGGTCATATTTTTAATGTTTATTGAAGGATCTTTAGCCTTTATAAAATCTTCGTCAACTATTTGAACAGGGTAATTCCAGGATTGTAGAGTTTCTACACGTTGCCTAGCTAAGTCTGCTCCTTCTTCACTGTTTTCCCATTTGATAGTGCCGTTCAGGTTTAGACCTACTTCTGTACCCAGCTGTTTGGCGAATCTAGGCCATTTGTTCACAGAAGTTCTACATAAACTGTGATACCCTATCGGACTTTTTGAAGATGCATTCACCCATGCGAAAGAATGTGCCGAACATGATTCCTGAAAAGGGCCTTTGTCTACTATCACAACTTTGTTACCTAGATAGGACAATTGGAAGCCTATGGCACTGCCGATTATGCCACCACCGATGATGACGACTGTTTTGTTTTCCATATGTAATAACTCCTAAGGTCTATAAATTATGTATTTTTGAATTATTGTATCCGATTCTTAGGCATGTTAACCCATGAACTCATTTCGTGTGGTTCTGTAGTAGGCATGGCCTCGCAAACATATTGGTCTGTGATGGATGAAAGATTAGTAACTCCCAGGAGTTTCATGGTGATTTCTATTTCTTGCCTAAGAACACTCAGCAATCTGACCAATCCCTGAGTACCATTAGCTGCGATTCCCCAGCCTTGCATTTTACCTATGGCAACGGCATCTGCGCCAAGAGCTATTGCTTTGATTACATCGCTACCTCGTTGAATTCCTCCATCTAACACGATTTGTGTTTTACCTTTTATGGCATCATTGATAGCAGGTAACATGTCTAGAGTTCCTAATCCATGATCTAACTGTCTTCCTCCGTGGTTAGATATCCACACTACGTCCACACCATGTTCTACCGCCAGTGTGGCATCGTTCGGCGTAGCTATACCTTTAACTATTAAAGGAAGCTTGCAATAATTCTTTATCATATCTAAAGTTTCCCATGTGACCGAAGCTTGCCAATGAGGTTCAGGAGGATTTCTTCTCGACATAGGCACCCACCGGCTTAGCATAGGTCTTTCCCTAATACTGTAACTTGCGGAATCTACAGTAATACAGAGAGCTTTATATCCTGCTTCTGTGATGCGATCTATCATATTTTTGGTCCATTCCCAATCTCCGTGGATATAGAGTTGATAGAACTTGGTATTATCTGCACAGGACGCGGTTTCTTCTAATGAAGGTTGTGTAACGGAACTTACAACATGAATTGTAGACATCTCTTCCGCTGCTTTTGATACTGCTGTAGCGGCTTCCGGATGAAATACCTGTAGTGACCCAATGGGAGCCATCATTATCGGTAGATCAATTTTGTAACCTAGTATGGAAGTTGTGAGATCAACTGTTGAAACATCTACTAGTACTCTAGGTTGAAATGCTATCCGATCAAAAGCTAGACGGTTTCGCCTCATGGTAGTTTCTGATTCTGTCGCGCCGACTAGGTAATTCCATGGTCCGTCTGCTAGATTCTGTCGGGCTCTTTGGATGATTTCTTCATTGGTAACAAATTGCTCCATTAACTGGTTACTCCCTTTAATATAATGATTTCGTTGTTCACTATGATTTTAGTTATGCTTAATTTTACATAAATGGTAATATTTAGCTAGTTGTATAAATGACGTTGATGGAGGGAATTATGCCGTATGGGGATTTAGAGTGGCTAGCTTTAACACAGGAAGAAACGATTGAACCTGATTTACCTATTTGTGACCCTCATCATCATTTTTGGGATTACAGATCGATCAGAATTCCATATCAAAGATATCTTCTGCATGAATTAATCGCAGATATAAGCAGTGGACATAACGTTAAGTCTACGGTATTCATAGAGACAACAGCTATGTATAAATTGGATGGTCCTGTGGAATTGCGTTCTGTTGGAGAAGTTGAATTTGTACAGGGATTGGCTGCTGCGAGTGCTAGCGGTTTATATGGAGATTATAAAGCTGCTGCTGCAATAGTTGGAAAGGCTGATTTGAACTTGGGAGATAAAGTTGAAGTAGTTTTGGATGCCTTACAGGCAGCCAGCCCAAACAGATTTAGAGGCATTAGGTATGCATGTGGTTGGGACAGCCATCCAGAAGTAGAAAATCGAGCTAAGAAAGAACAATTACTTGATCCCAAATTTCAACAAGGCGCTAAGATACTTGCAAAAAAAGGACTTACCTTGGATAACACCGTTTATTTTCCTCAACTTCCAGAGTTAGCTGCTTTTGCAAATGCAGTTCCAGATTTGACAATTGTGTCTAACCACATAGGGGGACTTTTAAGAGTTGGCCCTTACGGTCATCGGGATGATGAAGTTATTCCTGAGTGGAAAAGAAATATAGATACATTGGCAGAATGTCCTAATGTATATATGAAATTAGGGGGGTTAGGACAACCTAGGTATGGTTTTGACTGGTATACCAGAGAACAGCCTATTGATTCGATAAGTCTAGCTGAAGATTTAGCGCCACTTCTCGAGTATTGCATTGAAAAATTTGGTCCTGAAAGGTGCATGTTTGAATGTAATTTCCCTCCTGATAAAGTTTCTTATTCCTTCAATGTTCTATATAACGCATTTAAGATATTGTCTAAAAGCTACTCGAAATCTGAAAGAGCTGCCATGTTTCATGACACAGCGGTGAAAGTTTATAACATCAATGAATGACTATGGTTTAGATAGATATGCTTACAAACGATAATAGAGAAAAACTAAAGAGTGTTAGTACTGCTACTCTTTCGACAGTGTTGTTTAAGCGAGGGTTACGGAATGCGTTTATGATGGGCCCCAAACTTATGAACGAGACTTCCTGTTCTATGGTAGGAGAGGCCTATACTTTACGCTATATCCCTGCTCGAGAAGACTTAGATGTTTTGAGTGTATTTGAGGATACGAAACATCCTCAGAGGAAGGGAGTAGAAGAATGCCCTGTTGGCCATGTTATGGTTATTGATAGTAGGGGTGATGCCAGTGCTGCATCAGCAGGGAATATATTGGTTACTCGGTTAATGGTAAGAGGTGCGGCAGGAATAGTTACAGACGGTGGTTTCAGAGACTCTGCAGATATTGCTAAATTGAATTTTCATGCATACCAATCTAGCGCTTCTGCTCCTACTAATTTGACTAAGCACCATGCCGTTGACCTAAATGTACCTATCGGATGTGGGGGAGTTGCTGTCTATCCAGGTGACATAGTAGTGGGAGACGGAGATGGTGTGATAGTAATACCTCAGGAGCTATGTAATGAAGTTGCATTTGAAGCATATGAGATGACGATTTTTGAGAATTTTGTTGAGGAACGTGTAAAGAACAATCATCCTATATTTGGGCTTTATCCTCCTACGGATCCTAATACAAAATTGGAATTTGATAAATGGCTGAAATCAAGAGAGGTGTAATTGAACGATAATAAAGATGATATTAAGTCTAAAGTAGATTTGTCTAACTGGAGGTTTCCTCCATACAATAGATGGGCATTTCAGCATGTTTCTGAATTGGTGGAATCAGTCGATATTGAAAATGATCCCTCGAACACATGGAGTCTTCCTGAAAACTTACAACCTATAGAACATATTGTAGTTCAAGGGAATGATGGCTCAGAAATCAGTTTTGATCAATTTCTTAATCAAAGTTTCACTGATGGTTTCATTGTAATTAAAGATCAAGAAATTGTTTATGAAAGATATCTGAATGGGATGAATAAAAATTCGAAGCATATATTGATGTCTGTTTCAAAATCAGTATTGGGATTAGTAACAGGCATATTAATTGATAGAAAAGAAATAGATGCCAATATTCTTATAGGAGAATGTTTGCCCGAATTAAAGGATTCAGGGTATTACGATTGCACGGTTCAGAATCTTTTGGATATGACTGCGGCGGTGGATTTTGATGAAGATTACTATGCGACCTCTGGACCAATGATCGCTTATAGAAGATCAACTAATTGGGATCCGCCAGAGAATGATATTAACGGTCAACAGGACTTAAAGTTATTTTTGGCAGGCATGGGTAGAAGATCTGACCCACATGGACAGATCTTTAAATATACTTCTCCTAACAGTGATCTGTTGGGATGGGTGATAGAGCGTTCTACTGGCAAGAAATTTCAAGAAGTGATGTCAGAAGTGTTATGGAAACCTATAGGCGCAAATGATTCTGCCTTTGTAACGATCGATTCATCTAGTTCACCTAGAACAGCAGGTGGCATAAATATGTCATTGAGAGATTTGGCATTGCTAGGCAATTTGGTAGCTAATGGGGGATATAGAGATAAAGAACAAATAATTTCAAACAAATGGTTAGGTCAATTATTTGACGGAGATAAGAGAGCTTGGGAGTCAGGAAACTTCGCCGAATATTTCAATGGCATGCCAATTACTTATAGGAACCAGTGGTATACGTTGCATCAAACAAATCCAATCGTGTTCTGTGTAGGTATTTACGGGCAATATATGTTTGTTGATGTTAATAACAAAATAGTTATAGCTAAATTTTCATCTCAAGAATATCCATTGGATCCTGACCAGAAAAAAGTTATGTCCAATGCATGTCTTAGTATCATTGAGGCAATCACATAAATAATATTATATAAACCAGAGGTATTCTGGGCATTGTAAATAGGAGGAACCATGGCAGAAATTATGACAGGCAAAATGGCTTTGTTAGAAATGCTTAAAGCAGAGGGAGTAACTCATATATTTGGGAATCCAGGGACTAGTGAAGCCCCTATAATTGATATGCTGCCTGACTATCCTGAATTCACTTATATAATGGCTCTTCAGGAGAGCGTTGCGGTTGGAATGGGTGAAGCTTACGCGCGTGCAACTCAGAAACCTTCTTTGGTAAGCTTGCACGTAGACAGTGGCCTTGCCAATGGAATAGCTTTGATGCTAGACGCTTTAAATTCAGGGACTCCGATGGTGGTTACTTCTGCCAACTATGACATCCGTAAAGTAGTTGAAGGTACTACAGACCTAGCAGAGCTGGTAAAGCCTGTAACAAAATGGTCAATTCAGCTAACTCACCCAGATCAAATACCTGGGGCAATCAGGAGAGCTTTTAATGAGGCAAATACCCATCCTAAAGGGCCGGTGTATATTGGATTGACAGCGAATGCTTTAGAGGATTCTGCAGAGATGAATATCATACCTTCGAGATACACATCAGATAAAATACGACCTGATCTAGATAGCATAGAGCAGGCAGCCGATTCATTAATTAAAGCAGAGAATCCTGTTCTAATAGTAGGAGACCGTGTCTCTGATGATGATGCGGTTGGTGAGGCGGTGAGATTGGCTGAAATGCTCGGCTTGCCCGCGTATCAGTTTAGAGGAGCAGAAGTCTCATTCCCAACGACCCATAAACAATATCTAGGAATATTGAATTTGCGTAATTCTGCAAACAGAGAATCTTTAAAAGCCTGTGACACAGTGATTGCTGTAGGTATGAATGCATTTGAAGAACTGTTTTATTGGGGAGATGTGATTCTAAACGAAGAATCTACATTGATACATATAGATTCCTCCGCAGTTAACATAGGGAAATCAGAACCTACGAATATAGGAATTATTTCCCATTGTAAAATGGGTCTACAGGAACTGAATCATAATGTTTCTGACAAAATGAGGACTATTGATTCTTCTATTATTGAGAAAAGATTGCAACGAACACTGGATGAAAAAAAGTACAAACAAGATTCTTTTGTTGAGAGCACTAAAAACAAATGGGATGATAAACCAATGTCAGTGGCTCGAATGATGCATGAATTTGTAGCGGGGTTACCTGAAAATGCGGTCGTTGTTGATGATTCCATTAGTAATAGAGCAATTGTAAGAGAGTATCTAGAAGGTATAGAACGAGGCGACATTGTAGGATACAGAGGACAATCGATTGGCGGAGGGATAGGTGTCACAATGGGTGCCCAATGTGGGTATCCAGACAGGAAAGTATTTGGGCTAATAGGGGATGGTTCAGCGATGATGACCGTTCAAGGTCTCTGGACTGCGGTAAATGACAATATACCTTGCGTGTTTGTAATTCTCAATAATGGTATGTATAGGGTATTAAAAGTGAATTTTAATATCTATCAACAGGATATATTGAATGTCGAACCTGCAGGTGGTAGTTTACCTTATTCGGATTTTCCTAGTCCATTTGATATGGCGGCTATAGCTAAAAGTATGGGTATGGAATCTGAAAGAATTACAGATCCAGAAGATATTAAAGATGCAGTGGTTCGGGCGTCTAAATTGGATAAGCCTGTACTATTAGATATTGTTATAGACGGTTCATTATAAATAGACCTTAATTAGTAAACAGGTCTATGACGTTAGCAATAACACCAGAGTTTTGACGTTTGTAGAATTCTGTGTAGCCACATTCTGTGCAGGATACAAAGGTGAACCTACGATTTTGAATGTTAAGAATTTTAGTTAAGAATCCGCCTGTGACTCTTATGTCGCCTTCTTCGTAAGAAGGATTTCTACATTTGTCACAGGCATATGACACTGTATGTTTCATGGCAATTAACCTTGTGGGATTATATATACCACTTAGAATCTAAAACCTATTATAATGATAAAGGTCGGGTACATAACATAAAAAAACAACGCAAAAAAAAACATTATTTAATTTTGAATGTCAGAAGTCTCAACATCAATTCGTAAAGATATATCGCTCTATTGTTCAAGTTGCGGAGCATCCTTTCCGCCTGATATGCGATTGTTAGCATGCACTGTATGTGGGGAACCGTTATTGGTTAAATACGGAGAAATTTCATCAAACCCCCACATGGAAATTCCTGTGTATTCCTGTAACGCACTTGTTAGCTTAGGTGAAGGAAACACTCCAGTAATAAAAATGGATAAATTGGGATCACGGTTACCCTGCGAAAATATATTTGCCAAATTAGAATTCATGAATCCCACAGGTTCCTTTAAAGATCGAGGAACTGCAATGATGATCTCTGTAGCTAAAGGATTTAATATTGCTAACTTGGTAGAGGATTCTTCTGGGAATGCAGGATCATCGGTTGCTGCTTATTGTGGTAAAGCAGGTATCACAGCCCATATTTTTGTACCCCGCTCTGCGCCCCAACCAAAATTAGATCAGATATCAGTATATGGAGCAATTGCACACAAGATTGAAGGAACGAGGGAAATGGTTACATACGCTGCCTCTGATTTTGTAAACGAAAAGGGATACGTGTACGGGGCCCATAAATTGAGCCCATATTTTTTAGAAGGCACTAAAGCATTTGCTTATGAAATTGCAAGACATAATTTGGGAGAAATGCCAGAACATATAATTATGCCGGTAGGTAATGGAAGCTTATATATTGGTGCCTGGTTAGGGTTCAAAGAACT
>PBDQ01000003.1 GCA_002717465.1 Chloroflexota bacterium
AGATACATCAGAAAGCCGACTACAATGTCCGTGATACTCTCAATGATTGATTTTTTTCTAGAATCCTGACCAAAATTTTCAAATGTGCTCTCGGTTTGTGAAAATTCTTCTTTTCTTATCGAATCTCTATTCATGCTAATTATCACCTAAATTCCATGATAAAGCTCTGCGAAAGAGTATGCATACCGTGCATACCATTTGCCAAAAAAAACTTCTTTAGGTAGCGATGCATTTTTCTGACATGTCAAACAGGACCCCGCTTGCTCCGCGAAGGTCAGGAATTCCGCTGAAAAGGGTGAAATATGAAAATCAGGTCGGAACGGCAAGGGTCACGTGGATTGTAATGAGGCTCAAGTATGCGGGAACCTGCATACACTGCGGCCAAGATATGCCTCCAGGCAGGATGGCAGAATGGAATCAAGGCATAGGAGTAAGGCATGAAATGTGTGCATGGGCGTATGAGAAAAGCCAGAAGGCAAAGGAAAATCTGTTTCGCGCTGCACTGGTAGACGATCCTGAAGGATTTCAAAAGTTTACAAAGATGGCAAAGCAGGCGTTTGAGTCACAGCCATACAATGAAACCATGCTGTCCCAGATGGCAGACTATCTTTTTGACACATACGAATACGAATCTGCAATCAAAGTTTACGCTCAAATCTCAAAGAAGAATCCAAAATCAGTTTACGCACTTGTAAGTATGGGAGCTGCATACATCAGACTAGAACAGTTCGAAAAGGGAAAGCGATGCTATCTCAAGGCATTAAAGATTAAACCTGGAGATGAGGAAATTCTTGACAAGCTTCAACGTCTTTACTACAGGATGGGCAACTATAAAAAATCGATAACCATACTGCGAAAACTTTCAATAAAAAGTATTGACTCGCAAGAAAAGCTTGCACTAACATACTACCATACAGGCGAGTACGAAAAAGCTGTCAAAGAGAATACGTTAATGTTAGATTTTTTGGATGGAGCAAGAGGAAAGTATCCATTTTCTTTCGTCTCTGCACTGATCAGACAGCACAACTATTTGGTTGCGATAATACGCAACGAAACACGCGAACGCGAGGCACTGAAAAAGATTAACCGCTACATGAAAGGAAAGCCGGAGATGTTCGTAAAGTCAATCATGATACATTTCTATAATACGTATAACAAACTGGACGAGGCAAACAGGATTTACAGAGAATTTCTAAAGCTTGAGATAAAGTCTGACTATGATTTGTTCTCGATGATTCAGGTTTATCTGAACCAGAAGAACTATCGAAAGGTAATTGAAATCTGCGAGGAAAACATCAAGAACCAAACTCTGAGATACCATCTTCAGTATACACTGGCAAATACGTTTTCTGAAATCAAACAGTATGCAAAGTCAAACAACGTGATTGCGCAGATGTTTGCAGAAAGCGAAAATCCTGACGTTCCGCTTGACTCTGAGATGATGCTACTACTTGCAAAGAATCTGGAAAAGATGGGAGACAAAAGGAGGGCGCTTGCAACACTTGACAAGGCTGCAGGTCTTCATGACAGTACCGATGCGCTGAGGGAGATAGTCCGCAAGCTCAGAAAGACTGAGAATCCAAAAAAGATCCTGCCGTATATAGAAAAGCTCCACAAGGTTGAGCCCAAAAACTTTACAATCTCTATGGAGTACGTCTCGGTCCTCATTGACACGCAGTCGTATCAAAAGGCATTGAACATTATACTGAAAATTGAAAAAGAAGAAAAGCTTGGCAAAGAGGACAAGTCCATACTGCTTCTCAAAAAAGCCGTATGTCTGTTTCACATTGGTGAGACTGTCCTAGCACATGAAATCTTCAAGGACCTTGTAATGCAGGACAGAAAGTTCAAGGACGCGCTTGACGGTGTTGCATTAACATCAATAAAGCTTGGAAAGCGCAAGCTTGGATTAAAGGCGATAAGGGAGGCAGAAAAGATTGCATCTTCAGAAATTCTGCAGGATGATCAAAGCGACCTTCCTCCTGCAAGGGTGCTTCCAAAGTCAGAAAGAATTCTCCGCAAGAGAAAAAATGTCGTAACAAAGCCTTCGTTTAGGTATAATCCAGACAAGAAGATTGCCGACATGTCCGTGGTAAAGACCGCGGTAAACGCGGTTTGTGCACTGCTAAATTCCAAGGGAGGCGTACTGCGGATAGGTATCACCGGAAAGACTCCTACCGGAATTGCACATGATTTGAAACTGTTTGGAAAAAACGAAAGGACAAACCAGGCATTTGAGGAGTACATCAGAAAAATACTTGGGCAGAGGCTTTCAGAATCTGAGACGGGAAAGTTTGTGGGAATCACGTTTGCAAAAATAAAGTACAAGATTGTCTGCGAGGTAAACGTTCCGCTCTCGAAGATTCCAATTTATGTAAAATCACGCAACAAGGACGAGGAGTTTTACGTGATGAAGGATGGAAAGCCCGAGAGGTTAGGTCCAAAGCAGCAGGCAAAGTTCATTCGTAAAAACTTCACGCTAGACTGAGATCATAGTTAAATCATTGCTGTTGACGTAATTTTCATGGGAATAAGAGCTCGATTTCCTGGAATGTGTCGAAAATGTGGAAAAATAATTGCTAAAGGCGAAGACATGATTAAAGAAGATCCAGACGGTATTTGGATTCATCAAGATTGTCAAGATGCATTTGTCTTAAAACCAAAACAGCCTGAAAGATCAGGTAAGACCGAGGAAGAGAAAAAAGCAGGCAGAGAAAGAAGAATTAAAAATTATAAAGAAACAGAAGAAAAGAGACAAAAACAAAAACAGCCTGATGATGACTTTTTTGGATATGCAACTGTTCATAATTATCATGGAAAACACAACTGGACGTTTGATGATTATGAGCCAGTTGGTCTCTCAGATTTACTAAATGATTACCAAAAAAATTCTAACAAATACAGATTCAAACTCTTCCGAGTTCCAAGAGAACATCAACTTTTAACAGATATAGGAAAACCTGCTTTGAAAAACCACACATGTAATAAATTGGTAAGTGAAAGTGATTCTCGAGATTGGAAACCGATAGTATTTGGAATTTTAGGTAAAACAATAGATAATGAACCTGTAATGAAGGCATTTGGAAAAATTAACCGATTAAACAATGACGATGGAAGTGGGGGAGAATTCAAAAATAATCCTAGCAGTTATTTTTATGAAGAGATTTGTTACTATCAAAAAAAGCAGGTGCAGAAAGGTAACAGAACTCGTCACAATGCACCATTTTCAATGAAAATTCATAATGATGATGCAGATGTTATTGCATCAAAGGCAATTTCATACTTTGACAAGGAAGTTAGTCCTGCTCAATTCTTAGGGTTATTTTCAAATTTTGTAAAACGGTATTACCCTGAACAGTCTGAAGATTTTTCTAACGCAATTATTGAATTTAAATCAGAAAAAGAAAAAATCATAGACAAATTCAAAAACGTCGGAAAAACTTCAGAAGAGCTTGGCTTTGAAGAAGATATACAAAAAGAAACTGAGGAACGTCTGCTTAAACTAGAAGAAACAACTAGAAAAATAGAAGAAAAAGTAGAAGATCTATTCGTTGACCAAGCAATACTTCCACTTCCATCTGATCTGGATTCTCGCATAGAAGAATGCACTAAGGTTCTGTCGATAGATGAAAAATACATCCGAGAAATACTTCACCACTTGGTTAGTGGCACACATGTTCTCATAGGTGGTGCAATCGGTACTGGAAAAAGTCATTTCGTCAGAGATTTTTTGGGAAAGTTCTGGGGAACAGATGATAATCCTAATGGATACAAAGTAGAAAGTTTCACTGCCACAGACGAATGGAGTACAGTGGATGTGATAGGAGGGATTATGCCAGATATTAAATCAGAAGATCTGAGTTACAAGTTTCAGGATGGCTGCCTTACAGAAACAATAGTAGATTGTATGGAAACTATGAAGAACCCCACGGATGGTTATATTGGAAAATGGCTTGCAATAGACGAATTTAACCGTGCAGATATTGAAAAGGCGTTTGGTCAGATGTTTACTGGCATAGAAGAAAAAATAATCAAAATTCCAGGAAGACCGGATGGAAATAAAGTGAAAATTCCAAGGCAATTCCGAATAATTGGAATGCTAAACACTTCTGACAAGCACCATCTATATCACATTCATGATGCGCTGAAAAGGAGATTTGCATATGTCGAGATTGAAGCACCAACAAGAAAAGATAGGACAAAAGAACTTCGTACAACATTAGCCAACGCAATCGGTGATATTGATACTGATGATATAGAACTGCCAGATGAAATAGAGGATAATCTCGAAGAGCAAATGAATATTGCATACGAAATGCTTGCCACAATACGTACGGCAAAAGGATTGGGCAGTGCAATACTCAAAGTAATCTTACGGGAATTGATATATGGATTTGCAAGTAAAACTACATACACATCTGCAAACAAGCAATCACCTAACAACGATCTTGATACAATTCTCGATTGGTCGTTAACTGCAAATCTTCTACCACAATTTCAAGGAGTAAACAAGAAAACACTACAGGTGTTTGAAAGAATTTTCATACCCGAAACAGGCAGTCCACTAGAATTATTTGAAGAGGCAAAACAGAATCCAACTGAAAGAGAACAATTTTCTGAAGGATGGAATATGTTTGTAAAGTGTCTAAATAACTCAGACGAAATGTCTGGAGAAGAAGTTGACTTTAACATGCAACGAGACAAATCCATCGTTGAAAATTTTCAAGATGAATGGGAAACTAGGAAAAATGACTTTCAGTTTAGTTTAGAGAACTCAAACTTTGCAAAAAAACTTCGTCAATTAATAGAAAGTGAGGAATATTGAGAATTGTCAAGCTTTGGTTTGCTTATTGATAAATTTCGAAGCATAAAAGAAAATGATACATTCACAGACTCTATTGTTTCTAAACGAATTAAAATAAAGATAGAAGAAAAATATGGTGGACTAACCGATAAGATAATGCGAGAGACGGAACTGTCTCTTCCAAAGAGAATTCAGGAACTACGCGATCTTAAAATTTCTGGCTACTCAAAAATAGAAAAAAAAATTAAAAATAATGCTGGACTAAACGAGCTAGAAAATCGCGCTAAAGAACTACGCGAGAATCAATTCAAATATTTCTCGGATGAGGAATTGGACTTTCTTGACATACCAGCAAAAGAATTGAAAATAAAACTCAACGACGAAACTAGACTCTTTTTTTCTGCGGTCAACAAACAAAACGATCTTACAAAAGAAATCTACAATGAATGGGTAAATCTGGACCCAGACCGTTTTGAAAAATGGGAAATAATAAAACCGGATGATACAAAAGATAGCCCATATTATGACTGGTATCAGTTTTGTAGGTATTGCCTGATTGACTATGAACGAGTTGAATACATGCAAGAACGAATATGGCGGATTTATGATATGTATGAGGAGTATTACCGCTTTGACAAACCAGTATATTTCAAATTTGATTCATTATCACAGGACAGTACAAGCAAGGGATTCAATTTTCCGATAGACTTTGCAAGGATTCGTTTTCTCGAAGAGAAAGCAAAAGAGCTCCTTGTTATACACAAACAAATTCTTGGTAATGTAAGTTTTATTCAAAAAAAACAAAGTACAGATTCCATAAAACCCCGTGGAAACATAGACTGGAAAAAAACAATTCAGCTACAAATTAATGGCCACAACTCAATCCTTGTTTCACGACAAACTCAGAAGAATTTTGTAACACCTGAAAATATACTCTTCATCATATCTGCATTTTGGATAATTAACAAGGCAGAAGAGTATTTGAGAAATGAAAAACTATTCACGCAGGAAATAGAGATGCTATCTGCTGTTAGACAGAAGATGAAAAAAATAATAAATGATTTTCCTTTTCCACAGGTTCCACTTTCAGTAAAAAAAGATAAACTTGACAAAGAATATGATAAAAAAATTTTAAAACTTGTAACCCAAGCTTCGCAAAGGATGACTACGGGAAAAATACAAAACCCTGGATACAAAAAACTTCTAAAATGGATAGGAGAAGTGAGAAATAATACAGGATTGAAAACACTTCAAGGTATAGTCCAAGATGATTCGCTTATTCTCTTATCATTGCGTGACATAGACACAATGTATGAGCTGTGGGTGATGTTTGAACTAATACACCAAATTTTTATCAAAAAAGAACCCAAGTTTGATATTGATCTGGCTACTGGTGAGATTAAACAAATTAATTTCAACTGGAACGGAAAAAATGTCGAAATGTTTTATGATAAAATGTTCACAAGAGGTAAGAGAATAAAAAAATCAACCCATGATACAATAGTTCATGATACCAATTCAGAAATTTGTGGTCCATACACAAAACTTGTTCCAGTAAAGGCAGATGTACGACCAGACTTTTCTTTTAGAACTGATGGAAAATTCATTGCAGTATTTGATACAAAACAATATTACGAAAAATCACCACTTGCATCATCAAAAGACGGCTCAAGGGCTGATGCATTTACAAAAATAATGGGATATGCATACAATTTTGAATCTTGTCATTTGGGTCTTGCCATAATGCCACATGAGAGATGGACTGCTGAACCTTACGAAACTTCTCCATATGAGGAGAACATATTCAGGCCGATTCTTATGATGCCGCTGCGAGAATTTACCGAGGATAAGGAAAAAAACCCAAAATCAATTCAAAACATCATTTCAATGCTTGACAGAGTCATATCTCAGTAATCGAGAATAGTCTTTCGCTTTTTGTTTTCTGTTACGGTCTTCACCAATACCTTTGCGATAGACTCTACAACTGGAACCACCACCGAGTTTCCAAATTGTCTGTAGGCTTGGCTGTCTGAAACTGGAATTTTATACTTGTCTGGAAATCCCATCAGCCTTGCACATTCCCTTGGAGTCAACCTTCTAGGATTCTTGCTCAAATGATTTTGATCTATGAGAATCTCTGCACCGTCCTTGTGATATCTGGCACTTAGAGTGTTTGCTCTGCCGTCTTTGTTTGCAAGGCTGTAACCGAAACCATTTTCTTTTGCTTTATGACGTGCTGCATGCCGCTGAAGTGAGTTCCATGTGCCATCCAAAAGTGTATATTTTTTCTGAACTCTTTTTTGAAGAATTTGTCCAAGCTTGGGTCTCTTTTTTTGAAGCTTTGGAAATTCAAACTGCATTGGTTTTCTGAATCCAACAATGAAAATTCTTTCTCTGTGTTGTGGAACAAAACTGCTTGCATCAACAATCTCGTCATGAACGTCGTAACCTAGTTCTTTTTGTAATGTCTTCATTATCACTTTGTATGTTCTTCCCTTGTCATGTCCCTTCAGATTCTTTACGTTTTCAAGCAGGAATGCTTTTGGTTTTTTTTCTTTAATAATTCTGACAATATCAAAAAAGAGGGTTCCTCTTGTTACATCTGCAAAACCTTCCTTGCCGCCATGGTGTCTCCTAGCACTTGTACCTGCAAGCGAAAACGGTTGGCACGGAAAACCTCCTAAAAGTATGTCATGATCTGGTATATCACTTTCATGAATCTTCTTTATATCATCAAATGGAATGTCATTGAAGTTTTTTTCGTACGTTTGTTTTGCGTACTTGTCAATCTCTGAAGAAAAGACACATTTACCTCCTGCTCTCTGAAATGCGAGTCGCATTCCGCCAATTCCTGCAAACAGATCTATAAACGTAAATTCTTTATTTTTATTCAATATCTTTTCCTTGTTGGCTTCTACTTTATAATTTTCAGCTTGAAGTTTATCTCCCTTCTGTTTTTTTCTTTGTCATGTCCGTACCACCACTTGACATACTTTACGTGGAATTTGAAGACGTTTACGTTTGGTCCAGGCTTGTTGAAATATAGGAGTATCGAGTTCGGGTCTTTCACTTTTCTGTTGTATGCACCGGAACACTTCTTCTCAAACGACTGGTCGCCGCTGCCTGTTCCTTTGTATATGACTGTCTGGTCTTCTAGGTTGATAAAATCCTCATAATCGCTGTTCCTGTCGTCAACAAGCAGTACGTAATTGTGTTGTCTGGAGTAGCGTATGCCGCCCTGAGTTGCAACGCAAAAAATTCTGTGCAGCTCGTCAGTGGTAAAGATCTCTCCATTCTTCGGAATTCTTGGATTCCTTGGAAAGCATTTTCCCTTTTTACTCGTCATAATATCCCTCTATTTCGTCAATGTATGCAAGCTCAATCTTTTTTCCATTATCGTCTTCAATTTCATCTTTCACGTAAACTATGTCACATGTTTCGGTTCCGCCGAACTCGGTTCCCCTCAGTCCCCTTCCAATCATTTGTTGCAAAAGTATGTTGCTTCTGGTTGGTCTTGCTACCACAATAGTATCAATCTTGGGCGAATCAAATCCTGTGGTAAGAACATTGTAATTGCAAAGAATGTTGATTTTCTTTTCCTTGAAAAGCTCTATGTAGGATTTTCTTGCACCGTATCTGGTTGTTCCGGTAATTGTTGCGCTTCTTATTCCGTCTTCAGCCTCCAAAATTTTTGACATTACTGTTGCTTGCGTTACGTTGGTGCCAAAAAATAAAATCTGTTTTCCCTTGTCATGCCATTTTTTTATGTGCTTTCTTGTTTCGTTATTTCTTTCTGCCAACGTGGCAAGTCTGTTAAGCGCATTTTCTGGTATGTCTTTTACAGGTTGGTTTTCCATCTCCTCTGTTTCAGATCCACTCATTCTGAATTTTTTTACACTGATTGGGTGGAATGTTGGTTTTGCAAGATAGTTAAGTTCCGTTAGTCGCTTTCTCATGTATTTGAGATCGTTCCATCTGTCGTCGAATATTTGTCCATTTTTGTCCTTGTCTGGCTGTACATGCATAGATGGAAAGATCATTTTGTTGTTGTAAAGTGAGTGTAGCTTTTTTGTCTCTCCTGGTTTTGTTCTTTCTGGGGTTGCAGTCAAACCTAGAAGAGGTATGCTGTCATGTTGATCTGTTTTGTTTGTATCAATTCCCAGCGATTCCAGTATCTTTTGGTATGACATTGCCACGGAATGGTGTGCTTCATCTACTACTACTGCCAAAAGCTTTTCCTTAAGGAAGTCAAGATCCGATTCACCGTTAATTTCTGTAGAGTTGTAAATGCTGTAAAGTTTCTGTATCCCTGCCACAATTATGCCACTCTGCTGCGGATACGGTAATCCGTAGTCGTCAAAAGTTCTAAAAATTTCCAGAGTCTCTCCATGTTTTCCAATTTTATGATCTTCCCAGAGCTGCTTGAAGCACGAGATTGCCTGTTCGCACAGCTCGTTACTTTGTGCAATCCAGAGAATAAAGTTATTCTCAGAGGAGTTTTTCCAGTGTTCCAGAAGTGCTTCTACGACGGTTCTGGTTTTACCCGCGCCTGTCGGAAGGCTTACTATTGCTCTCGAGTTATCGGTATCTGCTAGCAATTCTGTGATCTGCCCCCTCATGTTTGCTTGAAAATTTGCAAGATCGTGCATAGGCGGCCTAGGCGTGACGCTTTCGCTCTTGTCAGGACTTCTGTCTGACTTTATTCCTGCAAAAATTCCTGGGAATTTCAGAATCTCGACAAATTTTCTTGCAAAACTTCCTCCTGGTTTCCATGGATACTTTTGATTGTCTTTCAAATCCTTTAGCACTTTTTCCATAGTTGGCTCCTCGTCGTCTTTCCACTTTTTGTTGTTCCAGTTGTGTATCCTTCTTAGTGTTTCTTCTTCCCCCTTCTCCAACAATCTCTTTATGATGTACTGTCGCAAATCTATGCCCCACTTTCCCTCAAACATTTCTGAGCTGAGCATGTCCACTACCATTCCCGGAAGTTTTACAACCGGCATACTCTCTGCATCAAAGTCCTTGCTTTTTGCCAGCGCCTTTTCTACCCCTGGCAGATGTTTTGGAAAAAATTCCTCTCTCAACCATTCTGCAACATCCTCTCCGTCATCGTCGACAAAAAGAATCTCGGTAAGCTTTTCAGATGCGATTTTTTTGTTTTCCTCTGTAGGTATGTACTGGTGTTCCAATTACATCTCCTCGAAATATTCGTTGTCAATCATCTCGTCTACCAAATTAAGCGCCTTTTCTACAATAGGTCCGCGTGATCTAATTCCAATTTCAAAGTTGTTTGACATACCATGATATGTCAGGTTTGCCGATGTTACGAGAAGGTCATTTTTATCCACGATGATTGTCTTTGCATGAACTTTGTAATATGTCCCCTCTTGTTTTTTTCTAGTAAAAACTACGGGCTGTTTTGGTCCGTATTTTGAAAATAGAGTTGTAATTTCCTCCTTGTTGATCTTCTTTTTGTCATTGTCTATTACTATTCTCATAATTATTCCGCGGTTGAGACATCTCCCAATCTCTTCAATCACACTTTCCGCATTCTTGGTAATTCTGTATCCTATTATTGTGACGCTTTGCTTTGCGTTACTGAGCATCTCCTCAATCACACTCTTTGTATTTTTTACATGAGCCCCAACCTGTACGGGTCCGGTCCACACAATCTCTGATGTGTTTTGTTCCGTTGAGAGCATTTTTTTTGTCTGCAATGATGCGTCAATCATCATCATTACGGTGTCTTTTGAGTTACGGTAGTTCTCAAAAAGAAGCGTCAGGTTTTGCAGTTTTTCACCAGATAGACCTGTGATATCTCTGAGACTGAATTTCCCAATCTCTTTTTTCTCCTCCCACGCGGTTAGGAGTTTTTCAAGTGATTCAATTGGAGACGCACTTACGGCAGACAGGACCTCCTCGGTCATTGTCTCCCTATTTGTCTTGTTCATTGACCGTCGCTCTCAAAATAGCCAAAATTATCATGAATTGTCTTGTTTATTGTGGCCCTGTCAAGATAGTCATTCATTGCCTCACAGCATGTTTCTGGAACTAGAGTGCATGCGTGACATGATGCCCCATGACACTTGTCGATTTTTTCTGGCTGTTGCATTCCACATAGTGGGTCACACGAGCATACGTTTGCATCAATCAGAAGATTTTGTAAAATTGAGTTGATGCGACTCTTTGTACCAATATCTACCATTCCTCCAAGAACTCCGTCACTGCTAGGCGCTGAGGTGTAGACAAAGATTCCCTGCATTGATTCGCTGCAGTAAATCCTCTCCTGAAATGATGCGGTCCAGTATCCTGTCTGTTTTGAAAGACTCCGTATGAACATGTGTGAAAGTGTATGCAATAATATGAATTTTGGAACATCCTCGTCTCTCATCTCGGGATAGGCTTTTTTGAGATTCTCAAGATTGAATCTTCCCTGTTGTGTCATCACTTTCTCAATTCTTTTAATTACCGTGTCGTTGTTCATCCACAGATCAACTTGTTCCTTGTTCAAGCTGAAAAACATGCCTTCTCCTCTGTTCTCAACTGCTGGGAGCCATGTTGGATATTTGTTATCTATGTTTTGTATGTTTGAATACCCTCCTGCAATGTAAGGTGAATCAATTCGTGAAAATCCTGTTATTGCGGAGATGACCCTAGTTCTTTTCACGAGCACAATTTTATCAAAATATTTTCTGAATCTTGAAGGAATGTCTCTCATCATCTCAGTTGTAAAGTCCTTGTCATTAGAATCTGTTCCGGAATTTAGCTGGTCGTACTCGAACTGTTTGACAGTTTTTTCATCTTTATGAAAGTCATTAATCTGTTCTTGCTTGTTTGCAAAATCTTTAGGAAGACATTCGATTCCTGGCATTTTGCTAATGAGCTCATAGACTACGTCAAGCTGTTCCTTATTTTCACCAGCAGCTGAAATCATGGCTCTGATGTCCGGTCTCATCATCACTTCTGCTGCATCGTCACTGAATGGTGGAACTGTAACTGCGCTTCTTGTCATCGGAAAGTACATGTTTGTCGCTCCTTTGAACATTCCACGCATGGGCAAATCCATGTTATTCTTGCTGCATCCTGCAGAATCGTGCTTGCCAATCCACGGCATGTTTCTTGTACAGCTGCCTGTGATGAATTTCAGGGCGTTTTTTGTCAGAGCTGTTGCCATGTCATGAGAATTATTGCATTTTTTGCACACGACTCTCTTTGAGCTCATTGATGAAGAGCTTCCATCTGTCTCTAGGTATAGTTCGGCCTCGTCCCTACTGCATGCATCCTTGCTTGCTTTCTGATGGGCCCATTCGTACCACGGAAATTCATCAAGGTGTCCGTTTTCACATGTACGAACAAATCTGACTGGGACTGTGTTTCTCTTCCTATAACCCTCACATTTCTCCGAGTTACACTTTAAACTCCTGATGTCATTTCCATCTCTTCCATCCACAAGCTTGTTGCATATTCTGCAGAATCCCCATGCAGGAAAACTTCTTACCGGAATTGCGCCCTTCTCATCTTCACTTTTGATGTCTGATACAGAATAAAGTGTCTTGAGATTGTCATAACTTTTACTGTCTCGTCTTATTTCTTTCAACAGCATTGGATCATACAGATCCTTGAATTTGCTTGTATCCCATTTGTTTAGGCCCATAATAATTACCGAATCTACTTGGTTGTCGTAAATTGCGCCTGGGCCAAATGATGAAATCAGCTGACTGGGTCTTAGAAATGCAAATCTTCTAGACAAACTCAAACGTATTTCATCTCCATTTGTCTTTCAACCTCTCTAAGTGATTCTGGTGTGCTCATAGGAAATTTTCCTATTTTTGTAGCTCCCGCCTGTGAAAACTCTATCATTAGGACATTTTCATTTTTTGGAATTCGATACTCTTCTGGGCTGTATGGATTGTTATACCAGACCCCTTTCTTTTTTGCCTTGTCGTCTTCCTTGGTTTTTTGAATAAATTTTTCCCAGTTGGTCTGGAAATCGTCTAGCATGTCTTTCATGTCTTGGAACTGCCTTGAATCTTCGTCCACATCTTGGATACTCTTGAAGCGTTCTAGGATAAACTTCTCTATGTCTTTCCCCATGCTTTTTGTAAAGTCATTTGCATCTTTCGTCCCAGACATCTCCGGTATTGAAAGTCTGATCATTGAAATGAATACAGCATGAATTGCTCTCTTGCATGCGGCCAGCGAAAAAGGTGTTAGAATTGCGGGCTCTACGTACTTTTGCATTGTATTGTGGTAACCCACAAAGTTTTCGTACTGCGACAAGTCCCTTGGTTTGTATGGGTTGTAAAGTACAAAGACGGCTCCGGGTATTTCCGGTTTCCTACCTATACGTCCTGTTGCCTGTATGTATTCTGTAGAATTTTTTGGTTGGCCGTTGACCACCATGAGACCAAGTCTTCCAACATCAATGCCTACAGAAATCATGTTTGTGGACAGAAGTACATTGATTGTATTCTCATCTGGAAAAGATTTCTCTAGCTTTACCCTCAGTTCGTTAATCTCCCTTTGCGTTTTTCTTCCTGTAAGTTCTTCTATCCCTGCATATTGGACGCCTACCTCCCGTTTCTTGACTTTCTTGTCAATCAGTCCTGTTATCAGCTCTATTCCATCTGGCACGTCGTCCTCTACAAGTCTGTTTGAGCCGCCAAGCTCCCTGATACTGTTATAATATCCTACAAGTGTCCAGTATGGATCCACAAGTCTGCTCATTTTTGACTCGTCAACTGCATCTTTTATTGTGCTAATCCTCTGCAGAAGAGATGAGAATATTTTTCCCAGAGCAAATTTTCCTGACTTGTGGGAGAATGACACTCCAACGTGCAATCTTCCAGTCACATTCGTTTCCCACCAAAAAAACGAGTCCTTTCTGTCAAATGCCGGTGGTGGAAATTCTGCCGTTCCTCCTTTTCTATTAAAGATCTTTTTCATCTGCTCTCTTGTTCCCCTTGTTGTTGCAGTTGACGCAATTACTTTTGGTCGTATTGTCTTTCCATCCTTATCAAGTCCGGTAAGATAGTCAACCGCCGTTTCATAAAGTCCCACCATGGTTCCAAGTGAACCAGAAATTAGATGAAGCTCATCTTGTATTATCAAGTCTGGGGGAAATCTTTTACTTTCTATGTCGTATGCATCCCTAACTGTGCTACATCTGCACTTGCTTTTCTCGTATGTCATGTCTCTCTTTGTAGTAAATCCGTGAATCGTGCACCATTTCTCTGCCCTGCCAAACATTGAAGCAATGTCATGTCTGAACGCCATTCTGGCAAACTTGTCTGCAGTTGCAATTATCATGCTGGGACATCTGGTGTAAATGTCCTCATCAACAGTAACAAGTGGAAGAGAATCTGAAAAGTAACAACCACCGTTCATACATTTCACCTTTGTCCATTTGGTTTCGCTGTCCACCCAATAGTTGTGCGGCCCTACTTCTTTTCCGCACCATGGACAATAGTTTGTTTGCCAAGGTGAGCCATCTGGAGTTTCAGCAAAACGATCTTTTTTTAGTTTGTTAATAGCTGTAAGCGACTTGTCTGAAGAATTTGGCGTGAGGCTGTATCCAACCCACATTCCAAGCAGAAATGGTTGTTCTCCGAGGCCCAGATTATCTCTTGCATTTTTTCTAATAAACTCAAGTGCACAAAAAAGAGTAGATGATCTCTCAAACTGCTGTAATGTCAGCAGTCTTAGAGTATATCTCATTATGACAGAAACTCCAAGCCCGTCAACTTCACCCCTTAGTCTTCTCAGAATAATTGTAAATGCTGCAACACCAAGATACGCTTCAGTTTTTCCTCCGCCGGTAGGAAACCAGAGAAGATCAGCAATCTCGGCATCATCGTGTTCTTTGTCAACTATTCCTCGCAACGTCATTAGCATGAATGCTATTTGAAATGGAAACCAGAATCTTTGCCCTGGCTTGTCAGTATCTGGCCTCGAAATTTTTTGTCCCTTCGATTTTCCAAGTGCATAGTCGAAGTAAAGTCCTTGGTAAAGCATTGCCCTGTTGGCAAGAAGAAACGCCTTGACAATTTTTGACGAATCATCTCTGCTCTCGGCAGTCAGAAGTTTTAGGCCGTCTTCGATTCTCTTGCATGCAATTTTGCATTTTTTCACATTATCATTTGCAGCATCGTGGAACTCGTCTGTGGAGCCGTCAAACTCTTTTTCCATCCTGTTTTCCAAACCTTCTATCCACTTCTTGTACTGGATTACCAGCGGTTCCAGCTTTTCTCGTATGTCTGCCCTGTTGAATTCTTCATCGTCAAACTTTTCAAAACCTGACATCTCATACATGTCTATAAGCACGGGCCTGCCATCTTTTCCATCACTGTCCGACGCCTTTCCAATTTCCTTTTGTGCAAATCTTGGAACAAACATGCTTTCGACCCATCTTGGTGACATATCGTTTTCCCATTTTGCAGCGCATCCATATCCTGTGGCAAACGTCTTCTTTTTTCTGAAGAGCATGTCTAGAACAGCATCGTCGTCTATCCCTATCTTGCCCATGTCTTCAATGTGCGTAAACGGTTTTTCATTGCCCACGCCAGAAATTCTAATCATTGGTTGGAAAATACTGTTCTTGTTGTTTTCTTTGCTGATGAACTTGTAATCTTTTTCCTCCGACTGCACCTGCCAAATGCGCGGATTCTCCAAAAAAATATTCAGCACGGAAACTTGCTTGCCAGACGCATTGCCTCTTTCAATCTGCCAGTTTACTTCTGCATCAACCTCTCCGTCGTCTTCTGATGATATGCTGAATTTTCCTCTGCCTTGTTTCAGCTCAATTTCTCCCACTTTGCCCATTTTCGTGTCCAGTCTAGTTCTCTTCCACTTGCTATCTTCTTGGGAATACTTTCCGTATGAGATTTCTACTGAAACCTTCTTACAATCATCCCTCAATTCTGCTCTCAGTCCAATGGAATTCTGCTTGAACATTGCATTGGTGCTTTCTGTCAACACGTTTTGCTCGCTGCCCTTCTCGTTTCCACTGGAATCCTTGTCGTCGTCCTTATCCTCTGCATCAAGTTCTGCATTTCTTGGGAAGAGTATACCAGAAACGTACCAGTCAAGCGGCATCTCACCTTGTGGCAGCTCTTCTTCATGTTCTCTTGGTCCCATCAGGAATCTTTCTACTTCGTCTGCAAGTTCATTCGGCGTATCTATGCTGTTACCTCCATCAGATGTCAGCTTTGGAAATAATCTTTCTACTTCGTCTGCAAGTTCGTCTTTACCTTTCATTTTATTGAATTTTAATTACGCAACCTTCGAAACTTTGTCTGATGAAAAATGTAAAATGAATCTGGCTCCTGCACCTTCCCCATATGGCGGTACTGCCTTAATGCTTCCGTTATATCTCTCAATAAGAGCATTGCATATTGAAAGTCCGATTCCTTGACCATGATAATCGTCGTCGTCACTACTTGTATCGCCTGTGACAAAATCTTCAAAAATATTGTCTTTTTCTTCTGCAAGTATGCCTATTCCATTGTCTTTGAAATCGATGGTTAGTCCTGAACTGTCCCATTTCGTTTCCACACTAACCGTTTTTTTTGAATTTTTCTTATCTAGTGCAAGTGACTCGATTGAGTTCAAGTAAAGATTCGCAAATATACATTCTAGATCTATAGGATCCATTCTTACCGTCAGCTTTGTATTTGATGGATCGATTATACTAATTTGATATTTTTCCTTTATGCTTGAAAATCCTTCTGATACTTTCTCCCATAAATCAAAAATATTCACGTCTCTTGCTCGGCCTTTTTTTGATACGGATGTTGCTATGTGTTTGTTCAATTTGTTGACCATTTCGGTAAACTTCGACATTGTGGCGGCATTTTTCTCCAAGCCTTCTACCATCTCCCATCCCTCTTCTACCTGTGCTTTTGGAATTTTTTCATCAAAATCTGTTTCGTCCATCATCTTTCTTGCATTTTTTATAATCTTGATGCTTTGCTCTAACGGATTTGCAATTTCATGCGCCATGTAGGATGTCATTATTCCGAGCGATGCAACTTTCTTGATATGATCATCGATTCTCTCCACCTCGCCTAGTCTGTCTTCATATTCCTGCTTTGTCTCCTCAAATCCCTCTGTTGCGTCTTTGAGCATTCTTGTAACGCTGCCAGCAGTGGTTTTCCCTAAGGTTTTTTCATTTGCTTTTATTATCTTGATTGCATCTTTTAGCTGTTTTTCCGTCTTTTCTCCTCTGTCCTTATATCCTGAAAGAGTTTCTTTTTTGTCCTCTGCCTTCACTTCTCTCCAGTATGCTTCTAGTACCTTGAGAATCTGAATTAGAACTTTTTTCATACCTATGAACTCTTTGCTCTTTTGCATAGATTCTCTGTGTGACGAGGGTTTGATGTCCGGATTGTTTTTCTTTGTTACGTTGACTACTCCAAAAACCTGTGTTCTTCCAATGTTTCCGGTAGGATTTTGCACCCTTCTTGCCTCCATTCCAAGCCAGTCGTCTTGTCCTCCTAAAGGTCTGGCCCATACACCGTCTCGGAATAAGTAGACACCTGAGTTTTCTTTTGAAAAGTTGTTAAGGTCAAATGATGCGTTCTTTAATTTTTGTTTATAATATTTTTCAACTTTTGCGGTTTCTTGTTTTGCTGCACCCCTTGGAAAGAAGTAAAACTCCACTCTCATCTTGCCTGGATATGTTCCATCTCCATAGTCTCCGTCCATGGTCTTTCCAGGTTGCCAGTTTCCTTGGTTCTTCCAGACGTCTGCAATTTTTGTAGTTACGCCATTGGATGATATTGAGGCACTAATTTTGTATGGTGCAATTTGTGATACCTTCTTTCTAAACTCTCTTGTCTCTAGTCCTACAATTGTTCCATCCACCGTGATCTTTATGTCGTTAAAGTCTTCAGCGGAAATCATCATTCCAAGCTCTGTTTGCAGTTCTGCCCTTCTGGTAGTTGGCCATCTGGAATTTAGATTTGAAATTTCAAGTGTTGTACCTTTTGTATCTTTTCCCTTGGAGCGAACTTCTATAGGAAAATCAACATCGTCAAACGTAACACCTTCTTTGTTAAATTTTTGCCAATCATGGTGTACTATGACCGTCTGGCTACCTCCTTTCGCAAGAGTTTTCATCACTGCCTTGTCTCCAAGCTTTTGCAGCGCTATTCTTCCTATTCCTTTTTCTCCCCAAACTTGTTTTCCATGACAGTTTGTCTTGGTGCGTTTCAGTCTGGAATCTGTTGCAAGTACAAACCAATTGTTTTCTATATCTGCCTCTGTCATTCCGTCTCCATCGTCTTCTATGATGATCTGATTATTTTCAAAAATAATGTCCACGTGTTTTGCACATGCATCCCGTGCATTTTTTACCAGCTCAAAAAGTGCAGTATAATCATCTCCAATCGCCTCTTTTCCAAAGTAGTCAATACCCCTGCCCGCAATCTTGAATTTGACCAAGATTTGATCGAGAAAAATCTGCAATAAAAATATGATCTTAATAGTGAGAATTTTCCTATAATCTCATGACTTCGCTTACATTTTACGGAGGAGTAAATGAGATCGGCGGAAATAAAATACTTCTAGAAGACAAGGACACAAAAATATTCCTAGACTTTGGGATGAGCTTTGGAAAGAGAGGAGACTACTTTGACGAGTTTATGAGTCCTAGGATTGCCAACGGACTGAAAGATTTCATCGAGATGGGACTTGTCCCTGATATACAAAATGCATACAGGACAGATCTTTTGAAAATGATGGACAGGACAGATACAGAAACTGATATTGATGCAGTATTGTTATCACATGCACATGCAGATCATGCTGATTACATTTCATTTCTAAACGAAAACATTCCCATATACATGGGAGATACGTGTAAGTTAATTCTTGAAGCAATTCAAGCAAGAAGCTCGTCAAAGTTTGAGCGGGAAATTTTATCTTTCAAGCCACGTCCATCTGATAGAAAAGAAGATCCAATAGAGCGTGATGTTCAAACGTTTAGAACAGGTGACAAGTTTACAATTGGTTCAATGGAGATAGAGCCTATACATGTTGACCATTCTGTTCCAGGTGCGTATGGATTTATTATTTACACATCATCAGGTCCCGTAGTTTACACCGCAGATATTCGACTACATGGAACAAACCCAAAAATGACTGAGGACTTTATCAATAAAGCAGTAGATTCAAAACCTATTGCATTACTTGCAGAAGGAACAAGGATTAATGATTTGCAAAGTGACGAATCAGAACAAAAGGTTTTCAATGAATGCAATACGCATGTTTCACAAACAGACAAGCTTGCAATTGCTGATTTTAATTTTAAGGATATGGATAGATTGAGAACATTTTACAATATAGCAAAGGAAAATGAAAGAAAATTTGTCGTAAATGTAAATGACGTTCCATTTCTGGAATACCTGTCAAAGGATCCGCAGCTGAACGTTCCGTTACCTACCGACGATGGCATACAGATATTTTCTCCAAAAAAATCAACGAGAAGAAAGTTTGAGCGTGAAATTTTAGAATATGATAATGTAATTACGGCTGATGATTTAGCAAAACAGCAGGGACAATCGTTATGTGCATTTTCGTTTTGGCACTTTGGTGCATTAATTGATGTAAAGCCTGCACTAGGAGCACTTTACATGCACTCGTTAAGTGAGCCGTGGAATGATGAGGGAATCTCTGATCAAAATAGAATTAATCTTTGGCTTGATCATTTCGGATTGAATAGAATACAGAGCCATTGTTCTGGACATTCAAAGGGACAGGATTTACTTGATATTGTAAAGGAGATAGATTCAGACATGCTATTTCCTATACATACAGTGCATCCTGAATCGTACAAGAAGGTGACAGACAAGATTACGATAGTCGAAGAGGCAAAAAAATACGATTTATGATATCACTTGTGCCAGTTTCTTTCTGTCTTCTTTTGAAAGTGACAACATGAACACAATTCCGTCTGGATTTTTTGCATTTTCTCCTTTTGGATAAAATCTAATCTCTACGTTTCCTCCAGATTTTTTTGTCTCAAATGGCACTCCACCAATTCTTTCTCTCATGATTATTAGAAAAAACCACTTGTACAAAAGGAAGTGGTTCTATAATCAAGTTTTAATTGTTCCAAACTATTTCATATACACTTGATTAGAATTAACAGAGAAGGCAATGTTACACTGATCTCTTCTGCAGTTACTGATTTTACAGATTCGATTGGATATTG
>PBDQ01000035.1 GCA_002717465.1 Chloroflexota bacterium
ACTATGGATCAACGTAATGCTTACGGCGGGCAATCTAAAGGACCAATCCCAGTAGATGATCCTTGGGGAGCTTTTGCAGATGACCAACTAGGACTTATGAGCCATCTGGGAATTGAAAAGTTTGGGTTCATGGGATTCTGCATTGGGGGACCTTTCGCTCTTAAACTTATTGAGCGAGCACCAGAAAGAGTTACCGCGGCGGTACTGTGCCAACCAGTCGGACACAACGCTGAATTCCCTGATTCCATGTATGATTCTGGGAGAGATCTTTGGGCTCCTGAATTACTTAGTCAGCGTTCTGACCTGAATATGGATCAATGTAATGCATACTTAAATAATTTGTATCGCATAGAGCCAAATGCCGACTTTGTATACAGTGTGTCACGAGACTTTGTTAGCAATTGCGGTACGCCGATTTTAGTAATGCCAGATAACACCCCTTCTCATTCCTATGAAGCTGCAATTGAAGTAGCAGAGCTTGCACCTGGAGCAGAATTAACAGTTTACCCGTGGAAAGAACAAGAAGACATTAAAGCTGATACTATAAATCAGGTACGTCAATTCTTGTCTACTCACCAATCTTAAAACTAGGTGCATTTATCATGAGCTTAATAACTGATATCAAAGTTGAAATACCAGACTATAACCATATGAGCCAAGTTATGGTTTATGTAACATCTGAGTCTGGGCACGTAGGCGTAGGTGAAGCCTGGTGGGGCATACCAAGCGCTGATAACCCTGGTTCAACTTCAATACCAATAGCTAACGTGATAGAGCACCTGCTAGCCCCTAGGTTAATCGGCAAATCATCGCGAACTATCGAAAAACATTGGTTCGACTTATGGGACTATGGCTATAGATATGCAGACGAAGGAATATTCTTGATGGGACTATCTGGAATAGATATAGCCTTGTGGGATCTACTTGGCAAAGAGTTAAACACATCCGTCTGCCAACTCTTGGGAGGACCTGTCCATGAAAAAATCCCTGGATATGCTAGTCTCCCAGCCTTACGAGACCCAGAAGTTGTACTCAGTGAAGTCAAGAGAGCTATGGATGCTGGTTTTTTCGCGGTCAAACTGCACGAGTTAGATCCAATACATGTACATAACATCCGCAGAGAGTTTGGAAATGACCTACACATTATGGTAGATGTGAACGGTCACTTCAACAAAATAGAAGCAATCGAAGTAGGGAAAGAACTAGCCAAAGGTAATGTAACTTGGTACGAAGAACCTGTCCGTCCTATGAGAGATCATGCCGCTATCAAAGAAGTGGGAGACCGAGCAAATGTGCCGATAGCTGCAGGAGAGAATGAATATACATTAAAGAACTTTGAACAGATTCTACAGTCCAAAGCTCTCACTTATTTACAACCTGAAATAACCAAAATCGGAGGAATAACTGCAGCAAAACGCATCACAGGCCTTACGGAACTTTATAACACAGCTTTGTCCCCTCACAATATGAGAATTGGTCCTGCATTGAGCGCTTCCATACAATGGGGATTTAACTCACCTATGACTGCTTGGCAAGAAGTACCATGGGTTAGATACGAATTTGCCGCACAATACAAATTGCCGGCTGTAGAAGATGGATACGTATTGCCTCCAACGGAACCAGGAATAGGTTTAATAAAGTAAAATTTATCCTGTCTGCATAATTTCAGATATAACAAAAGTTCCATCTGTCCACGTAGGTTCTTCCTTAATGTGCTCCATTAATTGTGTGAATTGAGCACCTTGTTCAGGATCATTAGCATTCGATAAATGGGCTTCTTTACTTTCAAAGATTGCCACACCAATCCAATCTTTATCTTCATCAGGATCCATTAGAAACCAAGCAACCATACCTTTTGGCACACGTTCTGATTGCTTGAACAGATCTAATAATAACTGTTCATGACCTTCTTTAACCTTAATGTTGAAAATAGTACCGTACATATAAACTCCTCAAAACGTTTTAATTTATACTCGTGTATATATTAATACAGTAAATATTACTGTTAATCTAACAATCTCTCAAAATTATATCTATGTGTTAATTAATAACCTATATGTAAAGATTATCTTTCAAACCAAAACCAGTCACAGCTACTAGCACGCTTTCTTTTTTTGCAATAATTCCATCCCGAATCAAATATTCCAACCCTGCAAATGCAGATGAAGATGTTGGCTCACAATATATTCCATTCTCTTGAGCCAAAATCTTCTGCCATTCTAAAATAACTTCGTCATCAACTGCGGCGGCATGCCCTCCTGTCTCCAGTAGAATTTCTCCGATTAATTTTGACCGAGGAGGATTACTAACTGATATACCTCCAGCGACAGTGATTCCAATAGGTTCTTCCTTGCGATTACCTGAAAACAGGTTAACCAACGGCTTAACAGCAGAAGCTTGCACCACATGCATCTTAGGCATTTTTGATATAACACCTTTAAAAATAAGTTCTTTGAACCCTAACCAGGCACCAATATATAAGCTTCCATTACCTACCGGCATAATTATATGTTCTGGCATTTCTCCCAAATTATGTCTTGCAATTTCATAAGCAAATGCTTTAGTGCCTTCTAAAAAATATGGGCTCAATTTATGGGCCCCGTACACGTATCCCTTTTCGTCTACAAAATCAGAGGCAGCGTCTGTAACCATTTCCCTCGTTCCTTCAATCTTGTGTGCAATTGCTCCATATACTGATATCTGATCTAATTTTGGTTGGGGCGCAGAGCGGGGTACAAAAATATGGGCTGTGATACCTGCTTTACCACAATAAGCAGCAACCGATGATCCTGCATTCCCAGAAGAATCCTCTACCAAGTTAGCAATATTAAATCCTTTAGCTACAGAAATCATCATTGCAGTTCCTCGATCTTTAAAGGATCCTGTGGGATTCATGAATTCTAATTTGGCAAATATATTTTCGCAGGGTAACCGTGACCCCAATTTATCCATTTTTATTACTGGAGTGTTTCCTTCACCTAAACTAACAAGTGCGTTACAGGAATAAACAGGAATTTCCATGTGGGGGTTTGATGAAATTTCTCCGTATTTAACCAATAACGGTTCCCCACATACAGTGCATGCTAACAATCGCATATCAGGCGGAAAGGATGCTCCGCAACTTGAACAATAGAGCGATATATCTTTACGAATTGATGTTGAGACTTCTGACATTCAAAATTAAATCATGTTTTTTTTGCGTTGTTTTTTTATGTTATGTACCCGACCTTTATCATTATAATAGGTTTTAGATTCTAAGTGGTATATATAATCCCACAAGGTTAATTGCCATGAAACATACAGTGTCATATGCCTGTGACAAATGTAGAAATCCTTCTTACGAAGAAGGCGACATGAGAGTCACAGGCGGATTCTTAACTAAAATTCTTAACATTCAAAATCGTAGGTTCACCTTTGTATCCTGCACAGAATGTGGCTACACAGAATTCTACAAACGTCAAAACTCTGGTGTTATTGCTAACGTCATAGACCTGTTTACTAATTAAGGTCTATTTATAATGAACCGTCTATAACAATATCTAATAGTACAGGCTTATCCAATTTAGACGCCCGAACCACTGCATCTTTAATATCTTCTGGATCTGTAATTCTTTCAGATTCCATACCCATACTTTTAGCTATAGCCGCCATATCAAATGGACTAGGAAAATCCGAATAAGGTAAACTACCACCTGCAGGTTCGACATTCAATATGTCCTGTTGATAGATATTAAAATTCACTTTTAATACCCTATACATACCATTATTGAGAATTACAAACACGCAAGGTATATTGTCATTTACCGCAGTCCAGAGACCTTGAACGGTCATCATCGCTGAACCATCCCCTATTAGCCCAAATACTTTCCTGTCTGGATACCCACATTGGGCACCCATTGTGACACCTATCCCTCCGCCAATCGATTGTCCTCTGTATCCTACAATGTCGCCTCGTTCTATACCTTCTAGATACTCTCTTACAATTGCCCTATTACTAATGGAATCATCAACAACGACCGCATTTTCAGGTAACCCCGCTACAAATTCATGCATCATGCGAGCCACTGACATTGGTTTATCATTCCATTTGTTTTTCGTGCTCTCAACAAAAGAATCTTGTTTGTACTTTTTTTCATCCAATGTTCGTTGCAATCTTTTCTCAATAATAGAAGAATCAATAGTCCTCATTTTGTCAGAAACATTATGATTCAGTTCCTGTAGACCCATTTTACAATGGGAAATAATTCCTATATTCGTAGGTTCTGATTTCCCTATGTTAACTGCGGAGGAATCTATATGTATCAATGTAGATTCTTCGTTTAGAATCACATCCCCCCAATAAAACAGTTCTTCAAATGCATTCATACCTACAGCAATCACTGTGTCACAGGCTTTTAAAGATTCTCTGTTTGCAGAATTACGCAAATTCAATATTCCTAGATATTGTTTATGGGTCGTTGGGAATGAGACTTCTGCTCCTCTAAACTGATACGCGGGCAAGCCGAGCATTTCAGCCAATCTCACCGCCTCACCAACCGCATCATCATCAGAGACACGATCTCCTACTATTAGAACAGGATTCTCTGCTTTAATTAATGAATCGGCTGCCTGTTCTATGCTATCTAGATCAGGTCGTATTTTATCTGATGTGTATCTCGAAGGTATGATATTCATCTCTGCAGAATCCTCTAAAGCATTCGCTGTCAATCCAATATACACCGGCCCTTTAGGATGGGTATTTGCCTCATTAAAAGCTCTCCTGATTGCCCCAGGTATTTGATCTGGATGAGTTAGCTGAATTGACCATTTTGTTACAGGCTTTACCAGCTCTGCTAGGTCTGTAGTACCTTCAACTACTTTACGGATGTCGTAGTTGGCAGAAGTGACAACCATTGGAGTCCCTGAATTTAAAGCGTCGAGCATCAAAGCTATTCCATTGGCAAGGCCACTGTCTACGTGCAAGCTTACCAAAGAAGGTTTTTGAGTTGCACGCGCGTAAGCTTCACCCATTCCAACCGCAACGCTTTCCTGAAGAGCCATTATATAAGTGAATTCAGGATAGTCAGGCAGCATATCAATTATAGGGGCTTCACTAGTCCCTGGATTCCCAAATATATGAGTTACTCCCTCTGCTTTAAGCATTTCTAACAAAGCCATTTTGCCTGTCATAATTTCTGCCATGGTTCCTCCTATTTACAATGCCCAGAATACCTCTGGTTTATATAATATTATTTATGTGATTGCCTCAATGATACTAAGACATGCATTGGACATAACTTTTTTCTGGTCAGGATCCAACGGATATTCTTGAGATGAAAATTTAGCTATAACTATTTTGTTATTAACATCAACAAACATATATTGCCCGTAAATACCTACACAGAACACTATTGGATTTGTTTGATGCAACGTATACCACTGGTTCCTATAAGTAATTGGCATGCCATTGAAATATTCGGCGAAGTTTCCTGACTCCCAAGCTCTCTTATCTCCGTCAAATAATTGACCTAACCATTTGTTTGAAATTATTTGTTCTTTATCTCTATATCCCCCATTAGCTACCAAATTGCCTAGCAATGCCAAATCTCTCAATGACATATTTATGCCGCCTGCTGTTCTAGGTGAACCAGATGAATCGATGGTTACAAAGGCAGAATCATTTGCGCCTATAGGTTTCCATAACACTTCTGACATCACCTCTTGAAATGTCTTGCCAGTAGAACGCTCTATCACCCATCCCAACAGATCACTGTTAGGAGAAGTATATTTAAAGATCTGCCCATGTGGGTCAGGTCTTCGACCCATACCTGCCAAAAATAACTTTAAATCCTGTTGACCGTTAATATCATTCTCTGGCGGATCCCAATTAGTTGACCTTCTATAGGCTATCATTGGTCCAGAGGTCGCATAGTAATCTTCGTCAAAATCCACCGCCGCAGTCATATCCAAAAGATTCTGAACTGTGCAATCGGAATACCCTGAATCCTTTAATTCGGGCAAACACTCTCCTATAAGAATATTGGCATCTATTTCTTTTCTATCAATTAATATGCCTGTTACTAATCCCAATACTGATTTTGAAACAGACATCAATATATGCTTCGAATTTTTATTCATCCCATTCAGATATCTTTCATAAACAATTTCTTGATCTTTAATTACAATGAAACCATCAGTGAAACTTTGATTAAGAAATTGATCAAAACTGATTTCTGAACCATCATTGCCTTGAACTACAATATGTTCTATAGGTTGTAAGTTTTCAGGAAGACTCCATGTGTTCGAGGGATCATTTTCAATATCTACTGATTCCACCAATTCAGAAACATGCTGAAATGCCCATCTGTTATATGGAGGAAACCTCCAGTTAGACAAATCTACTTTAGACTTAATATCATCTTTATTATCGTTCAATTACACCCCCCCTGATTTCAGCCATTTATCAAATTCCAATTTCGTATTAGGATCCGTAGGAGGATAAAGCCCAAATATAGGATGATTGTTCTTTACACGTTCCTCAACAAAATTCTCAAAAATCGTCATCTCATATGCTTCAAATGCAACTTCATTACATAGCTCCTGAGGTATTACTATCACACCATCTCCGTCTCCCACTACTATGTCACCTGGATAGACAGCGACTCCGCCACATCCGATAGGTACATTTAGGTCAACGGCATGGTGCTTAGTCAAATTAGTAGGAGCAGAAGCGCTAGATTGGTATGCATGAAAATTCAATTTAGCAATATCGGCAGAGTCTCTGAAACCACCGTCTGTAACTATTCCTGCCGCACCTCTTACCATTAACCGAGTAACCAATATATTCCCTGCTGATGCAGCACTGGCATCACCCCTACTATCAATAACCATAACATGGCCAACAGGGCATTCTTCTACTCCCTTCCTCTGAGGATGTTTCGTATCCTCAAATACACTCAAAACATCTAAGTCTTCTCGAGCAGGGATATAGCGTAAAGTATAGGCTTCTCCTACCATAGAACAGGAAGCCTCGTTCATAAGTTTGGGGCCCATCATAAACGCATTCCGTAACCCTCGCTTAAACAACACTGTCGAAAGAGTAGCAGTACTAACACTCTTTAGTTTTTCTCTATTATCGTTTGTAAGCATATCTATCTAAACCATAGTCATTCATTGATGTTATAAACTTTCACCGCTGTGTCATGAAACATGGCAGCTCTTTCAGATTTCGAGTAGCTTTTAGACAATATCTTAAATGCGTTATATAGAACATTGAAGGAATAAGAAACTTTATCAGGAGGGAAATTACATTCAAACATGCACCTTTCAGGACCAAATTTTTCAATGCAATACTCGAGAAGTGGCGCTAAATCTTCAGCTAGACTTATCGAATCAATAGGCTGTTCTCTGGTATACCAGTCAAAACCATACCTAGGTTGTCCTAACCCCCCTAATTTCATATATACATTAGGACATTCTGCCAATGTATCTATATTTCTTTTCCACTCAGGAATAACTTCATCATCCCGATGACCGTAAGGGCCAACTCTTAAAAGTCCCCCTATGTGGTTAGACACAATTGTCAAATCTGGAACTGCATTTGCAAAAGCAGCTAACTCTGGAAGTTGAGGAAAATAAACGGTGTTATCCAAAGTGAGCCCTTTTTTTGCAAGTATCTTAGCGCCTTGTTGAAATTTGGGATCAAGTAATTGTTCTTTCTTAGCTCGATTTTCTACTTCTGGATGGCTGTCCCAACCACATGCATACCTAATGCCTCTAAATCTGTTTGGGCTGGCTGCTTGTAAAGCATCCAAAACTACTTCAACTTTATCTCCCAAGTTCAAATCAGCCTTTCCAACTATTGCAGCAGCAGCTTTATAATCTCCATATAAACCGCTAGCACTCGCAGCAGCCAATCCCTGTACAAATTCAACTTCTCCAACAGAACGCAATTCCACCGGACCATCCAATTTATACATAGCTGTTGTCTCTATGAATACCGTAGACTTAACGTTATGTCCACTGCTTATATCTGCGATTAATTCATGCAGAAGATATCTTTGATATGGAATTCTGATCGATCTGTAATCCCAAAAATGATGATGAGGGTCACAAATAGGTAAATCAGGTTCAATCGTTTCTTCCTGTGTTAAAGCTAGCCACTCTAAATCCCCATACGGCATAATTCCCTCCATCAACGTCATTTATACAACTAGCTAAATATTACCATTTATGTAAAATTAAGCATAACTAAAATCATAGTTAACAACGAAATCATTATATTGAAGGGAGTAACCAGTTAATGGAGCAATTTGTTACCAATGAAGAAATCATCCAAAGAGCCCGACAGAATCTAGCAGACGGACCATGGAATTACCTAGTCGGCGCGACAGAATCAGAAACTACCATGAGGCGAAACCGTCTAGCTTTTGATCGGATAGCATTTCAACCTAGAGTACTAGTAGATGTTTCAACAGTTGATCTCACAACTTCCATACTAGGTTACAAAATTGATCTACCGATAATGATGGCTCCCATTGGGTCACTACAGGTATTTCATCCGGAAGCCGCTACAGCAGTATCAAAAGCAGCGGAAGAGATGTCTACAATTCATGTTGTAAGTTCCGTTACACAACCTTCATTAGAAGAAACCGCGTCCTGTGCAGATAATACCAAGTTCTATCAACTCTATATCCACGGGGATTGGGAATGGACCAAAAATATGATAGATCGCATTACAGAAGCAGGATATAAAGCTCTCTGTATTACTGTAGATTCCGCAAGTTACAGTATTAGGGAAAGACCTATGCTAAGCCGGTGGGTGCCTATGTCGAGAAGAAATCCTCCTGAACCTCATTGGCAAGCTTCGGTCACATGGGAAACTTTAGATATGATAAAGAATTATTGCAAGCTTCCTTTAATAGTTAAAGGTATAGCTACGCCGAACGATGCCACACTGGCGGTAGAACATGGTGTGGACGTAGTGTGGATATCTAACCATGGAGGCAGACAGTTAGATCATGGATTAGGAACTCTAGACATGTTACCTGCTATCAATGATGCCATAAAAGGTAAAACACAAATCGTGTTAGATGGAGGAATTCAACGAGGTAGCGATGTAGTCAAAGCAATAGCTCTTGGCGCAGATGCCGTTGCCATAGGTAAAATGCAAGGCTGGGGAATCGCAGCTAATGGTACTCAGGGATTGGTCAGATTGTTGAGTGTTCTTAGGCAAGAAATAGAAATCACCATGAAACTCCTGGGAGTTACTAATCTTTCATCCATCACAGACCAATATGTTTGCGAGGCCATGCCTACTACAGAACCACACGAAATGAGTTCATGGGTTAACATGCCTAAGAATCGGATACAATAATTCAAAAATACATAATTTATAGACCTTAGGAGTTATTACATATGGAAAACAAAACAGTCGTCATCATCGGTGGTGGCATAATCGGCAGTGCCATCGGCTTCCAATTGTCATCTCTAGGTAACAAAGTTGTGATAGTAGACAAAGGCCCTTTTCAGGAATCATGTTCGGCACATTCTTTCGCATGGGTGAATGCCTCCTCAAAAAGTCCGATCGGATATCACAGTTTATGCAGAACTTCTGTGAACAAATGGCCTACATTCGCCAAACAGCTGGGTACAGAAGTAGGTCTAAACCTGAACGGCACTATCAAATGGGAAAACAGTGAAGAAGGCGCAGACTTAGCTAGGCAACGTGTAGAAACTCTACAATCCTGGAATTACCCTGTTCAAATAGTTGACGAAGATTTTATAAAGGCTAAAGATCCTTCAATAAACATTAAAAATATGACCTTTGGGCAATATATACCAAATGAAGGTCATGTGGAACCTAAACGAGTTATAGACGCATGTCAATTCAAAATCAAAGAAAATGGTGGCGAAATCATAAACAGCTGTGCTGTCACAGGATTTCAAAAAGATGCTGGTAGCCAAAGGATAACGGGGGTAATTTCCTCAACCGGAACCATATCTTGCGATACTGTAGTGATCGCAGCAGGTACAGGAACACAGCAGCTTGCTGATTTACTTGATATATACATCCCATTACTAGAAAGTCCCGGCGTAGTAGCATGGACAGATCCCCAACCTAAAACATTGCATGGGATTATTATGAGCCCGGCTATCAACGACGGAACGTACCCAGGGAATGATGAACAATCTGAGGTTCACATTCGCCAAAGAGTAGACGGTTCATATCAAATGGTCAATGAACGAGGTGGAATCGGGAATCATCATGAACAAAATGATGATTCTCAGGAAAAGGCGGAGAACTTATTACTCCACTTAACTGAATATTTCCCACAATTGAAGACAGCTACGGCAATAGCCGAACCAGTTGGATATCGTCCAATGCCTGAAGACAAGTTCCCAGTCTTGGGATACGACGAGAGTTGGGGGAATGTATACATTTCAGTAATGCATAGCGGGGTAACTTTAGCCGCATTAGTCGGTGAATACGTAGCCACAGAAATCAACTATGACGTTCAAATTCCGGAACTCGAGGAATATAGGCCTGCAAGGTTCAAAAAATAAAATCATCTGGAGAATTGTTAGATATGACACAACCCAATAATATAGTTGTAATTGGTGCTGGAATAGTTGGCACATCTATAGCAGTTAATCTATTGCAATATGGATCTAAAATAACGCTCATCGATAAAGACACTCAGACTAATGGAGCATCCCGACTTTCTTTCGCATGGATCAATGCTGCAGGGAAAACGCCATTTGATTATCATGATTTAAATAGGCGATCTATGGAAATGTGGCCAAGGTACGGTCAGTCTTTAGGAACTAACGTAGGACTAAAATTGGGGGGTACAGTCACATGGGAAACTTCAGATGATAGGGCAACAGCATTAATTCAGAAAGTTGAACGCGCTCAGTCATATGGATATCCTATCAGGCTTGCCAGTCAATCCGAACTGCAAATTCACGAACCTAATTTAGTGATTGAAAATGTCAAAGCTGCTTCAATATGTGAAATAGAAGGGCAAGTAGAGCCACCAAGAGTCATCCAAGCAGCCATAGATAAGATAATCGAATCTGGCGGAGAAGTATCATTGGGCGAATCATTTGAAAGCTTCGAATTTGACGATACGAATCACCAAATTGTGGGAGTAAAAACAAATAACCGCACCCTGCCTTGTGACGTGGTAGTGATAGCAGCAGGCATAGACACGACTGAGATAGGATATAAAGCCAACACATTCCTGCCTCAGTCAACTAGCCCTGGGGTAGTAGTCAAAACCAGTCCAATGCCACCGCTGCTAAACGGAATAGTATATGCTCCATCATTAGAAGAATATGGTAGAGAAGTGCATATGAAACAACTTATTGACGGTACATTCGTAATAGGAGAAGGTGAACAAAGTAGCAAAAATACAGATGATTCAATCGACAACGCTAGAAGACTTGTAGAATTTGCCACCCAATACCTTCCTCAATTAGGTGACGCCGAGCCTAGGATTGAACCCATTGGATATAGGCCAATGCCATTAGATGGGTTTCCTGCAGTTGGGTTTGTCAAAGAAACTCCCAACGCATATATGGCTGTTACTCATAGCGGGGTAACTCTAGCTCCTTTGATTGGAGAATTGGCATCAATTGAAATAACTCATGGGGTGTCGACTCCACAATTAGATGCATTCAGACCCAATCGCTTTAACCAAGATGGAACAGGTGGAAGAAAAGATTCTCCTAGTCACACTGATGATAATGGCCAAGGGATTCATTAATCACGATTAACAGCTACCAATTTACGTAATGACAAATTATTTGACCAAAGTAACAACTGGCCCAATATAGTCACAGGTATGATTAAAATACCATGAACAAGTAGTGCGAATGCTGAACCAACGGACCTATCGATAGACCCCCCAGTGTTAAAAACTACCACTTCACGAGCTGTTAACTCAAATATTCCAACTCCTCCAGGAGCAGACGGGATAGAACTTACCAAATTTGCTAGTGATGTAACTAGAGTCATACTGGAGAACAGCTCTACATAATTGAAGTCATGGAATTGCATAAATCCCATAGCGTATCCAATAATGCAAAAAACTGTTATCTCAGATATCCAAACTGGTAAAGATGCCAAGAATAATAACAGTAAACTTTTAGGGCTCTTAACTGCTGTCAGTCCTGATTCCACCAAATCACTAAAATCAATTAACTTATCGTTTAACTTAGCAGGAGCTAGGATAGTTAAAACGGTGGTAGTTTTTTTAATTAAAACTGGATTGTGAGCAGAATACACCATTAATACAAACATGATCAGGAATACACCAATGAGTATAGAAAATCCTAAAGTCAAATATTGCTGAGTGAGTCCTGTCAGTAAAGTCTGCGCATTCAACGAGATTATAACTAATAAAAATCCAATCAATACTACTGCATCAAGTATCCTTTCAACAAAAACAGTAACCAATACCGTGGTCTTACTAATATTATGTTTTGTCCCCAAGAAATAAGCTCGCACAAATTCACCTATGCGCATCGGTAATATATTGTTCACCATATATCCAATGCACACTGCCTGAAACAAGTTATAAGGTGAAATACCTTGGAAGTTACTTAACAACATTTTCCATCTAAGCGTTCGAAACAGTAACGACAAGAAGTATATACCTATAGCTGGCATTAAAAAGCTTACACGCAAAGACGTAAAGGAACTAAGCATCCTATCGAATTCCGCGGTAGCCACGAAAAATATGAGGATCACCAAAGTGATTACTGACAATACTAGGTATTTCACATTTCTATCCACTCAAAAGTATTTCCCATGGTACCAAACTTGACTAAGTGGTGTCCGAGTCAAGGAGGTCCAAGAATGGTGCAAAAGAGTTGCCGTTTCCGGCGATGGTAAGAGTGATTAGATAATGGCTGATTAGAACAGAACACTCGGACACCAAAATCAATATATCAAACAAACCTGATTCTTAAAATCAAAAATACCGCCCATTTGAACAAATAATCAGATAATTCGATAAAAAACGATGATTATCAAGAATCTAGATGTTTTTTTAACATTTGAGATAGCGAAGCAATACCAGTAGTGATTTCTTCTGGAGTGTTATGGCTATAAGTCAGCCTGAAAAACTGATTTTGGTCTCTCTGTACTCTGAAAACTCCACCTGGATTGTATTTGACATCATTCTCAACGGCTTCATCTAGTAATGCCCAGGAATTGATTTTCTCAGGCATTTTGATCCACATCATCATCCCTCCATGTGGCAATGTAAAATCAGCTTCAGGTAAATAATTAGCTAAAGCGTCGGCCATGCTATCTCTTCTAGCTTTCAACATCTCCGCCACCCTCGTAACATGAGATTTGTAATGCTCACTCAAATATTCATAAACAGTTACTACTGCCAAATGGCTGGGCCTCCTAACTTCTAACAGTTCCAATACCTGTTTGGGAGCAATCATAAACCCTACTCTTAAAGAACATCCTAATAGTTTTGTAAAGGAAGAAACATAAATTACCAAATCGTCAGTATCTAATGATTTTATTGAATGAGGCAATTCAGGACCATCTATTCTAAAATCAGCATAGGATTCATTTTCAATAATTGGGATGTCATATTTGATGGCTATATCTAATATTTGTTGTCTTCTATCTGACGACAAGGTGATACCTGTAGGATTTTGATAAACAGGAATCGTGAGGATGAACTTGGGTTTTTTATTCCGGCTCACTAAATCACTAATTACGTTATCTAAAGATTCCGGAATAAGGCCATCAGCATCAATATCCGAATGAATCACTTCAGCACCTTTTTCCATCAGCATCCTGAGAGTTCCTAAATAAGTATATTGCTCTGCTACTACCACATCGCCTGGGCCTATAAAGGCATTTACTAGCATTTTAAGAGCTCCACCCGCTCCATCAGTTATTAAGATATCATCTGGCTCACAATGAATGGCTCGTCTTTTTGAAACTGAAGACTTAAGTAAGTCTCTTAGTGGCTCATGCCCCAAAGCCGGTGGATATGGGCCAAAACTAACACTGTTATTATGGATTGCTTTTGTGGCAGCTTTACTGTATTCAACTGGGTCAATACATTCTGGAACTGTATTGGTAACAGAAAAGATATATTTAACATCCGCCTTTAATCCGGGGTGCGTGAGAACATCTATAGGTCCATTACTAGATAAATTTGTTGAATAATCCATTCAATACACTCTCTGTATTTAGTATTAGATAATCATACTTGAACAGACTTGTTTTGAAAACGATATACGTTGATAATTAGCAGGGTGTTCCAAAAGGCTTAACACTAATGGTAGGGGATATATAATGACTGAACAAAATTTAGATATGCTAAGCATAAACACTATCAAACTGCTATCAGTTGATTCTGTCGAAAAAGCTAAATCAGGCCACCCTGGCGCTCCCATGGGGGCTGCTCCTATGGCCTATGTTCTCTGGAAAGATTTCCTAAAACATAACCCTGAAAATCCCCAATGGATTAATCGAGACAGATTTATTTTATCTCCTGGCCATGCTTCAGCTCTCCTATACAGCTTGCTCCATCTAACCGGCTACAAAGTTAGCCTGAAAGACTTAATGGCATTCAGACAATTGGGAAGTAAAACCCCGGGGCATCCAGAATACGGGGTCACTCCTGGAGTGGAAGTAACCACTGGGCCTTTAGGACAAGGGTTCGCAAATGGCGTCGGTATGGCGATAGCAGAAACCAACCTTGCGAAAGAATTTAACACTACGGAACACCAAATCATTGACCATTTCACCTATGGTATTGTATCTGACGGAGATCTTCAAGAAGGAGTCGCATCAGAAGCTGCATCAATAGCCGGAACGCTTAAGCTACATAAACTGATCTACTTGTATGACAGCAATAATATATCTATAGAAGGTGATACAGATTTATCATTCACCGAAAATGTATCTGATAGATTTAAAGCTTATGGTTGGCAAGTCATAGGCCCGATAGATGGATCTGACCTTACCGAAATACATGATGCAATAAAACTCGCTCAAAATGAAACATCCAAGCCAAGTCTAGTAATTTGTAAAACAGTAATAGGAAATGGTAGCCCTAACAAATCAGGAACCGCATCAGCCCACGGGGAACCTCTTGGTACTGATGAAGTGATACTGACTAAACAGTCATTAGACTGGAAACTCGAAGCCCCATTTTCTGTACCAGATTTAGTCAAGGAACACCTTTCCCAAATCGGTGTTCAAGGCGCCAACGATGAAATGGATTGGAATAATAAAACTCAATCATATATGCAACAACATCCGGACAAATATACAAAGCTAATTAGTCAAACTGATGGAGATATCCCCGCCGACTGGGATGCAGAATTATCAAATTTATTTAACAGTGAATCTGCAAACATGGCTACCCGAGAAGCATCTGGCATTGTGATCAACAAGATCGCAAAGAGTATCCCAGGACTTTTAGGAGGATCAGCGGATCTAGCTCCCTCCACAAAAACCAATTTAAATGAATTCGAAGATTATAGTTCAGAAAATCGATCCGGCAGAAACTTCCATTTTGGAGTCCGTGAACATGCTATGGGTTCAATTGCTAACGGTATGGCTTTACATGGAGGGCTCATTCCCTTCACTGCAACATTCTTAGTGTTCTCTGATTACATGAAACCAAGTATTCGCTTGGCAGCATTGATGAATCAACGAGTAGTTTTCGTATTCACTCACGATTCTATAGGAGTGGGAGAAGATGGTCCCACGCACCAGCCAATTGAACACTTAGCATCACTGAGATCAATACCAAATTTGACAGTAATTCGTCCCGCAGACCCCATAGAAACGGTAGCCGCATGGAGGTCAGCCATTTTAAATACTGATGGTCCCACTGCACTAATCTTGAGTAGGCAATCTCTTCCAAATCTCTGTACAGGTGATAGCATCGACTTACAGCCCCCTTCCAAAGGAGGATACATATTAAAGTCAAGCAACAATGAACCCACTGTCACTATAATTGCTACCGGATCTGAAGTACATCTGGGCGTACAAGTAAGTGAGTTACTAGAAAACAATAATATTTCGTCTAATGTCGTATCTATGCCTTCATGGGAATTATTCGATCAGCAATCTGATGAATATAAAAGCACCGTTATACCTAAATCTAGTATTAAAGTCTCTATAGAGGCTGCCAGTACTTTCGGATGGGCAAAATATGTAGGTAAAAATGGGATCAGTGTTGGAATAGATACCTTCGGGGCATCTGCACCTGGCCAAGCTCTATTCTCTCATTTTGGCTTCGAAGCAAAAAACATATGTGAAACCATTATGTCCAAACTCGGACCGAAATAAATCTTTACTCAAGGAATCTGCAATGGAAATAGCAATGGTAGGCTTAGGCCGAATGGGGGGAAACATGGTAACAAGACTACTGCGTGGTGGGCATTCAGTGTTTTGTTATGACACAAACCAAGACGTTATGAACCAATATGTTAGTGATGGAGCGATATCTAGTTCATCATTAGAGGATCTGGTCTTAAAACTATCTACTCCACGAAAAATCTGGGTGATGGTCCCTCACGGAGAAGCCACCCAGACTACAATCACAAAACTATCGAATTTACTCGATCCGGAAGATATCATCATTGATGGAGGGAATAATCACTATCCCGATACAATTAAACTAGGAAAGCATTTGCATGATAAACAATTACGTTTTCTAGATGTCGGCACAAGCGGTGGAATATGGGGGCTACAACAAGGATATAGTCTGATGATTGGAGGTGAAAAAACAGCATTTGAGCACATGACTCCAATATTTGAGTCCTTGGCCGCCAATGGAAAATCTGGATATGCTTACGTAGGGAAAACAGGAGCAGGACACTATCTAAAAATGGTCCATAATGGTGTTGAATATGCATTAATGGAATCGTACGCGGAAGGATTCGAATTATTAGATTCCTCCGATGAATATGATTTTAACCTAGAAGAAGTATCTGAAATTTGGTCAAACGGAAGTGTAATTAGATCGTGGTTATTAGATCTAATCCACCAAGCATTAAAAGATGACAACAAATTAACTGACATTAAACCGTACGTAGAAGATTCTGGAGAAGGTAGATGGACGGTGACCGAATCAATACGTTTAGGTATACCACTACCCGTTATAACTGCATCACTGCAACAGCGATTCCGCTCCAGGCAATCTGAACCTTTTGGAGCGAAGTTATTAGCTGTGATGCGAAATTATTTCGGCGGTCACGCTATACATAAAAACTAAAAGAGGGGGATTATGACAGTAACACACGTAGCACACATAGCAATTTGCGTGAACAATTTAGAAAAATCTTTAGATTTTTATAGAGATTTACTCGGGTTCTATGTAAAGATGCAACAAACTCAAGAAATGCTAAATAGACCTGGCTCCCAATCAGACCACATGTATCAGTCTACCCACAACCACAGAACAGTCGCTAATATCTATATAAATGAGTCTGACACTGTACCTTTCCTCGTATTAACTTCCCATCCTGATGACAAAATTGAGCAAAACCCCATCAAACTTGATCAAGTGGGCATAACCCATCTTTCATTTAAGGTCAAAGATTTAGATACAACTATCACAAAATTACTTTCTAGTGGAGTGAAACTCGCTGGAGACGAATCAGATTTTAGAGATGAGAACGGTAATATGCGCACGTTCTTTGTTTATGATCCAGATGGTATATTAGTACAATTCGAGTAATCTAAAAAATGAGTAATAAAATAACCATTATTGGAGGCGGACCTGCTGGTTCAACCGCCGCTACAATGTTAGCCAAGCAAGGATACTCTGTAGATCTATTTGAACGTGAAAAATTTCCTCGAGAACACATTGGGGAATCCTTATTACCTGCCAGTTTACCTATCCTAGAAGAATTGGGTGTTTCCAAACAAATAGAATATGCAGGATTCCTAAAAAAATATGGCGCGACCATGGTCTGGGGTTCAGACAGAGAGCCCTGGAGCTGGTACTTCGCTGAAACCAACAAAACATATCCGCACTCTTATCAAGTATCTCGGCCAATATTCGATAAGATATTACTAGATAATGCCAAACTCCACGGAGTCAACGTGTATGAAGGAACAAATGTAAATCTTGTTAGTTTTACTAATGGTTCCGTCTTGAACATTGAAATAGAGAAAGATTCACAAAAGAAATCTATTGATGTCGAGTACTTGATAGATGCTAGTGGGCAACACTGCCTGTTAGGTCAAGACCTCCAAACTCGCGAATGGGATACGTCGTTCCAAAATTTATCTGTATATGCTTATTATTCAGGCGTTCAATATTTACCGGAACCAGATACCAACAATATATTTATAGAGTCCTATGAAGGAGGCTGGATATGGGTGATTCCTTTATCAGATGATCTAGCTAGTGTGGGAATAGTAGTAGATAGTCATACCATCCAACATAAATTGGCGGATATAGGTGTGACCCAATTTTACTTATCTGAGCTGGACAAATCAGATAAAGTTAAACAAATGCTATCTGGTTCCCAGATCACAGCCACGCCTAAAGTTACCAAGGATTGGTCATACAAATGTTCTAAACTTTATGGGCCTAATTACGTTCAAGTAGGTGACGCCGCATGTTTTATCGATCCTCTGTTTTCATCTGGAGTCCACATGGCAATGATGGGAGCGGTATTAGCATCCTCCTACGTTAAGACAATAACAGATAATCCTATTGATTTTGAACAAGTAGGCAGTAGTTACCAGCAACTCTATTTCAAAGAATACAATCATTTTAGAGAAATGGCGAAGCTATTTTATTCAAGTAATCTAATTAGCGATTCTTATTTTTGGGAAGCCAGGAAAATCCTACCTGAGTTCAATAATTACACGTCTCGCCATGCTTTTATAAGAGCCGTAGCAGGACAACCCCCTCATGGTTATGAGAGAGCTGTTTTAACCAAAGGACTGATGCCTCAGAGCTTCAATGACAGCGTGCAGTCAGTAGAGAAGTCCAGGATAGACCGGAGATCATTTTTGTCCAAACTCGACCCTAGCAAACCAGAAACCTTGAAAGAATTTTGGGGGTTAATTCCTAAACTAAGTCCTTCAGTCAAAGTCACTAATCAATATATTCTGGGCCAAGGAGAATTCATAAAAGCCGATACGCTTATAACCAATAGCAATCCCGAAGGAATACCTTGTAGCCAACTGGTAAAAGAAATAATAAGTCACATGAATGGTGTAAATAGCATACGTGCAATAGCAAATTATGTGCTAAACGATTATCCGTTAGACCGTCATAGCCAAATTTTGAAAAACGCCTATGATACTATACATATCTTGTATGCAGATGAAGTCATATCTGAATTTAAGAATTCACAACAACCCAAGAAACGAGTCTTCCTCGACAACATGACAAATGATGGTATGGACCATCTAATCCATAGAAGCTGAACATATAAATGCGCAGAGCCTTACCAATTCAGATTAGACCCTGCACATGAACTAGTTTATTTTTCTAGAATGGAAGTCAAGACCACATTAGGATTCATAGGTAATTGATTAGGTCTAATGTCAACAGCGTCTGCAATGGCATTAGCAACGGCAGCCATTGGAGGCACCAAGCTAACTTCTCCAACACCTCTTACACCCATTGGATGACCGGGATTTTCTACCTCTACTATAACCGTATCAATCATTGGCAAATCTAAACTGGTAGGCATCCTATAATCCAAGAAGCTAGAGTTTAGCATCTGACCTTCTTCTCCATAAAAGTATTCCTCATTCAAAGCCCATCCGATCCCTTGAACCGAGGCACCTTGAATCTGGCCTTCCACGTAACTAGGATGTATAGCCTTACCAACGTCTTGAATGGCCGTAAACCTCAAAATATCAGTCTTGCCTGTATCTGGATCTACTTCTACGTCAACAATATTTACGCAGAAAGCATTTCCAACTTGACCAGGATTAGCTGTACCTCTTCCTACTATAGGTCCACCCGTACCGTTTAGTCGCCGAGCTAATTCAGTGAACGTCATTTTTAGTTCAGGATCAGATTTATGATGCAATTCAGATTTAACGTACTCAACATCCTCTACTTCTACTTCCCATATCTTAGCTGCTCGTTCAATCAATTGTTGCTTAACATCTTCTGCTGCCAAATAACAAGCTGTACCCATTTTAAATGTTACTCCACTACCACCGGCACCAGAGCTGTAACCAATCGAATCTGTGTCAGCTACGCTTGGTTTAACGTCCTCTGCAGGTAAGCCTAGCACTTCAGCGACATGCATAGCCATCGCTGTGCGGCTACCTCCAATATCAGGCGCTCCTTCAACCAAACCTATAGTTCCATCAGGATTAACGCTCGCTACCGCACTAGCCGGTCCTGAGTTATTGAACCACGCCCCGACAGCAACTCCTCTTCCTTGGTTTGGACCAGTTAGTGGGGCATTCCAATGATCATGTTGTTGGGCAGCATTTAAACATTCAATTAATCCTATCTTTCTATATACTGGGCCTGTTGGCTGCCTGGAACCTTCTTTCGCAGCATTTTTCAATCTAAATTCTAACGCATCCATACCTATTTCTTTAGCCAACATATCTATCACTTGCTCAGCAGCAAAAGAGGCTGCAGGGGAGCCAGGAGCTCGGTAAGCCGCAGATTTTTGTACATTGATTACAACATCCATTCCTTCAATGTAAGCGTTCGGTATTTGATAAGGAGCAAACATTGTTCGGCAACCAGATGGAACAGGTGACCCAGGGAAAGCACCTGCCTCATAAATCAAGTGAGCTTGAGCTGCCAACATTTCTCCGGATTTAGTAGCACCCATTTTTACTTTAATGATAGTTCCAGACGTTGGTCCGGTTCCTTCAAATACTTCTTTACGAGTCATAGATATTTTCACTGGAGATCCTGCTTTCCGTGACAAAGCCACTACAACAGGTTCCAAATACATACCACTTTGACCTTTGCCTCCAAATCCTCCACCAATTTCCATAGGTATAATTTTAATTTTGGATACTGGAACGCCTAAAACCCTAGAGGTGTGGTCTCTTAAAGAAAAGTGACCCTGACTACTACACCAAACAGTGACTGTACCATCCACATTCCATTGTGCTGTAGCCGAATGTGGTTCAATATAACCTTGATGAACTTGTTTAGTTCTGTATTCTTGTTCTACAACAAAGTCTGATGCTTCAAATCCAGATTCTACATCACCCATAGTAAATTCAAATCTGTTAGATATGTTCGTTCCATCACCAGCATCATCTGAAGCATATCCACCTGCTCTTTGCGCCGGACTACTCAAAGTAACCAATCTCTCATGGAGAACTGGTGCCCCTGTTTCCATAGCTGCCTCAGCAGTAAATACTGGTTCCAAGACTTCATAATCTACTTCTATGAGTTCTAATGCTTGATCTGCCACTTCTGCATTAACAGCAGCCACCGCCGCAATCGCATGTCCTTTGTACAACGCCTTCTCTCTAGCAATCGTATTTCTACTATAGAATCCATAATTTACTGTAGAACCTTCAGATTGATCGGATACAGCTGCAGATACATCAGGAAAATCATCAGCAGTAACAACCGCTTTTACGCCTTCCAAAGCTAATGCTTTCGAAGCATCTATACCTTTGATTCTAGCGTGGCCATGAGGACTCCTAAGTACTTTACCCACCAGCGTACCAGGAAGATGTATATCTGCGGCATATCTTGCTCTTCCCATCACTTTATCGGGACCATCATGCCTGACAGGTCTCGTACCAACCACGTCAAATTCAACATTAGATAACACTATATTAGGTTTATAACCGACCATAACATCCTCTCCTCAAGCAAATCTGCTTCATATAGTTCCTATTAAACCTTAATTAAACATTCTATTCAACTCCTATTTGTTGAAATGGTGAGATTTAATAGAGTAAAATCCTATCGTTTGAGAGGTGAATTCATTCATTATGACTCGGGAACAAAATAAATTTATATCAAATGAACGTAAACTAGCATTTAGTGACGTATATCTAGTACCACAGTTCTCATCAATTAATTCTAGAAGATCTGTTAATGTAACGGAGGAATTCACCTTTAAAAATGGTCACAGTTGGGAAGGGACTCCAATCATTGCTTCTAATATGGATTACATAGGGACTCTTGAAATGGCTTCCAGCTTGCAAAATTTTAAGATATGTACTGCCGTGAGTAAGTTCGTTTCCCCTGAAGACTGGATAAGCCACATAGAATCAGGTCTAGATATGGAATATGCCTTCCCTACATTTGGATTAGACAATAAAAACTATATTACTGATTACCTAAACCATATATCCGATAGTACAGGACACACCGCAAAAATTATTGTTCTAGACGTTCCAAATGGATACATAGATAGTTTCGCTTCTTTAATATCTGAGCTCAAAGCATTAATGCCAGGTATAACCATATTTGCAGGGAACGTAGTTACTCCAGAAGGTGTGGAACTCTTAGCTAATGCGGGTGTAGATGGCGTCAAACTGGGGATAGGGTCTGGATCTGTTTGCACTACTTCAATAGAAACTGGAGTAGGTTATCCTCAGTTGTCAGCAATATTAGACTGCGCTGACACAGCCAAAAATAATAACGTAGTACTGATTTCTGACGGAGGAATCAGCGAATCCGGCGATCTGGGAAAAGCATTCGTAGCGGGAACAGATTTTATTATGATTGGAGGTATTCTAGCTGGGCATACAGAGGGAGGAGCGCCTACTATTACAGAAAATGACACGGAATATAGATTGTATTATGGTATGAGTTCTGAAGAAGCAATGAATACACACTACGACGGCATAGCGGAATACAGAACCGCAGAAGGTATATCTAAACTCGTAAAAGACAAAGGTCCGGTTGCAAACACCATAAAACAATTACTTGGCGGGCTTAGGTCCTCTTGTACATACCTTAATTGTCAGAATATTGCTGAATTAACATCAAAGGGACAATTCATAAAAATTTAATTTAACTCTGGACATAACCTACGAAATTTAATCCTCTAAATAGACCTTTATCATCCATCCCATAACCTACCAACCACAAGTCTTCATCTAGGCTGAACCCATAATAATCAGGGCCTATCAATACTTTTCGATTGACAGTTTTATCTACTAACACAGCTATACTGGAAATTTGTCCTGTTAGACCTTCTAACAATTCTTTAATGCGGTATAGAGTTAATCCTGAGTCAAGAATATCATCGATTACTAAGCAAGGAGATTCCATATCTAATCGTTTTTCGAAATCTCTAACCATTATGATATCTGGTTCTGTAGATTCGTAGGTATTGAAGTAAGAACTAGACATTATCGGAATTACTTTCCATTTGCCTGGTGACAATATTTCCAGTTCTATGACTAATTTAGCACCGAACAAAAGAGCTCCAGTCAAAATAGGAATAAGATTGACTACTTGTTGACTGGAATAAGCATCATCGATTTCCTCAGCAATACGTTTTATTGCTTGGTCTATATCTTTCTCTGACCATAATTCGGTTATAGGACTTTGAACATCTGTCATAAACTTATCCTCTCTTGAACGTGTCTCCTAAATGTTCAGGTTGATTACCAAACAAAATACTTCTAACTCTATTAGGGATAAATTGTTTGTCTTGACTATATTGTATCAATATAAGTGACATTATCATCAGTGGAAAAGGAATTAAAGGCAAAACTTGAGACAATCCAAAAAGTACTCCTTGTAACTTTAGGGCCATGATTTGCAATCCGCCAAAAGCATATGCTCCTATGGCTCCGCGGACAGGATTCCAACCGCCAAATATCACAATAGCTAAACAAATCCATCCATAATTTAAAGTATGTCCGTTTGACCATCCATATATTGAATGTAGCGAGAATGAAGCTCCCGCCATCCCAACTATTGCACCTCCAAGAGTACCGTAGAAATATTTAATAAATTTGACATTAATACCTCTAGCATCCGCTGAATATGGGTTTTCTCCTACCGCGTTCAATACAAGACCCGACTTAGTTTTATATAAAAACCACCATGCAATAATAATTGATGCAATAGACAACCATACCACCACATTTTGGTCTATCACTGCCTTTCCTATAATCGGAATTTCTTTCAACCACGGAACTTCAATTTGCGGAACATAAGGACCCGGAATCCTAACAAAGGGCTGTCCCAAATATGAACTTAATTTGCCGAGTAAGATAGTCAAAGTAAAACCTACAGCAATCATATTTATGTATAAAGTGATATTAGCAAAACAAATCAGTAATGCTATTATTCCCCCTAACAACGCTGCTGCGATGAATCCTAATAACACACTACCGGTTATCGATGCTACAGCGAAACCTATCATTGCAGTAATCAACAAGGATCCCTCTAAAGACAAATTCACAATTCCAACTCGTTCAGATATTGTCTCCCCTACTACCGCTAACACTAGTGGAGCGCTCATTGAAATGATGGCTGCTAGTATTATTTCAAATTCAACTATGGCCATACGATTTACTCACAGCATTTATTAATTTGATATGAACAGAAGATGCCTTAATCATTAGCCAGAACAGCACTATAGAAGCCTGGATGATTCCGGGCAAACTTGCATGAAGACCCAATTTAATTTGTAAGGTAGAACCTCCAACAACAAGGCATGCGAAAAAGGCACTAACGACTATAGCTATAGACAATTTTCTACCTGACACTAGTGCGATTAATATACCTAAAAAGCCATATCCTCCAGAAATATATGGGACAAGCTTATGATATATAGACCCCACTTGGATCGCTCCAGCTAGGCCTACAACCGCACCAGCTATCAAGAAACCAAAAAGTATGTACATGTCTGGACTTAGTCCTAGCCTAGAGAAAGCATTTGTATTGCTACCAACACTTTTTAGTTTCAATCCTAAAGAAGTCTTTGCATAAATAAATCTCAAAATCAAATACATTGATCCAAATAACAGGATCGGAATGATAGGAAATTTAAAGTCAAACAAATGTGGGAACCAACTCATCTCGGGAATAATATCCGTGCCACTTGTAGAAGCAATGCCTTCCTTCTTCCAAGGTCCTATTACTAAATATACTATCAATCCTGCGGCAACAAAGTCTAAGCCCAATCCCGCAAATATTTCATGTACTGATCCTTTAGTCTTCAATAATCCACATATCAGTCCGAATATACCACCAAAACACATAGCCGCGATGATCATAAAAGGAATCGATAATAAAGTATCACCTATGAAACTGCGAGCCACAAAAACAGCCCCGATAGCACCCAACATCATTTGGCCTTCTACGCCTATATTCCACATATTACATGAGAAGGTCACAATCAGTGCAAAAGCAGACAAAGACATTATGCTGGTAATCACAAATACTCTACTTAATGAATCCAATCCTAATACAGACCCTTCTAATATAGCTATAAACGTGCTCCATGGAGAAACGCCTAGCAATACTAGCAGTATAGAAGTACAAAACAAGGCTAATCCAAAAGCCATCAAATTTTCTAACGAATCTTTTGAATAAAACCTATTCATCCCTGCCAATCACATTCCCTGCTATATTATTAATAATGTCGGTCTTAGATATTGAATTAATCGAGCAAGAGGCAACTATATCTTCTCCATGAAAACAAAGAACATAATCTGAATAATTCCATATCTCATCGACATCATATGAAGAAAAAAGAGTTACTGTACGACTCAACTTATCATTGAGTAACTTATCCCAAATGTAATCAGCTGATTGAATATCTAATCCCCTGGTAGGATGCTCCAACATAGCAACATTTATATCGCTCCTCATCATTGATAACATCAGCCTCTGCTGATTCCCTCCGGACAATTCATGTGCTTTGGTCTCAGGAGTTCCAATGATGCCATATTCTCTGATTAAATCCTCACACATAGATCTAATTTGTGTCCAATCAATCACATTATGGCCTAAGGTCGATGATAACGCATGATGGTCAAGTATACTCAGCTCAGGAAATAAACCTCGCTCTAATCTATCAGCTGGCACATACCCAAAACTAGACTTATCTATAGGACCTTCGGCATCAGTGAGTAAGAAACTCTTGTCATAGAACATGTTTCTCAAAAATGTATCTACTCCAGAACCTTGGAGACCTATCGCTCCAACCATCATTCCTTTACTAAGATTCAAATCAATCGTTTGTCCAGACTGTCGGACTTTTGCTATAAGGTTTTTGGTGTCTGTCACGCTTTCAGTTTGTAACACACTTTCTTCTTGATGACCTCCAAACATCAAATCCACCAAATGTCCGGGGCTTTGCGGAAGATCTAATGTATCGACTAATGTACCCTTCCTCATGATACTTACAGAAGATGCGTACTCTAATACGTCTTCAAGTTTGTGAGAGACTAAAATTACAGTGCAACCTTCCTCTGTTAATCCATCCAAAGCATCAAATACTTTAGATTTTTGCTCAAGAGAAAACCCACTATTAGGTTCGTCAAGTATAATCACTTTAGCACCATTGGAAAGTAATCTCATGAGTTCTACTTGTTGTCGTTCTCCAATAGACAGTTGATAGATTTTTTTCTTAGGATCTATATTAAAATCATACACTGAATTCAATCTCTCAAATTCCTGGCGTAACAATCCATTCCTCATCATTGAAGTATTCAATCGATGTCCTACCGTGAAACTTTGCATTACAGTTAGATTTTTGAAATCCATGGGATCTTGTCCTAGCAATCCAATACCTAATTCAATCGCACTGTGCGTAGAAAATCCTTTAATGACTTTGTCATCTATTGCTATTGACCCCGAATCTGGAGTGACTTGTCCCGACAACATTTTCACAAGCGTTGATTTACCTGCCCCATTTTCGCCTATGATCGCATGAATTGTTCCTGACTCAATACTAACTGTAACCGCGTCATTAGCTATTAGTTCTCCGTAGCGTTTAGTTATAGAATCAAATGTTATTTTCATTACAAACAAAAAAATAGGCGACCGTATTAAATACAGATCGCCTATTTACTATAGTATTACCCTTAAATTAGTCTCCTGCATCACCTATAATTCCTTCCAATAGGTCGGCAGTGTACCAAATCTGCTTATCTGATGCTTCCTCACCAGCTGCGACGAAGGTGGACCCATCCTGATATTGCAATGGGCCTTTAAATAAATTGATGTCTCCATTTGCTAAACCTTTAATAAATTTATTATTTAAGGTATCCCAGTTGTCATCGCCCAGAGCATCTCCCTTTGCGAATCCTATCATAGAAGTGTCTTCGTTATTAATATTCGACCAATCAGGTCCAAGCCATTTCCAAGTAGCTGAGAAATTATCATTTGCAACTGCATTGATTGTATTGAGATAAGAAGGCCCCCAATTGAAATAAGGAACTCCCAAACATGCTCCAGGTGCTTCAGCACACGCTCCATGATAATCATAAGGAACCGCCCAAACCTGTTCCCCAGAGCTATTTCTCTTACCTGCTTCTACGATAACCTGCGTTGTATCTATACCGGATATAACCACATCGGCCCCAGAGTCATAAAAATCGTTCGTAACTACAGTAGGATCCAATGTAACACCAGGTATATGGAACCAGAAACCAATCCACTTAATTTCAAAGTTTAAGTCTGCTATGTTTTTACCTCTAGATTCTTCCCAACAATATTTAGCACCTAGATAGGCGGAGTTAGCCAATCTCTTTGTCTCTGCATTAATGAGCGGCCCTACAAAACCTATATTCCCAGTCTCGGTTTTCAATGCTGCTGCACATCCGGCCATCATCTTACCGTACTCCATTTTTCCCATGATATTACCCAAATTGGCCAATTCAGGGTGGTAGGCATCACCATCCGCCCATGCACTATCTCCACTAGACCAAATCATTGGCACATCTGGATGAGACGCTGCAGCTTCAAGGATACCGTCTTTCATATCTTCAGACGTCGCGAAAATTAATTCAGCTCCTTGTTCAACCATTTGATCTACCACTTGGGCAACAGTTATATCTGGAGAGTCTGCTGGATTAATGAAATCCATAACAATCATCTCAGACCCAGTTTTTTGTGCTGCGTAAGCACCACCGTCATGATGAGCTTGAGACCATCCTCTATCATTTCTCGGTCCGACTAATATCATCCCAAACTTAATGGGTTCTGATGCCATCGGTTCAGCAGCTGGGGCATCAGCCTCACCGCCAATATTGCATGCCAGCATAGCAGCTAGCAACAAAGACATCGTTGCGCTAATCGCTATTAGCTTCATTTTTTTCAAGGAACTCACCATCACAAATCTCCACAATAATATTCCAATTGATGATCAATCGGGTCAAAATATTGTCACATAAATTTGTTAATTTTGTATTCCGATGTGTCAGTAATTTATTACAATGTTGAAGGTGATCTATTTTCGATTTTTATTGGGATTACCCGATACAATCAATAATATGACACTGACGAAAGACCCTGCCATAAATACCCAAAAAGCTCCTTGATATGCATTCGTTAAATCATATATAAATCCAGATATAACTGGCCCGACAGCTAAACCCATTACTAGAGTAACTCTACTTAGACCATTAATCGTGCCTAATATCTCTCGACCAAACACATTGTTCCACAGAACCGGAATTAATGGATGTACTGTAATTAACGAAAAGCCCCAAACAGAAACAAATATAAATGTCTCTAACATCGAATCTGCCCTAATTAATATGACTAGGCTTAAAGTCGCAACACTACAACCAATTATCATCAAGTATTTAATATTGAAACGGTCTGCTAATAGACCTGCTATAGTAATACCAATCGCTCCAGAAATTGCAAACACGGAAACTGTAGAACCGATTATTACAGGAGACACACCTTGTTGAGATAAGTGTGCTGCAAAGTGCAAGGTGATTCCCGGCCCTGCTGCACCAACCATAAATAATGACACAAATACACACCAGAAAAATCGTGTTCTTACTGCTTCTTTTACGGTCCATTCACGAACATAAGTCGTACTTTGTTGTAAATTTGAACCGGAAGAGATTCCATCAACAGCTAATCCCATTGCTTCAGGATTTTTCCGTATTAATAAAAATGCTGGTAATATGCCAAAAATCACGGGGAACAATGCTAAGGTTATCCAAGCTATTCTCCAACCTAATTCTCCTATGATTAATTGATACAACGGCCCACTTATAGCCGCTGCTATAGCTCCTGTGAGCATGATCAATGAAGTTGCTCTACCCTTATACTTGGCAAACCATTTGCCTACTGTGGGATATGTAGCACTATTAATCACACCTTGGTCAATGGTCCGGATTATCGTATATGTTATAAAAAAGGCCAGAATGGTCTGTAGCATAGACATATACAAACAGCTTAATGCAAGCACTACTGCTGCCAGAGGCAATATGTATCGCGCCCCATACACATCCACTAATTTACCTACAAATGGACTTAATGCCGCACCAAACACACTCCCTAAGCTAGCAGGAACAGATATTACAGTTCTAGACCATCCAAACTCCTGCACCATAGGCATCACGAATAAGCTTAATAAAGTAATTGAGGCACAGTGATTCCCAAGTTCACTACAGCAAGCAGCAAATGAGACATACCAACCATGATAAAGTTTTTTGGGATTGAATGAGCGTAACTTGAACATACAGTTACTTAGCCTAACACGGTTAAGTCCAAATTACTGTAAAAAAGGCAACCAAATTCGCGAGAGGTTCATCTTAAATATATAGAAAACCATACAAAATATAAATATAGTATAGGCGATAAATGGGAATATTTGAAAAATATCTGACTATATGGATAGCATCCAGCATATTAATTGGGTGGTTACTAGGACTAGTGATACCATCCCTTTTCACGACAATCTCTGAACTAACTATATTTAACACCAATGTTATCATCGCCATATTGATATGGTTGATGATTTACCCAATGATGTGCCAAGTAGAAGTAACTGGGCTTACAAAAGTCTTTGTTAAACCCAAAGGCCTTATCCTAACATTAATAATCAATTGGGCAATCAAACCATTTAGCATGGCTCTCTTAGCATGGTTATTTTTGAAAATTATCTTTGGGAGCATCCTAGAGCCTAGTCTGGCAAATGAATATATAGCAGGAATGATATTGCTTGGAGTAGCTCCATGTACCGCAATGGTATTTATATGGAGCTCCCTCACCAAAGGAGACCCTAATTACACTCTTGTGCAGGTGTCTATCAACGATCTTATAATGATTGTTGCTTTTGCACCAATCGCAGGGCTGTTACTCGAAATCAGTAATATAGAAGTGCCTTGGAATATTCTTATAACCTCTGTCGTACTGTACATACTTATCCCCTTAATAGCAGGGGTAGTAACAAGAAAGATCCTCATTGCCACTGACGATCGCAGACTCAGTAAATTAATCCAGTTGGCTAAGCCTTTATCTATTATAGGCTTACTCCTGACAGTAATTATTTTATTTGGACTACAGTCTGATACGATCAGTACTCAATTGAGAGATATAGTTTTAATTTCCATACCACTTACTATACAAACCTTATCTATATTTATACTTGGTTACGTTATAGCGTATTTAATAAAACTACCGCACAATATTGCAGGGCCGGCATGCTTGATAGGAACATCTAATTTCTTCGAACTAGCTGTCGCTGTAGCAATAACCTTGTTTGGTATAAATTCAGGCGCTTCTCTAGCTACTGTAGTCGGAGTGCTGATAGAAGTACCGGTGATGTTGATGTTGGTGTGGGTGGTTAATCGTACAGCAAAGTGGTTCCCTGGTTAATCTTGTAAACTAGCCTGAAAGCAACCTTGCCTTCCTGCCTAGAGTCAACATAATCCTTTAACAGGAATGTCCAATCCACATCCTGCTATACCGACAAATAACATCCAGAACCAATATTGGATTTTGTTGAAGAGCATTATTAATCTAAATTACACGCACAATGAACATTTCCAGAACATTTTCCATACAATTCAAACGAATGATCTACTATCGTAATATTGTATTTCTTGCTTAATTGGTCCCGCAGGTCGCTTATAGAAGCCTCAAATTCCTCATCCATTTCTATATCAATCACTGTCTCGCAAGATTCACAATACAAATGATGATGATGCCCGTCTTCTGCTTTAATTTCAATCCATATATTCTGGTCTGGGGAGGTAAAAGTTTCTATGATATCAGCCGTGGCTAGATCATTAACAACTCTGTACAATGTGGACAAGGCAAATTTTTCACTGTTACTTTGGTAAAGTTGTTGCACCGAAATGGGAGCGTTTATTCCCCACAGAATTTCCAACAGCAACACTCTAGGCTTAGTAGCTGCTATCCCTTTCGATTTAAGTGACATTCTAACTTGTGAACGGTCCACGATACGTTCCCTTCCTTAAGACAAATCCTTATTAGTTAAGTGAGTTTCCTCTATTTTATCACGTTGGAATTATATTTATTATTTTTACCAGAAAATATTTGACAATGAGACTCATTCTCATTTATACTATCCTCGCATTCACCATTGGAGCAATTTAACTAAAAATGACTCACATTACAAGAACATTGAAATACTTCTCTCTCGTAGTCCTTCTAGCTGGTCTGGCAATAGCGTGTCAGCAATCAACACCAGCGGCATCTGAGGCGCAAACAGGCGAACAGACCACTGCAGTAAGTGAACCTGCCACTGAGACACAAAAAATAAACGTAAGCGCTACAATTTACCCTGTATACGATATAGCAGCGCAGATAGCCGGCGATAAAGCCAATGTCACACTTGTGATGGATCCAGGAGACTCGCCGCATACCTATGAAGCAAGTCCATCAGACATTATAAAAGTGTCAGAAGCAGATCTGATTCTTGCCATCGGCAATGAACTAGACCATTGGATAGAAAACATGGTTGAAGACTCTTCTGCAGAAATAGTCACAGTAGATGCAAACATAGCATTAAGGCCATACGAAGACGAGCACGATGACCATGACAAACATGACGACCATGACAAACACGATGACCATGACAAACATGACGACCATGACGACCATGACAAACATGACGACCATGACAAACATGACAAACACGATGACCATGACAAACATGACGACCATGACAAACATGACGACCATGACAAACATGACGACCATGATGACCATGACAAACA